>CAJYKU010000001.1 GCA_913775175.1 uncultured Pantoea sp.
ATTCCACGACAATATAATTGCTTCACCTGCGTGTTATTCGCTCTCCATCCATGCCGGATGCGTGGCGGTATCAGAGCAGCAATAATAAGAAGGTAATCATGGCGAACAACATTCGTATCGAAGAAGACCTGTTAGGCATGCGTGAAGTTCCGGCAGATGCTTACTATGGTGTTCATACTCTGCGTGCGATTGAAAATTTCTATATCAGTAGCAGTAAAATCAGTGATATTCCTGAGTTCGTTCGCGGCATGGTAATGGTGAAAAAAGCGGCGGCAATGGCCAATAAAGAGCTGCAGACCATTCCGCGTAGCATCGCAAACACCATTATCCAGGCATGTGATGAAGTATTGAACAATGGTAAATGTATGGATCAGTTTCCGGTTGATGTCTATCAGGGCGGCGCCGGAACCTCAGTGAATATGAACACCAATGAGGTGCTGGCGAATATTGGTCTGGAGCTGATGGGACATCAGAAAGGCGAATATCAGTATCTGAATCCCAACGATCACGTTAATAAATGCCAGTCCACCAACGACGCCTATCCTACCGGTTTTCGTATTGCGGTTTACGCCTCCATCCTGAAATTACTGGATGCGATCGGCCAGCTAAGCGAAGGATTTCAGCGCAAAGCCGTTGAGTTTGAAAATATTCTGAAGATGGGACGTACGCAGCTGCAGGATGCGGTTCCAATGTCGCTGGGTCAGGAGTTTCATGCATTTAACGTCCTGCTGAATGAAGAGACCCGCAGTATTCTGCGTACGGCTGAGCTGCTGCTGGAGGTGAACCTCGGCGCAACAGCCATAGGTACAAGACTGAATACGCCGGATGGCTATCAGCAGCTGGCTGTGCAGCGACTGGCCGAGGTCAGTAATCTGCCAGTCGTGCCGGCTGAAGACCTGATTGAAGCGACCTCAGACTGCGGCGCTTACGTTATGGTGCATTCTGCGCTGAAACGTCTGGCAGTCAAACTGTCCAAAATCTGTAACGACCTGCGACTGCTCTCTTCCGGTCCGCGTGCCGGTCTGAATGAGATCAATCTGCCAGAGCTGCAGGCGGGATCCTCTATTATGCCAGCTAAAGTCAACCCGGTTGTGCCAGAAGTGGTGAATCAGGTTTGCTTCAAAGTTATCGGTAACGATACCACTGTGACAATGGCGTCTGAAGCGGGTCAGCTACAGCTCAACGTTATGGAGCCAGTGATCGGCCAGGCTCTGTTTGAATCGATCAGCATTCTGACCAACGCCTGCTACAACCTGCTGGAAAAATGCGTTAACGGCATCACCGCGAACAAAGCTGTTTGTGAAGCCTATGTGTTCAACTCTATCGGTATTGTCACCTATCTTAACCCCTACATTGGCCATCATAATGGTGACATTGTGGGTAAAATCTGTGCGGAAACCGGTAAGAGCGTACGCGACGTCGTGCTGGAGCGCGGCCTGCTGACGGAAGCTGAACTCGATGATATTTTCTCTATCCAGAACCTGATGCACCCAACCTACAAAGCGAAACGTTATACCGACGAAAACGAACAGTAATTCGTTTCTGATCAAGTTATCCCGGGCACGCCTGTATACAATACGGCGTGCTTTTTTTATCTCTGGAGGCTAAAACATTCAGAGAGCAATCAGGCGGCCTGGGAGAGAAACGTGATAGTAGTGGAATTAGCAGTGGTTTTGCTGGCGATCTGGCTTGGCGCACGGCTGGGTGGGATTGGAATCGGCTTTGCGGGTGGATTGGGCGTACTGATATTAACGCTGTTTTTCGGTATGAAACCTGGCGCTATCCCGTTTGATGTTATTGGCATCATTATGGCGGTGATTGCCGCAATTGCTGCCATGCAGGTCGCCGGGGGCATGGATTATCTGGTCGGGCTGGCTGAGCGGCTGCTACGCCGTCATCCGCGCTATGTGACGTTTCTGGCCCCGCTGGTGACATATCTCATGACTCTGCTGGCAGGCACCGGGCATACCGCTTTTTCCACACTGCCGGTGATTGCGGAAGTTGCTAAAGAGCAGGGCGTCAGGCCATCGCGCCCGCTCTCTATCGCCGTGGTAGCATCGCAAATTGCCATCACCGCCTCTCCCCTCTCCGCTGCGGTGGTGTTTTTCGCCTCCATACTCGAACCTCGCGGTGTCAGCTATCTGGCACTGCTGGGAGTGGCAATACCTGCCACCATGATGGCCATTTTCTGTGCGGCTATCTTCACCAATTTTCTGGGCAGTGAGCTGAACGATGATGCCGTTTATCAGGCGCGGCTCGCTAATGGTGAGATCACACTACGTGGTAAGCAGGTATATGAAACCCGCGCGGGCGCACGTCGTGCAGTACTACTCTTTCTGCTCGGTATTGCTGCAGTTATGCTCTACGCTACCGCTATCAGTGATAGCGTGGGGTTAATCACCAATCCGGTATTACCGCGTAGCGAAGCGATCATTGTATTTATGCTGACTATCGCCACGCTGATCTGCCTGACCTGCCGCGTCAACAGCAGTGAGATCCTCAGCGCCACTACTTTTAAGTCGGGCATGAGCGCCTGCATCTGTGTGATGGGGGTAGCGTGGCTGGGCGACACCTTTGTTAAAGCACATCTGAATGAGATTCAGCTGCTGGCTGGCGATATGCTGCAACGCTATCCCTGGATGCTGGCACTGATACTGTTTTTTGCCGCCACTCTGCTCTACTCACAGGCAGCCACAACCAAAGCACTGATGCCAGCTGCGCTGATGCTGGGTGTTTCACCGCTGGCCGCTGTTGCCTCTTTTGCGGCGGTCTCTGCGCTCTTTGTGCTGCCCACTTATCCGACGCTACTGGCAGCGGTAGAGATGGATGACACCGGCTCGACCCGAATCGGCAAATATGTTTTCAATCACTCGTTTATCATTCCGGGCGTGCTGGCGATTGCTTTTTCTGTCGCCTTTGGCTTTCTGTTTGGCACTTTGATCCTCTGACAGCGCTGTATCCTGAATCCCTGCACAGATGCGGTCATGTTATGCTCGCATCTTCTGCACTACCGGAGTTAATTAATCTGTTATGGCTGCATCTGTTTTCCGCCTGCTGTCGCTCTGTATGGCACTGCTGTTCTGTTTATCGGCACAGGCCGATCTCTTTGCACCAAAAGCTGTCAGCCGCTTTGTGCCGGTTGATCAGGCGTTTGCTTTTGATTTCGCTCAGCAGGGAGATACGCTGATCCTGAGCTGGAAAATAGCGCCTGGCTACTATCTCTATCGTCAGCAGCTTAAAATTACGCCGCATGATGCACAACTTGCGCCACTGTCACTGCCTGCTGGTGAACAGCACAAGGATGAGTTCTATGGCGACAGCGAGATTTATCGTCAGGATCTGACGCTTCCGGTTGTGCTGCGCCAGGCGGACGCCAGCGCCACGGTCACGGTAACCTATCAGGGTTGTGCAGCAGCGGGCTTCTGCTATCCACCAGAGAGCCGAACTGTTCCTCTCAGCGCTGTCCACGCCGATGCAGTTCCTGCTATCGCTGACAGCCCGGTATCTGTCGCTGACAGCCCGGTATCCACCGCTGCCACGCCACTCCCCTTCTCACCGCTCTGGGCGCTGCTGATTGGTATAGGCGTTGCATTTACCCCCTGCGTGTTACCGATGTATCCGCTGATCTCCGGCATTATTCTGGGCGGTTCACGCCGCTACTCTGCCGGGCGCTTGCTGGCACTGGCGCTGGTCTATGTCCAGGGAATGGCTCTGACTTATACGCTACTGGGACTGGTGGTTGCCGCCGCTGGCCTGCGCTTCCAGGCAGCACTACAGCATCCTTATGTTTTGATCACACTCTCCCTGCTGTTTATTCTGCTGGCACTGTCGATGTTTGGTCTGTTTTCGCTGCAGCTACCTGCCAGCCTGCAGACACGGCTGACACTCTGGAGCAATCAGCAGCGCGGGGGTTCACTGCCTGGTGTATTTATGATGGGCGCACTGGCGGGATTGATCTGCTCTCCCTGCACCACTGCACCGCTCAGTGCCATTCTGCTTTATATCGCCCAAAGCGGTAACCTGTGGGCAGGTGCCGGTACGCTCTGGCTTTATGCGCTGGGCATGGGGCTGCCACTGATTGCGGTTACGCTATATGGCAATCGTCTGCTGCCGAAAAGTGGTCCCTGGATGGAAAAAGTTAAAGAGGGCTTTGGCTTTGCGATCCTGGCGCTGCCGGTTTTTTTACTGGAGCGCATAACAGGGGAGCTCTGGGGATTGCGTCTCTGGAGTCTGCTTGGCGTGGCATTCTTTGCCTGGGGATTTATTCTCAGTCTGCAAGCCTCAGGTAAATGGCGCATTGTACCCATTGCAATGCTGGGGGCCGCGCTGGTTGTGGCGCAACCGCTGCAGGAGTGGGCATTTGGCGACAACCCGGCAGCAAGCGTGGCACATCTGCCCTTCCAGCGCATCAGTAACAGCGAGCAGCTTAATCTGGCACTACAGCAGGCGCAGGGACGCATCACAATGGTGGATCTCTACGCCGACTGGTGTGTGGCCTGTAAAGAGTTTGAGAAGTACACATTCAGCGATGCGCAGGTACGCAGTGCTCTCAGCAATATTCAGCTGTTACAGGCCGATGTTACCGGCAATACTGCCCAGGACAATGCGTTGTTGAAACAGCTACAGGTTCCGGGACTTCCGACTATTCTGTTCTTCGACGCAAAGGGCAACGAAATCCCTGGATCGCGTATCAGCGGCTTCCTGAGCGCGGCAGATTTTCATACTCATTTGCAGAATCTGCTGCGTTAAACGACACTGGTGCAGGTGTTAAGCCGCTCATCAATGAGCAGAGGTGTATTTCAGAGGAGAGCAATATGCAACGTGAGCAAATTCTGGAGCATACCCTGAATGTGCTTGAGCAAAACGGACTGTCGGCAACGCTTTCGCTGACGCAGCTGTCGGAGGAGACCGGGCTTAGCAGCCAGCAGCTGAGGCATTACTGGCCCGATAGCGATGCACTGCTCTACGACGCGCTGCACTACCACGGAGAGCAGATTGATAACTGGCGCGGACAGGTACAGCAGGACAGAACGCGCAGCCCCGCGCAGAAACTGATGGCGCGCTATGAGGTTCTGAAAGAGTATGTCAGCAGAGGCCGCTTTCCCGGCTGTTTGTTTATCGCCGCCTGTAGCATCTACCCGTTACCCGATCAGCCGGTGCATCAGCTGGCTGAACAACAGAAACGTCGCTCATGGCGGTTTACGCATGAGATCCTGAGCGAACTGGCGCTGGATAATCCGGCTATGGTAGCAGATCAGATGGAGCTCATCCTTGAGGGCTGCCTGAGTAAACTGCTGGTGACCCGCAACGTACAGGATGTTGATACTGCGCAACGGCTGGCCGAAGATCTCTTTAGCATTGCCCTTTGCCGCCAGAATGGCGCACTGGCTTAGCGGTTCGCGCTGGCATGGCTGAAAAGCAGGCAATCAGTCACGGATATAGCAGTTTTTTTGCAAAACCCGTTGACGACTTTCGGTCATTGCGGTTTAATGCGCCCCGTTGCCCGAATAGCTCAGTCGGTAGAGCAGGGGATTGAAAATCCCCGTGTCCCTGGTTCGATTCCGGGTTCGGGCACCATCTATTAAAGCACGCTGGTCAGAAGTCCACTTTTTACGGGCGTGCAAATGGAGCATGTCAGCAGCAGAGCGTTTTAACAATTCTCCCGACGCTGATAACTCTCCCTGAAAGGGGCGCATATGAACAACATATGCGCCCCTTTTTGATCTCCGACGATTACTGCCTGTCAGCTCAGCACCTCAGCTACTGTCAGCTCTTAACAGAGCGCAGGCTCTGCCAGCGATACCTGCTTACTGAGTGTCGGGACGGTTCTCACCCACTATCTGCCGCAAAACGGTGCTATTGCAGGTCTATTATTCAGCAGAATTAGCAGCGATACTTTCTGTCTGTATCAGGACTATCGCCATCGCCATCGCCATCGCCATCGCCATCGCCATCGCCATCGCCATCGCCATCGCCATCGCCATCGCCATCGCCATCGCCATCGCCATCGCCATCGCCATCGCCATCGCCATCGCCATCG
>CAJYKU010000002.1 GCA_913775175.1 uncultured Pantoea sp.
TGCCTGTCTGCCTGTCTGCCTGTCTGCCTGTCTGCCTGTCTGCCTGTCTGCCTGTCTGCCTGTCTGCCTGTCTGCCTGTCTGCCTGTCTGCCTGTCTGCCTGTCTGCCTGTCTGCCTGTCTGCCGCACGCTATATGAACCTGAACGGCACTACAACTTCTGGTTTGCAGGTTTCGCTGACAGTATATTGCTGTTACGGCACCAGCAACAGAGTTGCTGCCTGCGAACAGAGTCGCTTACCTGCCATCCGCGCTGATGCAGCATGCATCACAGCCTGACGACGGAAAAGCTCGCGTCAGGTGCAGAGAGCAGCAGCGCAGTCACAAATTACCGGATACCACGCCGCATACAGAGCAGCATAGTCATCTGTTATCGGATATCGCACCTTATGCGGAGCAGCAGCACACTCATATATTGCTGTGCTCATATCGGGCACAAAAAAGACTCACTGTTTGCCTGCTATCTGCAGAGGATCTGCCGCAGGAGTCGGCAGAAAAATATGATCGAGAATATTACGCATCACAGGCGCAGCGGTAACGTTTTCATTGCCGCCGTTCTCCAGAATCAGCGCAATCGCAACCCGGGGATCCTTAAAAGGCGCAAAAGCGGTGTAGAAAATATGATCGCGCAACCGAATCGGGATCATCTTCGCATTGTAGGTCTGATTCTGTTTCAGGCTAAAGACCTGCGACGTACCCGACTTAGCGGCAATGCCATAAGGCGCGGTGTGAAAATATTTATAGCCGGTACCGTTTGGCGCATTTGCCATACCAAACATTGCGTGACGTACCAGTGACCAGTAGGGTGAAGCGGGATCGCCAATCTGCGGCTGCGGTCTTACCGGCTGATAAGGCTGCTGCCAGTTACCACGCTGCGCTTTTGCCAGCAGGTGCGGCGTAATGACCTTACCGTTATTGATCAGTGCAACCATCGCTTTTACCATCTGAATCGGCGTAGCGATCCAGTAGCCCTGCCCGATTCCCACAGACACGGTATCGCCCTGATACCAGGTACGTTTATGCACTTTTTGCTTCCACTCGCGGCTGGGCAACAGGCCGTTATACTCTTCACTGAGATCGATTCCGGTGGATTTTCCATAGCCAAACTGACTCAGCATGGTATGAATGCGATCAATTCCCATCATAAATGCAACCTGATAGAAGAAGGTGTCGGCTGACTCCTCAATCGCTTTGGTCACATCCAGCATACCGTGCCCGGACTTTTTCCAGTCGCGATATTTACGACTGGTACCCGGCAGTGTCCAGCTGGGCGCGCCATAAAAGGTGGTGGTGGGCGTGATGACATGAGTCAGCAGAGCTGACATCGCCATATAGGGTTTTACTGTGGAGGCGGGAGGATAGAGACCCTGCGTGACGCGATTGATCAACGGCAAATCTTTATTCTGCAGCAGTGATTTATAGGCTTTATAGCTGATACCTTTTACAAATGGATTGGGATCGTAACTCGGGCTGGAGACCATAGCCAGCACGCTGCCATCATGTGGGTCCTCTATCAGCACAGCGGCGCGCTGGCCCGCCAGCTGCTGCTCTACATATTGCTGCAGATGCAGATCCAGCGTCAGATAGATATTTTTCCCGGCTACCGGCGGCACCTCTTCCAGCACGCGTACGATGCGCCCATGGTTATCAACTTCCACTTCCTGATAGCCGGTTTTGCCATGCAACAGTGCTTCATAGTATTTCTCAATGCCCTGCTTACCGATATTATGATCCGCAGCGTAGTTCTCACCGCTGCCAGCCGCGTTCAGACGCTTATAGTCGCTGTCATTGATCTTCGAGACATATCCCACTACATGCGCCAGATCTGCACCGTAGGGATATTCACGATCCTGATAGGTATCAACGCTGACGCCAGTAAAGCGAAACTGATTTACCGAGAAGCGCGCGACCTGCTCATCCGTAAGTTCCGCTTTTAGCTCTACAGGTTTATAGCGACTGCTCTGTCTGAGCGTATGCTGAAACTCTTCAATCTCTTCTGGCGTCAGATCCAGCAGCGGTGTCAATGCTTTTAGCGTGGCCGCCATATCGTTGACTTTAAAAGGGGTAATCAGTACATCGTACCAGGTCACATTGCGTACCAGCGGAATGCCATTACGGTCGTAGATCAGCCCACGTGTCGGCGCAATGGGGATCATTTTGATATCGTTTTCGTTGGAACGCGTCTGATAATAGCGATGTTGCCGGATCTGCAGACGATAAAGATTAATACCCAGAATGGTGAAACAGGTAACAACCAGCGTAAATGCCACCAGCGCACGGCGGACAAAAAGTTTTTCTTCAGCTCTAAAATTGCGGAAATTCATCAGGGTATCGTCTCTTTATTATCGCGCTAATGATAAACAGCGTGAGCGTCAGAGCCAGCGTGAAGATGCACAAGCCTGAATAAAAGTGTGTCAGATGTTTACGACAGAGAGGGAGAAAAAGCTGTAGTAGCGCGCTCTGCCTGACGTTGCAAAGCATACGCCACGGTGCGCTACTACAGATAATTAAGGTATCAGGCTAACAGTCAGTCACCCAGCAGCACAGATTCCAGAGCAATTTTGATCATATCATTGAAGGTCGTCTGGCGCTCAGCGGCAGTGGTCTGCTCGTGAGTGCGGATATGATCAGACACCGTGCAGATGGTCAGCGCTTTGGCACCAAACTCAGCAGCCACGCCGTAGATACCCGCCGCTTCCATCTCTACGCCAAGAATGCCGTACTTCTCCATAACATCAAACATCTGCGGATCGGGGGTGTAGAACAGATCAGCAGAGAAGATGTTGCCAACGCGTGCGTCGATACCCAGCGTTTTAGCCGCATCAACGGCATGACGCACCATATCGAAATCTGCGATAGCCGCGAAATCGTGATCTTTAAAACGCATACGGTTAACTTTGGAATCAGTGCAGGCACCCAGACCAATAACCACATCGCGCAGTTTGACATCAGCACGCACCGCACCGCATGAGCCAACGCGGATAATCTTTTTCACACCAAACTCAGTGATAAGCTCTTTGGTATAGATAGAACAGGATGGGATCCCCATACCATGTCCCATTACTGAGATCTTACGGCCTTTATAACTACCGGTGAAACCCAGCATACCGCGTACATTGTTTACTTCTACTACATCGTCCAGAAATGTTTCAGCGATATGCTTTGCACGCATCGGATCGCCTGGCATCAGTACCACGTCCGCGAAATCGCCCATTTCTGCATTAATATGAGGGGTTGCCATTGTTGCTATTCCTTATTAAAAAATGGTCGCTGTTTTACAGCATACTTTTGCCATAGTCCATGCTGGAGAGGCCAAAATAGCTGGCGATGGTCTGGCCAATGTCCGCGAAAGTATCGCGATAGCCCAGCGAGCCTGGTTTCACATTCGGGCCGTAGATCAGCACTGGAATATGTTCGCGTGTATGTTCAGTGCCCTGCCAGCTGGGATCGCAGCCATGGTCGGCGGTCAGGATCAGAATATCACCCTCTTTTACCAGCGCCATCAGTTCAGGCAGCCGACGGTCGAACAGCTCCAGGCCGCCCGCATAACCGGCGATATCGCGACGGTGTCCCCAGGTTGAGTCGAAGTCGACAAAGTTAGTGAACACAATTGAGTTATCAGGCGCTTTTTTCATCTGCTCAATCGTGGCGTCAAACAGTGCGTCCAGGCCCGTGGCTTTAACTTTCTGCGTAATGCCCTGATGGGCATAGATATCAGCGATTTTTCCTACCGAAATCACTTCACCGCCCTTCTCATCCACCAGTTTTTTCAGCATGGTAGGCGATGGCGGCTCTACCGCCAGATCGTGACGGTTGCCGGTACGCTCAAAGCTGCCAGCTTTATCACCAACAAACGGGCGCGCAATCACACGGCCAATGTTGTAACCGCCTTCAGTCAGCTCTTCACGGGCAATTTCACACAGCTTATAAAGACGATCCAGACCAAATGTCTCTTCATGGCAGGCGATCTGGAATACAGAGTCAGCGGAGGTGTAGAAAATAGGCTTGCCGGTTTTCATATGCTCTTCGCCCAGCTGGTCGAGGATCACGGTGCCGGAAGAGTGGCAGTTGCCCAGGTAGCCGGG
This sequence comes from uncultured Pantoea sp., assembly GCA_913775175.1. GTDB lineage: Bacteria > Pseudomonadota > Gammaproteobacteria > Enterobacterales > Enterobacteriaceae > Pantoea. The sequence continues at coordinate 4,084 of CAJYKU010000002.1, forward strand.
CAGATCCGCACGTTCTACCAGTTTGTCCAGCAGCGCCTGCGGAAAGCTATTCTCTTTATCGCTGAAATATCCCCAGTCAAACAGTACCGGAACACCCGCAATCTCCCAGTGACCTGAAGGCGTATCTTTACCGGAGGAGAGTTCGCTGGCATAAGCATAGGCACCAATGATTTCCGCTTCCGGATCCAGCCCGGGAGGAAAACGTCCGGTTGAGAGCTCAGCCGCTTTACCCAGACCGAGCGCGGTCATATTCGGCAGATGCAGCGGCCCCTGACGTCCCTGATTAGCACGACCTTCAAAGCACGCTTCCGCGATGTGACCCAGCGTATCTGAGCCGGCATCACCAAATTTATCAGCATCTTTACTGGAGCCGATGCCGAACGAATCGAGAACCATAATAAAAGCACGTTTCATGCAAGTCTCCTGCGCGCCAGGCGCGTTGACAAGTCAAAAAAAAGCGATCAGATCAGTATACTCCAACGCCTGTTGTCTGGCACGAAGTAAGTCACGCAATCAGGCGCTGATGCGGCGATAGACCACGGGTGTGGGATCTGCCGGACGATCGCTTAACGTTACTGCCGCCCGAACGGCCTGCGCCGCCTGCTGCCATGCTGCTTCTGATGCCGCATGGATCACAGCCAGCGGCTGCTGCGCATCGGCGCGACTTCCCAGCGTAATCATCTCACTCAGGCCAACGCTGTAGTCGATAGCGTCGCTGGCGCGTTGACGCCCGCCTCCCAGCGAGACCACGGCCATGCCCAGCGCCCGCGTATCCATCGCGCTGACAATACCGTTCTCAGCAGCATAAACCGGGCGACTAACAGCAGCTGCGGGCAGATAGTGCTCCATGCGTTCGATAAAATCTGCGGGGCCATTCTGCGCCGCTACCATACGGCCAAACACCTCTGCAGCTTTGCCATTATCCAGTACCCGCTGCAGTTTTTGCCGCGCCTCATCTTCATCTGCTGCCAGCCTGCCAGATACCAGCATCTCTGAACAGAGCGCCATAGTGACCTCCAGCAGGCGTGGATTACGCAATTTACCAGTGAGAAATTGCACCGCCTCACGCACTTCCAGCGCATTACCCGCTGTTGAGGCCAGCACCTGATTCATGTCGGTCAGCAGCGCGGTCGTTCTGCAGCCGGCACCATTTGCTACGCCAACTATCGCCTGGGCCAGCTGTTCAGACGCGGCAAAGGTTGGCATAAATGCACCCGATCCCACTTTGACATCCATCACTAAAGCGTCCAGACCTTCAGCTAATTTTTTTGCCAGGATTGACGCTGTGATCAGCGGAATAGAATCCACCGTGGCGGTAATATCGCGCGTGGCATAGAAGCGCTTATCAGCGGGTGCCAGTGAACTGGTCTGACCGATAATGGCTACGCCAACCTGCCGGATGATATTGCGAAACTCACTGTCGCCAGGATAGATATTAAAACCCGGAATCGACTCCAGCTTATCCAGCGTGCCACCGGTATGTCCCAGGCCGCGTCCGGAGATCATCGGTACATAGCCGCCACAGGCTGCAACCATCGGGCCTAACATCAGCGAGGTGACATCGCCAACGCCACCCGTGGAGTGCTTGTCCACCACCGGGCCATTGAGCTGCAGTGACTGCCAGTTAAGCACCGTACCGGAGTCGCGCATGGCCATGGTCAGCGCTACACGCTCAGCGAGATCCATATCGTGAAAATAGATCGTCATCGCCAGCGCGGCGATCTGTCCTTCTGAAACTGTCTCGTCGCGCACGCCGTTGATAAAGAAGCGGATCTCCGCCTCGCTCAGCGGCTGACCGTCACGTTTTTTACGAATAATTTCCTGTGGCAGGAACAAGGTTGCCTCCCGGATGCGAAGTAGAGATAGCGGTGGTATGCAATCAGGGACGCAGTCAGGCGTCCCTTAGGGTGAAGGGATAACTTAATAGCCCGATTTGCTGCCGCTGGTCGTATGGCCCAGCGTATTCAGCAGGCTTGCCAGCAGACTGGAGGCACCGAAGCGGAAATGGCGGGCATCAGCCCAGCCCTCGCCCAGCGTATCATCGGCCAGCTTCAGGTAAAGCGCGGCATCTTCTGCAGTACGTACGCCACCAGCAGGCTTAAAGCCCACCTGCTGCTGTACGCCTTTATCACGAATAACCTGCAGCATAATGGCTGCAACCTCTGGTGTGGCATTCACCGCCACTTTGCCGGTTGAGGTTTTAATAAAATCCGCGCCAGCATCAATAGCGATCTCTGAAGCAGCACGGATCAGCGCTTCCTCTTTCAGTTCGCCGGTTTCAATAATCACTTTCAGCAGTACACCCGCTTCTGCACAGGCTTCTTTGCAGGCTTTAACCAGCGTAAAACCGATATCGCGATTACCTGCCATCAGTGCACGATAGGGAAATACCACGTCTACTTCATCAGCGCCATAAGCGATGGCTGCACGCGTTTCTGCCAGCGCAATCTCCACATCATCGTTACCGTGCGGGAAATTGGTTACGGTAGCAATCCGCACCTCTGGCGTGTTCTGCTCACGCAACGTTTTACGTGCGACCGGAATAAAGCGCGGATAGATGCAAATAGCCGCAGTGTTACCCGCTGGCGATTTAGCCTGATGACAGAGAGCAATGACTTTTTCATCAGTGTCATCGTCATTCAGGGTAGTCAGATCCATCAGTTGCAGTGCGCGCCGGGCAGCGGTGTTGAGATCGGTCATGATATGCTCCAGATGTTAAACCAGCAGCGAAGCCACCGGATAATGTGATTATTCTAACAAACACAGCGGCGGCTCATTGCTATTCAGATCACATAAAAAAGATTTTCAATGCCTGACATACATAGATGGCATGATAAAGATCACTTTTATAAGCCGCAAAAGCTGTAATGCCAGGGGTTCTGCGAATGTCATTATTATCACAAAAAACGGCGTTAAAGGATATGACTTAATCTGAGATGGGTTGCTTAACGGGAAAAAGCAAAAACACGCAGGCTGTTTTGCCACAGCGCATTGGCAATGACGTCGGCGGGTTCCGTGCGTAGCGTACAGAGTGTCTCAAACACATTGCGCGCCCGCTCAGGACGATTGGGCTGGCCCTGAAATCCCTGCAATGGCATATCAGGGGCATCTGTTTCCAGCAGTAACGCCTCCAGCGGCAGACTGGCGATGGTCTGTCGGGTCTTACTGGCACGCGCATAGGTTATCGTACCTCCTACGCCTATCGCATAGCCAAGCTGAATAAAGCGCTCAGCCTGCTGCTGACTGCCGGCAAAGCCATGTACCACACCGCGGCACGGCAGATCATAGCGCCGCAGCAACATTGCCAGCTGATCGTGTGTGCGCCGTGAGTGCAGGATCACTGGCAAATCAAAGCGTTTAGCCAGGGCAAACTGCGCGCAGAGCAGCCACGTCTGCCTGGTATAATCCGGATCGTCCATATAGAGATCCAGTCCGATCTCACCGATCGCAACACGCTTGCTATCAGCCTGCTGCAGATGTTGTGTCAGCAGATCAAGATGATCATCCTGATGCTGCGCAATATATATTGGGTGTAATCCCAGTGCGGCATAAAGAGCCTTGTGCTGCTGCGCCAGTTGTGTCACGCCAGCAAACCGGCTGGCATCCACCGAGGGGATAATAATGCGCTCGACGCCTGAGGCAGCCGCGCGCGCAAGGCTGGCAGAGATATCATCCACAAAAGGTGGAAAATCGAAATGGCAATGGGTATCGATAAACTTCATGCCAGCGAGCTCTCATCATAGGCTGCGTCATTGCCTGCCAGCGGTGGCGTATTAAGCTGACGGGTATCTGGTGCATTTGCCACAGCCGCTGGTGGTGAAACCGTCAGCGGCCGGGAGGCTGGCCCGGCATCACTTAACCACTGCCCCAGCGTGGCCAGAAAGTAGCGGCCGCTGCGACGCCCCAGGTGATAATCCTGATTCAGCGACGCGATACGACTGCCCAGCGCCATACTGGCCAGGGGCCGCGGCGGGCAAATTTCAATAATGCGCAGATTATCAGGCGGCTGTTCGATAAATTGCTGGATCGCATGATAACTGGCTTCGTGGTGATGCAGAATATTAATCATGGGCTGTAGCGCACTGTCGCTCAGCCAGCGTTCCATACGTTTAAACCATTTGGGCGTATAGAACGTCTGCGAAGGGGTAGTGCGGATAACCACAATAGTATCTGCGCCGCGTCGTGCCGCTTCGCGCACCGGGATCGCATCGCTGATACCCCCATCGAGATAGCTGATACCGTCCATCAGCACACCACTACGATAAAAGCCCGGAATAGCGCTGGAGGCTTTGATAATATCGTGCCAGGTAAGCTCAGTCGGTGTGAAATAGTGCGCCTGATAATCATCGCTACGACAGGCACACATATAGAATTCGCTACCCGCAGCGAATAACTTCTGTGCGCTGTCCAGCGCCAGCGGAAACTCACTACGGGTAACATCAATCAGCCAGTCAAGGTCGATCAGATGTCCGCCGCGCACAAAGCGCAGTGGATCAAAGAACTGTTTGCTGGTGGTATAACGGGTGATAACGCGTCGCGCGTAGCCGGGCTGAGCACAGACAAAGGCAGAGAGGTTTTGTGCGCCTGCAGAGGTACCCAGCATCAGATGAAATGGGTTAAAGCCCGCATGCTGAAACTCATCCAGCACGCCTGCGGTAAAGATACCGCGCTGTCCGCCGCCTTCACATACCAGCGCAATTTTCTGCGATTTAAATGGCTGAAGAGCCAGAGGTTCGATGGTGCCAACCGACACCGGAATGCGTATGCCCAATGGAGTAACCTCAGTAAAATTACCATACTCTGAGGGAAGCCAGGCGGCATCCCGGAGAACCAGTCATTGTCATTTCCTGACCAACTGCATTGGCAGTTTCTACGGCAATCCTGTGCCGCACATGACTGGCCTCCGCTTTACACGATTAGCGGGTTAATGCTGCAGGTCAGAGTCGTTTGCGTCCGGTAAATAGGCTGACCAGAAACAGAATAATACCGACAATAAAGACAATTTTAGCTGCCCATGCTGCCGTGCCTGCCAGACCGCCAAAACCTAATGCTGCAGCGATCAGCGCGATAACCAGAAAGATAATACCCCAACGAAACATAAGCCTCTCCTTTACCATAGTAGAAAATCGAACTGCTTATTCTTCACTTCACTGTTGTAATACAGGACAGCATCAGCTGATACTATCCCGGTGCGTTAAGATTTTACCTTAAGGTCGTTCTTCACGCTTTTTACGCCTTCAATGGCTTTAGCGATCTTCTCAGCACGATCGGACTGTGCCTGATTCGCTACTTCTCCTGACAGCTGCACCACACCATCAGTGGTTTCCACCTTCACATTACGTGAAGGTACAATGTCATCCGCTAACAGTTTGGCTTTAAGTTCGCTGGTGGTTGCAGCATCGCCTGCATAACCTTTCAGCGTACCTTCTTTATGATCTTTAACGTGCAGTTTGTCACTGACCGATTTTACGCCTTCAACTTTTTGCACCAGAGCAACCGCTTTCTCAGCCTGATCCTGTGACATAACAAAACCACTTAATGTCACTACACCCTGTTTTGTTTCTACGGAGATATCGGTGCTTTTAATGGCATCATCATCAACCAGTGCTGCTTTGGCTTTGGCAGTGATGCCGCTGTCATCCATAAAACCATCGACTTTTTTCATAGAACTATCGATTTTGGAACCCATTGAGCTGGTTTCAGCAGCATACGCGGCGCCACTTAACAGCGCGGTACTGGCCAGTGCTGCAATCAGGGTCTTGGCAATCTTAGTCTTGTTCATCGATATGATCCTTCTATCAGTTGGTTCACCCACAGGTACAACAGGTCACAGCCAGCGACACCGTGCCTGAATGGACGTTACCAAACCTGCAGGCCTGTTTTTTTGTCCGACAGAATAATCATAGTAGGGATTACAGCTTTTGCTGGCTTTTGTGGTTGATATCTCGCCAGAAAGTCCGGATAGCAGTGTAATTAAGAGGAGTCTGTAAGGATAAAAGCAGGACCAGTAATCTCTGGCCCTGCCTGAAATGCGGGATTAATGTTCGCGGGTTTTACGGAAGATTACGTCAGGATAGCGCTCCTGCGTAATGTTGAGATTCACCATAGTGGGCGCGATATAAGTCAGGTTATCGCCGCCATCCAGTGCCAGGTTGATCTCATTTTTACGCTGGAAGTCATCAAACTTCTTCGCATCGCTGCACTCTACCCAGCGGGCAGTTGAGACGTTGATAGCCTCATAGATCGCCTCAACGTTATATTCGCTCTTGAGACGGGCTACCACTACATCAAACTGCAGCACACCAACGGCACCCACGATAAGATCGTTGTTGTGTACCGGACGGAATACCTGCACCGCGCCCTCTTCCGATAGCTGTACCAGCCCTTTTAACAGCTGCTTCTGCTTCAGGGGATCGCGCAGGCGAATACGGCGGAACAACTCTGGTGCAAAGTTCGGGATGCCGGTGAACTTCATGCTTTCACCCTGCGTAAAGGTGTCACCAATCTGAATGGTTCCGTGGTTATGCAGACCGATAATGTCGCCAGGATAGGCTTCTTCAACGTGTGAACGGTCACCTGCCATAAAGGTCAGCGCATCGGAAATAACCACATCTTTACCGGTACGTACCTGACGCAGCTTCATACCTTTTTCATAACGTCCGGACACTACACGCATAAATGCCACCCGGTCGCGGTGTTTAGGATCCATGTTGGCCTGGATCTTAAACACAAAACCGCTGAATTTTTCGTCGCTGGCTTCCACGGTACGGGTATCTGTTTTACGCGGCATCGGCGCCGGCGCCCAGGAGACCAGACCATCCAGCATATGATCCACACCAAAGTTACCCAGTGCAGTACCAAAGAATACCGGGGTCAGCTCGCCATTCAAAAACAGCTCTTGCTCAAATTCGTGTGAGGCACCCTGCACCAGCTCCAGCTCTTCGCGCAACTGCTGCGCCAGCTCTTCACCTACGGCAGCATCCAGATCTGGATTGTTTAGCCCTTTAACGACGCGAACCTCCTGAATGGTATGGCCTTTGCCGCTCTGATAGAGGTAGGTCTCGTCGTTATAAAGGTGATAAACCCCTTTAAACAGCTTGCCACAGCCAATCGGCCAGGTAATCGGCGCACAGGCGATCTTCAGTTCACTCTCAACCTCATCCAGCAGCTCCATAGGATCTCGGATATCACGGTCAAGTTTGTTCATAAAGGTAATAATTGGCGTGTCGCGCAGGCGGGTAACTTCCATCAGCTTGCGCGTACGATCCTCAACCCCTTTTGCGGCATCGATGACCATCAGACAGCAGTCAACCGCCGTCAGTGTACGGTAGGTATCTTCTGAGAAGTCTTCGTGTCCGGGCGTGTCCAGCAGATTAACCAGGCTGTCGCGATAGGGAAACTGCATCACAGAGGTGGTAATAGAGATACCACGCTGCTTTTCCATCTCCATCCAGTCTGATTTTGCATGCTGGCTGGAGCCGCGGCCTTTAACCGTTCCGGCAGTCTGGATAGCCTGTCCGAACAGCAGGACTTTTTCGGTGATTGTGGTTTTACCGGCGTCCGGGTGCGAGATAATCGCAAAGGTACGACGGCGCGCCACTTCTTCTAAAAAGGGAGCATTAGACATGAGTGAATTCTTCTTCAGGGCGGCGCGTCTGCAACGCGCAGCAGATAAATCGTTCCGGAACTTATCCGGGGAATAACCGTGCCAGTTGCGATCTGGTGGCGTTCATTCACTGCTGAATCGACGCAGCGCTAGTGGCGGCGGCCCGGTTATCCGGTCAGCGTTGAGGCGGCATAGCATACAATATTTCATCAGGCGGGGAAATCATCGCAGCATCCCTGACAGAGCAGCGCACCTTAATAGCCGGAACAGGCCAGAAAGCACGAATGACAATTACTCAATCTTGAGAACTCTTCGCATTCAATTTATTGAATAATTACATTTATATTCAATGAGATAAACTAGTTTTTTTGGCAAAAAAACTTTCGCAAATCACAGACGATTGCTGCATAATTCGCCGTTGTTTTCTGACACATTATTAAGGATGCAGCTATGTTAACTGCTGAAATGACCTCTCGCCTGAACGACCAGTTAAATCTGGAGTTCTTCTCTGCTAACCTCTATCTGCAGATGAGCGCCTGGTGCAGCGACAAAGGATATGAGGGTGCCGCCTCTTTTCTGAAAATGCATTCTCGCGAAGAGATGGAGCATATGCAGCGCCTGTTCGACTATGTAAGCGATGCGGGCTCCCTGCCAGTACTGGGCAGCATAGCTGCACCAGCAATAAGCTGGAACTCGCTCAGCGATGTGCTGAGCGAAGCGCTGAAGCATGAGCAACTCATTACACAGAAAATCAATGAACTGGTTCATACTGCGCTGACCTCGCAGGATTATTCCACGTTTAATTTCCTGCAGTGGTATGTAGCAGAGCAGCATGAAGAAGAGAAACTGTTCAAAACCGTGCTGGATAAACTGGCAATGGTGGGCAACAAAGGCGAAGGCCTGTTCCTGGTAGATAAAGACCTGGGCAACATGAACGCCGAAGGCCACGGCCAGTAACAATAAAAAAGACAATACGCAGCATGCAGTAACGCCCGGCAAAGCCGGGCGTTTTGTATCCGCGCCAGCGCAGCTGGCCCGGACACATGATGATCCGCCAGCTATTTTAGCGTTTTCAGCCGCAGTTCTGAGGGCTGAGGGCGGCCAAACAGATACCCCTGAAACAGCGTACAGCCCTCCTCCAGCAGTTTTGTAAACTGATCACTGTTCTCGACACCTTCAGCGGTGATCTGAATATCCAGACTGCGGCTCATTCCGGTAATCGCCCGAATAATCGCCAGCGCTTCCCGGCTGCTGCTCATATCGTTGATAAACGACTTATCGATTTTAATTTTATCGAACGGGAATGAGCGCAGGTAGCTCAGTGAGGAGTAACCCGTACCAAAGTCATCCAGGGCGATCTGCACCCCCAGCGCCTTAAGACTCTGTAGCGTGCGGATATTGCCCAGCGTGTCATCCAGTAGCACCGACTCTGTAATCTCCACCTCAAGACGATGGGGAGCAAGCCCCGACTCCCGCAGTGCACCCTCCACAACCGATACCAGCGAACTGTTTTTAAACTGCAATGGTGAAAGATTAACTGACACCGACTGTTCACTCTCCCAGCTTTGTGCTTCGCGACACGCTTCATACAGTGCATATGCCCCCAGCATATGGATCAGGCCTGTCTCTTCAGCAATCGGAATAAAATCAATCGGCATAATCAGTCCCCTGGTCGGATGCTGCCAGCGCATCAGCGCTTCATAGCCAATAATACCGCTCTGATTAGTAATAGGCTGATAATAGAGCCGCAGCTGGTGACCGGTAAGCGCCTCGCGCAAATCATTTTCGATAATGCGCCGGCTACGCGCCTGGTCATCCATCTCTGGTGTGAAATGCTCATAGCGGTTACGTCCGTTGCGCTTGGCTTCATATAGCGCCATATCAGCACAGCGCAGCATATGCTCGGGTGTGTTAATCACCTGAGTTGTAACCGCAATTCCCACACTCAGGCCTACCGTCAGATTGTGTCCTTCGATACTGACTGGTGGCTGAATCGCCTCAATCAGGCGCTGTGCAATAACGGCGGCTTCAGCAACACTGGCAACATCGGGCAGTACAACCGCAAATTCATCGCCGCCAATACGTGCCAGCGTATCTCCATCACGTATTACGCAGCGCAGGCGTTTTGCCACCACGCGTAGCAGCTCATCGCCAATCTGATGTCCCAGTGCATCGTTCACATTTTTAAAATTATCGAGATCCAGACAGAGCGTAGCGCTGAGCTGCTGTTGCGCCGCATCATTACGCAGCGATTCACTGAGTTTCTGCCGGAACAGAATACGGTTAGGCAGGCTGGTCAGCGTATCGTGGTGTGCCATATGACGAATACGTGCGTCAGCTTCACGCTGATCGGTAACATCCTCGACAATCAGCATGACATAATTCTGCCGCATATTTTTGCCGGTAATCGTGGTGGCGCGGGTATACAGCACCCGTTCACCACTCGCAGTCAGCAGCAGCTGCTCACGGGCGTGAATTCCCTCACTCCGCAGCGCCATATCCGCCAGGCTGTCAAAGTAGTCGCTCAGCTCAGCTGACAGGCACTCCTGAGGGCGCTTATGCATAATCAGCGACTGATTCAGGCCAAACAGACGCTCAGCTCTGGCATTGACCATCAGAATTTCGCGACTGATCGCATCCTCTACAATGACGCAGGAAGGAATATTGCTGATAACTGTTTCCAGAAATGTTGAAAGCTCTGACAGTTTGATGCTCTGCGCCTGTGCCAGATCGCGTGCACGCAGGAGTTGCTGCTCATACTCACGCCGCTCAGTGACATCACGCGTAATCTTGGCAAAACCAATCAGGCTGCCGTAATCGTCGTAAATGGCATCAATCACGACATGCGCCCAGAATGCGCTGCCATTGCTGCGATAGCGCCAGCCCTCATCCTCAAATCGTCCGGTATTAAACGCAATCGATAGATTTTTCTCCGGAATATGAGCAAGGCGATCCTGCTCACTGTAGAAGCGGGAGAAATGCTGGCCAACAATTTCGTCTGCTGTATAGCCCTTGGCACGCTGCGCTCCAGCGTTCCAGTTTTCGACATTGCCATTGAGATCCAGCATATAAATAGCATAATCAGTCACCCCCTCGACCAGCAGACGAAATCGCTGCTCCTGCTCACGCTGCTTACGCAGTTGTGCCTGCTGCTCAGTGCAGTCGCGGGTAATTTTGGCAAATCCCAGCAGCTCGCCACATTCGTCACGGATGGCATCGATCACCACATGTGCCCAGAAAGCGCTGCCATCCTTGCGATAACGCCAGCCTTCAGTTTCAAAACGTCCGTTTGTGGCAGCTATTGCGAGACCGCGCTGCGGCACACCATTGTTGCGATCTTCTTCGCTATAAAACAGCGCAAAATTTTTGCCCACGATTTCAGCTGGCGTGTAGCCTTTGGCTCGCTGTGCGCCCGGATTCCAGTTTGTTACAGTGCCGTTTGGTGTAAGCATGTAGATAGCGTAATCCACTACGCTTTGCACCAGTAAGCGATACATAACATCAGAATTATTATTCATTTTTTGTGCCTGCTCTGACCGGGATAGTAACTGCCACCTAAGAAAATTCTTACTTTGATCAGACTTAAACGTAAAAGCAAAGTGCTGACAAGCTGTAATCGATTTCAGACCTGAAGTAAGTCATGGTGTTATCGGCAGTGGTGAGAATATGTTCAGCCAGCGCTGATTTCAGGCCATAAGCACAGCACTGGGCCAGTGCCGGATTATTGATGTGTAACAGGCGCGGCTACAACGCCGCAGATGGCTGTTATTGTTAGATAAACTGATGAAAACATGGCGTGTGACCAGCAGGTGCTGGTCGCGATGCGTTGTGGAGCAGCGCACTGAAAACTCAGCGATTCACTGACTCTGCAAAACACTATCGGCATTGCCCATCGCCCGCTCGCAACTCAGCGGCCAGCGTTGCTGGCAGAAGCCGCGCCAGACAGAGTCAATGCACAGTTTTATTGCAGCAGGCAGAGGGATTAGTTGTCGCGCAGTTGCTGTATAACCGGCAGCCAGAGTTCGGTCATAACGCCTTCACCACCAGTGATGGGATCGCACGCTGGCACTGGCACACGCTGGATTTGCTCTTTGGCTGCCCGCAGTCGGGCGGGTTCATCACGAAGGGTCTCAGGCGTCATCCCGGCAGGATAGGCCCCCACCATAAAAAAATCGTCAGTGGCATACATCTGCTTATGCCCAACCCCCGCCGGAATGAGTATCGCATCCCCTGCACGCAGAACCACCATACGCCCGCTGTCACCACCCAGCAGGATCTCTGCGCAACCGGCTCCCACACCCAGTACTTCATGTGTGTTGGGGTGATAGTGGGTATACGGAAAAACCGGCGCACGCCAGGCTGCGGGCCAGCCGCTGGCAGTAAAGGTGGTTTCAAACCATAGCGCACAATCATCCGCCTCCTCCGGCACAATACGTGGCCAGATAATCAGCGGTAACGGACTATTTGGTACACCGCCAGAGGGGTGTGCCAGCCGCAGATGCTGAGGATTCGTTGAGGCACCAGCGGAAAAGGTTCTGGCAGCAAACGACATCATCAGCATCAGACTGGATGAACAGGGATTCATACAGCTGCTCCAACAGAAAATGTTAATTGATTGTGACAATTTCGGTGGGTAATGCAACATGACAATATCTGAAAAAAACCTTTACGAATAAGCCGTTAGTCACTTAAGTCAAATTTTAATCTGCTTTACCTTAGCATTGTGATGGCGATCAATTTTTCTCTGTCAGCAGGCCGGGCTGATGTTATCAATACCAGGTCAGAAAACGGCTGCTCTCCCTGAAAGCCAGACCAGGTGACGCAACAAAACGCCGCAGAGCAGAGCGCATTGATTATGTGACAGCCGGGCAGGCAGCGCAGCGGCATAGAAATACCAGCAGCGCCAGCGAGCCACATTACAGCTTGCCGTCGCGCGCCTGCTGCACAGGACAGTAGATATCGTGCTGCTCTCCACTCAGACTGAAGACGCAGAAATCAGCAATAGTATTGCAACCAGTCGGTTTATCGACTGGCTGCGACAGGCGTGCTGGTCAGAGGGTGTTCAGGCAAAATGCCATGCAAATCCTTCCTGCGTTCGGGTGACATAACCTGCGGAAGTAGCAGCAAAATGAGAGCTAAACCAGATAGCCTGATGGTCAGCAGCCCAGTTCAGTGCCCAGAGCCGTTGCGCGGCAGCCTGTTCTGCCTGGGCACAGAAACGCGAGGTTAATTGCGTCTGCTCCACCTGAAGCTCGTTATGCATAAGATCGCCACTGAACAGGGCATAGTCGTCCCCACTGTGCAGTATGATCGACGCATGATCGTGGCTGTGGCCCGGTGTGGGCACCACCTGCAGGAGATCCGCAAACAGAGGCCGATCGCTGGGGTGAAATGTCTCCAGCAACCCTGCTTCAATAACCGGATTAATACTGTCTTCCAGAAGGATCCGGCGTGCCGGATCTTTTTGCCAGCTGGCCAGGCCGATATCAGAACAGAAATACCGGGCATTCCTGAACAGCGGAACCCAGCGATCTTTAACCCAATGCGTATTCCAGCCAATATGATCGCCATGCAGATGAGTCATTAAGACCAGATCAACGTCATCAGGATCAATACCTGCTTCAAGCAAACGCTGTTTATAAGGTGTATTCAGTTGATGAAACAGTGGCGAGGCAGGCCGGTCACGCCCATTTCCGCTGGCGGTATCAATGATGATGGTTTGCTCAGGCGTGCGAACTATCCAGCTATGCATTGAAAGCGTAATCTCTTGCGGAGAATCACTGGCAAGTGATTGATTCGGATAGAGTGCCTCCGTGGCAAAAGGTGCTTCAAACTCGGGGATTTTGAAAACTTCGCAATCACCTACAATGTAACGTCCGGGTTTTTCCATTGTTTCCTCTGTTATCGTAGCCTGGTTTCATTCTGTATCAGACAGCGACATAGTGTCAGCCTCTCCGGATGTCAGAGTATGACTATTGCCCGGGATGAAGCACTATTGCCGCCGTGTATCCGCTCTGACGACTCCCGGTTTCTGCCGTTAAGTGCCGGTGCAAAGCGGTTTAGTGAATATGCCAGTCTGATAGTTATGCCGTAGTGCTTAGCGCTTTGAGCGGACGGTTGTCAGTATAAAAAAGCAGATCTTCAGCAATCCATTATCAAACCTACCCGGCTTTGTAATCAGCAGCAATTGCCACCACCTGATATATCTGAACAGAATGCAGCAACGCATGTTTAGCGTGTACAGGCTGACTGCTCAGCAACTCCGTATCCCTGCCTGAAAATCTTTCTTCTGTGCTGTAACACTCTTTTTGGATAAAACCAGGGGATAGCTGTTAGACGTATTGTCAGTCTTAACTATATTAAATAAAACTGATATAAGTAATAAAAAACGTTGCCAGTTTGTTAACCGCAACGTAGTGCATTAAGCTCACTCTCTCTTTTGCATTCGGTATATTCCGGATGCGGTTTTCATCGTGACCAGCCAGGCGAAAAAGCATCCACCTCAGTAATCAGTTAAGGAAAGATTATGAAAAGCAAGCTTTTTCTTCTGGCTGCTGGCCTGAGTGCCGGGCTCGTCTCCGCTACCGCTATGGCTGCCACTACCACAGGTGTTATCAATGCCACGCTGACACTGACCACCGGCTGTCTGGTTAATGGTCAACCCGCAACCACCGGCGTTAACTTTGGTACGCTGGATTTTGGCAGCAGTGCTGCGACTTTTCAGACGCTTAATGCCACGCTGGTCGGCTCGGCAGGTAACGGTATTTATATTCGTTGCACACTTAATCAGACGCCCAGCGTACAAATCACCGGCAGCAACGCCGCCCCGACAACGGCTACTTTTGGCACGGTCACTGCTCAGCCGCGCTATCTGCTGCTAACTACCGATGCAACTCAGGGGATCGCCTATACCCTCTATAGCGACGCCGCTTTTACCACGGCAATTGCCAACAACACCAACATTGCGCCCAGCGGCACTACCGATGCGGTACTGGGCACCAACTATGCTATTTATGGTCGGGTAGTTGGAGGGGACTATAACCCGCTGATACCTGCGGGAAGATATACCGACACTATCACTGTGCAGGTGAATTACTGAGTCCGGTGCTGCCAGCGCGATGGCAGTAACAACGCATCTCTGCCGGGCAACGGCAGTGACTATGCTGGTGACAGCTTCGCCAGCCAGCGCGCTGCCGACAGCCACCTTTCAGGTTTCAGCAGCGGTGGTGGCTGGTTGCGTCATATCTGGCACTAATACCAGCGTGTTTGGCACACTCGATTTTGGTTCACAATCAGGGGTGGCTACCAGCACGATTAGTACCAGCTATCAGCAGAGTGCCTCGCTAAACCTCGCCTGCACGCCCGGCACTACCCTGAGTATGAGTATCAATGGTGGCAGCAACTACACCACTACCCGCAATCTTAAACATGTCAGCAGCGCTGACACTATTGCCTATCGTCTCTACAGCAATGCAGCACTGACCACGGCTATCCCGCTGAACAGTGCCGTTGCCCTGAGCTACAGCAATGCCAGCAATATTACTCTGCCGATTTATGGTCAGCTTACGCTGCCCGGCCCGGCCCGCGCCGGAACCTATACCGATACGCTGACCGTCACCCTGAGCTGGTGATGAGGTGACAAAAAAGGATGAATGATGAGAACTCTGTGCCTGCTATTTCTGCTGCTCTCCTCTGCCAGCCAGGCGGCCAATTCACTGATGATCTGGCCTGTTGATCCTGTGATTAATCCCGAAGAGAAAGCCAGCGAACTCTGGCTGGAGAATCATGGTAATGCCAGCACCATTATGCAGGTACGTATTTTTGCCTGGCAGCAGCGCGATAATCAGGAGCAGTATCAGACTCAGCAGCAGGTGGTAGCCAGCCCACCCATGGTGCGACTGGAGCCAGGGCAGAAGCAGCTGGTGCGCCTGATTAAACAGTCAGCCCCTGCTGCCGGACAGGAGAGTGCGTATCGCATAGTACTGGATGAGATCCCGGTGCCGCGCACGCCGGGTGAAAATCAGGCCGGACTCAACTTTCAGATGCGTTACTCAGTGCCGCTGTTTGTTTACGGCAACGGGCTGACACGCGATCGGGCTACGCCGGGGCTTAGCTGGCGTGAAGTCAGCAGCGGCAACAAACGCTGGCTGGAGTTAACCAATAACGGCAACGGACATGCCCGCCTGAGCGATGTAAAAGTCGGAGGCACCACGCTGGGTAATGGACTGTTTGGCTATGTGCTGGCACAAAGCAGCCAGCGCTGGCCGGTCACTCACGCGCTGCGTGGTGAGCTCACAGCCAGAGTAAATAAAAGCCAGTGGCGCAGCGCTGCGGCACGCTAATGAAGCGTGTTATATCTCGCCGGACAGTGCTGATCGCCAGCGCGCTGAGTGTATTGCCCGCTGCAAGCTATGCCGAAAGCTGGTCAGCGCTACCGCCGCCGCCGGCACTGCAGAACAGCGCGCAGCGGCAGCAGCTGATGCTGGAACTGGTTGTTAACCAGCGTGAGCGTGGCGCAATTATTGCGGCAGATCGTCAGGAAAATCGTTTCTGGCTGCGCCGGGAGGATCTGCTCAAGGCTGGGCTGCCAGCCGAAAAGCTCCCCGCCGGACAGATTGACGTTAACGCGCTGGCAGACGTCAGAGTGGAGTATGAGGAGGCGCGGCAGCGACTGCTGCTGACGGTTCCCCCGACATGGCTGCCAGCACAAACGCTGGAACAGACCGGACAGCGTCCCCGTTATCCGGCACAGGCCAGCAATGGCGCGCTGCTTAACTACGACTTCTACTTTACCCATGCCAGCCGCAGCGGCAGCAATCTTGCAACGTGGAATGAACTACGGCTGTTTGGCCCGGCAGGCCAGTTTTCCACTAATGGCGTCTACCGGCAGCCATTTAGCGGTAAGCCGGATAGCTGGCAGCAAGGCTATATCCGTTACGATACCTGGTTTAGCGGCGAGAGCGAAGATGCCGTTCTGAGCTGGCGCGCGGGCGATCTGATCAGCGATGCGCTGAGCTGGAGTAACAGCGTGCGGCTGGGCGGCCTGCAGGTCGCGCGCGATTTCAGCGTGCGCCCCGATCTGATCACCTATCCGCTGCCCGCATTCAGCGGTCAGGCTGCGGTGCCCTCTTCGGTCGATCTGTTTATCAACGGCTATCGCAGTGCACAAACCAGTGTACAACCCGGCCCCTGGTCGCTGACCAATGTACCCTTTGTTGATGGTGCCGGTGACGCAGTTATCACCACTACCGATGCGGTGGGACGTCAGATAACGACGACGATACCCTTTTATGTCTCCAGCAGTCTGCTGAAAAGCGGCCTGACAGATTACGCCCTCTCTGCAGGTGCGGTGCGGCAAAATTATGGCATTAAAAATGCCGATTATGGTGCTGCCGCGGCAAGCGGCACATATCGCTACGGTATCAGCGACTGGCTGACGCTGGAGTCACACGCTGAAGGCAGCAGCGATGTTGTAATGGGCGGTGCCGGTGGTTTGCTGAAAGCAGGCAGTACAGGTGTTATCAACGCGGCAATCGCACAGAGCAGTGCGGAACAGCGCGACGGCACGCAGTACAGCTGGGGCTATCAATATAACAACAGCTGGTTCAGTATCGGCACCCAGCATATTATACGCAGTGCGGCGTTCAGCAACCTGGCGCTGGCCAGCAACCGCAGCGAAAACAGCAGCAGCCGTTACTCACTTGCGCGTCGCAGCGCACAGTACAACGCCAGCCTTGCACTCGATAGTTATGGCAGTCTTGGGCTCGCTTATCTCGATATCAGCGGCAATCAGAATTCGCGTACCCGCCTGTTGAATCTCTCCTGGAACAAGACATTGTGGGGCAACAGCAGCCTCTATATCTCCGCCAGCCGCGACCGTGATTCAGGGACATGGACCGGCGCAATCGCGCTGATAGTACCGTTTGGTGAGCAGGGAAGCGCTGCGGTCAGCGTTGAGCGCAATCAGCAAGGACGCAGCAATCAGCGGCTTTTCGCCTCGCGCTCAATGCCTTCTGAGGGTGGAATCGCCTGGGACGCCTCCTGGGCGCGTCAGGGTGGCGATAGCGGCGACTATCGTCAGGGTAGCCTGCGCTATCGCAATAATAAAATCGATACGTCAGCCGGTATCTGGGGCGATGATGACAATATGACGCAATGGGCCGATCTCTCCGGGGCGCTGGTCATGCTGGATAATCAGGTGTTCGCCGCCAACAATATTAATGACGCCTTTGTGCTGGTTAAAACCGGTTATCCCGATGTCACTGTGCGCTATGAAAATCAGCCGATGGGCCGTACCGATCGGCAGGGCTATCTGCTGGTGCCATCAGTCAGCAGCTACTATGGTGCCAGATATGCTATCGACACGCTGGATCTGCCTGCCAGCGTCAGCACGCCGCGCATTGAACAGCGTGTCGCCATTAAGCGTAAAAGCGGCTTTCTGCTTGATTTTCCGGTTACCCCGCTACGCGCTGCCAGCGTGATCCTGCAGGACGCCAGCCATCAGCCACTGCCGCTTGCCAGCCAGGTCGTGCGTGCTGGTGAGAGCACCAGCTATGTCGGCTGGGATGGTATTGTCTGGCTGGAGAACCTGCAACCGCATAATGCGCTACGGGTGATCGCACCTGATGGTCGGGAATGTCGTGTCACCTTTAGTGTTGATCGCGGCGAACCGCAGGCGCTGAAAACCTATGGCCCGCTTCTCTGTTCGCTTTCCGCCACGACTTCAGACGTCGCCACACAAACCGGAGTTCACTATGATTAAATCACTGCTCCTGCTGGTGCTGCTACTGCCTGGCTGCGGCTACGCGGTCTGCTCTCTTGCCACTCCACCCGCCAGCTTTGGCAGCCAGACCACGTTTTATCTCCAGTCGAATGTCGCTACGACCTCCAGCAACACCAGCGTTAACTGCGGTTCAGGTCTGCTGAGTCTGCTCAGTAATAACTATATTGCTTACGCCTTTACCAGCGCAACCAACCAGAGTGGCACCCGCGCCGCAGTCAAATCCAGTACTGCTGGCGATGATAGTGTGCCCATTCAGATCTGCATAGACAGCGGCTGTGGCACCGAACTGCTCCAGGGCAATAGCTATCGCTGGAACACCGCGGCGCTGCTGGCGCTGGGCAACAGCTATAACTTCACTATTCCACTCTATTTTCGTACGCTGCCCGGCCAGGTCATTGCAGCCGGCACCTACACGACTACGCTGACGCTGACCATCAGCTACAACATCTGTACCGGACTCAGTGTGGCCGGTATCTGTACTACGGGATTAGAGAGCAGTAACGGCACTCCACAACTGCTGACAGTTACCCTGGTTGCGACCAATGACTGCACCACGATTACGGCACCCAACGTCAACTTTGGCAGCGCCCCGCTGGCAGGCAGTTTCTCTGCCATTCAGCAGACTATCAGCGTGGTCTGTTCTAAGGGCAGCGCCTATAGCGTTGGTCTCAGCAACGGCAGCAACTACAGTGGTACGACACGGCAGATGGCAAGTGGTACTAACCGCCTGGCCTATGATATCTATAAAGGCACTACACTCAGCGCACGCTGGGGGCCTGCTGGCAGCGATCGCTGGAGCAGTAGCGCCTCATCCTCGATAGCGGCAGATACGGTCACACGTAACTTTATCTATACCGCGCGAATAGTACCTACGCAGGCAACGCCTCCGGCAGGTAACTACAGCGATAATGTCGTGGTGGATGTGGCCTTTTAGCCCAAAGATAGCGGCCGCTGACTGGCGGCCGCTGAAGTGGTCAGAGTGTGGCACCCGCTGAAGTTATAGTGTGACGTGGCGGATAGTGCTGGATGATGCGGCCTATCAGCAGCGTTCCTGCCAGCCCGCACACCGCTGCAATCGTAAGCCAGACGCCCGGCATCGCCTTGTCACTGGTGATATGGATAAGATAGCTGGAGATTGCGGGTGTAAAGCCGCCAAACAGTGCAGTTGCCAGGCTGTAGGCCAGGGAGAAGCCAGAGGCGCGCACATCTGCCGGCATTATTTCCGCCAGATACACCACCATCGCCCCGTTATAACTGGCATAGAGAAACGAGAGCCACAGTTCCGCCTCCAGCAGATGCGCAAAGCTGGCCGATCCCACCAGCCAGTGCAGCACCGGCCAGGCTGTCAGGATCATTAGGATGGTAAAGGTGATCAGCAGGGGGCGTCGTCCGACCCGATCTGAAAGCGAGCCCATCACCGGCAGCCAGAACAGATTAGAGATGCCGACCAGCATCGTGACCATAAAGCTCTGTTTGTCGCTCATCAGCAGCACTGTTTTACCAAATGTCGGGGTAAAGGCAGTAATCATATAGAACATCACAGTCGTGGTAACGACCATCAGCATACCTGCCAGTACCAGCGCCCGATTCTGCCCAACTGAACGGATAATCTGCCGCATACCTGGCCGCGTTTTACGCTGGCTGAACGCTTCCGTCTCCTCCAGCATACGCCGGATCCAGAACAGAAAGGGAACAATCAGGCAGCCCACTACAAACGGAATACGCCAGCCCCACTCGGTGATCGCCTCTTTAGCCAGCAGATGATTCAGCCCCAGCCCCAGCAGAGCCGCAAAAATTACCGCTACCTGCTGGCTGCCCGATTGCCAGCTAACGTAGAAACCTTTGCGCTGCGGCGGTGCAACCTCCGCGAGGTAAACTGAAACGCCGCCCAGCTCAACACCGGCAGAGAAGCCCTGCAGTAGCCGACCCAGCAGAATCAAAACCGGCGCTGCCACACCCAGTGTGGCATAACCCGGCACCAGGGCAATTGTCAGCGTACCCGTTGCCATCAGTCCCAGCGTCAGCAGCAGCCCTTTACGTCGTCCATGCTGATCGATATAGGCACCGAGCACAATTGCCCCCAGCGGCCGCATCAAAAATCCTGCGCCAAAGGTCATCAGCGTCAGCATCAGCGAAGCGAAAGGATTGTCACCCGGAAAAAAAGTACCCGCTATGGCGGTGGCGTAATAGCCAAACACCATAAAGTCATACATCTCAAGGAAGTTACCGCTGGTAACGCTGAAAATAGTTTTTGCCCCGCTACGCGCTGGCTTTTGAAGAGATAGGTGACTGCTCATAATGTCCTTCCTGGTTTTTCTTTCGTTGTAGCCTGTGAAGCCAGGAATAAACGTGAGCTGAATCACTCTTTTTATTTACAAAAATATAATAAATGGTAACACTAAGTTTACATTAACCTTTCAGCTGGAGGCTGGCGCGGAGCAAGCCTGCCAGAATATGCTATCCGGCAGTGCTGCTTTAAGGAGTCTGGCAGGCATAAAAAAAGCCGCTCAACAGGCGGCTTTTATGCGGGTTATAAACGCGTCACACTACTTTTTAACGGTTTCCATACCCATCAGACCAATTTTGAGATAACCCGCTTCACGCAGTTGATCCATGACTGCCATCAGCGTTTCATAATCCACAGATTTGTCAGCCTGGAAGAAAATGGTGGTCTGCTTGTCACCTCGGGTTTGTGCCGTAAGCATATTGATCAATGTCTCTCGGGTTACAGCATCGTTGCCAATGTAGATCTGCTTATCAGCCTTGATTGAGAGATAGACCGGCTTATCAGGACGCGGCTGCGGTGCACTGGTTGAAGCAGGTAAATTTACACGCACATCAACAGTTGCCAGCGGAGCCGCCACCATAAAGATGATCAGCAGCACCAGCATCACATCAATAAATGGCGTGACGTTAATTTCATGCATTTCACTGTCATCAGCTGCATCATCATTTAAACGCATCGCCATAATCGTTACCCTGCGCGACGTTTATGTGCCGCCAGCGATGTGCTGGCTGAGTGCGCGGTGCCGAGGTCGAGATCGCGGCTCTGCAGCAGCAGTATCTGTGCCGCCACATCGCCAAGCGAGGCACGGTAGTTAGCAATCATGCGGGCAAAGACGTTGTAAATCACTACCGCAGGGATAGCTGCGACCAGTCCAATCGCGGTTGCCAGCAGCGCTTCCGCGATCCCCGGCGCCACAACGGCGAGATTGGTGGTCTGGGTTTTAGCTATCCCGATAAAACTATTCATAATGCCCCACACGGTGCCAAACAGACCGATAAATGGCGCAACTGAGCCTATCGTGGCCAGAAAACCGTTGCCCCGTCCGGCATGGCGACCGAATGCCGCGACACGTCGTTCCAGGCGAAAACTGGTGCGCTCTTTAATGCCAGCCAGATCCTCGCTGCCAGCAGAGAGTTCCAGCTCATTCTCTGTATCAGCCAGCAATACCGCACTGTGGCTGCTGTTGTTAAAACTGGCGGCGATACGCGCAGCATCGCTTAGCGAGCGCGCTTCACTCAGCGCCTGCTGCTCCTGTCTGAGGCGACGTTTTGCGCTACTCAGCCCGGCATATTTGCTAAAAAAAATCGCCCAGGTCACGACAGAAGCCAGCAACAGGCCAATCATGACAATTTTCACCACGATATCGGCATGCTGATACATGCCCCAGACAGAAAGGTCTGTTTGCATCAAATCACTGGCTACCACGCTGCATCTCCGGATTCTGTTGCACAGTTCACAATTGAAGCAGCGATCATAGCAAAAAAAGCGAGCCAGGTGATAGTCATTCTCATTAATGGTTAAAAAGCAGTGACCTGCATGACACCCTGCGCGCTCAGCAACGGCATCACTCTGATAATCCGCAAACAGGCGCAACCTGACAGGGCGATTCGTGGTAACGTTAAGACTTTGTGAGATGTGTCAGGAAAGGCAGTGATGGCTACGAAAAAACTTGATACCGCGCTGGTGAGCGCAGGACGTAATAAGCGTTATACGCAGGGTGCGGTTAACAGCGTGATACAGCGCGCTTCGTCACTGGTTTTCGATACTGTTGCCGAAAAAAAACGCGCAACTGCCGGGCGAGCCGAAGGCGAGCTCTTTTATGGTCGTCGTGGCACCCTTACTCACTTTGCACTACAGGATGCCATGACCGAGCTGGAGGGGGGTGCCGGGTGTGCTCTCTATCCATGCGGCGCGGCGGCCGTTGCCAACGCCATCCTGGCATTTGTTGCCGCCGGTGATCATGTACTGATGAGTGGTGCGGTTTATGAGCCTACTCAGGATTTTTGCACTAAAATTCTTAGCAAAATGCAGGTCACCACCACCTGGTTCGATCACTGTATCGGCAGCGATATCGGTGCCCTTGTGCAGCCCAATACTCGCGTGGTATTTCTTGAGTCTCCCGCCTCTGTCACCATGGAGATTCAGGATATTCCCGCAATTGTCGCCGCCGTACGCGCCAAAGCACCAGAGGCGATTATCATAATGGATAATACCTGGGCGGCTGGCGTGCTGTTTAATGCGCTGTCGTTTGGTATCGATATCTCTATTCAGGCAGGCACCAAATATATTATTGGTCACAGTGATGCCATGATCGGGACAGCAGTAGCAAACGCCCGTTGCTGGCCGCAGCTGCGTGAAAACTCGTATCTGATGGGGCAGATGGTAGATGCCGATACTGCCTATATGGCAAGCCGCGGTCTGCGAACGCTGGGCACGCGTCTGCGCCAGCATGAAGAGAGCGCGTTACAGGTAGCAGAGTGGCTGTCGGCGAGGCCGGAAGTCGCACGGGTTAACCATCCGGCCCTGGCGCAGAGCAAGGGCCATGCTTTCTGGCAGCGTGATTTTAGCGGCAGCAGTGGGCTGTTTTCATTTGTTCTGCACCAGCGTCTGAGTCCGGAACAGCTGGCTAATTATCTCGACCACTTCCATCATTTCAGCATGGCTTACTCATGGGGTGGCTATGAATCACTGATTCTGGCTAATCAGCCAGAGGAGCTGGCGGCTATTCGTCCGGCTGGTGGCGTTGATTTTGATGGTACGCTGGTGCGCCTGCATATTGGTCTGGAGCATGTGAGCGATCTGCTGGCCGATCTTCAGGCTGGCTTTGACCGCCTGACGCAGTAGTTAAACCAATCCTAAACCCTCTGTAGCGGCATCGGTCAGATTAACGCAAATGCCATCGCAAAGGGTTACTCTACAAGCCTTGTAACTCGACAGGATAGCTGATGGGTGTTTTACATGAGATTGTTCAGGCGCTCTGGCATCAGGATTTTGCCGCGCTGGCCAATCCGGATGTCGTCTGGATCGTCTATGGCGTGATGTTTCTGACGCTGTTTCTGGAAAATGGCTTGTTACCGGCCTCCTTTCTGCCGGGTGACAGCCTGCTGTTGCTGGCAGGCGCCATGATCGCCAAAGGGGTAATGGATTTTGTTCCGACAATAGTGATTTTGTCCGTTGCCGCCAGCCTGGGCTGCTGGCTGAGCTATCTGCAGGGGCGCTGGCTGGGTAACACGCGCCTGGTAAAGAGCTGGCTGATGCATCTGCCCGCTCAGTATCATCAGCGCGCCTGGAGCCTGTTTAACCGTCACGGCCTGATGGCGCTGCTGGCGGGCCGTTTTCTGGCCTTTGTGCGCACTCTGCTGCCAACTATGGCAGGGATCTCAGGTTTACAGAATGGCCGTTTCCAGCTCTTTAACTGGCTAAGCGGTGTGCTCTGGGTCGGGATTGTGGTCGCGATGGGTTATGGCATCAGTCAGGTACCGTTTATTAAACGCCATGAGGATCAGGTCATGGCGATTCTGATGGTGCTGCCGGTAGTACTGCTGTTTACCGGACTGGCGGGCAGCATTGTGGTGATCTGGAAAAAACGTCGGCAAAAAGCCTCGTAAGTTATGTCGCTACGTCAAACGGCTGCGCCTGCACCGTTTGACGCGCACGGTTTATCTCTTCGCCCGGAGTAGCACCAAACAGACGTTTGAACTCCCGGGAAAACTGCGACGGGCTCTCATAGCCAACCCGCAACGCCGCCGCACTCGCTTTCATACCATCCTGCAACATCATCAAACGCGCCTGATGCAGCCGATAGCGTTTAAGATATTGCAGCGGTGAGGTCTGTGTCACCGCTTTGAAGTTATGATGAAATGCAGAGACGCTCATATTGACTTCGGCGGCCAGCATCTCCACGCTCAGGCTATCGGCAAAATGCGTCTCAATGCGCCGTAGCGCACGCGCAATCAGGCTAAACTGCGTCTGACGGTTTACCAGCGACAGCAGTGCCCCGCCGATCGGCCCGGTCAGCACATAGTAAAGGATCTCGCGCACCAGCTGCGGCCCCAGCACGCGTGCATCGCGCGGATGACTCATCACATCCAGCAGTCGTTCTGCTGCACACAGCATCTCTTCGCTCAGAAAAGCGGAGTGGATCCCGGAGGTTTGCGCCGCTGGCTGAAACTGCTCATCATCGCCAATATCCAGCAGCAGATCCTGCAATGCAGCAGTATCGACACTCAGGCACATGCCCGCCATGGGAGCATCAGGCGTGGCTTCCGTTTCGCACTCTACCGGCAGCGGCACCGTCAGCATCAGATATTTACTGGCGTCATAATGAAAGACCGTGCTGCCGAGATAGCCGGTTTTGCGTCCCTGAAACAGAATAACAATACCGGGCTGATACATCATTGGCGTGCGCGGCATGGTTTCACTGGCATAAATCAGCCGGACGTTTCTCACGGCGCAGTGCGGTTTACGCGGGTCGCCCATTAGCTCAATCACCCGGCGAGCGAGCTGACGACAGAGGATATCGTGGGACATAACGGTTCTCCGAAAAAAAGCAGTGTGCCGCATCGCTGTCTGAAGCTCTACTCCTCTGGAGGATCAGGCAAGATTTTTGCAGAAAACAGCCAGCCATAGCGGCGCGAGGGGCGATCCGCATTACGGGTTTATTGTCTAGACTTAAGCACACTGTTTTTATGCTCAGTTACCGTAACGAAAAGGAGTCACTATGGCAGACCAACCCATTATTAAACTGCGTGACGGCAATATGATGCCGCAGCTTGGCCTCGGCGTCTGGCAGGCGAGTCAGGATGAGGCACACGCAGCAGTGCTGAAAGCACTTGAGGTGGGCTATCGCTCTATCGATACCGCTGCTGCTTATAAAAATGAAGAAGCGATTGGCCGTGCGCTGCAGGATACCAGCGTATCGCGCGACGATATTTTCGTGACTACCAAGCTGTGGAATGATGATCAGCAGAATGTGCAGCAGGCGATGGAAACCAGTCTGGAGAAGCTTCAGCTCGACAGCGTCGATCTCTATCTGATGCACTGGCCATGCCCGCAGAAAGATACCTATGTAGCGGCCTGGCAACAGATGATCAAACTGCAGCAGCAGGGCTTAACCAAAAGCATCGGCGTCTGTAACTTCCATGAGTCGCATCTGAAACGTCTGATTGATGAAACCGGCGTAACTCCGGTAGTCAACCAGATTGAACTGCATCCTATGCTGCAACAGCGCACGCTGCACGCCTGGAATGCCCTGCATCAAATTCAGACGGAATCCTGGAGCCCACTGGCTCAGGGCGGCAAAGGGGTGTTTGATCAGGAGATTATTCGCACGCTGGCGCAAAAGTATGGCAAGAGCGCGGCACAAATTGTTATTCGCTGGCATCTCGACAGCGGCTTGGTCGTGATCCCTAAATCGGTCACGCCAGCGCGTATTGAAGAGAACTTCAAAGTATTTGATTTCCGTCTGGAAAAAAGCGAAATCAGCGAAATTGCGAAGCTGGATAAGGGTGAGCGTCTTGGCCCGGATCCGGAAACGTTTAACAGCTAATGCCGTCTGCTTTAAGCGCCCTCTCCTGCCAGGAGAGGGCGACACATAGCCTGCGCATCAGGCAACCGGATTGACCACCATCTGTCCTGCAGTGCCACGATCTGCCAGTTCCAGCGTCTGGCTGTGATAGACAAACGGAAAATGCTCAGAGGCGCTCTGCGGAAAGCTTACCAGCAGTTCGACACTACCATCGACCCAGACGGTATCCTTCCAGCCGCGATCTTCGCCCATCGACTGCGCGCCATTAACGCTTTTGATCAGGAACATAGCGCCCTGAATATGCAGCGACTGAGGACGATCGGCATGGATAATCCAGCGCTCAAATGTACCCTGCTGCACCGTGGTGTCGATACGGCTCATATCCCATAGCGCACCATTGATGCCAGGAACGCGATCACCAATATGAAACTCGCGCGTGCGCACGGCCACCCCATCAAGAATCTGATCGGCCAGCAGACGCATTGGCAGATTATCCGTGACCAGCGGCAGCAGCCCGGTAGGACGCAGCGTCAGTACCAGGGTGTTAGTCAGAATAGATGATGGCTCAAACAGACCACGCAGGCGATCCATAATGCCTGCGGCTGTGCCAGCGGTAATCGAGACCTCATCGCCCTGTGACATATCAACCAGCACTTCGCGACGTTCGCCGGGCGCCAGTGACAGCGTCTGTACCGCAACCGGTGCCGGCAAAAAGCCCTGATCGCTGGCGATAACTGTAAAGGGGCGATTATCAGAAAAGCGCAGATCAAAGCGCCGGGCATTGGCTGCATTCAGCAGACGCAAACGTACCCAGCCGCGTGATACCTCAACAAAGGGGTTTTGCACGCCGTTAACCAGCAGCGTATCACCGAGAAATCCGCCATCAGAAGGCGGGTTATAGACCGGTGTGGCAAAGTTATCGAGCCGTTTATCCTGAATAATCAGCGGAAAATCATCCACACCATAATGTTTAGGCAGCGGCAGTGACTTGCTGACCTCATCCTCAATCAGCCACATACCTGCCAGGCCATTATAGACGTGCGGTGCCATACGATTAGGCGTATCAGCGTGATACCACAGCGTTGCGGCTCCCTGCCGAATCGGCAGTACCGGAGCCCAGTCCACACCGGCAGACATCATGCGTGGCGCGCCACCCATTAATGCACCCGGCACCTGCAGGCCGCTGACCGTCATCGCCACCGGTTCATTCAGCCGGTTACTGTAGATAAGTTTTACATCGTCGCCGCTATAGACCCGCACCGTTGGTCCCAGATAGAGCCCATTAATGCCCCATACCGGCACCTTACTTCCGTTACCGCTAAACGACCAGTGACTACGCTGCAGGGTCAGAAACAGAGGCTGCCCGCGGCGGGACTCGATTAGCGGCGGAACCGGCAGCGGTACATCGCCAGCCGGTGCGGCGGCATACGCCGGATAAGGTAATGTTGCGGATGCCAGCGCAACGCCGGCAGAGAGCTGAATAAAGTGACGTCTGCTGCAAGACATAAAACTTCAGACCTTTTGAGCGGGGCGTGGGAACGCCGTGTCCATGTTGTTTTTGTTAATTTTTTGCTGTGTAAAAATGGGGCAGCGCCAGCCACCCCAGATGGCTATCAGATATTACCGTTTTTTTCGCGTTCAGCGACTTCTCTGTTTAACTCTTCCAGCTTAGCAGACATTAGTTCGCGACAGTGGGTTGCCAGCTTACGTACGGAGGTGGCTTCAAACTGGGTGGTATCAATCGGTGGCAGCATCTCTACAATTACCAGCCCGTTGTTCCAGCGATTAATGTCAATCTTGCCATGCGTGTTGGAAATCACAATCGGGATAACAGGCACGCCTGCAGCAACAGCGGCATGAAAAGCACCGGTTTTGAACGGCAGCAGGCCACGCCCGCGACTGCGCGTTCCTTCCGGGAACATCCAGAACGAGATGCGTTTTTTCCGGAACTGCCCTACCAGCTCATTAATAGTGCCGTGCGCTTTCGTGCTGTTATCACGGTCAATCAGCAGGTTACCCGTCAGCCAGTAAAGCTGACCGAAAAACGGGATCCACAGCAGGCTTTTTTTCCCCACGGTCACTGTGGTTGGCTGCACAATCTTCGCGGCCGTGATCATGTCATAGTTGTTCTGATGGTTGGCAATATAAATTGCATTACCATAGTGCTCTGCTTCAGCGGGTTTACGCAGCTCCACTTTCACGCCAAACACCGTTGAAAGCCGGCCAAACAGATGGCCAAAGGTCGCAACATGACGCGGATTGCGAGGAGAAAACAGGCACCAGATACTGCCAAACACGCAGACCAGCACTGAATACACAATCACAATGATTGAACGTAAAATTAGTAACATAGCGTCCTCAAAAAAAGCACTCCTTTGCGATAAGTCTATTATTCTGCGTTTGTATCGGTATCTGCAGCATGCCGGGAGCGTGCAGGTGCATTGACCTCTACGCTGTCAATGCGCTGCAAGCCGCGCGAAATGCTGCCGCGACGACCACGGTCGGCGCGCACTTTCTGGAGATCGTCGTCGCGCAGAATCAGCTTACGTTTGCCCACATACAGCGTGATGGTGCTGCCTGGCGTCAGGATCAGCAGCCACTGCAGTCGATCGGCTCCTGATGCTGCATCAGCAGCCGGTATTGAGATGATCTTGTTGCCTTTGCCTTTAGACATCTGCGGCAGATCGGCAACCGGGAACATCAGCATTCTGCCCGCCTGAGTAATCGCCAGCAGCATATCGTCACCCGAATTCACCGGCAGTGGTGTCATTACCCGGGCATTGTCCGGCAGCGTAAGCAGTGCTTTACCAGCCCGGTTGCGCGATACCAGGTCGGCAAATGTGCAGACAAAGCCGTAGCCCGCATCAGATGCCATCAGCAGCTTCTGATCATCCGCTTCCATCAGCACCTGCTCCATTACCGCACCTGGCGGCGGCGTAAGCTTGCCGGTCAGCGGCTCGCCCTGCCCGCGCGCGGATGGCAGTGAGGTAGGATCAAGCGTATAGCTGCGCCCGGTGGAGTCGATAAATGCCACCGGCTGATTACTCTTGCCACGCGCTGCCGCACGATAGCTATCCCCCGCTTTGTAGCTCAGGCCAGCAGGATCGATATCATGGCCTTTGGCACTGCGCACCCAGCCCATCTGTGAAAGCACGATAGTAACTGGCTCCGCGCTTACCAGCTCATTTTCGCTCAGTGCTCTGGCTTCTTCACGCTCATGCAGCGGCGAGCGACGCTCGTCGCCATAAGCTTCACTGTCAGCCAGTAACTCTTTTTTCAGCAGAGTGTTCATTTTACGCTCAGAAGCCAGCGTCGCCTGCAGCCGGTCACGCTCTTTCTCCAGCTCCGCCTGCTCACCGCGAATTTTCATCTCTTCCAGTTTGGCAAGATGGCGCAGTTTCAGCTCCAGGATCGCCTCAGCCTGGGTTTCACTGATCGCAAAACGCGACATCAGTACCTGTTTTGGCTCATCCTCGCTGCGGATAATATGAATCACATCATCGATATTAAGAAAGGCAACCAGCAAGCCTTCGAGGATATGCAGGCGGCGCAGTACGCGCTCCAGACGATAGTTAAGACGACGCGTGACCGTATCGCGCCGGTAGACCAGCCATTCAGAGAGGATCTCCAGCAGGTTTTTCACTGCCGGGCGATTATCCAGGCCAATCATGTTCAGGTTTACACGATAACTTTTTTCCAGATCGGTCGTGGCAAACAGATGATTCATGACCTGATCGAGATCGACCCGGTTAGAGCGTGGAACAATAACCAGTCGGGTCGGATTTTCGTGATCGGATTCATCACGCAGATCCTCAATCATCGGCAGTTTTTTATTCCGCATCTGCGTTGCGATCTGCTCCAGCACGCGCGCACCCGATACCTGATGCGGCAGAGCCGTGATGACGACCTCACCCTCCTCTTTTTTCCAGACCGCACGCTGACGCACCGATCCACGTCCGTTCTGATAGATCTTACGGATCTCATCACGCGGAGTAATGATCTCCGCTTCGGTGGGATAGTCTGGTCCCTGGACAATATCCAGCAGCTCATCCAGCGTGGTGTTGGGCTTATCGATCAGGCGTACTGCAGCCTCGGCAACTTCACGCAGATTATGTGGCGGGATATCCGTTGCCATACCCACCGCGATACCGGTAGTGCCATTCAGTAAAATGTTGGGCAGCCGCGCTGGCAACATTTTTGGCTCCTGGAGTGTGCCGTCAAAGTTCGGAATATAGTCAACCGTTCCCTGTCCCAGCTCACTCAGCAGCACTTCGGCATATTTTGACAGCCGCGATTCGGTATAACGCATGGCCGCGAAAGATTTGGGATCGTCTGGCGCGCCCCAGTTACCCTGGCCATCTACCAGCGGATAGCGATAGGAAAAGGGCTGCGCCATCAGCACCATCGCTTCGTAGCAGGCGCTGTCACCATGCGGATGATATTTACCCAGTACATCACCTACGGTACGCGCAGATTTTTTGAATTTGGCGCTGGCGCTGAGGCCCAGTTCCGACATGGCATAGACGATACGGCGCTGCACCGGCTTCAGACCGTCACCGATGTAGGGCAGCGCGCGATCCATGATGACGTACATGGAGTAGTCCAGATACGCTTTTTCGGTAAATTTATGCAGGGCAAGACGCTCTGCACCATCCTGCGTCATTTCGCTCATTAAGTTGGCATCCTCACTTCGTGGCCCGCACCGGCGGGTCATCCGGCGGTTATTTGGCGAGGATAGTACCTTATTCACGCGAGTTAGTCACAGAGAAGCCATGCCTCTGTAGCAGAAACGTTTGCGTTAAAAAACAACAGCGCAGCGGCTAAATCATCCGTGCCGATATCCTGCTGTTTGTGCGGTCATTTGCAGCTAAAATAGGGCAGATAACCGCTCTGCACTACGGTTTTTTACCCAGCCACTGACTCTGCACCGCAGCATATTCACCCGTAGCCGTTGCCAGGTGCAGCCACTGATCAACGTAGAGTTTCCAGCTCATATCATCGCGTGGCAGCATGTACGCTTTTTCACCATACTGCATCGGTTTATCCGGATTAATGGCACAGAGGGACGGATAGTGCTGCTGCTGAAACTGCGCTTCGGAAGCATCAGTGATCATGACATCCGCTTTGTTATCCACCAGCTGCTGAAAAATAGTGGTGTTCTCTGCCAGTTGCAGAGAGGCCTGTGGCAGATGGGCATGAACAAAGGCTTCATTGGTGCCACCCGCAGGCTCAATCACCCGTACCGTCTTCCGGTTAATCTGTTCAATGGTCTGATAGCGTGCTTTATCAGCACAACGTACCAGCGGGATTTTACCGTCAACGCCGAGAGGCTGCGCAAACCAGGCAATTTTCTGCCGTTTAAGCGTTACTGATACGCCACCGAGGGCGATATCGCACTGTTTAGCGACAAAATCGTCGCTCAGGGTTTTCCAGGTGGTGGGCACCCAGTTCACTTTAGCGCCGAGGCTGGCAGCCAGCGATTGCGCCATGCTGATATCGAGTCCTTCATACTCTCCGTCACTGCGTAAAAAACTATAAGGTTTATAGTCGCCTGTGGTGCAGACACGCAGCGTATGGTTCTGCTGAATAAGATCGAGACGTGACTGCGCCTGAGCGGCGCCTGCCGCCAGCAGCAGCACAAATAACGGCTTTTTCATTTTCTCTCTTTGTTATCAGGAGTGGGCGGCGCACAGATTGTGTCATAACGCCGGCCATTATTGCTTTATAAGCAATAGTATTGTGATCAATTGCACGTTTTTTAGCGTTCACATCGCGCGTAAAGTGCACCGCAGTGAACAGAAATAAGGTGTCAGAAATTATGAGCAATATCCTGATTATTGATGGTGGCAAGACGTTTGCCCACTCAAAAGGCGAGCTGAACCATACCCTTACTGAAACCGCCGTAAATCAGTTACGCGCACTGGGTCATCAGGTTTCCGTAACGCTGGCTGATAGTGAGTACAACATTGCTGACGAGGTACAGAAGTATCTCGACAGCGACGTGGTGATCTATCAAATGCCTGGCTGGTGGATGGGTGAACCCTGGACAGTCAAAAAATATATTGACGAAGTATTTACCGAAGGACATGGCAAACTCTATGCCAGCGATGGTCGTTCCCGCAGTGACGCCAGCAAAAAGTATGGTTCTGGCGGTCTGATTCAGGGCAAGCGCTATATGCTGTCGCTGACATGGAATGCCCCACTGGAAGCCTTTACTGAGGCCGATCAGTTCTTTGAAGGTGTGGGTGTGGATGGACTTTATCTGCACTTCCATAAAGCTAACCAGTTTCTGGGAATGACGGCGCTGCCGACCTTTATCTGTAACGATGTCATCAAGCAGCCCGATGTGGCACGCGATATTGATCGTTATCAGACTCATCTCAGCAAAATATTTGCTTAACTATAAGCACAACGGGAAAAGAGGAAGCGCTATGTTAACTGTCGTTGCTGAAATCTGTGTAAAGCCAGGACGTCGTACAGCAGTACTGGATGCGATTAAAGAGCTGATTCCGGCGGTGCTGCAGGAAGAGGGTTGCCATCAGTATGATGCCCTGCTTGACCATCAGGCACAGGTGCCGTGGAAGCAGAACACACCTGACTCTATCTTTATGCTGGAGCAGTGGGAGTCGCTGCGGGCGCTGGAGCAGCATCAGCAGATGCCGCATATGGATGCGCATCGCACCCGCATCAAAGATGACGTGGTGGATGTAAAAATCCTGGTGCTGGAGCCTGCTCAGTGAGTGGTGTTGCCTGAACCTTATCAGCCCCGGCTTGCCGGGGCTTTTTTATGCTCAGCAGGGAGGCAGATCGGTTAAATTCCGGCTCTGTCTGAATCACGCGCTATATCAACTTATCTGCAATGATTTTTTCCTGCAGAAAGTTCAGAAAACAGGTTACGCGGGAGCTGAGCGTCTGGCTGCGATAGTAGACAGCATGAATAGGTAAGCGTAATTCCCGCGTTTCGCTGGCTAAAACATCCACCAGCCGCCCCTGAGCACGATCGTCGCGGCTGACAAAATCGGAGAGTCGCGCAATTCCCAGCCCCTGCAGCGCCAGCTGCCGCAGCGTTTCGCCGCTTGATGCTGTCAGAGTCGGTTTGATGCGCAGAAACTCGCCTTCACGCTGCCAGACTGGCCAGATATTGTGTGTATCCAGCAGGCTGAACCCCAGTAGCTGATGCTGGCTTAGCGCCGCTACACTCTCGGGCGTGCCATATTTTGCCAGATAGGCCGGGCTGGCCACCAGCCGGGTAGAGCTGCTGCCTAACACTCTGGCGCGCAGAGTGGAATCCCGCAGTTCGCCAATCCGAATCGCAATATCCGTTTGCTGCTCCAGCAGATCAATAACGATATCGTCAGTATTGAGTTCAAGTTCGATTTGCGGATATTGCTGACAAAACTCAGCCAGCAGCGGCACAATCACATGCAGCATAAACGGTGTATTAGCGTTAACCCGCAGACGGCCTGCTGGCGTTTCCCGGCGGCGGGCAATCTGCTCCTCAGCCCGTTCAACCGAGGCCAGAATCTGCCGGGCGTGCTCGAGAAAAACCCGCCCCTCATCGGTTAATGCCAGACGCCGTGTGGTGCGGTGCATTAACGCGACCTGTAACTTACTCTCCAGCCGGCTCAGCGCACGGCTGATACCAGATGTGGTCTGCTCCAGCTGCTCAGCGGCGGCGGTAATTGAGCCGCTGTCCACCACCGCAACCCAGGCGCGCAGCTCCTCCAGAGTAATTTTCACTATGGCAATCCCCAGCACGCGCCATCACAGTTATACATCCAGATCAGCGAGGTCGCCTTTTTCCTGCAGCCAGTTACGGCGATCTTCAGAACGCTTTTTCGCCAGCAGCATATCCATAACGCGCAGCGTCTGTTCCACATCTTCATCAGCCACGGTGAGCTGCACCAGACGACGGGTATTAGGATCCAGCGTAGTTTCGCGCAGCTGTAGCGGGTTCATCTCACCCAGGCCTTTAAAACGCTGAACATTCGGCTTGCCTTTTTTACGTTTCAGCTGCTCCAGCACACCCTCTTTTTCATCTTCATCCAGTGCGTAATAGACCTCCTTGCCGAGGTCGATACGATAGAGCGGTGGCATCGCGACATAGACATGCCCCTGCTGCACCAGCGAGCGGAAATGTTTTACAAACAGCGCACACAGCAGCGTGGCAATATGCAAACCATCCGAATCGGCATCGGCCAGAATACAGATCTTACCGTAGCGTAGCTGGCTGAGATCTTCGCTATCAGGATCGATCCCGATCGCCACCGAAATATCATGTACCTCCTGTGAAGCCAGCACCTCATCAGATGAGACTTCCCAGGTATTCAGGATCTTGCCTTTCAGTGGCATGATCGCCTGATATTCACGATCGCGGGCCTGCTTGGCCGATCCGCCTGCGGAATCACCCTCCACCAGAAACAGTTCGGTTTTACTGAGATCCTGTGCGGTGCAGTCCGCCAGTTTGCCCGGCAGCGCCGGCCCGCTGGTCAGCTTTTTACGCACCACTTTTTTCGCCGCGCGCATACGACGCTGAGCACTGGAGATCGCCAGCTCAGCCAGCATCTCTGCAGCCTGGACGTTCTGATTCAGCCACAGGCTAAAGGCATCTTTCACGACAGCAGAGACAAAGGCGGCGCACTGACGTGACGATAGCCGTTCTTTAGTCTGGCCGGCAAACTGCGGATCCTGCATTTTGACCGACAGTACATAAGCACAGCGATCCCAGATATCCTCTGCTGAAAGCTTAACGCCACGCGGCAGAATATTGCGGTATTCGCAAAACTCGCGCATGGCATCCAGCAGGCCCTGACGCAGACCGTTAACGTGCGTGCCGCCCTGCATGGTTGGGATCAGGTTTACATAGCTCTCTGTCAGCAGCTCTCCCCCTTCCGGCAGCCAGAGCAGCGCCCAGTCCACGGCTTCCACATCACCGGCAAAACTGCCAACAAAAGGTGTTTCTGGCAGCGTGGGCAGTCCGTTAACTGCTTCGCTGAGATAGTCAGTCAGGCCATCCTGATAGAGCCAGGTCTGCTCGCTGTTGTTAACCTTATCTTTGAAAATAATCTCAACACCAGGGCAGAGTACCGCCTTGGCCTTTAGCAGATGCTTGAGGCGTGACACCGAAAAGCGCGGGCTGTCAAAAAAGCTCACATCTGGCCAGAAGTGCACGCTGGTGCCGGTATTACGCTTTGCCACCGAGCCAATCACATGCAGATCTTCAACTTTTTCGCCATGTTCGAACGCAATGCGATAGACCTCGCCGTTACGCCGCACCGTGACTTCAACGCGCGTCGACAGCGCATTCACCACGGAAATTCCCACGCCGTGCAGGCCACCTGAGAACTGATAGTTTTTGCTGGAGAATTTTCCCCCCGCATGCAGGCGACACAGGATCAGTTCAACCGCTGGCACACCCTCTTCCGGGTGAATATCCACCGGCATTCCGCGCCCGTCGTCGATCACCTCAAGCGACTGATCGGCATGCAGAATGACTTCGACCCGTTTAGCATGACCCGCCAGCGCTTCATCTACGCTGTTATCGATCACTTCCTGGCCGAGATGGTTTGGTCGGGTGGTATCGGTATACATTCCCGGACGGCGACGCACAGGCTCAAGGCCGGTCAGGACCTCGATAGCATCAGCATTATAGTTTGATTGGCTCATTGTATTTGTCTGATCAACAAGAGGAAAAGGAGCCCTAGACGCAGCTTAAGGCAGAGATAATCCCAGAAAATCTACTATCTGCGTAAAATGGCGTTCAAATCCGATAAAGGCGTGATTACCACCCTCTTCGACCGTCTGCCGGCACGCACTGTAGTAGTCGAGTGCCTGACGATAATCGAGGATCTCATCGCCAGTCTGCTGCAGCAGCCAGAGCAGATCGGGCGCTTCAAGTGGATCAATCTGCATCACTTTCAGATCGTAAATATGGCGTGACTCTAACACATATTGCTGTCCGGTGTAGGGATTACGGTTCTCCCCCAGATAATCGGTCAGCAGTTCAAACGGACGTACCGCCGGGTTGACCACCACGGCTGGCAGCATAAAGCATTGCGACAGCCAGGTTGCCAGATAGCCTCCCAGCGAGGAACCCACCAGACCGAGCGGCTCGCCGCTATAGCGCATCACCAGCTCTTCCAGCATGGCTGCAGCCTCTTCAGGAAAAGCGGGTAACTGCGGTACGATCACATTGATATGCGGATGCTCTGCCTGACACCACGCCCGCAACTGTGTGGCTTTTGCTGATTGCGGTGAGCTATTAAATCCATGCAAATAGAGCAGCGTTGCCATCGATCAATACCCTTCTGAATCGAGATCCGGTCGAAACATATCGCTTTGCAGCCGATTCACCTCAGTGAGCAGCGAACCATCCGCCTGCAGCGTCAGCCAGCGCCAGCCTGGTGCCAGCGTATCAAGGGCGAAACTGGTGCTGTGGGGCTTGAACTGTACACAGGTCGAGGGCGTCGCCAGTACCCGC
This sequence comes from uncultured Pantoea sp., assembly GCA_913775175.1. Taxonomy (GTDB): domain Bacteria; phylum Pseudomonadota; class Gammaproteobacteria; order Enterobacterales; family Enterobacteriaceae; genus Pantoea. The sequence goes on from CAJYKU010000002.1 coordinate 40,767, forward strand.
CGCCCCTGCCAGGTGAGATCAAGTTCCTGATGAATATGCCCGCATACCAGATGGCGTACCAGTGGAAAGGGTTGCAGCACGGCATCAAGCTGATGTGGATTGCGCAGGCTATGTTGATCGAGCCAGGTGCAGCCAGATGGCACCGGATGGTGATGCAACAGAATCAGCGTATGTCGCTCAGGGTAGCGCTGCAGCGCGTTCTCCAGCCACTCCAGCTGATAATCGCTCAGCATACCGTGCGGCACGCCAAACACCTGACTGTCGAGCAGAAGTAGCTGCCACTGCTCCCCCAATAGCACATGCTTATCGGAGGCGATACCAGCGTCTGCCAGCGTGCTAAACATTGCTGGCTGGAAGTCGTGATTACCCGGCAGCCAGACGCACGGCTTCGGCAGTCGTGCTATACCAGCAATAAAGTGCTGATAGGCTTCAACGGTATGATCCTGTGCCAGGTCACCGGTGGCGATGATGAGATCAAAATCGCGTTGTTGTGCCGCGATAGCATCCAGCACCGCATCAAAACTCGCCCAGGTATTAATTCCCAGCAGAGACTGGTGTTTTCCCGCAAACAGATGGGTATCCGTAATCTGCAGTATCCTGATTTCAGATCCATGCGTCGCTGGAAGAGTCAGCAGGCTATCCAAAGCGTTTCCTTAATCTTCACACCATCATTGCGTCAGACGCGGTTAGCAAACAGGTACGGCCACTGCACCATGCGCCAGGCAGTAGCGCAGCCAGTCAGCAAGAAACTGGTTAATCTGATGTTTTTCATCACGCTGATGTAATCTTTTATTAGGATAATCATAACGCGCTTTAAAGCGATAGATCTGCTGCGTGGAACACACTTCAGCGACCATTGCGTCATGATAGAGCCGAACCGACATCGACGGCAGGCTCCAGTAGCTCACGGCAGGCGCAACCTGGCGAATTTCCACCAGCGTGGTATAGCGCGTTGATTCCTCAATTGTCAGCTGATAACTGGCGCCGCTGACCTGATAGACAACCGACGCTCCCGCTTCATCACTTCGCGGCAGCAGACGACGCAGCTGAGCGAAATTGGTTTCGCACAGACGCATCATTTCGGGAAAATCAGGGGTATAGCGCTGTTTCATTTTTGCTTCCACTCAAGTCGTAGTGTTTCATAGTGCAGTGCCAGCCATTGCAGCGCAATGACAGAGGCTGCGTTGTCAATAATCCCCTCTTCCACCCAGCGGTAAGCCTGTTCGCGACTGACCACATGTACGAGAATATCCTCATTCTCTTCCTCCAGCCCATGGTTCCCTTCTGCCTGGCTGGCATCCACTTCACCCACCAGCACCGACAACCGTTCTGAGGTTCCGCCAGGGCTGGCTAAATAATTAATCACAGGTTTTACGCGGCCGACTTTCAGGCCAGCTTCCTCTTCTGCTTCGCGGCGTGCAACCGCTTCCGGCGTTTCACCCGGTTCGATAATACCGGCCACCATCTCCAGCAGCCAGGGTGAGGCGCTGGTATCAAAGGCCGGAATACGAATCTGCTCGATTAACACCACTTCATCGCGCAGGGGATCATAGGGTAGCAGCACGGCGGCATGTCCGCGCTCAAAAACTTCACGTACCACCTCTCCGCTCATATCGCCATTAAACAGGCGATGGCGAAAGCGATAGCTGACAATGGAAAAAAAACCGTTGTAGCGGGTATCGCGTGCAATAATTTCTACATCGTTTTTTGTGAAAGTCACAGGGGATTTTTTATCGTCCGCCATGGTGTGGCTCCTTATGCAGATTGGGATGAAGTATGGAAAAGCCAACCCTTGTGCTCTGTCTGAGTGGTTCTTTCTGAATTATTTACGTAAATTAGGGAAAGAAGGCACTTTCAGCCAACCTATCTCTGACACCGCCTCTGTAAAATCGGCGATTATTTTTTTGGCTTAGCAGCACTTTCCGCGTAACTGGCTGCAACAAAAGGAATGCAAATGAAAAAACTGCTCCCATTATTGATTGGAATGAGCCTGGGCGGATTCAGCGTTGCCAGCCAGGCTGAAAACCTGCTGCAGGTCTATCAGCAGGCGCGCCTGAGCAATCCGGATCTGCGTGCTTCTGCTGCCGATCGCGATGCTGCGTTTGAAAAAATCAACGAAGCTCGCAGTCCGTTGCTGCCCCAGCTGGGTCTGGGTGCCGACTATACCTATAACAACGGTTATCGCGATAGCAGCGGTCTGAACACCACCAGCTCCAGCGCCTCGCTGCAATTAACGCAGACGCTTTTTGATATGTCAAAGTGGCGCACGCTGACACTGCAGGAAAAGACCGCTGGCATTCAGGATGTGACTTACCAGGTGGCGCAGCAGGATCTGATTCTGAGTACTGCCACCGCCTATTTTAACGTGCTGAATGCGATTGATACGCTCTCCTACACCGAAGCGCAAAAGCAGTCGATTTATCGTCAGCTGGATCAAACCACACAGCGGTTTAATGTTGGCCTGGTAGCGATTACCGATGTGCAGAACGCCCGTGCGCAGTATGACAACGTGCTGGCGAATGAAGTCACGGCGCGAAACACGCTGGATAATGCCGTTGAGTCACTGCGCCAGATCACTGGCATGGATTATCTGTCGCTGGCCTCACTGAATATCGATCGCTTTAAAACTGCACGTCCGGAAGCTGTTGCCAGCCTGCTGAAACAGGCTGAGAGCCGTAACCTTAGCCTGCTCTCTGCGCGTCTGACGCAGGATCTGGCACGTGAGCAGATCCGCTCAGCTGAAGCGGGCCATCTGCCAACGCTGGATCTCACCGCATCTACCAGCCTCGTAAACAACAAATATAGCGGCAGTCGTGCGAATCAGAGCATCAGCAACAACGACTCAATCAGTGGATCAAATCAGGTTGGCCTGAGTTTTTCACTGCCACTCTATAGCGGTGGCGCTGTGACCTCTCAGGTGAAGCAGGCGCAATATAACTTCGTTGCAGCCAGTGAGCAGCTGGAAGGCGCACATCGCAGCGCAGTACAGACCGTTCGCTCCTCTTTCAATAACGTTAATGCATCAATCAGCAGTATCGATGCATACAAGCAGTCAGTGATTTCAGCGCAAAGCTCACTGGATGCGTCTGAGGCGGGTTACCAGGTGGGCACACGTACCATTGTGGATGTGCTGGATGCTACCACCACGCTGTTTAATGCCAAACAGCAGCTCTCAAATGCGCGCTATAGCTATCTGATCAATCAGCTCAACATCAAATATGCGTTAGGTACGCTGAACGAGCAGGATCTGCAGATGCTGAATGCGTCGCTGGGTAAAGAAGTTACCACCTCTCCTGAAGTTGTTGCGCCAGAAAACCAGCAGCAGGCTGCACGGGCTGACAGTATGCCGCGGGCAGCCCAGGCAGCACCTGCTGTCGCGCCAGTACAGTCAGCCGTACGCAACAGCGGTAATCCGTTTAGCCACTGATCCTCTTAAGGGGCCGCTCTGCGGCTCCTTTCTCAATTGAACGTATAACTACGTAAAGATCCGCAGCACATCTGGCTCCATGCTTTAAATCGCCCCCCTCATCACCTATTCTAATCTCAACTCTGGGTACAGGATAATCACTATGAAACGGACCAAAAACATCCGTCACGCTGCTTTTCGTAAAAGCTGGCAGGCGCGCCATCTCACGCCCGTTGCCCTGGCGGTAACGGCTGTATTTATGCTGGCTGGCTGCGAACAGAGCGATGAAACGGTTTCGCTCTATCAAAACGCCGACGATTGTGCAAAAGCCAATCCGGATCAAAGCAGCCAGTGCAAGGCGGCCTATAACAACGCCCTTAAAGAGGCGGAACGCACCGCACCTAAATATGCTACCCGCGAAGATTGTGTCGCTGAGTTTGGCGAAAACCAGTGCCAGCAGACACCTGCTCAGGCGGGTACAGGCACTACAGCTAATAACGCCGAGGCGCAGCAGAGTGGCAGCTTCTGGATGCCATTAATGGCGGGTTATATGATGGGCCGTATGATGGGCGGTGGTGCAGGCTTTGCCCAGCAACCGCTGTTCTCACCAAAAACGCCCGCTAGCCCGGCCAACGGCCAGTTTGTTGATGCTTCCGGTAAAAATTATGGCACCGCGACCTCTGGTCGCAGCATGAATGTGCCGAAAACTACGCTGGCACCGAAACCTGCCACTACCTCGACCATTACCCGCGGTGGCTTTGGTGAGACCGTTGCTAAGCAGAACACCATGCAGCGCAGCAGTGCCAGCGGTACCAGCAGCCGTTCGCTGGGAGGCTAAGCGTTAAATGCAACGAATTGCGATTAGCGAGCGCCCGGACTGGCGCGAAAAAGCCACTGAATATGGTTTTCAGTTCCATACCATGTATGGTGAACCCTACTGGTGCGAAGAGGCTTACTATCAGTTTACGCTCGCACAGGTAGAGAAGCTGGAAGAGGTTACTGCTGAACTTCATCAGATGTGCCTGCAGGCAGTGGAAAAAGTGGTTAACAGCGATGCGCTGTTGCGTCGCTTTGCTATCCCTGAACATACCTGGAACTTTGTGCGCGAATCCTGGGCGCAGCGTCAGCCTTCACTCTATTCGCGTCTGGATCTGGTCTGGGATGGTATCGGTGACATCAAGTTGCTGGAGAACAATGCTGATACGCCCACTTCACTGTATGAAGCGGCATTTTTTCAGTGGATCTGGCTGGAGGATCAGCTCAACGCCGGCAATCTGCCGCAGGGCAGCGATCAGTTCAACAGCCTGCAGGAAAAGCTGATAGAGCGCTTCAGCGTGTTGCATCAGCAGTATGGTTTTACCCTGCTGCACTTTGCCTGCTGCCGCGACACCGAAGAGGATCGTGCCACTGTTCAGTATCTGCAGGATTGCGCTGCGGAAGCGGGACTGCCGGGCGAATTTCTCTATATTGATGAAATTGGTCTGGGAGAAAAAGGCCAGTTTACCGATCAACACGATCAGGTCATCAGCAATCTGTTCAAGCTCTATCCGTGGGAGTTTATGCTGCGCGAGATCTTCTCCACCAAGCTGGCAGATGCTGGCGTGCGCTGGCTGGAGCCCGCCTGGAAAAGCATTCTCTCTAACAAAGCACTGCTGCCCCTGCTGTGGGAGATGTTTCCTGATCACCCTAATCTGCTGCCTGCCTGGTTTGCCGATGACAGCAATGCGCCACAGCTGGAAAAATATGTGGTAAAACCGCTGTTTTCGCGGGAAGGTGCAAATATTCGTATTATTGAGAATGGTCAGGAGATTGCACGTGCTGACGGGCCATATGGCGAAGAAGGCATGATTATTCAGCAATTCTGCCCGCTGCCTAAATTTGGTGACAGCTATACGCTGATTGGCAGCTGGCTGATTGACGATCAACCTGCCGGGATTGGTTTACGTGAAGATCGCGCGCTGATCACACAGGATCTCTCGCGTTTTTATCCGCATACCTTTACCGAATAATCGGGTGGCGCATTAGCCAGATGCGCCACTACTATCACTGATGCAATAACTTCTGCTGACGTATATTAATAGCGGGCTGTCAGACGTCTGCTGTTTATCCGCTATCACCCATATAGCGACGTTACTGCCTGCCATCACAGAGCGGCTTCTGCTGGCTTATGCCGCTTTGCAGCAGGTGTGGTACCTGCCTGGTCTGCGGGGCAGGCAAAATCCATCAGCTGTACCGGATAAACCCCTGCCTGCGGGGCGCGATTTTCTTTTGCCGTCAACCATTATTACCGACATAACTTTACGCTTAAGCCCTCGATATTTTACCGGTTCAGTTATAACTTAACTGGTAATGATTATCATTCTGGAGCCTGCTATGTCAGTGCCTTTACTGCTCACTCTGCTGGCTGGTGGTGCCACCTTTGTTGGTGCACTGTTTGGCATATTGGGTCAGAAACCGTCTAACCGGCTGCTTGCCTTTGCTCTGGGTTTTGCGGCGGGCATTATGCTGCTGATTTCGTTAATGGAGATGCTGCCAGCCGCGCTGCATACTACAGGAATGTCCCCGGTGCTGGGATATGGCATGTTTATGCTTGGCCTGCTGGGATATTTTGCAATGGATCGCCTGTTGCCGCATCAGCATCCGCAGGATCTGCTGACTGAAACTCGCCGGCCAGTTAACCTGAAACGTACCGCTGTACTGCTGACGCTGGGGATCAGTCTGCATAACTTTCCGGAAGGGATCGCCACTTTTGTCACGGCCAGCAGCGATTTAGAGCTGGGAATGGGCATTGCTCTGGCCGTAGCGATCCATAATGTTCCTGAAGGCCTGGCCGTAGCGGGCCCGATATATGCCGCTACCGGCTCAAAAGGCAAAGCGTTGTTCTGGGCGGGGCTCTCCGGCCTCGCCGAGATCCTTGGCGGGCTTATCGCTTTTGTTTTGCTGGGCCCGGCGGTGTCGCCAGTTATGATTGCCGCTATTATGGCTGCTGTCGCAGGAATTATGGTCGCGCTCTCTGTGGATGAGCTGATGCCACTGGCGCGCGAAATCGATCCGCATAACAACCCGAGCTACGGCGTGTTGTGCGGTATGACGGTTATGGGACTGAGTCTGACGCTGCTGCAAATCAGCGGCGCAGGCTAATCTCGTTATTGTTACCGCTGTCTGAGCAGCAGCTGAAACGTTTGTTCTGTCACTCAGCTGCACTTCGCACTATCCGGCAGCAAACTGGCTACAAAAAAGCCAGCAATTATGCTGGCTGCTTTTTTTGCCGCGGTTAACTGGCCTGGCGCGTCTCGCGCTGGCGACGATAGGCGATCAAATCTTCAATCGTTACCACTGGCATCGCGTGCTGTTTCGCGAAAGCGACTGCTTCAGGCGCATGTGCCATGCTGCCGTCATCATTGGTCAGTTCGCAAAGTACCCCGGCAGGTTTGAATCCCGCCAGCGTCACCAGATCAAGCGTGGCCTCAGTGTGTCCTCCACGCGTCAGTACACCGCCCTCGCGGGCGCGCAGCGGAAATACATGTCCGGGACGATGCAGATCCGCAGGCGTGGCATCATCGGCAATTGCCGCGCGAATCGTTGTGATGCGATCAGCGGCGGAAACGCCGGTGGTTACGCCCGATGCGGCTTCAATCGTTACCGTAAAGCCAGTACCGTAAGAGCTGGTATTATTTTCCACCATCATAGGCAGATCAAGCTGCTGACGACGTGCTTCATTGATGCAGAGGCAGACAATGCCGCTACCGTGGCGAATGGTCAATGCCATCTGCTCTATGGTCATGGTTTCAGCAGCGAAAATCATATCGCCTTCGTTCTCACGATTTTCATCGTCAAGAACCATTACACCCTGTCCATTGCGTAGTGCGTCAAGCGCACGTTCTACACGCTGCTCCGGCGAGCCAAATTCAGAAAGAAGCGTCTGATTCATGGTAATAAACCTTAAAATAATATGAGTTACCAGAACCAGGGCGAGCTTAGGAGTATGTGTAAAAATACACATGGCAAAAACGAGACGCCGGAACCCTTCCGGCAGATGTCGTTACCCTCTCCCATCCGGACTTTAACCGTCGGCCCCGGAATTACACCGGATCTGCTGACCTTTCGCTGAAAAGCGAAAGCGCTCGCGGGCTTTCAGCCAAGGCTGATTTACCGCCGGTGGGGAATTTCGCCCCGCCCTGAGAATAAGCAAAATTACTATAGCGTTATTCAACGGGACGGGCAATCGACAAAAACGCAATTGCTTTTGCACATCATGCGTTGCGGATTTCAGGTTTAACCTTTTCCTTTCTGGCATTACACTTAATACTTGTACTGTCGGAACACGTGCTGTTACCAGCCACCGTAACCAGGAAATAACCATGATCGACCCGAAAAAAATTGAACAACTGGCGCGCCAGGTCCATGAAGCTATGCCGAAAGGTATTCGTGACTTTGGTGACGATGTGGAAAAGAAAATTCGTCAGGTGCTGCAGGCGCAGTTGACCCGCATGGATCTGGTTAACCGTGAAGAGTTTGATGTACAGACTCAGGTGTTACTGCGTACACGCGAAAAACTGGCAGCGCTGGAACAGCGGCTGGCGAAGCTGGAGAGCGAGAGCCCGGCAGCTCCGGCACCCGCAGTGATTACCCCCGATCCGGCGGGCAAAATCGATACGCCTCAGTAAGGCATTTTCAGGGGAGCCTCAGCTCCCCTGCTCTGTTACTGGCTGCGAATCGTTTTAATAATGTTGGTGGTAGAGATGCCATCCTCAAAATTAAGCACGCGCACATCTCCGCCGTTAGCCCAGACCTCTTTGCTGCCAGCAATATCTTCAGGCTTATAATCACCGCCCTTGACCAGCAGATCCGGCAGTACATCCGCGATTAAGCGCTGTGGCGTATCCTCTTCAAATAACACCACCCAGTCCACCGCTTCCAGTGCACTCAGCACAATCATACGATTTTCCTGCGGATTAACCGGGCGTGTTTCACCTTTCAGACGCCGGGTTGACGCATCACTGTTTACCGCAACAATCAGACGGTCACCCAGCTTGCGGGCGTTGGCAAGATAAGAGACATGGCCGGCGTGCAGAATATCAAATACACCATTCGTCATTACCACCTTCTCACCACGCTGACGCGCCAGTGCAACCGCTGCTTTTAGCTCGCTTTCACTCATCACGCCAAAACCGCTCTCCGGCCGTGCATGAATCGCATTTTCCAGCTCAACCGGGCTGACTGTAGAGGTTCCCAGTTTGCCGACTACCACACCCGCCGCAGCGTTTGCCAGAAAACAGGCATCTTCCAGTGTATCGCCAGCGGCCAGTACTGCAGCCAGTACACCAATCACCGTATCGCCTGCACCCGTAACGTCGTAGACTTCCTGTGCCTGGGTTGGCATATGCAGTGGCGCTTTGCCTGGCTGCAGCAGGGTCATGCCATTTTCTGAACGGGTTACCAGCAGCGCATCCAGCTCATAATCAGCAATCAGCTGCATACCGCGACTGACAATTTCGTCTACCGTTTTACATTTACCTACGACTGCCTCAAATTCAGAGAGGTTTGGCGTCAGCAGGGTCGCGCCGCGATAACGCTCGAAATCGCTGCCTTTGGGATCAATCAGTACCGGCACCTGAGCTGCGCGGGCCAGCTGGATCATGCTCTGCACGCTGCTAAGTGCGCCTTTGGCATAATCAGACAACACCAGCGCGCCAGCCTGTGCCAGCGACTGACGCATACGATCATGAATCGGTTGCGGATCAACCTGCTCAAAGCCCTCTTCAAAATCCAGGCGGATCAGCTGCTGATTACGCGACAGAACGCGTAGTTTAGTGATGGTCGGATGACTTTTCAGCGCGACAAAATCACAGCTGACGTTTACCTGTTCCAGCGCCTGGCTTAATACGCGTGCTGCGTCATCTTCACCGGTCAGTCCAATCAGACGTGATGCAGCGCCAAGTGCCGCAATATTCATCGCCACGTTAGCCGCGCCGCCCGGACGCTCTTCGATGGTGTCCACTTTAACTACCGGCACCGGTGCTTCAGGTGAAATACGGCTGGTAGGTCCATACCAGTAGCGGTCTAACATCACATCGCCAACAACCAGCACGGTGGCCTTGCCGAAGGCAGGCAGTGTTACTTTCATTTCAGAGACTCCAGACTACGGTCAAAATATTGCGCGAATAGTATCATATACCCGCGACTCAGTAAGATGCCGCGGCTCAGTCAGACTGACTTGCTGCGGCCTCAAGCCAGTGCTGCCAGCTGGCGCTTACAACAGCACGTTCAGCGCTAAACTCCTCAGCGGCTACATGGCCTGGCAATTCCTGCAGCGCCAGATGATGTAAGGCATCCCGCAGGGTAACGTATGCGTGTGTCAGCGCCTGTGCTTCCTGCTCTGCCATAATGCCGTGCTGTGCCATCAGTTCGAAAATACGCACATTATCAGACCAGCGGGTCAGCGCGGGCTGCCCGGCTGCTGATGCCAGCACCAGATATTGTGCAATAAATTCAATATCGGTGATGCCACCAGCGTCAGTTTTTATCTCCCAGCGCCCGCGATGCTTATTGCTTAAGTGCGCCCGCATCTTTTCACGCATCTCACGAACCTGCGTCTGCAATGTGTCTGCGGCACGCGGCAGGCACAGAATGCCATGCCGTATGCGGGTAAAACGTGCTGCGAGCTCCGCTTCCCCAAACACAATGCGGGCACGCACCAGCGCCTGATGCTCCCATGTCCAGGCCTCGTTACGCTGATAATCATCAAACGCATCAAAAGTGCTGACCAGCATACCTGCGGAGCCTGATGGACGCAGACGCGCATCAACCTCATACAGAAGACCGGAGGCGGTACGCGTGCTGAAGAGATGCATGATGCGCTGCGCCAGACGCAGATAAAACTGCCGTCCATCAATCACACGTTCGCCATTGGTTTCTGCGCTTTCCGGACAGTCGTGCAGAAACACCAGATCAAGATCGGAGCTGTAACCCAGCTCCCAGCCCCCCAGCTTACCGTAGCCAATAACGGCGAAGCCGCGCTCATCTTCGCGCGTCAGATGGGAGGGGCGGCCATAGCGCTGCACCATCATTTGCCACGCCTGCTGAACCACAGACTCAATAATCGCTTCAGCCAGCCAGGTCAGATGATCGCTGACTTTCATCACCGGTAGTGTGCCGGCAATATCTGCAGCGGCAATCCGCAGCAGCTGTGCCTGTTTAAACTGACGTATCGCCTCCAGCTGCTGCTCTTCATCATCTACCGGAATGCGCAGCAGATATTGCCGTAGTTCATCCCGATAAGCATCAGTAGCGGTGGGATGGTAGAGCGTGGCAGGATCGAGCAGCTCATCCAGCAGCAGCGGATAGCGTGCCAGCTGACTGGCAACCATCGGTGAGGCCGCACAGAGGCGAATCAGATGACGCAGTGCACCGTGATACTCAGTCAGCAGTTCAAGATAAGTGCTGCGCGTTAATACGCCCAGCAACAGAGGTGTAAGACGCTCCAGTAGCACTGCAGCATCAGCACGCGGGCAAATCTCACTCAGCAGACGCGGCATCAGCTGATCCAGTGCCAGCCGCCCGCGCGGGCCGATAGTGCGCCGGCTCGCATCTTCACAAAATCTGGTCAGGAGCTGGAAAAAACGCTGCCGCTGCGGTTCATCCAGCTGTGGCAGTAACGGTATCAGATCGCTCTCTTCCAGCGTGTCCTGCCACAGAGCAGCAAATTCGGCCAGCTCAGGCTGATCGTCAATATCGGGTGCATCATCGCCAATCAGTTCGTCAAAAATGGCACGTACGCCAGCCATCTGTTGCGTTAACTGTGCGGTCAGTGTTTCCCAGTCGGCGCAGTGCATTGCCCATGCCAAACGCGCCCGGTGGAGGGGATCTTCTGGCAGAGTTTGTGTCTGCTCATCGTCGATGCTTTGCAGCAGATTCTCCAGCCGCCGCAAAAACAGATACGCCTGATGCAGATGTTCAACCTGCTGTGGCTTTAACAAATCCAGTTCGCCAATTGTTTTGAGCACTGGCAGCAGGGAACGCACCTGAAGTGAGCGCTCACGTCCGCCACGAATTAGCTGAAACACCTGAACAATAAATTCCGTTTCGCGAATGCCGCCTGCGCCCAGCTTGATATTCTCTTTAAGTCCACGCCGACGGACTTCGCGGGCGATCATTCCCTTCATATTTCGCAGCGACTGTATGACGCTAAAATCGATATAGCGGCGGTAGACAAAAGGTCGCAGCATCTGTTGCAGCGCCTGGCTCCACTCTCCCTGATCGTCGCCCATGAGCCGCGCTTTTACCATGGCATAGCGCTCCCAGTCACGCCCCTGCTCCTGGTAGTAGTCCTCCAGTGCGGCAAAGCTCATCACCAGCGGACCGCTATCGCCAAAGGGACGCAGCCGCATATCCACCCGATATACAAAACCCTCTGCGGTGGGCTGATCCAGTACTTTAATCAGGCGCTGGCCCATACGGGTAAAAAACTGTGCGTTGTCGAGCTCTCGTCGTCCGCCACGCGTCACGCCATTTTCCGGCCAGGCGAAAATCAGATCGATGTCAGAGGAGAAATTGAGTTCGCCGCCGCCCAGCTTGCCCATGCCAAGGATAAGCAGTGGCTGCGGCTCGCCCGCCGCATTACAGGGCGTGCCAAAATCGCGACAGCAATCCTGCCATACCCAGTCGCGAGCGGCAGCAACCAGACTCTCCGCCAGCACGCTGAGCTGGATCAGGCTCTGTTCTGTTGTGGCAGCGTGCAGCGTCTGCATCCAGGCAATGCGCACCAGCATATGACGACGAAACAGACGAAGCTCACGCATCAGTTCAGCTTCACTGGTCACCTGCGACAGCACCTGCTGCAGCCATACGCTATAGTGCTGCCACTCATCAGGCTGTGGAGGCTGCTGCTGCAACTGCTGCCACCAGGCTGGCTGCCGCTGCAGGTTATCGACAATAAAGTCGCTGAAAGCCAGCACTGCGGCCTGCTCTGACGTAATGTCTGTCAGCGACAGCTGCAGGCGTTCTGCAACGCTGGCTAACTGTGCCTGCATCAGCGAAGGTAATGGTAGCCGCATCCTTTCTCCCTGAACCGTTACATTATGGAATTAATGTTTTCCGCCGCTGCCTAACCAGAAAGGCGGCTGACGAATAGCCATCTTAGCCAGCTGACTCAGGCCATGCTGCTGTTTTTCATCAATAGCGTGCTGTAGCTCCTGCCAGCCTGTCATCCACTGATATACCTCTTCTGCCGGATACGAGGCTGACAGCAGACAGACGGTTAGCAGCTGCCGGTGCAGACGCACTGCTTTGTCCTGAAACTCACTAACCAGACTGACCTCAGCAAAGGTTTCACGCAGATCGGCAGCAACGCGGCTTAGCATAATGTCACAAAAACGCTTCCACGAACCCTGCAGCTTAATCTGGTTTTTACTCTCTACCCATGGCTGCCACTGTGACTCTGCCAGCCAGTAAGTAAGCGCTAACTGCGACTCTGCTGATAGCGTGGAGAAGCAGACGACATCTGCACTGAGATCCTGCTGCTGCAGCTGCTCTTCAAGCAGCATTAGCTTCTGACGCAGTTCGCTACTGGCTTTACGTGGTACCAGCGCGCCTAACAGTGAAAATGCCTGACGCAGTGTTTCCAGCGCCTCCAGTATCCCCTCTTTGCCTGCCGGATTACCGCGCAGCCACACCTCTTCATGATATTGCCAGTGGCTCAGGGCAGCGCTCAGCGCGGCAACCATGCCCTGCTCTACTGTGGCTTTTGCTGCCACTTTCAGCAATGGTAGTGACTTTACCGGACGCGGTGCATTGCCCTGTGCCAGCTGATAGCCTCGAGCTGCTTTGCTCAGGCTGCCGGGTCGTAACCCGCCAGTTGCCAGCAGCGTTTGGGCAAATTTCAGCAGATCAGCACGGGTGCCCCGCTTTAACTCCAGCTCCACCTCCAGCAGTGGCTCACTCTCTGTTCCCGCCGCGACGGTACCGCGATCAAAAGCGACTTCGATCTCACTGTCACCAGCCTGCACTGTCCAGGTTTCACGCTGGAAATGTGTGCTAAACAGTGGCTGCAACCGCTGCTGCAGCCCGGCAATATCTGTATCCTGTGGCCAGATCTCAGCAGGCAGCTGTGCGATATCGAGCTGTGGTTGTGTAAGATCAACGTTATATTCCGGACGCTGATGCAAACCACCGAGCGTATTGCCCGCGGTTTTAAGTGTCATCTCGTAGCGCTGATCCACACCACGGATCCGTAATCCCATATCCCAGCGGCGCAACTGGTTATCGCTGGTTTCATAGTAGATATTGGTAAGCTCGCGGGCAGCCTCATGCTGATGTGGCCACTGGCTGAGCGTTGCGGCCAGCTTTACAGCTGTTTGCGGTGTGGCAATGAACTTTAATTCGATTTCAGTGGTCATAATTTTTTATTTACTACGCTGCTGGCATTTGTACGGTTAATCTGGCGAAGAGTAATGCACCGCAGGCGCGCTGTCGCGGCTTTCTTGTGCTTTTACGACCCTTTTCACGCCGGATTGAGACCAGGATAGTTCTCATTCAGATTTATGCGAGGCGACCCCAGACTGTGCCGGTAACTTTACGCCTATCAAGAAAAAACGACATCGAATGAAAAAAATCACACTCGCCGCCCTCTCTTTGCTGGCTTTCAGCGCCATCACTCCCGCACATGCTGCGGATGAAAAACGTTATATCTCCGACGAATTATCGACCTGGGTACGTAGCGGTCCGGGCGATCAATATCGTCTGGTTGGCAAGCTCAATGCCGGTGAAGAAGTGACTGTATTGCAGATCAACAGCAACTCTCAGTATGCGCAAATTCGTGATTCAGAGGGGAAAACCAACTGGATCCCGCTCTCACAGCTTAGCGCCACACCCAGTCTGCGCACCCGCGTTCCGCAGCTGGAGCAGCAGGTCAAAGAGCTGACCGACAAACTGGCTAATATTGATAACAGCTGGAATCAGCGCACCGCTGAGATGCAGAGTAAAGTCGCCAACAGCGATGGCACAATTGATGGCCTGAAGCAGGAAAATCAAAAACTCAAAAATGAGCTGATCGTGGCCCAGAAGAAGGTCAGCGCAGCCAATGTACAGCTGGATGACAAACAGCGCACCATTATTATGCAGTGGTTTATGTATGGTGGCGGCGTGCTGGGTGTGGGTCTGCTGCTGGGGCTGCTGCTGCCGCACATGGTGCCACGGCGTAAGAAAAAAGATCGCTGGATGAACTAGTCGTCACGCTGATTTAAACGCTTTTCGCTTTGGGGAATCGCAAGATGCCCCTTTTGGCATACCCGCTTTTCAGCCAAAGTATGCAACAATTGTGAAACCAGCGCCTGAAGCGCTGCTATCTGAATAGTTCTGGAGTTGCCGAGTGAAAACCTTTCTGGTCGGTGGTGCAGTACGTGATGCGTTACTGCAGCTGCCGGTAAAAGACAGAGACTGGGTTGTGGTAGGTGCCACACCCGATGAGATGCTGGAGCTGGATTATCAGCAGGTAGGCCGTGATTTTCCGGTGTTTCTCCATCCGCATAGCCGGGAAGAGTATGCGCTGGCACGCACTGAGCGTAAACAGGGCAGCGGCTATACCGGATTTGTCACTCACTTTGCACCCGACGTTACCCTGGAACAGGATCTGCTGCGCCGCGATCTGACAATCAACGCCATTGCTCAGGCAGCAGATGGCACGCTGATTGACCCGTATAACGGTCAGCAGGATCTGCAAAGCCGCACACTGCGCCATGTCTCTGCGGCATTCAGTGAGGATCCGCTGCGCGTACTGCGCGTTGCACGTTTTGCCGCCCGCTATGCTCACCTCAACTTCCGCATTGCCGCAGAAACTGAGACGCTGATGTCGCAGATGGCAGAGAGCGGTGAACTGGCGCATCTTACCGCAGAGCGCGTCTGGAAAGAGACTGAAAACGCGCTGCTGACGCGTAATCCTCAGGTCTATTTTCAGGTGTTACGCGACTGTGGCGCACTGCAGGTACTGTTTCCGGAGATCGATAACCTGTATGGCATTCCTGCGCCTGCTAAATGGCACCCGGAGATCGATACTGGCGTGCATACGCTGATGACGCTGACGATGGCAGCGGCGCTCTCTGATGAGCTGGATGTTCGCTTTGCCACACTGCTCCATGATGTAGGCAAGGCGCTGACACCGCCAGAAAAATGGCCATCGCATCATGGTCATGGTGCTGCCGGTGTGCCCGTTGTCGCCGCGCTATGCCAGCGACTGCGGGTACCAAACCATCTGCGTGATTTAGCGCTGATTGTCACTGAGTTTCACGATATCGTCCATACCATTGAGCGCCAGCCAGCAGCAGCGCTGATCGCACTTTTTGATCGTATTGATGCCTGGCGAAAACCTGAACGGGTGGAAAAAATGGCGCTGACCAGCGAAGCCGACGCGCGCGGGCGCGCTACGCTGGAGAGTATGCCCTATCCGCAGGGCGACTATTTACGACGGATGTTTGCAATTGCACAGGCGGTGCCGGTGCAGCAGGTTGTCGCAGCGGGTTTTAAAGGAGCAGAGGTGCGGGAAGAGCTGACCAGACGCCGGATTGCAGCATTAAACGAGGTCGTGAGTCTTACGCGGCTGATCTGATCAGCCGCGCAAAACATTTACATAAAGACCGCGTAAACCGCCGCAGCAACAATGAAGCGATAGATGGCGAACGAGACAAAAGAGATACGTTTGATCAGCTCCAGGAACACTTTGATTGCCAGCAGCGCGACAATAAAGGCGGTAATAAAGCCCACGGCAAACATCGGGAAATCCTGCATGGTCAGGAAGCCCATGCTCTTATAGAGATCCAGCACCGTTGCGCCCATCATCATCGGCACTGCCAGGATAAATGAGAACTCTGACGCAGCATAGCGACTTACGCCCATCAGCATACCGCCGGAGATGGTGGCACCGGAGCGCGAGAAGCCAGGCCACAATGCCAGACACTGGAAGCAACCAATCATAAATGCCTGGCGATAAGTAATATCATCAACCCCAACCGCTTTCGGCTGTTTTGGCTTCAAAAATTCTGCAGCCAGCAACAGCACCCCACCAACGACCAGCGCATACATAACGTTGATCGGGTTAAATAGCGTTTTAATCTGATCGTGCAGGATCAGACCGATCACCACCGCCGGGATCATTCCCAGCAGAATATGGATCAGTGTCAGTTTGCCAGTACCTACCCCTTCATGACGCTCCTGACCAAAGTGAATGCCAATCAGGCCAAACAGACGTCGCCAGAACATCACCACTACTGCCAGAATCGATCCCAGCTGGATTACCACCTCAAAAGTCTCTGCTTTCTCTCCCTCAAATCCCAGCAGATGCCCGACAATAATCATATGGCCTGTGGAAGAGACGGGCAGAAACTCGGTCAGGCCCTCTACCACGCCGAGGATCGCAGCGACCCATAGCTGATGTATGTCTGCCATTGAATTTGTTCCCCTATCCGTTTTAAACAGTAAAAAGGCGGTCGCAAACTGCTACCGCCTGAAATTATGCCGGTGCTGTTCTGAAGAAAACCTTAAGGTTTTCTGAAAGTTCGTTTCTGTCAGCGTAACGGCCCCGGCTAAGACACACTATAATTTGATTTGGTTTCACTGTGATGGCAATCACAGGGCGTTTATTTAGGAATTGTTCCCCGCTCAATGCGAACGCCAACCGTTGCGGCCTGAGCCACTGCACCCGGCTTACCAACCCGGATACGCACACCTGGCGTATTAAAGCGCTGCATCAGCAGATCGCCAATCTCTTCCGCCACCCGTTCCACCAGCGCAAAGCGATTGCCCTGCAGATGCGTGAGGATCGCTTCTGTGACATCGGCGTAGCTCAGACAGTCGCTGACATCATCGCTCGTTGCAGCACGCCGGTTATCCCACGCCATTTCGACATCGAGCACCAGCTTCTGCTGTATCCCCTGCTCCCAGTCATATACGCCAATAGTGGTGAACACGGTGAGTTGTTCTATAAATACGATATCCATGATGTCACTCTCTGTTTTTGGTCAGGCCGGATACCACTTCCGGCGGATTATGCGTATTATCCACGCTTAGCGAAAACAAAACGACCCAAAAGGACGGTATAACGCTATGAGTGCTATCGCGCTTGGTATGATTATTTTCGCGTATCTTTGCGGCTCGATTTCCAGTGCGATACTGGTCTGTAAACTCGCAGGGTTGCCCGATCCCCGCACTTCAGGCTCCGGTAATCCCGGTGCCACCAACGTGCTGCGTATAGGCGGCAAAGCAGCGGCGGCGGCAGTGCTGATTTTTGATGTGGCAAAGGGAATGCTTCCGGTCTGGATCGCTTTTCTGCTGCATGTTGCTCCGATCTATCTCGGGCTGACAGCAATTGCCGCCTGTCTGGGTCACATTTATCCTGTCTTTTTCCACTTTCGCGGTGGTAAAGGAGTGGCAACGGCGTTTGGCGCGATTGCACCGATTGGCTGGGATCTTACCGGGCTGATGACCGGCACATGGCTGCTTACGGTGCTGCTGAGTGGCTACTCTTCACTGGGCGCTATTATCAGTGCACTTATTGCCCCATTTTATGTCTGGTGGTTTAAACCGCAGTTTACCTTTCCGGTTTCCATGCTCTCATGTCTGATCCTGCTTCGCCATCACGATAATATTCAGCGGCTATGGCGTGGACAGGAGCATCGCGTCTGGAAGCGCAAAAAAAAGAAACCATAAAAAAACCGGCTGCGTGCCGGTTTTTTTATTTCAAATGGCGGGAAGTTCCGCCAGTGGCCAGCGCGGTCGTACGCTGACGCCCAGCTCGCCACGCGTGCCACCTTTCAGACGCACCATGCCCGCATAGGCGATCATCGCGCCGTTATCAGTGCAGAACTCCGGACGGGCATAGAAGACTTCGCCGCTACGGGCGCTCATCATCTCTGCCATGCGTGCCCGCAGTGTCTGGTTTGCACTCACGCCACCGGCAATAACCAGCCGTTTAAAACCAGTCTGCTCCAGCGCCCGTTTGCATTTGATCATCAGCGTATCCACCACCGCATCTTCAAACGCCCGCGCAATGTCCGCCCGTGCCTGCTCATCACCCTCATGTTCGCGAATGGTGTTGGCAGCAAAGGTTTTAAGCCCGGAAAAGCTAAAATCGAGTCCGGGACGGTCGGTCATGGGACGCGGAAAGCGAAAACGACCGGCGCTACCCTGCTGCGCCATGCGTGACAGCATCGGGCCGCCCGGATAGTCGAGACCCAGCAGCTTGGCCGTTTTATCAAACGCCTCACCCGCTGCATCATCAATTGACTCACCCAGCAGCGTATATTCTCCGATGCCGGTAACGCTGATAAGCTGTGTGTGACCACCTGAAACCAGCAGTGCGACAAACGGAAACGCGGGGGGGTTCTCCTCCAGCATAGGTGCCAGCAGATGACCTTCCATATGATGTACCGGTACCGCCGGCACATTCCAGGCAAACGCCAGTGCGCGCCCGATAGTGGCACCAACCAGCAGCGCCCCAACCAGACCAGGCCCTGCGGTATAGGCTACAGCATCAATCTCACTGGCCTGCAAATTCGCTTCGCGCAGCGCGGCCTGAATCAGCGGCACCGTCTTGCGTACGTGATCGCGTGAGGCCAGTTCTGGCACCACGCCACCATAGTCGGCATGCAGTTTAACCTGGCTATATAACTGATTTGCCAGCAGACCGGACGCATCGTCATAAATCGCGATGCCGGTTTCATCGCAGGACGTTTCAATACCCAGAACTCGCATAGCTTTATCACCCTCTTCTTGCGGCGCGCAGTGTAACACAGGCAAATCAGCCGCCGCAGAGTTTGACGGGAAAAAGTGTTTTTCCGCCGCACAAAGAGTGCGCTATACTCCACGGCCTGAAAAAACCGGCAGCCGCACAGGCAAACGCTCCTGTTGGTTCTAAATTGTCCATGGTGCTTTACAAGCCAGCTACGGTTGGAGTAAAATGCTGCACCATTTTGAAATGTGCTGGCGCCGCAGTCAGCAGCAAAAACCGAATTTTATCGAGGTGAGAGTTACATGCCGGTAATTAAAGTACGTGAAAACGAGCCATTCGACGTAGCACTGCGTCGCTTCAAGCGTTCCTGCGAGAAAGCAGGCGTTCTGGCTGAAGTTCGTCGTCGTGAGTTTTATGAAAAACCAACGACCGAGCGTAAGCGCGCTAAAGCGTCAGCAGTTAAGCGTCACGCCAAGAAACTGGCTCGCGAAAACGCACGCCGCACTCGTCTGTACTAATTTTTTGCGGGAGTTCGCTTCCGCCGCGTGTTAAGCGCAGACAGAGTCAAGTAAGAGGCCGTGCTTTCCGAAAGGAAGCGCGGCTTGTTGCCGTTTAAGAGCTGAAAAAATCGGGGCTTATGGCTGGACGAATTCCACGCGTTTTTATCAATGATTTACTTGCCCGCACGGACATCGTGGATCTTATCGATGCCCGCGTTAAGCTAAAAAAGCAGGGTAAGAACTATCACGCGTGCTGTCCTTTCCATAACGAAAAAACCCCCTCCTTTACCGTTAGCGGTGAAAAACAGTTCTATTACTGCTTTGGCTGTGGTGCCAAAGGTAACGCCATCGACTTCCTGATGAATCACGATCGTCTGGAGTTCGTTGAGAGCGTTGAAGAGCTTGCCACGCAGCACGGTCTTGACGTGCCGTATGAAGCAGGAAATGGACCAAACCCGATCGAACGCCACCAGCGCCAGAGTCTCTATCAGCTACTGGAGCGTCTCGATAGCTTCTATCAGCAGAGCCTGCGCAGTTCGCAGGCTGAGCCCGCCCAGCGCTATCTTGCTTCTCGCGGTCTTAGTCAGCAGGTGATTGATCACTTTGCCATTGGTTATGCCCCGGCCGGATGGGATAACGTACTAAAGCGGTTTGGTCAGCAGCAGGACGATCGCGAATCGCTGATGGAAGCGGGTATGCTGGTCACCAATGACAAAGGCCGCAGCTACGATAGATTTCGCGATCGCGTTATGTTTCCCATCCGCGATAAGCGCGGGCGCGTGATTGGTTTTGGTGGACGTGTGCTGGGCAATGATACGCCCAAGTATCTTAACTCCCCGGAGACGCCTGTTTTCCACAAGGGCCGCCAGCTATATGGCCTGTATGAGGCGCAAAAAAATCATCCGCAGCCCGCACGCCTGCTGGTAGTGGAAGGCTATATGGATGTGGTCGCTCTGGCGCAATTTGGTATTGATTACGCCGTTGCGTCACTTGGCACCTCAACCACAGCGGAACATATTCAGCTGCTGTTCCGTTCTACGGATACAGTGGTCTGCTGTTACGACGGTGACAGAGCGGGCCGTGAAGCCGCCTGGCGTGCGCTGGAAACTGCCCTGCCGCATATGAACGACGGGCGTCAGTTACGCTTTATGTTTCTGCCTGATGGAGAAGATCCTGATACGCTGATACGTAAAGAGGGCAAAGAAGCCTTTGAAGCACGTATGGAGCAGGCAATGCCGCTCTCGGTGTTTCTGTTTGATAGCCTGATGCCGCAGGTGGATTTAAGCACCCGTGACGGGCGCACCAAGCTGGCTACGCTTGCTCTGCCATTGATTAGCCAGATCCCGGGTGAAACTCTGCGGATCTATATGCGCCAGACGCTGGGAAATAAACTCGGTATTCTGGACGATAATCAGCTGGATAAGCTGATGCCTAAACTGGCAGAACATGGCGCAGCGCCTGCGGCCCCTCCGCTGAAGCGCACCACTATGCGCGTGTTGATTGCTCTGCTGGTGCAGAACCCGCAGTTTGCCGCAATTGTGCCGACGCTCGACGGTCTGGCGCAATCAAAGCTGGCCGGGCTGGAGCTGTTTATGGATCTGGTTAAGTGCTGCACAGAGAATCCTGGCCTGACCACCGGACAGCTACTAGAGTTATATCGCGGAACAAATTTTAGCCAGCCCCTTGAAACACTGGCAACCTGGAACCACATGATAGTTGATGAGGAAGCCGAAGCGGTGTTTCAGGACTCACTGGCGAGCATCTATGATGCTGCGCTGGAGCAGCGTCTGGAAGCGCTTATCGCTCGCGAACGTACCGAGGGACTTAGCGCCGCCGAACGGCGTGAATTCTGGGCGTTGAGCCAGGCATTAGCTAAAAAATAAGATTTACCAGGTCAGGATGGCGGGTTTCGCGCATTCTGGCCTGCGGCTTTCGGTTTTCAGGCTCGATTCAGCACAAACAGAAAGCGTGAACAGAGATACAGAGGCATCAGGCTGCAATCAGCTGCAAAAATGTCAGTGCACCGCAACGCTGCGTACTACAGTACATAAAGATAGCGGGCACAGTCAGCGTTGCAAAGCGTATGCAGCTTAGTCTCAGACAGAATACCAAGCGGCTTAAGTGCCGAACTAAAAAGGGCAGATGCCCTGGCCGCGATGAAGGCAGCGGCAAGAACATAATGCCTTCACTGTTATAGTTGGCTCGCTGCCGACCGACACCAATCTAATTAACAGAAGTGTGGATACCGTCTTATGGAGCAAAACCCGCAGTCACAGCTTAAGCTGCTTGTCACCCGTGGTAAGGAGCAGGGCTATCTGACCTATGCTGAGGTCAATGACCATCTGCCGGAAGATATCGTCGACTCCGATCAGATCGAAGACATCATCCAGATGATCAACGATATGGGTATCCAGGTGGTGGAAGAAGCCCCTGATGCCGATGATCTGATGCTGAATGAGAACAGCACCGACACTGACGAAGATGCCGCGGAAGCCGCCGCACAGGTATTGTCCAGTGTTGAATCTGAAATCGGTCGTACAACCGATCCTGTGCGCATGTACATGCGTGAAATGGGTACCGTAGAGCTACTGACGCGTGAAGGTGAAATTGACATCGCCAAGCGTATCGAAGACGGTATCAATCAGGTGCAGTGTTCTGTTGCCGAATATCCGGAAGCGATCACCTATCTGCTCGATCAATACGATCGCGTAGAGGCTGGCGAATCACGCCTGTCCGATCTTATCACCGGCTTTGTTGATCCTAATGCCGAAGAAGATCTCGCGCCTACCGCGACTCACGTAGGTTCTGAACTTTCTGAAGAAGATCGTGATGACGACGAAGAGGATGATGAAGAGAGCGACGACGACAGCAGCGACGACGATAACTCTATCGATCCAGAGCTGGCGCGTGAGAAGTTTCTTGAACTGCGCACGCAATATGAAGCAACGCGCACCGTTATCAAAGCTAAAGGCCGCAGCCACGCTGATGCCATTGCTGAGATCAACAACCTTTCTGAAGTCTTTAAGCAGTTCCGCCTGGTACCGAAGCAGTTCGACTACCTGGTAAACAACATGCGCGAAATGATGGAGCGCGTGCGCACGCAAGAGCGCCTGATCATGAAGCTCTGTGTTGAACTGTGCAAAATGCCGAAGAAAAACTTCATCACGCTGTTTACCGGTAATGAAACCAGTGAAAGCTGGTTCAAAGCTGCACTGGCCATGAACAAGCCATGGTCTGAAAAGCTGAAAGATGTTGAAGAAGATGTTATGCGCTCACTGCAGAAACTGCTGCAGATTGAGGAAGAGACCGGCCTGACTATTGAGCAGGTCAAGGATATTAACCGTCGCATGTCTATCGGTGAAGCAAAAGCGCGCCGTGCGAAAAAAGAGATGGTTGAAGCAAACCTGCGTCTGGTTATCTCTATCGCGAAGAAATATACCAACCGCGGTCTGCAATTCCTTGATCTGATTCAGGAAGGTAACATCGGTCTGATGAAAGCAGTTGATAAGTTTGAATATCGCCGTGGTTATAAGTTCTCAACTTATGCAACCTGGTGGATCCGTCAGGCTATCACCCGCTCTATCGCTGACCAGGCGCGTACTATCCGTATTCCGGTACATATGATTGAAACCATCAACAAGCTCAATCGTATTTCGCGTCAGATGCTGCAGGAGATGGGGCGCGAGCCAACGCCAGAAGAGCTGGCTGAGCGTATGCTGATGCCGGAAGATAAAATTCGTAAGGTGCTGAAAATTGCCAAAGAGCCAATCTCTATGGAGACGCCAATTGGTGATGATGAAGATTCACATCTGGGCGATTTTATCGAAGATACCACGCTGGAGCTGCCGCTGGACTCTGCGACATCGGAGAGCCTGCGTTCAGCTACCCATGACGTACTGGCTGGCCTGACTGCGCGTGAAGCGAAAGTACTGCGTATGCGTTTTGGTATTGATATGAACACTGACCATACGCTGGAAGAAGTTGGCAAACAGTTTGACGTTACCCGTGAGCGTATTCGTCAGATTGAAGCTAAAGCTCTGCGTAAGCTGCGCCATCCAAGCCGTTCAGAAGTGCTGCGTAGCTTCCTGGACGACTAACTACTGCGTAAGGCTTGCCTCTGCAGTGTAAAAACCCCGGTAATCCGGGGTTTTTTATTGCCGGTTACCTGCCTGCAAGCGCATCGTGAAGCTGACGATAGGCTGCTACCATCTCATCCAGAGATGCACGATTCAGCCCGCTGGGATTCGGTAATACCCAGATGCTGGTTGCCATTAGCTTTTGCGGCTGCTCGCCCCACTCCGCCTTACGTTGCCGGAAAGCACGCTGAAACGCATCTTTTCCCAGTACTGCCAGAGCCCGCGGCTGATAGCGCAGAATTTTATCCTGCAAACGCAGGCCACCGTCGCGCAGCTCATCGCCACTGACTTCACTGGCCTGAGTGGTTGGGCGTTCAACCAGTGCGGTGATGCCACAGCCGGTTTCCAGTAGCCGCTGCTCCTGCTCTGGCTTAAGCAGCTCCTGCGTAAATCCGGCCAGATAAATCACTTTCCAGAAACGATTACCGGGATGGGCAAAATGAAAACCGGTATGCGCCGAGGATTTCCCCGGATTGATGCCACAAAACAGCACCTGCAGCTCGGGCGCGATAATGTCGCGGATAGCGTGATCGCTCATAACGTTACCTGTCTGAAAAACGTATCAAAGTGTAGGCGATAACAGCAGAGCATAGTGCAATCTGGTAATAGCAATATGCAGATCAGCTGCGCTGATTAAGGCTACTTTTATCATGCTGATGGCAAAAAGAGCTGAGTGCACAGTGAAACTGCCCGATCGAAACTGACTTAGATCAATTTTCTTCGATAGATCAATCACTCAGGCGTGATGTAATTTTCGTCAACCAGTACATCAGGGCTGGATCGCTTATGCCAGATACTTTATAATCGCCCCACTACTGGCCCCTTAGCTCAGTGGTTAGAGCAGGCGACTCATAATCGCTTGGTCGCTGGTTCAAACCCAGCAGGGGCCACCAAATTTTAGCTTTAAAATCATATAATTAAGCCACTCCGCAGAGTGGCTTTTTTGTTGCCCTGATTTGAAAAGGCGAGCGAAATCAGCTCGCTTTACCGATTGCTCTGTGATCAACAGCCAGAGTAGTACACCAGATTTGGCTGCTGGCGTAGTATTGACACACATCTCTCAGAATCACACCGTTGCCCCAGTTAAAAAACAAACTATAGCGCGGGTCTCAAAACAGGCCCGGTCAGCGGCCTGCCGCCCCTGAATCACACTGATATTAATAGCGCCAATGCCAGGTATCCTGCTCAGCCTGCTGATAGTGCGATTGATAAAGCAATTGGGTAATGAACTGCTGAGAAAGCTCAAGGTCGCTATCCTACTGCCGGAATGTTCAGCTGATTTGCAAAGCGTCTTTTTTATATCTGCTATATCTCAGCAAAAAGAATGATGCCAGTACCAGCCGGATTTCGCAGGCTATAAACATAGCCTCTCATGTTCTGCGCACGGTGCCATATGCCTTAAAAGCCAGCAAAGCCGGGTTCCTGTAAATGACTTAGTGCAACATTACGTCACAGCTCTCTGCATCTGAATATTGCTTTAAACTGATGATAATGTATCCAGACACAATATTAACGTCAGCATCCACTGACCGTTAATGAACGCAAATAACAAACAAAAATAAAACGATTTTTTAACAAAATTCATCCCGGCTATTTTCATAGTTAACATCCAGATTCTTTAGTCGTCATCTATCTGTTAGCTAACTGACTGGTCTGGAACAATGCCAGCAAAGCTTTCCCCCGCCTCTATTCGTCCTTACCCTGAGTGAATTAATTAGCCTGCCACTCACCAAAATCTTCCATAAACAGCCTGAGAGTAGTGTTAAACCATCGAGGGAATGGCACGCTTGCTAACCAGATTAAGAGAACTAATAACCTGTAACAACGTATATGCATAAATAAATAATTAAATTTGCATTGATCTAGATCAATAATCAATTCAATAATAACAATTAACTTTAATTAAAATAATGTCAACTATCAAAAATGGTAGGATATTTTTATATTCCGTAAATTGCACATTATTGGAATGTGACTAAAATATTCATTAAAGGTTGACAGCAATTGCTTATGGCAGGTTAATCAGGCTGAAGCTGTATACTATACATTCAGAAGCCAGTAGCAGAGAGTTCTGGCAGGGAATGTTTAGCAGTCATGCCCCGGCCCTCTCCCTGCTTTATAGTAGCAATGTTATTTATGCTACAAACACAACATTATGGAAATAAACACTGAAAATTTAATCAAATAAGTTCCGCTCTAAATTCTGGCTAAAGAGAAAAATGTAATTAAATTTCAATATCGATTAACTACTTACTTTACGAGGAAAGCGTTTATAGCTACTTATCATAAATCAACAACTCAGCGCTTATCCTGACCTAAAAAATCCATATAAAACAGAAGTTAAGGAGAAAAGCATAATCAATAAATTGTGATTTCCTGTGCTGCTATGTTTATTCATCAAGCTAATAACTTTACTCTTAGGGTGAGCTATGTACTTTGTTTTTGAACCTATTCATAATTTGAATAACTCATTGATAGCTTTTGAATGCCTTACCCGGCATAAAAATCCATCAAGCAAAGCTCACGATTACTATGAATGTTTTTTCAAAACAGCCACACCAGAATTTTTAATACAACTGGCAGAATGTCAGATTGATTTTGTTGTTGAAAATTATGCCTATTTTCAGGAGCGCAGTGCTCTTGTAAACATTAATGTCGATATTGAAACGCTAAAAAAACTCATAAACTCAAAAAGAAGTGATTTACTCTCTGACTACCAGCTTATCAATTTTGAGATAGATCTATCGCGTAATTTCCCAGCAGATGCAACCTGCACTGAAGTTCTTTCCCTTTTAAAAGGGCGTCTCTGGCTGGATGATGCGTCCCCGGCCAATATCCTGCTGGCAGCAGATATGATCCACTGGTTCACTTTTATTAAAATTGATAAGAAATATTTTTGGGAATCGCAGAAGAGTGCGTTAGCCACAGACGTTTTCAGAGTGTTTCTGAGCAGCCTTAAGTGGACAAACAGCAGGATTGTTATCGAGGGCGTCAACTGCGAAGAGTACGCCAGCGCAATGAAAGAGCTCAAACTATATGCAGGCCAGGGATTCTACTGGCGTACCCACCTGGCAGATGAGATTACCCGTTTCACTCATCTGCAGACGTAAAATCAGGTTAAAAAAATTTATGAAAAAAATAGCAATTTGAGTTTTTGTGAATTAGAGTCCACTGGTACTAATCGCTTTATGGGTATGCCGCCATTCTGGATGCTGAAATAGTCAGTTCTGTTTTTCAGACGATGAATAGTATTAATCGCGTTTATTACAAAGATGAAGTTGCACACTTCTTACTCAACCAAACATATTTTTTCTCAAGCAAAAAGTAAACACCGTGCTTTCTTCCACGCTACCATCAGGATGATTATCATGAAAAGAAAATCAGCTTTTAAAGTTTGTCTGCTTACTACCATGCTGATGTCCACCTCGGCTTTTTCTGCTACGACCGTAACATTTCAGGGCGAGGTGACAGCTCAGACCTGTAGTATTAACGTCAACAGTACAACCAATGCGGTTGTATTAATGCCAACAATATCTGTCAGCGATTTATATACTTCTGGCACCACTACTACAGCCGTACGTAATAGTGCAGGCCTGACGCCATTTACTATTTCAGTAACTGGTTGTACCGCAAGTACTAATGCTCTGACCATGTACCCTGAATTTTTGGGAACCAGCGTTGATACGACCACGTTTGCACTCGGTAATACGGCCAGCGCAAACGCGGCAACCGGAGTAGGTATCGCCTTGTACTCTGATAGTACAGGAACTCAACAGATCAACCTGAATGGCGTAACACGCGGTGCTGCATTGACGCTGGCAGCGAATGCGACTTCAGCTGAAGCAACCTACAGCGCCAAATATATGGCCACCAGTGCTACTACAACCGCAGGTAAAGTTACCAGCGTGGCGCAATATACACTTACTTATCTTTGATTGATTCAGGGCTGCCCTGCGCAGCCCCTTTTATGGCCTGGAATATGAAAAAACTTATTCTCCTATTTGTTCTGCTTTATGCTCATTTTTCTTCAGCCAGCGTGATTATGGTCGGAACGCGCGTTATTATCTCTTCCGGCTCTCAGGAAAAAACAATCCAGTTTAGAAATCCGGACTCTCACCCTTATGTTGTTGAGATAAAAATCACCAAAGAGAATGAGAACGCTTCTGCCAGTGTGCCATTTGCTGTTGTACCGCCCGTTTTTCGTATTGAAGCCAACCAGGGACAATCTGTACGCCTGATCTCAACGGCAGCAAGCGCGTCGCTTCCACGCGATCGCGAATCGGTTTTTTACCTTAATTTCACTCAAATTCCCTCCATCAAAACGTCAGAAGCAGCCAACAATCAACTGATCATTGCAGTAAAGAGTCGAATCAAGGTGTTTTACCGTCCTGACTCACTCGCTGGTCAACAGAGCGATGCTTATAAAGCGCTGAAATTTTCTCTTAATAACGGACATATTCAGGTGGAAAACCCCACCGGTTTTTATATCTCTATCAGCAGTGCAGAGTTTACTAACGGCAGGCAGAAACTCCCTCTCGCTGGCTCCGTTATGCTGGCGCCTTTCTCTTCAATGGAATGGTCCCGCGCAGGAAATATCGCCTCTTTGCGCGGCGGGAAAATACTCATTACGCAGGTAAATGATTATGGTGCTTACGTTGAAGATGCAAGGGATCTGTAATTTTAACCGGGCGCAATTCTCACTTTCAGCGGTTTCTGCTGCGGTACTGTTCTATTTTTCATCCTGTGCTGACGCTCAGGAAACGGCAGTCAAGCCGGCAGTCAGCGATGAATACTATTTTGACGCATCACTGTTTAAAGGCAGTGATGTTGATCAGCAGGCTTTAGCGAAGCTTGCTAAACCTGACGCAGTATTACCGGGTGATTACCAGCTTGATGTCTATGTAAACCGGCAGTTTCTGGGCCGGTTTCCGGTCAGTGTCAAAACACATGCCGATGGGGAGGCTCCCTGCTTCTCAGAAAACCTGATTAGCAACATCGGCTTTAAAAACCATCGACCACAGGCGGTCAGTAGTCAGCAATGTCTGTTTCTGGCTGATGTGGAGCCTCAGGCATCCGCACATCTTGCCATCTCTGCTTTCAGGCTGGATGTAACTGTTCCGCAATCACTGCTGATTAAAAAGCCACGCGGCTGGATCGACCCGGCAGACTATGACACCGGCACTAATATCGGCTTTGCCAACTATCTGGCGAACTATTATCACGTCTCATATTCTGGTCAGAGCATCAGTAATCAGGATTCTGCATGGCTATCGCTGAATGGCGGGATTAACGTTGGCACCTGGCAGTATCGTCAGACAGGATCGGCTACATGGAATCAGCAACAGGGCGCATCCTGGCATACAGTGAGAGGTTACGTTCAGCGTCCTGTACCCGCAATTTTAAGCGAGTTTATGGCCGGGCAGCTGATCACCAATGGCACCTTTTTTTCAGGCTTAAGTTATAACGGCCTCAACCTTTCAACTTCACAGGCGATGCTGCCCGACACACAACAGGGCTATGCGCCAGTTATTCGTGGCATCGCGAATACCAACGCAAAAATCTCGGTGCGCCAGAATGGCAGCGAGATCTATCAGACCACTGTTCCGCCCGGAGCATTTGAGATAACGGATCTGAGCCCTACCAGCAGCAGCGGGGACTTACAGGTTGAAGTTACTGAAGCCGATGGCTCAGTTAAAAAATTTATCGTTCCCTTCTCTGCCGTTCCTGAGTCTATCCGCCCCGGAATATCGCGCTATAACCTGGCAATCGGTAAAACACGCCGCATGCGGGAAGATGCTAACTTTGGCGATGTGATCTATCAACGCGGTCTGACAAACGCCATTACAGGAAACGGCGGCGTGCGTATTTCAGAAGGATATCTCTCAACGGTATTAGGAGGCGTCTATGCCAGCGAGTTCGGCGCACTGGGATCAGATATTACCTATTCCCGGGCATCGATGTCGGAGGATGAGACGCTGCAGGGCTGGATGAGTCGCGTCAGCTGGAGCAAAACGTTTGCCACATCGGGCACCACCGTTTCGCTGGCAAGCTATCGCTACTCCACCGCTGGCTATCGTGATTTAGCCAGCATTCTGGGATTGCGTTATGACACGCTCAGCAGTGGGAACTGGCTGCAGTATGCCAGCGACCAGCAGGAAAGATTTGACGTTACCATGAGCCAGAATATGGATAGCCTTGGCAATGTCTTTATTACTGCTGCTACGCAAAGCTATCGAAACGGGCGGTCACGCGATACACAGTACCAGGTTGGCTACAGTAAAAGCTTTGATCGTGGTATGGCATTAAGCCTTGCGGTAAATCGTCAGCGAACCGGCAGCTACGAGAGCAGCGGTTCACAGGAGACGGCTGTGTCTGCCACCTTCTCAATTCCGTTGTTTCCGGAGAGTGCGCGCGGCACATCTCTGAATACCACTTACAACCATAGTGATACCGGCGGCAGTCAGTATCAGGCATCTTTATCAGGCGCAGCAGATGAGCAGCAGCTCACCACTTACAGCGTCAGCGCCATGCACGATCAGCAACTTAATCAGAACACCTTAAGTGGCAGCCTGCAAAATCGTCAGCCCAAAGTCACGCTGGGCATAAATGGCTCAGCCGGCAGAAACTACTGGCAGCTTTCCGGTAATGCACAGGGGGCAGCAGCACTGCATGCTGGCGGCCTCACCTTTGGACCTTATCTCGGCAACACTTTTGCCCTGGTCGAAGCGAAAGGTGCCGAGGGTGCCGAGCTGTTCAGCTCACCCCAGAGCAAAATTGACAGCAGCGGCTATGCGCTTATCCCGTCGATGACGCCCTATCGCTATAACAGCGTCTCGCTGGATCCGGCGGGAATGACAGGCAATGCCGAAATTCTGGACAGCCAGCAGCGGGTTGCGCCGGTTGCTGGTGCTGTCAGCAAAATGACGTTCAGAACCAGAACCGGCACCGCAATGCTAATCACGGTACGTACACAACAGGGTAAAAATATTCCTATGGGATCGATGGTATATGACGAAAGTGGCAACTCTGCCGGTATTGCCGGTCAGGGCGGACAGATCTATGTGCGTGCTGAACATGAGCGCGGCTATTTTCAGGTTGCCTGGGGAGATAATTCTCAGTGCCGCATTCCCTATTCACTGACCGAGGCGGAACGCAAAATGACGCTGGTCAACCTGACTGCCAGCTGTGAGGGATAAAGTGAAACCGTTAACTATTCTGCTGACACTACTGTTACTGTTTTCAGGTATCGCCGCGCTGCCTGCATGGGCCACCTGCGCAAGCACCGGAGCTTCGCAAACCGAGGATGATCGCACGGCGCTGATCCCTTTTGGCAAAGTGAATTTGTTTGATACCTACTTTTCACCGGTTGGCTCTTTGCTGGGTAGTGTTACTGTACCCTCAACAAACTATACCTTTGGCAGCGCAACCGCTGCGACCGTACTCTGGACCTGCGACCAGAGCGATCTTCCGAATATCTATTTTCTGATTGCCACCAACGGCGACGATCGCATAGGCGGATTTTATGATATTGGCAAACCCGATGGACTGAGTGACGTCTATGCAACCTACTTTGCGTACGTCGGGCTAAAACTCACGATGAACAGCCTGGCGGTGACGCGCTACTGGCAAAAGATACCAGTGACCAGTTATGCTACCTCCGGGACAAAAATCCAGATCCGTCTGCAGGATATTCCCCCGATGCAGGCGGAGCTTTATCGAGTCAGTTCGCTGCCCGGAACCAGTGCTGCATCCTCTTTTTGCGGAAATAGCAACACCAATGGCAGTGGCATCGTCTATGGCTCCACCGCCGGCGTCAATTACAAATGCACACAGCCCAATGCCTATATTCAGTTACATGGGCCCGGCCTGTCGACAGATGAAGTTGGTCAGGACAGCGCCTATAACTGGCGCTTTTGGGGAGCAGACAACGGTTTTGGTTACGGTATGCGGGCAGTTAACCAGCTCTACAACACGCCTACCTGCGTGGTGCGTAATGCCACACCGCTGGTGGCGCTGCCGGTTATATCGGTCAGCGAACTCAATAATAACCTTTCCAGCTCCGCAAGTTTCTCTGTCAATGTTGAGTGCAGTAATAGCGTGGCCTCAGGTACGGCGACGTCGCAAACAGCGCTGGGTTTCCAGGTTTCGCCGGGCGCGTATAGCGCTGCCAGCTCGCTGGGTCTGGTTAATAGCTCGGGAGGCGTAAGCATGCTGCTTTCGGATGATTATTCTGCCAGTGCCATGGCAAAAGGCGTAGGGATCACGCTGGCTTATGCCAGTGCGCCATCAACGCCCTTAACGCTGATTGGGCAAACGGGTACCGACCCGCTAAACAGCAAGTATCTGGGAAATAATGCAGGCTGGTATCCGGTACTCAATAACGCCACGGCTACCGGCAGCAGTGCATCGGGGTATACCAACTATTCATATAACTTTGTCGCCACTCTGAAAAAAATCAGTGGCCAGACGGTGACAGCAGGCAAAGTCAGAGCCACCGCAACAGTGATGGTGAAAGTGCAATGAGGTATCTGACTTTTTTGCTTATCAGCCTGTGTCTGGTTAACCCTGCGCTGGCTGGTGTTATGCCCTCTCACTCACGTGTGGTTTACGAAGAAAATAGCCGTGAGAAATCGTTAATGCTGGCAAACACCAACAATTATCCGGTTGTCGTGCAAACCTGGGTGGATAAGGGTGAGGGCACGCCCGATAGCAGCAACATTCCTTTTGTCACTATTCCACCCGTTTTCCGGCTTGAGCCGCAGGGAATAAAAGGTATTCGCATTATCTACAACCACTCTGCGCTGCCGAGCGACAGAGAATCGCTTTACTGGTTTAATATTTATGAAATACCACCAGAAAAGAAAGGCGCAGATAAAGATAACAGTGTGCTGGTCACCATGAATACGCAGATTAAACTTTTCTACCGTCCTGCGGGTTTACATATCACCCCGGAAGAAGCAATTGCCAGAGTAAGCTGCCAGCGAAGCGCTGCAAAGACACTGCGGTGTCATAATCCTTCTCCGCTACACCTGTCGATTGTAGCGGTGGAACTGCAATCATCATCAGGCCCGGCCAGAGCGCTGGACAGCGATCTGTTGATCGCACCGTTAAGCGATAAAACATTACACTTCGACCGCGATATGCCAGCACTATTTAACCTGAACTTTCGCTATATCAATGATGCAGGCGATCAACTTACCTATACCTCACAGCAGTAGCTTTTCAGGATATCATAAGTGCATAAGCAGCAGTAAGAGCAGTGAGTTATCTCTCTTACTGCTGCTTATGCTTCAGCAATAGAAATCTCTGTTTGCTTTATAGCATGTTCACTTTCCTGACTGTTACCCTATCCTGTGAGTAGAAACATCACGGCGAAAAGCAGGAAGTCAGCATTTGCCAGTCTTGCTGTCAAAATAGTATCTGTTGATTTTATTAGCGTTTACTTCCGGTAATTTGATTTACGGCATTCATTTTTTCTTTTTCCTTTATATTTGTATCAAAATAATTAATCGCAACAAAAAAATAGCAGTATTTTTTTATGATTCGCTATGTTATGAATAATAAGGATAATTTACTTGCTCTATAGTTAAAGCAGCGCTGAGTCGTTGGCAGAAGAACAGAAAATCAGAAAAAAATCTGTTTTTTTACAATAAAATCATATTATTAATAAAATTCATTTCAGTTTATCTTGACACTAAGCGATATTTGACAAGCAAGAGTTAAGAGTGGTAGCTTGAGTTATAGGTTTCGGTTCTCTCAGAACGTAACCTGACCGCAGGCTTAGAATAAGCTGCACTCCTCGCTATATCTTAGCGTTATTCAGTTGTTTTACCTGCAACAACTTAATATAAAAAATCATTTATTTTTGTAACGAACAAGGAGATAAGCCCCGAAACTTTTATATCTACTTCTGGAGAGAATCATAAATAGTAAAGTTACCGGCATATATAACGCAGGCGTTATATTCTGCACACTTACCTTTGCCTCAATTATTAATGCAGCCAGCAGTGGCACTGTGACTTTCACAGGATTTATAGCCGAAGCAACCTGCACGGCAAAAGCATTTAATAAAATGGTAAAAACAACCTGCATACGCGATCAAAAGGTTACAACAAGTAATATTGAATTTGATAAAAAACATACCTACCCACTTGCAGGAAGCGTAATATCCACAGCATTACTCAGGCATATTAATGAAAAAAACAATATCGCTATACTGATTTTAAACTACGAATAAAATTAATTTCCAGACTTGCCCTTTATGGATTTATAAGGGTGTTAATTACAAGCAGCTGAAATTTTTATTCGCTACCCCAATTCTGGTGAGCCAGATAGCCCGCCAGAATTTTTACTCTTTAGTAGCAGCACTTGTCATAGATACTTCCCCCCAGGTTAGGGCTTATTATCAATGCCATTAGCCGTTCTCTTTTTGACACAGATATTCACACTGCTTAAATTGCGCAGGTACTATGCTATCTGTGATGATGAAATGCAGAAACAGCCGATAGTCTGCACTGTTGTGACATAACGCTTAGCTGCTTTCTGGTCACTAAGTGCTATTGTCGCACGGTAGCAGTGCAGAGATCTGCGCCCAGCCTGCGGCTGACAGCGATTGGAGCTCGCCCTTTGCCGGCAATGTTGCACAACACAGGTGCCGGTTTTAGCGAATGTGCCGCTTTCCGGGCCTGCTATTCAGCCGCTATCTCTACGCCAGTGGTATAGAAGATATCTGCCTGTATCGCTGCTGCTCTGTTAGCCAATCTCGGGCGCGCATCCGGTCAATACTTTTGTCACAACAGACGCAGGCTGGCGCACTCTATCCGGTTTACATTTAAAGGAGCACTGCCGTGTTGCATGGAGAATCACATAAAATTGCGCGTTCTGGCTGGCTTCGGGCAGCCGTGCTGGGCGCTAATGACGGTATTGTTTCTACCGCCAGTCTTCTTACCGGCGTGGCAGCAGCCAGCAGCAGCGCCGAAAATATTCTGCTGGCAGGTGTGGCTGGCGTTGTCGCTGGCGCCATGTCGATGGCGACCGGCGAATATGTTTCAGTTTCATCACAGGCAGATACCGAACGTGCGGCGATCGCTGAAGAGCAGGCTGAACTGGACGACAATTTTGTGGGTGAAACCCATGAGCTGGCCTCAATTTACCGGCAGCGTGGCCTGAGTGCTGAACTGGCGCACGATGTGGCGGTCGCACTGATGCAGCATGATGCGCTGGATGCGCATACACGAGATGAACTCGGAATATCTGAGCACTCCAGCGCCCGCCCACTTCAGGCCGCACTGTTCTCGGCAGGCAGTTTTGCCGCAGGTGCATTCATTCCGTTGCTGGCTGCTGTTGCGGGCTCAGGCATTACAGGTATTGTTTTGTCTACCCTGCTGGCTCTGATTGTTCTTGGCATTGTATCGGCGCGGGCCGGTGGCGCGCCGGTATTTCGTAGCGTGGTTCGCGTCAGCTTCTGGAGTAGTCTGGCAATGGCGGCATCGGGATTAACCGGAACCCTGTTTGGTCACTTTGTTGGCTGAGTAAGCGTGGTGTCAGTAACCAGATGCGTTATCCTGAGTCTGGCGTTAAACGTGGCAGCTGCAATAGCGATATATGTATTGCCGGATAAGCTGAGCATCTGCTGCTTATCCGGTCAGTCGTAATACCTGGGAAGGATCAGATGGGCACTTCACTAATAACACCTGACGATGTGGAGCAGCACCTGGATAATAATGTGATGATCGTTGATATCCGTGCGCACGATGAGTGGCGTCGGGAGCATATTGCTGGTTAGCACTCTGTTCCGGCTGAAACATTATCATCAGAGTGGTTTGCTAAAGAGATGCCTGCTGGCGCCGGCCAGGTAATATTTTATTGTCAGAGCGGTGTGCGAACCGGGCAATACAGCGAACACAGGCAGCCTTTCCGGCAACGGCCCTGATTATGCAGGGTGGTCATAACGCCAGGAAAGCGGCGGGGTTATCCGGTGATCACTGACAGCCGTCAGCCATGACCGATAATGCGTCAGGTGCAGATCGCCGCCGGCGCACTGGTGCTGTGCGGTACACTGGCTGGCACACTCTTCAGCCCGATGTTCTGCGTTATTCCCGCCTTTATTGGCGCAGGCCTGATATTTGCCGGTATAACCGGTATGTGTGGTATGGCAAAGCTGCTGGCCATAATGCCGTGGAACCGGCAGAGATAAGAGAACCGCTCTGTTTTCCACAGAAACTGCGGCAACAGCGTTGCTTTATTATGACGCAGCAAGCGACGGTCTGTTTATGGGCAGGCTGATTTATAGCATAGTATTAAAAAGGTTTAGCGTTCAGAGGCTGATAATATCCCGGTCATTGCAATGACCTTATTAGCGCTAAATTCTGCTCATATAACCAGATCAGGAACCGGATATCAGTTGTTGTCGCTGCAAAGCACCAGAATAATGTTTTACCGGAAAAGCAATTAAGCGTATCCGGCCACCATTATGATCAATCACGCGGTTTGCCAGCTACACCATTCTGTCTCACAATCCCACCACACCTATATTTTAGCGCTATATAAAACCGGCCCGGTTGGCTGTCCGGTGGGTGATCCCCCTTTTGGCTCCAGACTCACTGCCAGGGTGGCATTCGTTAAAAAGCGCTGTTCCGCTATGGTGATATTACTGCTGGCCCGCTCTTTTATTACGCCCAGTGAAACCGGCGACTGACCAGCCGGTATTGCCCACAGCTCAAAGCTTTTGCCCGGATTAATATCCGCGATATGTAATGGCGCAAGCTGAATACGATCGTGCGTACTGCTGACACTTACAATCCACTGGCCCTGATTTTGATCGCTACTCAGTACCGCCAGCGGCGTCAGTGCTGGCGCGCGAAATGCCACACTATAAATCAAAACGGCAACCAGCAAACTGGCCGCAGCAAGCCAGGGGATCATTGGGCGATAACGCTTTGGGCGTCGGCTTTCCGGCAGCGAGAACGCAATACGTTTCCAGACAGTTTCAGGTGGGGTTACGGGTTTAAGCTGACTCTCCATGCCGTTAAGCAGGTTAAGCCAGCGCGCCACATACACGGCCAGTGCCGGCTCGTTTTTTAATCTGCGCTGAAAGCGTAGTTTTGCGCCACCGCGCAGCGTGCCCAGCACATACTCTGCTGCCAGTGCTTCGTCGCGCTGTTCTTTTTTGCTCATAGCCCTACGCACTCCCGCAAATGCTCCAGACCGCGTCGTATCCAGCTTTTAACCGACCCAACCGGCTGCTGAAACCAGTTGGCGATATCGCTATGCGACATACCCTGATAGTAGGCAAGTGAGATACTTTGCCGCTGCTCACTGCTTAAATTTTTCAGACACTGCTGCAGACGCTGAGCCTGTCCTGCGTCGCTTATCTCATCCTGTGAGGATAACGGGGATTTTACTGTCTCATCCGAAATGGGTTCGTCCAGGGTGACTTGCCGGATATAGCCGCTACGTAAGCCATCAATACAGCGATTGCGAACAATATGCGTCATCCAGGTCAGCGGCGAACTTAGCGCACTGTTAAAGGTTGCTGCGTTGTTCCATATTGTAATAAAGCAGTCGTGCAGAATATCTTCTGCCCAGGCACGATTACCCAGTGTCCGTAGCGCCACCGCAAACAGATGCGGTGACGCCAGCCGGTATACTTTTTCAAATGCGATGCGGTCGCCATTCGCAACCGCCTTCAACAATTGACTCAGTTGCTCAGCCTGATTCAGATCCATGCTATTCCCGGGAGAGTTGACTCTCTCCCGAGTATAGGCAATTACTTAGGCATCAGAACAGTATCAATGACGTTAATTACACCATTTTTCTGGTATACGTCATAAATAGTGATATCTGCGGTATGACCCTGAGCATCTTTGATCTCGATATCTTTCGAACCCTTATTCATAAACGTGAGTGATTCACCGTTTACTGTTTTGAGTTCAGCTTTACCGCCACCCTGTTTAATTTTTTTCTCCAGCGCTTTCATATCATATTTTCCGGCCACAACATGATAGGTCAGTATGCTGGTGAGTTTTGCTTTATTTTCCGGTTTAAGCAATTCGTCTACCGTGCCTGAAGGCAATTTATCAAATGCCTCATTGGTTGGCGCAAATACGGTAAAGGGTCCTTTACCCTGTAACGTATCGACCAGACCCGCTGCTTTTACTGCCGCAACCAGCGTGGTGTGATCTTTGGAATTTGATGCGTTTTCAATGATATTTTTTTCAGGATACATCGCTGCACCACCGACCATGACAGAATCATGTTTCATGGCGGCCATAGAGCCAGCTGAGACGAAGAGGGCAGCGAATACAACGGAAAGGCGGGTTAACGTTTTCATTATATATCCTCGTTGAAAGAGCAATCAGTTGCTCACAGAGAGATATACGAGCCACCCGCCCGACCGGATGCAGCGTTTGCAAAAAATTTTTCAGCGCGATTTTTCCGCTGTGGATTCGCGCGCAGAACGCAACTCTCTGTCATCACACCTGCCAGCTTCGGATAGCACATTTTCTTCCGGCAGCAAAAGCGCCTGACGCTACTGGCGCGCCATATCGCATACCTGCCAGCGCACCGAACTGACACCTTTCTCCAGGCTGATACGGCTCACCAGTTTCTCCAGTTGCCGGGTCAGGTGAGGCTTGCCTGATACCTCCGCGCTAACCGCCATCCGATGGGTACTCGCCAGATCTTCACTCTGCAGCGATTGCAGGCGCAAATCACTATTACCCAGCGTGTGCAGCATCAGACTACGTATCTCACCTGCATTCTGCGTCAGACAGGTAATCTGTACTTTATAGTGCTGTACCGCTTCGGTCGCAGGTAGCAGCGTCTGCCGGTTAATCCCCTGCGCCAGATCGCGTAACAGGATGTTTGCGCAGAGGATCACCAGTGAACCAATTGCCGCTTCCAGCAGCAGTCCCATGCTGCACAATACCCCGGTCGCAGCGGTACACCACAGCGTAGCGGCAGTGTTCAGGCCGCGTACATTTAATCCATCGCGCATAATGACACCGCCGCCTAAGAAACCGATACCGGAAACCACATAGGCCGCAACGCGTGACGCATCAGTGGCCATTCCTGGCACCCCCTGCGTCATCAGCACAAATAAGCAGGCACCCGTACTGACCAGCGCATTGGTGCGCAAACCGGCCATCCGCTGCCGCAACTGACGCTCACTGCCTATCAGCGCCCCCAGAATCAGCGCGGCAGTAACGCGCAATACAAATATTTTCCAGTCCATCTCTTGCTCCATGAATCCCTGTTAACTGATGCAGAAAAAATTACAGACGGAGTCAGCGCCATACTGATATGGCACCAGAGAAGGAGAACTCAGAAAGGAGATCCGCCATCTTAACGCGCAGTTAAGAGAGCGCAGAAGCTATCTTACCGCGACAATCCGCTGTAATCGTGTGGGACAGTTGTCCAAGATTGTGCTCCTGTGAAGTCGAAGTCAGTGCAATTTTAATCCGCCACTCGCTGCGTAACCAATGCTATCTGCTTTCCGTTTAGAGGCGGTTGAATGCGGATAACTGCCCGGGTGCGCCCGAAATCTGTCAGTGATTATTTGCACTCCCATGCCGATGGATCGGCATGTTATCTTAGCTATTCGCTTAACTGCAATCGGGCAAAAAAACATGGAAAAACAGCGTGTGGGCATCGTGTTTGGCGGCAAATCTTCTGAACATGAGGTGTCGTTACAATCTGCAAAAAATATTCTGGATGCTATCGATAAGCAAAAATATGAGGCGATTTTGCTGGGCATCGATAAACAGGGCAGATGGCAACGCTATGATGCTGACCGCTTTCTGCTGAATGCTGATGACCCGGCGCGCATTGCCCTGGCAGCGGATGGTGAGTCGATAGCACTGGTGCCCGGTCAGGCCGCATCACAGCTGGTAGAGCTGCAGCAGGCACAGCCTCTGCCGCGCCTGGACGTTATCTTCCCCATTGTTCACGGTACTCAGGGCGAAGATGGCGCGTTACAGGGACTGCTGCGTATGGCTGACGTGGCATTTGTCGGATCAGATGTGCTTGGCTCCGCCGTGAGCATGGACAAAGATATCACCAAGCGTTTGCTGCGCGATGCCGGGCTGAAAGTGGCTCCCTGGTTAAGCGTCAGCGCGGCACAGCGTGCAACGCTTGATGCCGGAGCAACAATCGAAAAGCTGGGGCTGCCGCTGTTTATCAAACCTGCCAATCAGGGCTCTTCTGTGGGCGTCAGCAAGGTGAATAACCTGGCAGAATTTGCCGCAGCAGTGGCGCTGGCATTTCGTTTTGACTGCAAAATTCTGATTGAGTCAGGCATCAAAGGGCGCGAGATTGAGTGTGCCGTCCTGGGTAATGAGACTCCGGAAGCGAGTCCCTGTGGGGAAGTGGTGGTGCAGGATGCATTTTATGCCTATGACACCAAGTATATTAGCGAAAGTGGCGCCCGGGTGGTGGTACCGGCAGATATCAGCGCTGAAAACAGCGAAGCCGTTCGCGCTACTGCGCTTGCGGCATTCAGGGCGCTGGAGTGCGCAGGTATGGCGCGCGTTGATGTATTTCTGACCGAAAATAATGAAATCATCGTAAATGAGGTTAATACCCTGCCCGGCTTCACCAATATCAGTATGTATCCCAAGCTGTGGCAGGCTGCGGGTCTGAGCTATCGCGATCTGATTACCCGACTGATTGAACTGGCACAACAGCGACATCAGCAGCGCCAGCAACTGGCCAGCAGCGTCTGACTAACAGGACGTGGCTTATGCCACGTCGTTTGCACTGGTAGCAGGTATTGGCGCAACCTGATTACGCCCGTTACGTTTGGCACTATAGAGATGTTTATCAGCGGCGGAAATCAGCCGGTTAATCATCTCTGGCCATTCACGCTCATGGCGGGCGTTATCCCAGGCCAGTCCCATACTGGCAGTCACCGTGACGCTGTTGCCTTTGATCCAGAATTTTTCCCGTGCCAGCGCCTGACGCACTGACTCCGCCAGCTGATAGAGTGGCTCTGGCGCAGCATCAAACACCACAATCACAAACTCTTCGCCACCAAAACGGCAGATGATCTGCTGCTGTGTGGCTACGCGCTGAATACGACGCCCCACCTCTTCCAGCACGCTATCTCCGGCATCATGTCCGAAATTGTCATTAACGGTTTTAAAATAGTCGATATCCAGCATAATTACGCCGATATGACGCTGCACAGAAAACGGTGTCTGTTTCAGGTGTTCATAGAGACCCGATCGCGACAGCTGCTGCGTCAGTACATCAATGTTTGCCCGCAACGCCAGCCGCTGATTAAGTTGCCGGATAGCATCCATGCTGGCCGCAACCAGCAGCGGACTGAGCGCCACTGTTGCCACGCCAAGACGTGCAGAAGTCAGATGACCAATTGGCAGTAACGCATCATTGCCCTGAATATTCATCACACCATGTGAAACCAGCACAATTTCCGTAATGCCGGTGAGCAGGATCACCACGCTGGTCACTGGCATCGGCAGTGCAATCGCACACCAGATCAGCGCTGGCAGTGGAAAGGTCAGACTGCCCGCACCGCCAATCAGCGCACCGCCGCACAACGACAGCAACACAGCAATCAGTGGTAGCAGCGTCGCAGGGGTGAGCAGCTGACGTGGCGTTACAGTTCGCAGTGAGCGGATAAGCATAACAGGCAGCAGCATAAGCGACGTTGAGATCTGCTCACTGAACCAGTCAGCCCAGGCAACGGCAAATCGCGCATTGAAATCCATACCCTGTGCCCAGGCACCCCAGGTGGCACAGGCCGCAGCCCCCAGCAGGCAGGCCGGGAAAATGCGCATGGCATCAAATATCTGATTACCGGCTGCAGATGACTGTGACGGCCTGATCAGCATACAGACCACAACCAGCGTAAAGAGGAGGTTAGCGATATTAATTGTGACCGCAGCAAACGCCCAGCCGGAAAAGAGTGTGTCATTAAAAATCATCGCCGCCAGCATCACCAGATAGCTGGAAGGGCGGTGCAAAAATGGCTGACGTACTATCAGTCCGGCAATCAATGCATTTACCGGCCAGAACAGCGAGAACTCCGCAGGAACCCGCAGATGGCTGCCTATAAAGCAGAATACCAGGGTAATAGAAAACAGTGTAAGGGCGTTTTTCTTAAGGTTATGTTCGTCAAATAGCGTCACGCGTATTTATCCCTACCCTGTGCCTGAAATTGTCGCTGCATTGCAGTGGCATAATGTGCCTATTTAACAGCAGAGCGCCAGACTCCAATTCAGCGATTAGGCTACGGTTGCGTTCTCTGTTTAGCAGGCTGTGGGGTCACCCACTCTGCCGCAGATTATGCCCGACAAATAAAAAAATCGGATATCAGGGGATATCCGATTTTTTGCGGCGGTAAGAGTCGCAGCTATCTGACCGCTACCGGCCACTGACTCAGCTCGATTCCCCGTTCAGAGGCGTTTTCACCAAAATCACGCAACACTGCTTTGACATCAGGATCAAGATATTCGGCATTGTTGTTTTCTACCACTACCCGGCTATTCTCCGGGATCTCCGCCAGCAGCCCCTGCAGTTTAGGATTATGCATAAACGTCAGATTTTGCTGAAACTGTAGCACGTAGTGGTCGTCGCGGCGGGTAAGCTGCAGCGCATTACGATGACTCTGATAGATGCTGCAGAGGATCTGGGTAGCGATACCGATACCGATGCCAGCCAGCATACCAAATATAATGATCCCGCCCACAGTGGCAAAAAACGGCACCGACTGCGCGACGCCCATTCTGATCTGTTCAGCAAAAAGTTGCGGCGTAGCCAGCTTGTAACCGGTATAGAGCAGCACTGCTGCCAGGCTGGCAAGCGGAATCGCATTAAGCAACGTGCTAAACCACAGCCCGCACACCAGCAGCAGAACACCATGAAGTAAAATAGAGAATTTGCTCTGCGCACCCACACTGACATTGACTGAACTGCGCACAATCACGGCGGTAATCGGCATCGCTCCCAGTAAACCCGCCGTTAAGTTACCAATCCCCTGAGCAACCATCTCTTTATCCGGTGAAGGAGGCGGATTCTGCGGACGCAGTTTTTTTAGCGCCTCCTGGCTCAGTAATGTCTCCAGACTCGCTACCAGCGCCAGTGTCACCGCGACCATCCATACCGCCGGGTTCTGCCACGCCAGCCAGTCGGGCGTTTCCAGTTCAGCAGCCAGCGCCGAAACGCTGTCAAAAGCGGGCAGTACGATACGCGGCAGCCCCTCAGCCAGCACCGGAAACAGCCGATCGCCGGCCAGCGTCGCCGCACAGCCAATCAGCACCGCAACCAGCGGGCCGGGGATCCAGCTCAGCATTTTTATCGATTTTATCGCAGGTGTTGTCCAGAGCCAGAGTATCAGTACACCCGCTCCTGCAACCAGTATCGCACTGGCGGAAACAGTGAGATCGCCAGCCAGCAGCGCACGCAGACTCACCTCTTCCGCTATC
Organism: uncultured Pantoea sp.; assembly: GCA_913775175.1. GTDB lineage: Bacteria > Pseudomonadota > Gammaproteobacteria > Enterobacterales > Enterobacteriaceae > Pantoea. The sequence goes on from CAJYKU010000002.1 coordinate 83,975, forward strand.
CCCAGTGCAACCGGGATCTGCTGCATAATCAGCAAAATACCAATTGCTGCCAGCATACCTTTAATCACACTACCGGGTACCAGCGCAATAAAGCGGCCAGCATGCAGCAGACCCAGCATACATTGCAGCACGCCAGCCAGAATCAGCGCAGTAAGAAAAGCGGAAAAACTGCCCAGCGTCTGGATAGAAGCCACCACAATTGTCACCAGCCCTGCCGCCGGGCCGCTGACAGCAAAGCGCGATGGACTCAGCGAAGTCACCAGCAATCCGCCAATGACGCCGGTAAGCAGACCGGCAAATGGCGGCAGACCACTGGCCTGAGCAATCCCCAGACAGAGCGGCAGCGCCACCAGAAATACAACCAGGCCAGCAGGAATATCCTGTCGCAGAGTTTGCAAATTCATGACAGTGCCCTCAGTGCTGTTAACGTTATCGTAGCCAGTGGGCAGAACAGAGGATTACCGCACATAGCAGGCAACACACCAGGCTGAACAACGCGACGCTGGCGTCTGCAATACCGCAGAGTCTGACTGCGATTTTTTGCTGATAAAGGTTTTAATGTCGTCACAATACTCTTCCTTATGCATCCGGCAATCAGGTCTGCTGGCGATTATTAACGTCAGTCAGGCCGTTATTCGCCCTGACTGCACGAATAAAGCCAGTAGCGGTCACAAAAATTGGTTATAGCCGCTTAAGCGTTCAGATGCACCAGAATTATTTAACGCAAATCCCGCAGCCTCTTTTTGTAAAATTATCGTCAGCAACGGTTATTTAAACGTAAATTTACGCAAGCATAGTTCTTGCAGCTCAATTACTAAAAGTCTTTAAAATTCATTAAGTAACTAAATAACGCTATTTAACTCAGCAATCCCCTGACATAAAAACACACTTATATTTAGCAGGCGATTGCACCAGCAGGGTGAAACAGGATGAAATAACCAGGATAGTTCTTAATTATAAAGATTTATATTTAGCGTAATAAACTATTTAACCACCTAAATTTCAGCAGATTGCGCTGCCTTATTTGCTACAGGTCAGAGAGAAATCAGGAGATAGCGCAGCTTATTAACAGTTAACCAGAAACGTAAATATTACCGGATCAGTCTCTGCTGGTTAAGTCAGCGTTTTGATAGTGGTTTTTTCATCCTGCAAATTATTTACCGCACCACCAGTTAGTAGAGTAGCGTCAGTTTTATGCCGCCTGCCGGAAAAACAGAGAGCCTTTACTCTGCCAGCGGACATATAATTCAGAATCTGTGCGACCGGTTCAGCATGCGTTAAGAGACAAGGCCATAATCGTTACCTGTTGTTAGCTCAGCGGTAATAACACTGTAAATCGATATCCATTAACATAAGCCCGATATCGTCCTACACTGCGGTCAGGTTACAGGAGAGAGTTATGCAAAATAGCGCATCTGGTCCACGTTCCACCCTGCTTGATAGCCTGTCGTGGGTAGAGTATGCATTTCAGCCCGCGGGATTGCCGGCACCAGCAGAGGCAGCTTATGGTCATCAGCGCCATAGTGCCCGTGTGGTCTCATCGGCAGCAAATTTTCCACCAAAGCAGTGCGAAGCTGACGGAGTTATTGCTGACGGTACGCGTCCGGTCGCTGTCTACACTGCCGACTGTCTGCCAGTGCTGTTTGCTGACGCGCAACATCGGCAGGTCGCCGCAGTACATGCCGGGCTGACTGGCACACTAAGCGGTATTTTGAACAGTGCGATCGATGCCTTAATTGCACGCGGCGCGACGAGCAGAACGCTGCATGTTGCAATTGGACCAGCAATTGGTCCCTGCTGTTATGAACTCGGCGCGGATCGTATTAAGGATATGCAGCAGCGCAGCGATCTTCCGCCGCTGCACTGGTCGTGGCAGCAGCCTGAAAATCTTCACGCCATCCGGCCACAGGCAAAGGCTCAGCAGCAGGGGGGCTGGTTTGATCTGCCCCGACTGGCACAGAGTCTGCTGGTACAGCGTGATATTCCTGCTGCACAAATTGATATTGTAAAGGTATGTACTTACTGCACGGCAGAGGCAGGCTCCAGCTATCGGCGCAATACGCATTTCGGCACTGGCTATCAATCGCGTTTTTCATGGATTCGCTGCCGCGAAGAACCGATCCCGGCGGGCTGATGCAGCTGACACCCCGCCCCTTATCATCAGGCCGGGTGTCAGTTTTTATAGTAACTTGTCACATCAGGCTGGTCAGTGCTTTGACGCCCTGCGGCCGCAAGGCACGACGTTACAGCGGAGAACCAGCATTTTTGCAGGCGCAGTCAGCACGCCGCCCTCTATACGGCGACGCGCATACCGCCATCCACAAACAGCAGGTGACCATTAACAAAATCTGCGGCGCCGGATGCGAGAAACACGGCGGCACCAATCAGCTCTTCCGGTTTACCCCAGCGGGCGGCAGGCGTTCGCTTTGTCAGCCAGCCGGTAAAGTCGGGATCGTCAGCCAGCGGCTGCGTCATTTCGGTAACAAAATAGCCAGGAGCAATGGCGTTAACCTGAATATTATGGCGCGCCAGCTCCACGCACATGCCACGCGTCAGCATGGTCACGGCTCCTTTCGATGCGGCATAAGGCGTAATGGTATCGCGGCCCAGCTCGCTCTGCATGGAACCGATATTGATGATCTTTCCACGCTGACGCGTCACCATGCCCTGTGCCACCTTTTGCGACACCAGAAATACCGCCGTCTGGTTTACTGCAATAACCTCATGCCAGTCCTGTTCCGGAAATTCCAGAAAGGGGCGTCGCCGCTGAATACCGGCATTATTTACCAGAATATCGATAGCGCCCCACTCTGCCTCAATTTCATCAATCGCCTGATGCACAGCAGCTGACCGGGTGACATCAAAGGCTTTGGCGTGAGCAACTATCCCCTGCTCGCGCAGCCTGGCCGCACTGCGCTCTGCACCTGCCGCTGTAGTGGCATTGATAATCACTTCTGCACCCGCTTTACCCAGTCCCTGTGCCAGCAGAAAACCAATGCCGCGCGCCGAGCCAGTCAGCAGTGCGCGTTTTCCGGTTAGTGAAAAGAGTTCATTCATGACGCATCCCTTAAAAAGTAAGCTGAACTTTAGCTGCGCGGGTTTTGTCACCGGCAAACTGCAGCGCAGCATCAATTTCCTGTAAATGATACTCGCCGCTAAACAGCGGCAGCGGATCGATAATGCCCCGGGCAAGCCATTCAACCGCCGTGCGGAACTCATGCGTAAAGCGAAATGATCCCACCAGCGCGATCTCTTTTGCGATTAGCGTCATGAGCGGAACATCAGAGGAGCCTCCCATCCCTACCTGAACCAGCCTGCCTTTGGCACAAACCACATCCAGACAGCGCTGCAGCGAAGCGGGATGCCCGGCCGCTTCAAACGCCACATCAAAATAGCCTTTATCAGCCATCCAGTGCGTAATATCGTCACTCGCTGCATTGACTACCTGAGTCGCTCCCATCTGTTTTGCCATACACAGCGAACGCGCACTGATATCGCTGCAGACAACTTCAGCTGCACCACCGACTTGCGCAGCGGCAGCAATCAGACAGCCAATCGGCCCGACACCGGAGATAAAAACGCGCTTACCGGTTAATTCTCCGGCCTGATGCGTGGCATGAATACACACGGCCAGGGGTTCAGCAAACACCATCACCTTGTCATCGCATTCCTGCGGAAAAGGTACACACTGGCTGCTGGTCACAATCTTGTACTGCGTAAATCCGCCATCGACATGCGGCGTATACATGGCGCTGCCAAAAAAGCGCATCGCAGTGCACTGATTCTCCTGCTGCCGCTGGCAATATTTGCACGTACCGCAGGGCTGCGCCGGATTGATCGCCACTTTTTGCTGCGGCTGCAGCCGGGGATCATCACTTTCGACCACATAGCCCACTACCTCATGGCCGAGAATCATGGGCATTTTCACGTCATAGCTGCCCACTTTGCCATGCTGGTAGTAGTGCAGATCGGAGCCGCAAATGCCGCCGCGCGTGATGCGTACCAGCGTACCAGCGCCGTTCCACTGAAGTGGCTGCTGTTTAACGCTAACCTGATGTTTACCGCTGATTACGCAAGCGTGCGTCTCAATATTCATCGTTTCTCCATGAGTTTACCGGTCAGGCCACTATAGAAACGGTTTAGTCGCCGGAAAACTGTGACCAGTATCACCTGACGCACGTTTGTAACAGACCTTATCAGTCTCAGAACTGGCGGGTTCTGAGAAAAGCCGATGAAAATGCAGGCGTAGATTCTGTCATTCACCCTGTGCGTCATATGACCCTGGCTCAGCGGCCTGCTTTTTTGATGTCTCTCACAAGCTCAGCGCCGCTCTCTTCCATCACACAAATTTCAGGTTAGAGTTAACTCATCCGACCACTTATGAGCATACGATCATGACCGGGCACTATCCCTGCTTATTTACCCCACTGGATTTAGGTTTTACGCAGCTGAAAAATCGTTTCCTGATGGGCTCGATGCATACCGGCCTGGAGGAGCATCACGAGGGTGCTGAGCGGCTGGCCGCTTTTTATGGTGAACGTGCGCGTGAAGGCGTGGCGCTGATTGTAACCGGGGGTATCGCACCTAACGCGCAGGGCGTTGTGGCGCAAGGTGGTGCCATGCTGGTTCATGAAGATCAGTGCGGCTGGCACCGGCAAATTACCGATGCAGTTCATGCACAAGGCGGCAAAATTGCGCTGCAGATCCTGCATGCAGGGCGCTACAGCTATCAGCGCGATCTGGTGGCGCCCTCTGCACTACAGGCTCCGATTAACCCTTTTACGCCGCGCGCCCTGAGCGAAGCAGAGATCTGGCAGACCATTACTGATTTTGCGCGCTGCGCCCGACTGGCGCAGCAGGCAGGCTACGATGGCGTGGAAATTATGGGATCGGAAGGCTATCTGATTAACCAGTTTCTGGTGGCACAGACCAACCAGCGCAGTGACGCCTGGGGCGGTGATGTGACGGGTCGTCAGCGCTTTGCCCGCGAGGTAATGCAGGCGGTACGCGAGGCAACAGGCAGACAGTTTATTGTTATTTTCCGGCTATCGCTGCTTGATCTGGTACAGCAAGGCAGTACGCTGGAAGAGACGCTGCTGCTTGCCAGAGAACTGGAGGCGTGCGGCGTAACGCTCTTCAATAGCGGTATTGGCTGGCACGAAGCGCGTATTCCCACCATTGCAACCTGCGTACCGCGCGCTGGCTTTGCCTGGGTCACCCGTCATCTGCGTGAGCACGTTACGGTACCGGTAATTGCCACAAACCGTATTAATCATCCGGATGTTGCCGAAGCGCTGCTGCGTGACGGTACAGCGGATATGGTTTCAATGGCGCGTCCCTTTCTGGCCGATGCTGCCTTTGTGTCGAAAACCGCAAACAACCAGCCGGAAGCAATTAATACCTGTATCGCCTGTAACCAGGCCTGCCTCGATCAGATTTTTGCCGGAAAAATTACCTCCTGTCTGGTAAATCCACGCGCCTGCCATGAAACGCTGATGCCGGTGCTGCCAGCGACAGAGCCAAAAAAACTGGCGGTGGTGGGAGCCGGGCCGGCGGGCATGGCGTTTGCACTACAGGCTGCGCAGCGTGGGCATCAGGTCACGCTGTATGAGGCAGATGCGGCTATTGGCGGACAATTTGCGATTGCGCAGACGATCCCGGGCAAAGAGGAGTTTCGTGAAACACTGCGCTATTTCCGCTACCAGCTTGCCGCTGCTGCAGTGACGCTGCGACTCAACCATCGTGTTACCGCTGATGAGCTGACAGACGCTGATGAAGTGGTTATCGCCACCGGTGTCATACCCCGCCAGCTCTCAATTCCAGGCATCGATCACCCCTGTGTAATGAATTATCAGGATGTACTGCGCGCTAAACAGCCGGTGGGACAGCGGGTCGCGATCATTGGCGCTGGCGGTATCGGTTTTGATACGGCGGCTTTTCTGCTCGATCAGTCAGAGGATTTCTATCAAAGCTGGGGAATTGACCGCACGTTGCAGGCGCGTGGCGGTCTGCTGCCACCACAGCCAGAGCCTCCTGTCCGGCAGATCTGGCTGCTGCAACGTAAAAGCGGGAAACCCGGTGCCGGGCTGGCGAAAACCACCGGCTGGATCCATCGTGCCTCTTTGCAGGCGCATGGCGTAGAGATGTGGGGAGATGTCGAGTATCTGCATATCGATGATGCGGGACTGCATCTGCGCCATCAGGGTCACACAGTTACCCTGGCAGTGGATAACGTCGTGATCTGTGCCGGTCAGGAGCCACTACGTCTGCTGGCTGATGAGCTGGCCGCTCGCGGCAAAGCGGTAAGGCTTATCGGCGGCGCTGATGTTGCTCAGGAGCTGGATGCGCGCCAGGCTATTGCTCAGGCCACCGCGCTGGCGCTGACGGTGTAGCACAGGCTGATAAGCGCAGGCGCGGGATAACGCCCTGCGCAATGTCACCGCACAATGCACAGACGTCGCTTTAAAGACAAGGCAGCGCTGAATAATGCAGAGATCTGCTGGCTGTAAGCGGGTCAACTGTGACAAAAAGCGCGCTGCCGGACGGCGCAGATATCGCACCGTCGCAGAATACGCGCTATCACAGCATAACGCGCAGGCGTTGCTGTGGCAGTTAGCGAAGTTTTACCGAACGCAGCACCACAAATTTGGCATTGGAGGCCACCAGTTCACAGTTGCCAAACAGCTTTTTCAGTTTCTGGTGATAGCCAAGATGGCGGTTGCCGACAATGCGTAACTCGCCGCCATACTGCAGGCAGCGTTTCGCATCGCGCAGCATCTGCCAGGCGAGATGATCCGTGACCGCATGCTGCTGGTGGAACGGCGGATTGCAGAGCACCGCATGCAGCCTGTCTGAAGGAAAGCCGCTGAGTACGTTGTTGACGCGAAATTCACAGCGCGCGCGATCCTGCGGGCGGTTGATGTTGACGTTTAACTCGCTTGATGCCACCGCCATATAAGATTCGTCATAAAACAGCACCTCAGCCTGTGGATTCTGTTCCAGCGCCATCAGACCAATTACGCCGTTGCCGCAGCCGAGATCCATGATTTCACCCTCAATATTATGCGGCAGATGCTGCATAAACAGGCGAGCACCAATATCCAGCGATGTACGCGAAAAGACATTGGCGTGGTTATGGATCTGATATGGCGTATCATCAAGTGGCCACACGGTGGTTTCTGCTGCTTCTGTCAGCGCGGGTGCTGTGTAGCGGCTGTAAATCAGACGCGCTTTTTTCCACGCCAGAGAGGTTTTACTCTCACCCAGAATGCGTTCAAACAGCTGTAGCGTGGAATTATGAATATCTTTGGCTTTTGCGGCAGCCAGAATCAGCGTATCAGGCGTTGCCACACGGCGTAATGCGCGCAGCTGATGCTCCAGTAGCGCCAGCGCCTTGGGGATTTTTATTAACACAGCCGCCGGTGCCGCAGGCAACTCCGCCAGGCTATCAATAAAGTGCACCCGATCCTCATCCAGCCCATTACGGCGCAGATTTTGTTTTGCTGCCTGCTGGCTCAGCCATGAGTCGCTGATGTGCCAGATCTCACGATCCGGTAAACCGCAGGTAAGTGCGCCAAAGCTGTCGTTGAACACCACAACCGGGCCTTCTGGCAGCGTCTGCTGCAGCAGATATTCATCGGCGGCATCCCATGCCTGCAGGGGGCTCTCTTCACGCATCGGCGGGAAGCGCTCCAGTGTAAGGGTGCTGTGAGGTAGTTCAAGTTGGCTCATGGGATCTCCGGCGTGGTACACTTTGCGCAATGTTTCGCCCTGAAAAGGGGGCGCAGTATACTGTCTTTCGTCGGGAATCCCAATGTCATTAATTTATCTGCAGGGTTATCCTGAAAATATCCTCGATCAGGTACAACTGCTGATTGATCAGCAACGGTTAGGCGCATTTTTACAGCAGCGCTATCCCGATACCCATAATATGGTCAGCGATCGCGCACTGTATGACTATACCCAGGCGCTTAAAAATCGCTATATGCGCAGCGCTCCGCCAGTCAGTAAGGTTATCTGGGATAATAAAATCAAGGTAATGAAGCACGCACTGGGGCTGCATACGGCTATCTCACGCGTGCAGGGCGGCAATCTGAAAGCCAAAGCGGAGATCCGTATCTCCACCTTTTTTCGCCTGGCGCCTGAACCCTTTTTGCGCATGATTGTGGTGCATGAGCTGGCACATCTCAAAGAGAAGGAGCACAGCAAAGCGTTCTATCAGCTCTGCTGCCATATGGAGCCTGACTATCACCAGCTTGAGTTCGATGCCCGCCTGTGGATGACTGACCAGGCGCTGCGCGGCAACGTGGCTTAGAGAAACTCCTGTGCTTTCTGAATCAGGCTGGTTTTGGTCAGCGCGCCCATAAAACGGCGCTCTTGTGGGTTATTGAGTACGGGCAGCCGTTCCAGCGTTACGCGCGCAAATGCCTCCCAGCCTTCACGCATACTCTGCCCCTGAAAAATACAGGGGAAATTATCATCCATCACCGCACTCACCGGTGAGTCCAGCGTAATCTCCTGAGCCAGTACTTTGCGCGAGATATCATGAATCGACACCACGCCAAGAAACTGACCGGCATGATTGAGTACATAAACATAGCGCTCGCGTTTAAGTGAACTTACCGCCAGCGCCTGTCCAACTGACTCCTCTGGCTGTAGTGCCGCGCCAGGAATAATCAGCTGATCAACCCGCATATGGTCAAAATCATACCAGGCTTCAGAGCGGCTCAGATGGTGGCTGACCACCGGATAGGTACTGGCAGATTGCAGACGATAAACCACCATAGACGCCAGTACGCAGGCGATCATCAGCGGAAACAGCAGCGTACTGTTAAGCGTCATCTCCAGTACCATCAGCATTGCCATCAAGGGTGCCTGACTCACTGCGGCCAGCACCGCGCCCATTCCTATCGCTGCATAGAGCAGTGAATTTCCTGCCGGCAGATGAAGCGCCGCAGCCACCTGCGCCAGAATAACGCCCAGCAATGCCCCAATCAGCAGTGAGGGCGTAAAAAGCCCGCCTACCGCATTTGAGCCAACAGAAAGCGTGGTTGCCAGCGTTTTTAACAACAGCAGCAGCAGCAGGCCGGTAAGAACATAGTGACCTTCAAGGATTTTAATAATGACTTCATAGCCATTGCCAAGAATATCGGTAGAGAGCAGCGCCAGCAGACCCACCGCCACGCCGCCTGCACCCAGCCGCAACGGCAGCGAATGTACCCGATTAAAGAGCCGTTTACTGCGGCCAATCAGTTTGATCAGCAGCCAGCCGGCCCCCCCGGCCACTATCCCCGTCAGCACGGTCATGAGTAAACTCACGCCATTTAGCTGAAACAGTGCATCGGTAAGCGGATAGAGTGCATTGCGAAAGCCCAGCGTCCACATGGTTATCACCGCTACGGCCGATGCCACAATCAGCGGGATCAGCCGCTGCAGTGCTGAAACCCCAAAGGCGATTTCGGCAACAAAAATGGCTGACGCCAGCGGGGCATGATAAACCGATGAGAGCCCTGCGGCGGCAGCCATTGCCACAATATCACTGTTACGCAGATTGAGTGATGCAGGCAGCCAGCGACCCAGCAAGCTGCCACTTAGCGCTGAAAGCTGGACCATCGGCCCCTCTTTACCGATTGAGGCGCCGCTGCCAATACTGGCAATGGAAGAGAGTGCGCGAAACAGCGACGTGCGAGTCGGCACCGCATCGAGCCGGGCGTTAATGACTTCCAGGTAGTCCGTCTTAATCGTCTCCTGCTTTTCAATCGCCACGGCATAACGTAAAAACCAGCCCGCCAGCACACCACCACCACCCACCAGCAGCGGCCAGAAAATCCATGGCCAGACATGCACCGCGCTGGTGATCTCGCCATCACTATTGAACAGTAGCTGATTAATCAGATCGATAAGAGCACGAAACGCCAGTGTAACCAGTGAGGCCATCACTCCCACCGGAATAGCTATCAGCAATATGGTCCAGTTCAGTGCATGTTTACTTCCGCTCACCCGGCTCTCCTGCTGGCTGGTTCAGAGTGTTAAAAACGCATCATATGAGAAGGCAGATCGCAGGATCAAATGCTGTCCTGTTGCCTCCTCGCTCTCCATATTACCCTGCGACTCTCTGTCAGTCAGGAGAACTGTGCTGTGATACGTGTTGCCATTGTCGGAACTAACCGGATAATCCGCCAGGTTATGCCAGCAGACAGGCGCGATTTTCCTCCTGCTGACAACATCAAAGTGTAAATATTACTAAATATGTCTGTCTGCCTGTTGCATGGGGCTGGCAATCAGCTATTTTTTCTATGCAGAGGGGAGTAACTTGTCAGCTGATTGATCGTCATGACGATGCGTAATGCATCCGGTCGTCAGGCAACCCGGAAGTGATTCTGTGTTGTAAGTGAGACCTTGCCGGAAGGCGAGGTGCGCTTGCAACAATGTAAAAGCGGCTTACGTCTTCTGACCGAGCCGCTTTTTTACTTTTGTACAGGACACAATTATGCAATCAATAGGCACACCGCTACTCTGGGGCAGTTTTACTGTTGTCGTGCTGATTATGCTGGCTATCGATCTGCTGCTGCAGGGCAAGCGTGGTGCACAAACCATGTCTTTCAGGCAGGCAGCGTTCTGGTCACTTATCTGGGTTTCCGTTTCACTGCTATTTGCCGCTGCGTTCTGGTGGTATCTCGATAACAACGCCGGTCGCAGCGTTGCCAATACGCAGACTCTGAATTTTCTCACCGGTTATGTGCTGGAAAAAGCGCTGGCGGTGGATAATGTCTTTGTATGGCTGATGCTGTTCAGTTATTTTTCTATCCCGGCAGAGTTGCAGCGACGCGTATTGATCTACGGCGTACTCGGCGCGATTGTGCTGCGTACGATTATGATCTTTACCGGCAGCTGGCTGATTTCGCAGTTTAGCTGGATCCTCTACATCTTTGGTGCATTCCTGCTGTTTACCGGGATTAAAATGGCGCTGGCCAAAGAGGATGGAGCTGCTGTCGGTGATAAGCCGGTGGTGCGCTGGCTGCGTAAGCATCTGCGTATGACTGACTCCCTGCATGGCGAGAAATTTTTTATTCGCCGCAATGGCGTGTTATTTACCACACCGCTGCTGCTGGTACTGATCATGGTCGAGCTGAGTGATGTGATCTTTGCGGTCGACAGCATACCGGCAATTTTTGCCATCACCACCGATCCATTTATTGTGCTTACCTCAAATCTGTTTGCCATACTCGGTCTGCGCGCCATGTACTTCCTGCTATCAAACGTTGCTGAGCGCTTCACTCTGCTGAAATATGGTCTGGCGGTTATTCTGGTGTTTATCGGTATCAAAATGCTTATCGTCGAGTTTTATCATATTCCGGTCGCCATCTCGTTAAGCGTGGTCGGCATTATTCTGGCCGTCACACTGCTGATAAATGCCTGGGTGAATCGGCAAAATGACCGCCGACGCATCTCACAATAATCTTCTGCAGGGGCAGAGATTGCCCCTGCTTTATTTTGCCGCAGTTCCGCTTTACGTTGTTTATCTCTGTCACACTTCCGCTGTTTAGCAGATCAAAAAATCGATCCGGCACGCACTGCAGGAATTATCGCTTTTCTCGCCAGGACTTTTCCTTATACTCCGCCGGGCAAACCCTCTGGCGCGGAAGAAACGCGCACAACACTCACGACCGATAGTAAAAGATCCCGATATGCAAAATAATCTCTCCAGAGTGGCAGGCGTACTGTTAAAAGGCAGCCTGGTGAAACAAATCATGATTGGCCTGGTGGCTGGTGTAGCGCTGGCGTGGTTTTCGCGTGATGCGGCTATTGCTGCTGGTTTGCTGGGCGAACTCTTTGTCCGGGCGCTTAAAGCAGTAGCACCACTGCTGGTACTGGTGCTGGTGATTGCCTCAATTGCTAACCATCAGCAGGGGCAGAAAAGCAATATCCGCCCCATTATCATGCTCTATCTGCTCAGTACTTTTTTTGCCGCAGTGATTGCGGTGATCCTCAGCCATCTGTTTCCACAGACGCTCTCCCTGAGCGCCGACACGACAGAAATCACGCCTCCCTCCGGTATCACTGAAGTGCTGCACGGCCTGCTGATGAGCATGGTAGCCAATCCGATTGAAGCGCTGATGAATGCTAACTACATCGGTATTCTGGTCTGGGCGCTGGGGCTGGGGCTGGCGTTTCGTCACGCCAGTCCGGGCAGTAAAGCGTTTTTAAACGATGCTTCTCATGCAGCAACCTGGGTAGTGCGTTGTGTGATCCGCTGCGCTCCGCTGGGCATTTTCGGTCTGGTAGCATCCATTCTGGCCTCAACGGGCTTTGGCGCGCTGTGGCAATATGGCAGCCTGCTTATGCTGCTGATTGGCTGCATGCTGTTTATGGCACTGATAGTGAATCCGCTGCTGGTATACCAGAAAATTCGCCGTAATCCCTATCCGCTGGTCTTTACCTGCATCCGCGAAAGTGGCGTAACCGCGTTTTTCACCCGCAGTTCAGCAGCGAATATTCCGGTGAATATGGCACTGGCAAAACGACTGAACCTGGAAGAGGATACCTACTCGGTGTCGATTCCGCTGGGCGCCACGATTAGCATGGCCGGAGCCTCCATCACGATTACCGTTCTGACGCTGGCAGCAGTGCATACGCTGGGTATCGCTGTGGATATTCCCACCGCTATTCTGCTCAGTCTGGTTGCGTCGCTCTGTGCCTGCGGTGCCTCAGGCGTGGCAGGTGGCTCACTGCTGCTGATCCCGGTTGCCTGTAATATGTTTGGTATTCCCAATGATTTGGCAATGCAGGTAGTGGCAGTGGGCTTTATTATCGGCGTGCTGCAGGATTCAGCAGAGACAGCGCTGAACTCCTCTACCGATATACTGTTTACAGCGGCTGTCTGTCAGGCAGAAGCACAACGTCAGCCCAACACTGTTTCCTGAATTGGCTCAGGCGGCGTGCGTTGCGCGCCGCTTTGCTCTCCCATTCCGGCATGTTTGCAAACGTCGGGATAACACAGCTCTGCTCACTTTAACCCTCAGCATTACCCGCTTCATCTCTCTCTGAACTGGCAGCGCTACCCTTTTCATAAACCTGCGCTCAGGACGACCAGATATCCGGATCGATACCCGCCTGCCGGAATATGCTGTCTGCTGTCTGCTGTCTGCTGTCTGCTGTCTGAAAAAAGCGTGATGGAGTAAACAGCAGCAATACAACCTGATCAATTTGGGCTACACAATTAAGCTGGTCAGTTAAACTGTATTAGTGTCAGCTCATGTAAAGCTCCTTTTTACTCCTGACAGCAAAAGGTAAAACTCCACTACAATGGACACATTGCGCTGTCTGAATTGGGAAGTATTTGTTACAGTTATCGCCCTTTTCTTACCTTTTGCGACAGGGTCTCAAAAAGTCGCTACATTTGTACGCAAAGCCGCATGGATTCGGAACCCTGCTCAGGTGGCATACCCAAAATGTATAACTCACCTCTGCCTGCGCTTTAGCCCCTTATGGGCTCGTTTAACAATGATGTTCGGGAAAGATTGATGGATATTTTGAAAGCACTGCTGCATGCCTTATGGCAGCAGGATTATGAAATGCTCTCGGATCCCACCCTGGTGTGGGCAATTTATGGCGTGCTGTTCATGATTCTGTTTCTTGAAAATGGCCTGCTCCCCGCTGCTTTTTTACCCGGTGACAGTCTGCTGATTCTGGTTGGCGTGCTGATTGCCAAGGGCACCATGAGTTTCCCGCTGACCTTACTGGTATTAACTACCGGCGCCAGCCTTGGTTGCTGGGTCAGCTACATACAGGGCCGATGGTTGGGTAATACCCCTACCGTACAGAAATGGTTGTCGCATCTTCCGGCACAGTATCATCAGCGCGCTCATAGCCTGTTTCACCGCCATGGGCTTTCAGCATTACTGATTGGCCGCTTTATCGCTTTTGTACGCACGCTGCTGCCAACTATTGCGGGTCTCTCCGGTCTGAGCAATACGCGCTTTCAGTTCTTTAACTGGATGAGTGGTTTTCTCTGGGTGCTGATTCTGACGGTGCTGGGCTTTGCACTGGGAAAAACACCGCTGTTTCGTCGATATGAAGATGAACTCATGTTCTTTCTGATGATGCTGCCGCTGGCACTTCTGGTGATTGGCCTGATTGGATCGCTGGTTGTGCTATGGCGTAAGCGTCAGGCAGGACAGAACGGGAAAGCACAGTAATGAAAACATGGCGTACCCTCTCCAGGCGGCTGCTGCCATGGCTATGTGGCGGTGCTTTGCTGCTGCTGGCAGCTGGCGTCGCACCACTGTTATGGCAACATGAAAGCGTGGTGCAGATCCGCGTGGTGCATAGCGGCACCAATCTGCCAGACGGGTTTTATTTATACCAGCAGCTTTCCGCGCAGGGAGTACGTATTAAAAGTATTACGTCCGCTGACGATGCACTGGTGATCCACTTTGATAACGAAGAGCAGAGTCTGGCGGCGCAAAAAGTTTTACGCCGGCTACTGCCACAAGGTTTTGTCGTTGCAGCCGGACCGCAGGCCTCGCAACAGCCACGCGATACTAATTCCCCTGTTTACAGCTAACCCCGATCGTCTGGCCTGTGGTCAGACGATGCTTTTTATCAGCGATCTCTGCGTCTTTTTTGAATTTTTTCTCCGGCTGTCTATGCTTACTTGAGCATAAGCCGACGATAAGCCGGGACACCCTCCTGTCTGCTGGCGGCAGTTCATCAACAATGGAAGGTTCGAACGCGATGAAACGACTTCTCCTGGGTGCAATGCTTTTCTCCTGCTCTGCTTCTCTGATGGCGGCGGAATCGCTGTGTCAGCAAAAAGAGCAGGATATTCAGCATGAAATTGCTATGGCTAAACAGCATGATAATCAGCGCCGGGTTAACGGGCTGGAGCGTGCACTTACCGAAGTGCGCGCTAACTGTAGTGATAAACAGCTTAAGTCTGCACATGCTGAACGCCTTGAATCGCAGAAGAAAAAAGTTGCCGAACGTGAACGCGAACTGCAAAAGGCACGAGCGGACAAAGATGACCAGGATAAAATTGAGAAACGCGAACGTAAGCTGAACGAGGCACGGCAGACGCTGAAAAAACTTGCCGCAGAGCCTTATTAATCGGACATAACTAATTGAAGTAATGGAGAACTCTTATGGCTAAAGATACCACATCTGAACATCTGCGCGCCGAACTGAAAAACCTGGCTGACACCCTGGAAGAAGTATTAAGCAGCTCTGCCGATAAGTCCCGCAGTGAACTGGATCGCCTGCGTCATAAAGCTCGTGGCGCGCTGGAGAGTTCACGCGACCGTCTTAGCGACTCTGGCGAGCGCATCGCTAAAACCACGCGTGAAGCAGCGGAGAAAGCTGAGGATTACGTGCGTGATAACCCATGGCACGGTGTTGGCGTTGGTGCAGCAGTAGGCGTGCTGATCGGCATTCTGATTTCGCGTCGTTAATATGAGCGATTATCAGCAAAGCCACGGCCCGGGCAAAGGGGTCTTTAACATTGGTCAGCGCGTGGTAACCACGCTGGTCGGGATGGTCGAGACGCGCGTACGGCTGGTCGTTGCAGAGCTGGAAGAAGAGAAAGCCAATCTGATTCAGATGCTGCTCATGACTGGCCTGACCATGCTATTCACCGCGTTTGGTCTGATGAGTCTGATGGTGCTGATTATCTGGGCCGTTGATGCGCAATATCGCTTAATGGCGATTGCTGTTACCACTGGCGTGCTGTTTGCACTGGCGCTGATTTTTGGCCTGTGGACACTCTACAAATCGCGTCAGTCCACACTGCTGCGTCATACCCGTAAAGAGCTGGATTCCGATCGCAAATTACTGGAGGAGCATCGCTCATGAGCCGCCAGGAACGTGAGGCACGCATTCACAAATTGCTTAATCAAATCCAGCAGCAGCGGCTTGATATGAGTATAGCCAGACGCGACTGGCTGGAGAGCACAGCACGCTACGATCGCGGCTGGCTGAAACTGGTTAGCTATCGCCGCTATCTGGCAATAGGCAGCAGTGCACTGGCTATCTGGTCGGTACGCAGCCCCAGCCGCCTGTTACGCTGGGGCAAGCGTGGCTTTGGTTTATGGAGCACCTTTCGCATGATCCGATCCGCACTACCCAGCCGCTAGCCTCTCTATAAAAACCGGATCGAAAGATCTGGTTTTTTTCATCAGAATTCCTGAATAACTTCGACAGTTTATCTTGCTTACAACCTTTTCATGCCGCGATTAATATCTTTTTCATCGGCCCGATGAACGCTTCTCTGCGTTGCAGCGGGAAATAATCGGGCAGGTTGTTAACCTGCAGCAAAAAACATTCGGAGTAGATGATGAAAAAATTCGAAGATGCAGGTTTACTGGCCGCACGCGTACTGATGACTATTCTGTTTATCACTGCCGGCTGGGGCAAAATTACGGCCTACGCAGGAACCGAACAATATATGCAGGCTATGGGCGTACCAGGCTTTATGCTGCCATTGGTGATCCTGCTTGAACTGGGTGGTGGCCTGGCCATTCTACTGGGATTCCTGACGCGCTTTACTGCGCTGTTTACCGCCGGTTTTACGCTGCTTACCGCCTTTCTGTTTCACAGCAACTTTGCTGAGGGCGTAAACCAGCTGATGTTTATGAAAAACCTGTCGATTGCCGGTGGTTTTCTGGTGCTGGGTCTGGTGGGGCCGGGTGCATGGAGCATTGACCGCCTGATTCGCCAGCGTATTGCGCCTGCAACCGCACACTAAATGCCGTAATAGCAGATATACTTGAGACCAGGGGCTGAGACTATTCTCGCCCCCTTTTTGTATGGAGAGCCTATGGGACAGCTGATTGATGGTGTCTGGCACGACACCTGGTACGATACTAAATCCACCGGTGGGCGCTTTAAACGCTCAGAGTCTGCCTGGCGCAACTGGATCACAGCGGACGGCAGTGCCGGCCCCACTGGTCACGCCGGATTTGCGGCTGAGCGTGACCGCTACCATCTCTATGTCTCGCTTGCCTGCCCATGGGCGCACCGCACGTTATTAATGCGTCAGCTAAAAGGGCTGGAGGAGATTATCACCGTCTCCGTAGTACATCCGCTTATGCTGGAGAATGGCTGGACATTTGACGATAATTTTCCTGACGCCACCGGCGACACCCTGTATCAGAATGAATTTCTTTATCAGCTCTATCTGCACGCCGATCCGCACTACAGCGGTCGCGTGACGGTTCCCGTGTTGTGGGATAAACAGCAGCACACCATTGTCAGTAATGAATCTGCAGATATTATTCGTATGCTGAACAGCGCGTTTGATGCACAAGGCGCGCGGGCTGGCGATTATTACCCTGCAGAATTGCGGGACAGCATTAATGAGCTGAACGGCTGGATTTACGATACGGTAAATAATGGTGTTTATAAAAGTGGCTTTGCGACGTCGCAGGCTGCTTATGATGATGCGGTCACGGCACTGTTTCATTCACTTGCCCGGCTGGAGCAGATTCTGGGGCAGCATCGCTATCTTACCGGCGATCGTCTGACTGAGGCAGATCTGCGTCTGTGGACCACGCTGGTGCGCTTTGACCCGGTCTATGTGACCCACTTTAAATGCGACCGCCACCGCATTAGTGATTATCGTAATCTGAGCGGCTTTCTGCGCGATATCTATCAGATGCCAGGTCTGGCTGACACTGTCAATCTGCCGCATATTCGCCACCACTACTATTGCAGTCACAAGACCATCAATCCCCACGGCGTGATTTCACTTGGCCCGGCGTTTGACTGGGATGAGCCGCACGGCCGCGGTTGATATCTGTTTTCACCACACGGCAAAACGCCAATACGGAAATAGCGTTGCGGCCACTACCAAAACAACAGCCCCGCTCAGGCGGGGCTGTTGTCTGAAAAGTCGAAACTCACCGATAAGCCGCGCTCTTTGATACGGTGGAGGAGAGAGTTGTCTGTTCTGCCGCCTGTACAAAAACAGCAGCTCTGCTAAAACGGAGCTGCTGTCTGAAGTCGAAACTCACCGATAAGTCGCGCTCTTTAATATAGCGGAGGCGAGAGTTGTCTGTCCTGCGGCCTGTATAAAAACAGCAGCTCTGCTAAAACGGGGCTGCTGTCTGAAGTCAAAACTCACCGATAAGCCGCGCTCTTTTCTTTGATATAGCGGAGAGGAGAGTTGTCTGTTCTGCGGCCTGTACAAAAACAGCAGCCCCGCTCAAGCGGGGCTGCTGTCTGAAAAAGTCGAAACTGACCGATAAGCCGGGTTCTGTCGTGGACAGTCATTCATCTAGGCCAGCAATCGCTCACTGGCTCAAGCAGCCTACCCGGGTTCAGTACGGGCCGTACCATGTGAACCCCTATTTGGCCTTGCTC
>CAJYKU010000003.1 GCA_913775175.1 uncultured Pantoea sp.
ATTTGCCTGGCGGCCACAGCGCGGCGGTCCCACCTGACCCCATGCCGAACTCAGAAGTGAAACGCCGTAGCGCCGATGGTAGTGTGGGGCCTCCCCATGCGAGAGTAGGGAACTGCCAGGCATCCAATTAAAGCGTGCTGATATGGCTCAGTTGGTAGAGCGCACCCTTGGTAAGGGTGAGGTCCCCAGTTCGACTCTGGGTATCAGCACCAGTTACAGAAAACATGAGTTCGGGTAAAAGAATTTGCCTGGCGGCACTAGCGCGGTGGTCCCACCTGACCCCATGCCGAACTCAGAAGTGAAACACCGTAGCGCCGATGGTAGTGTGGGGTCTCCCCATGCGAGAGTAGGGAACTGCCAGGCACCAAACACAGAAGCCCTGAACGAAAGTTCAGGGCTTTTTTGTTTTTGCCGTAGCAGTCAGAGATAAAACAGAGATAAAAAAGCCCCTGCCATATGGCAGAGGCTGAATCAGTATCAGTGAATAACCTGGGATAAAAACGCACGAGTGCGTTCTGAGCGCGGATTGGCAAAGAACTCTTCGGGCGGCGCCATCTCTACAATTTCCCCCCGATCCATAAAGATCACCCGGTCAGCTACCGTGCGTGCAAAACCCATCTCATGAGTAACGCATAGCATTGTCATACCATCCTCCGCCAGCCCAATCATAGTATCCAGCACTTCTTTCACCATTTCAGGATCGAGCGCTGACGTGGGCTCATCAAACAGCATGATTTTGGGTTTCATACAGAGTGAGCGGGCAATAGCGACACGCTGCTGCTGACCGCCAGAAAGCTGCCCGGGAAACTTATGCGCATGTTCAGCAATACGAACGCGCTCAAGATAGTGCATCGCCAGCGCCTCTGCCTCTTTCTTAGGCATCTTTCTAACCCAGACAGGTGCCAGCGTACAATTCTGAAGCACTGTGAGATGCGGAAACAAATTAAAGTGCTGAAAAACCATACCCACTTCTGTACGAACACGCTCAATATTGCGTATATCGTCATTGAGATGGATACCATCTACCACGATACGTCCCTGCTGATGCTCTTCCAGATGATTGATACAGCGAATAGTCGTAGACTTACCTGAACCTGATGGTCCGCATAATACAATACGCTCGCGCGGC
The DNA here is from genome assembly GCA_913775175.1 of uncultured Pantoea sp. Lineage (GTDB taxonomy): Bacteria > Pseudomonadota > Gammaproteobacteria > Enterobacterales > Enterobacteriaceae > Pantoea. Next base: position 1,130 of record CAJYKU010000003.1, read on the forward strand.
TTAACCTGCAGATTAATATCTTTGAGAACGTGAAACTGACCATACCACTTGTTTACATTTTCGAGCGTAATCATCATGGCGTTGGCCGCCGTTGTTGTCGTTGGTGTCATAATAAACCTCAGTGTGCTTTACGCCCGGTGTGAAAACGCTTCTCCAGATACTGGCTATAGCGCGACATGCTAAAACAGAAGATCCAGTAGACCAGTGCGGCAAAAACATAACCTTCAGTGGACATTCCCAGCCAGGTGGGATCAACGGTGGCTTGTTGCACACTACTGAACAGATCAAAAAGCCCGATAATGATCACCAGACTGGTATCTTTAAACAGGGCAATAATGGTGTTAACCAGACCAGGAATCGTCATCTTGAGCGCCTGCGGCAGAATCACCAGAATCTGTGTTCTCCAGTAACCCAGAGCCAGCGATTCCGCAGCCTCATACTGGCCTTTTGGCAGAGCCTGCAAGCCGCCGCGTACCACCTCAGCCACATAGGCGGACTGAAACAGGATCACACCGACCAGCGCCCGCACCAGCTTATCAATCGTAGTGCCTTCAGCCATAAACAGCGGCAGCATTACTGATGACATAAACAGTACGGTGATAAGTGGAACGCCACGCCAGAACTCAATAAAAATAACCGAGAGAGTGCGTACTACCGGCAGACCTGAGCGTCGGCCCAGCGCCAGCAGGATCCCAAGCGGCAGTGCGCCAGCGATACCCACCGAGGCGATGATCAGCGTCAGCGTCAGGCCGCCCCACTGTCGGGTTTCCACGCGTTCCAGACCAAAATAGCCGCCGTAGAGCAGCAGCCATACCGTGACCGGATAGATAATCGCCCAGCAGGCAATATAGCGACCGCGGCGCGGTATTGAATGAATAAACATCGGAATAATCGAAAGCAGGCCTATTACCAGCGCCAGATTGATACGCCAGCGCAGTTCATGCGGGTAGAGGCCATACATAAACTGGCCAAAGCGCGCATGGATAAACACCCAGCAGGCGCCTGCTTTTGTGCAGTCAGCACGTGTCTCACCCAGCCAGTTGGCCTTAAAGATCAGCCAGTTCAGTGCGGGCGGAATAACACTCCAGATAATCCAGAAGCTTATCAGCGTCAGCAGCGTATTGAGCCAGCTGGAGAAGAGATTTTTCCGTGCCCAAATCCAGCTTTTTTGCAGCGGATTACTCATTCCGGTAGATGTTTCATGTGTAGTCACAGACATAGGATTACGCTCTCTTAACGCTCAACCAGCGCAATTTTACGGTTATAGATGTTCATCAACAGAGAGATGCTAAGGCTGATGATGAGATAAACCGCCATGGTGATTGCTATCGTCTCGATTGCCTGTCCGGTCTGATTCAGCACCGTACCGGCGAACAGCGAAACCATATCGGGATAGCCGATAGCTGCAGCCAGTGAAGAGTTCTTCACCACATTGAGATACTGACTGGTGAGCGGAGGAATAATGACGCGCATCGCCTGAGGAATAATGACCTGACGCAGCGTAACCGGATTGGGTAAGCCCAGCGATCGCGCCGCCTCATTCTGTCCATGCGGCACCGACTGAATACCAGCGCGGATCACCTCAGCAATAAATGAAGAAGTATAGATAGAGAGCGCCAGCGTCAATGCCGCCAGTTCCGGGATCATGGCGAAACCACCGCGGAAGTTGAAACCACGCAGCTCGGGCATATCCCAGTGCATTCCGGCGCCATACAGCGTGTAGGCGATCAGCGGCAGAAGTGCGATGAGTCCGACAGCCGCGGGCCAGGTACGACGTAGCTGACCGGTTTTTAGCTGATGTTTACGATTAAAGCGCAGCAGGGCAAAGCTAAGGATCACAGCCAGTGCCAGTGCAATCAGAAAAGGCAGCGTGCCGGGCGCATACTCTGGCCACGGAATATATAATCCCCGGTTACTGACAAACGCGACATCAAAAGCGCTTAATGCCTGACGCGGGCCGGGCAGGTTGCGCAGTACGGCGAAATACCAGAAAAAAATCTGCAGCAGTGGCGGAATATTACGAAAGGTCTCGATATAGAGCGTTGAGAGCTTACGCAGTAGCCAGTTATCTGACAGGCGCGCCAGGCCAACGGCAAAGCCCAGTATTGAAGCAAACACAATACAGAGTGCGGAAACCAGCAGGGTGTTGGTCAGACCGACCATAAACACGCGAGCGTAGGTATCTCCTTCGCTGTAGTCGATAAGATGCTGAACAATGCCAAAGCCGGCGCTGCGATCCAGAAACGCAAAGCCGGAAGTAATTCCGCGATGAGAGAGATTGATAATAGTGTTGTGGATAAGATATCCCGCCACTATCACCACCGCGGCAATGGCAATAATCTGGTAAAGCCAGGCGCGAACCGCAGGATTACCGAATGAAAAGTCTCTTTTCGCGGTTGGGCGTTGCGACATGTTGAAACCTCAGTGATAGATACGCGTGGGCACCGCAGGACGCGGTGCCCGACTGGCAAAGCAGTTATCAGCGAACCGGCGGAGCGTACTGAATTCCGCCCTGGTTCCAGAGCGCATTCTGTCCGCGTGCAATTTTCAGTGCGCTGTCTTTACCTACGTTGCGATCAAAGATTTCCTGATAGTTACCCACCTGTTTGATGATATTGAACGCCCACTTATTATCGAGCTTAAGGTCTTTTCCGAAGTCACCCTCAGCACCCAGCAGATGCGCCATATCAGGCGTGGTTGGCTTAGCGGCCATCTGATCAACGTTTTTAGAGCTGATCCCCATCTCTTCTGCATTCAGCATTGCGAAGAGAGACCACTTAACAATGGTAAACCACTCATCGTCTCCGCGGCGCACCAGTGGCCCCAGCGGCTCTTTGGAGATCACTTCCGGCAGAACAATAAACTCATCAGGCTTGCCCAGTTTAATACGCAGCGCGTAGAGCTGAGACTGATCGGAAGAGAGCGTATCGCAGCGACCACTGTCGAGTGCTTTAGCTGATTCATCCGAACGATCAAATGTCACCGGGGTGTACTGCATCTTGTTGGCTTTAAAGTAATCGGCAACGTTGAGCTCCGTATCGGTGCCAGCCTGAATACAAACCGTTGCGCCATCCAGCTCTTTTGCGCTCTTGAGACCCGCTTTTTTATGCGTCAGAAAGCCGATACCGTCGTAATAGTTTACTCCGGCAAACATAAAGCCCATGCCACCATCACGTGAGGAGGTCCAGGTGGTATTACGCGACAGGATGTCCACTTCGCCCGACTGCAGTGCTGTGAAGCGCTCTTTTGCGGTCAGCGGGGTATATTTCACTTTGCTGGCATCGCCAAACACAGCTGCGGCAGTGGCACGACAGACATCAACGTCGATACCGGTGAATTTGCCGCTGGCGTCAGCATAAGAGAAGCCAGGCAGCCCGTCACTGATGCCGCATTGCACAAAACCTTTCTTTTTAATCGCATCCAGCGTAGCGCCTGCATGTGCCTGCTGCGTCACGCTTAACAGTGTGGCGGCGGCAATCAGGGTGGAGAGCATCATCTTTTTCATAAAGCATCCTGTGTGGCATGTCATCTGTTGTTATTGTGATACGCACTTTGTAGTGCGCTACTGTCTGTCGCTGGCTATCAGCCATCCAGCAAGTTGCAAAGCTGATGCCAGGTTTGCAGCGCGCTGAATTCTTAGGAAAAAGGGTGCCGGGATAAGTCAGAAAGTAAGATATCGTTACTATCGCGCACCAAAAGGCTGCATGACGAGTCGCCGCGATCACAAATAGTGCAAAAAGTTTCACTATCTGAACGCAGTGTGAGCTGTCGCTCATCAGAGGATGTACTAAAGACGCGGATTACAGGCAGAGTGCTGTGCAATCACAACCAGCCGCCATGCTGGCAGAGGAAAAAGGCAGGTGCTGACAGCCATACTGAGTGGACAGAAAGCAGAAAAGGTGACGCAGGGGATTGCAACAGAGGTGATCATTTTGGTGATAATTGTTTCACCCGACAGAGCAGCTTGTTGCAGATACAAAAACGCCAGCCCGAAGGCTGGCGTTCTCGCAGCAACAAACAATCAGTTCATGCCGTACTTTTTCAGCTTCTTACGCAGGGTGCCACGGTTGATACCCATCATCAGCGCTGCACGGGTCTGGTTGCCACGGGTATACTGCATCACCATGTCCAACAGAGGCTGCTCGACTTCAGCCAGTACCAGCTCATACAGATCACTAACATCCTGACCATTCAGTTGAGCAAAATAGTTCTTCAGTGCCTGTTTAACCGAATCACGCAGTGGCTTTTGTGTCACCTGATCCTGTGAGTTAACGGTAGAAACGGTCAGTACGTCAGAATTTACGCGTTGTTCGAACATAGTTCTTTCAGCTCTTTATTTCGTTTACGCAAGATTTTCGAAGTATGCCTCCAACGCCTCCAGCTGTTCGCTGGCATCCTCAATGGCGTTGAATGTGCGCCGAAACTGGTCGTCAGGGGCACTTTCCTGCAAATACCAGGAAACGTGTTTTCGGGCAATACGGTATCCCTTGCGCTGACCGTAAAAGTCGTGCAGCTCCCGTATATGCCCAATCAGCATATGCTTCACCTCTGCCAGCGGCTTTGGTGCAAGCAGCTCCCCTGTGTCCAGATAATGCTGGATTTCCCGGAAGATCCACGGTCTTCCCTGAGCAGCGCGACCCACCATCAGAGCATCAGCTCCGGTGTAGTCGAGCACTGCCCTGGCTTTATGCGGGTCAGTAATGTCGCCATTCGCGATAATCGGAATGGAAACGCTCTGCTTAACTGTCCGAATGCTGTCGTATTCAGCCTGCCCCTCAAACAAACAGGCGCGAGTGCGTCCGTGAATAGTAAGGGCCTGAATGCCACAGCGCTCGGCCAATTGGGCAATCTCTACACAATTACGATTTTCTTTATCCCAGCCAGTGCGAATCTTCAGCGTAACCGGCACATCTACCGCATTCACTACCGCATGGAGAATCGATTCAACCAGTTGCGGATGCTGCAGCAGTGCAGAGCCTGCCATCTTACGATTCACTTTTTTAGCCGGGCAGCCCATATTGATATCAATAACCTGAGCACCAGACGCAACGTTGATTTGCGCGGCGGCAGCCATCTCATCAGGATCGCAACCGGCAATCTGCACGGCACGAATTCCAGGCTCGTCACTATGCACCATGCGCAGCCGGGATTTGTCACTGGCCCAGACTTCAGGGTTAGACGACAACATCTCGGAGACAGTCATACCGGCACCGTTTTCGTAGCACAAGGTGCGAAATGGCTTATCGGTTACTCCGGCCATAGGCGCAGCAATGAGTCGATTACGTAGCTGATGGTGTCCAATGCGCATGAAAAAAGAAGTGACCCTAACTGTTCGCAAGGCGGCGTATATTACGCATTTTTTCCGGAAGATGAAAGGCCAAACTTTGAACAATATGTTGTTAATGCTCAGCAGCTGACAGCAGTGACAGAGGGATAGAATAAATATGCTATATAAATCATTTGGTTATGAATTTACGGCGAAATTGTGAGCAAACGTTTTTCTCATCATCTCCGCGCAAAAGCGATATAAAAGCCGCTATTTCAGGGAATTAACCACAGAATTAACGGGCAGCTGTTTGCAAAGTGAACAGCGTGGCGAGCTGACAGAGTGACCAGAGAGCGACAGCAGCGCAGCGCAGGCTGATAACCCATCATGCGTGCTATTCCTGTCGCAGATCTGCCATATGACCGGCCTGAAGTGGTGGCATAACGGCCGGTTATCAGCTGGCCGCACGATGCACAGCCAGCTGATATTTTACGCACCGCCTCTCCCTGACAGAACTGATCCCACCTCTGTGGCAGGCAGCGCGCACGGATTAGCGCAGGCGGCCGGTAATACGGCACCACTCATCTTTTTCTGCCACCGGATCGAGTGCAAAGCGCCCGGCATAGGCTTCACAAACGCTCTCTGCCTGGCTCGCCAGTACGCCGGAAAGACCGAGGTAACCGCCCGCTTTAGGCAGTACACTAATCAGCGGTGCCAGCTCACGCAGCGGACCTGCCAGGATGTTGGCTACCACGACATCAGCCTGCAGATTTTCTGGCTGCTGATGCGGCAGGTAGAGCGACAGGCGATCGGCGACGCCATTACGCTCTGCGTTGTCGCGGCTGGCCTGAATTGCCTGCGGATCGATATCGATCCCGATCGCCTGCGCTGCGCCCAGCTTGAGCGCTGCAATAGCAAGAATGCCGGACCCACAGCCAAAATCGATCACCGTTTTGCCCTGCAGATCCAGCCCATCCAGCCAGCTCAGGCAGAGCGAGGTGGTAGGGTGGGTGCCGGTACCAAAAGCCAGACCAGGATCGAGCATGACATTCACCGCATCCGGATCTGGCACATCGCGCCAGCTTGGACAGATCCACAGGCGCTGACCAAATCGCATCGGGTGGAAGTTATCCATCCATTCGCGTTCCCAGTCTTTGTCTTCGATCTGCTCGATCTTATAATGAAAATCTGATCCGGGAACGGGTTGCAGGCGCAGCGCCGCAACAACCTCATCCATATCACTCTCTGCGTCGAACAGGCCGATAACATCGGTATCGCCCCACAGACGTGTTTCGCCAGGCAGTGGTTCATATACCGGATTGTCATGCGTATCCTGAAACGTAACAGAAACAGCACCTACTTCCATCAGTGCATCGCTTAGCAGCTCTGCCTGTTCTCCGGTACTGTTAATCTTGATTTGAATCCATGGCATAAACGTTTCTCTTTATTTCGATGCAGCATTTTGCGTCCCGGACGCGCTGCCAAACAGGTTTCCTGCCAGAAAAGCCAGCAGGCTTAAGGTTAAAGATGGCACGATAGGGTGGAATCCCCATAGCTCAATTTTCAGACTGGCGAGCAGTGTATAACTGCCAGCACCGGCCAGCATCGCGCTGATAGCACCTGCGGCGTTAGCACGTTCCCAGTAAAGTCCCAGCACCAGTGGCCACAAAAACACAGCTTCCAGTCCACCAAATGCCAGCAGATTAAGCCAGATAATCATATCCGGTGGATTCCACGCCGCCAGCAGCAGCAGCAAGCCCAGCACCAGGGTGATAGTGCCGGAGAGGATACGCAGCCGGGTTTCATTTCCGCTCTGCTGTGGTGCAATGCGCAGATAGAGATCTTTGATCAGCGTAGCGGAGGCCTGCAATAGCTGGGCGTTGATTGTCGACATAATAGCCGCCATTGGCGCAGCTAAAAAGATGCCAGCCGCCATCGGCGGTAACACGGTGATCATCAGAGCCGGGATCACCTGATCCGGTACAGTGAGATTGGGTAATACCGCGCGACCCAGTGCACCCGCCAGATGCATACCCAGCATCAGAATTGCCACAACAATCGTGCCGAGAATGATAGCGCGATGCATCGCCTTGCTGTCTTTATAAGATATACAGCGTACCGCCGTGTGCGGCAGCCCAATGACGCCAAAACAGACCAGGACGGCAAATGAACTCAGAAATGTTGGTGTGATGACATGACCCACACCCTCTGGCGATAACAGCTGGGGATCGATCGTCTGCAGTTTGTTTACCGCTGTTACCAGCCCGCCTGCATGATGGATCACAGCAAACAGCAGCAGAAAGGTGCCGAGTAGCATGACCAGTCCCTGCATTGCATCGTTGAGCACGCTGGCACGAAAGCCGCCAAATGCGGTGTAAAGTGCGATAGTGCCGCCAAAGATCAGCAGGCCCGTATCATAAGGAATACCAGCAGCAGTCTCCAGCAGGCGCGCACCCCCGATGAACTGTACGGTCATGGCACCAATAAAGGCAACCAGCAGGCTAAGACTGGCCAGCCAGATCAGCAGCGGACTGCGAAAGCGGCCATAAAGCATATCGTTAAGCGTTACCGCATTATAGCGACGCGCCAGAATAGCGAATTTTTTTCCCAGGATACCCAGCGACAGCCAGACCGCCGGCACCTGAATCATTGCCAGCAGTACCCAGCCCAGACCATATTTATATGCGGCACCGGGCCCACCGATAAATGAGCTGGCGCTGATATAAGTTGTGGTCAGCGTCATGGCGAGTACAAAGCCACCCATTGAGCGACTGCCAAGAAAATATTCGCTGAGAAAGCTGCCCTGACGCTGCTTGCGCATGGCAAATACCGAGAGTGCGGCAATCAATACCAGGTAGCCCAGCAGAGGCAGAATAATTTCACTCTTCACTCTGATCCTCCAGCGACATCTCGCGGAAAACTCCGCGCACCATCAGTATACAGAGGCCAATAAACAGCAGCGGGGCAAACACGCAGGAGAGTTCAAACCAGCGTGGCAGACCGGTAAATCCACGCTGTGTGCCACCCAGCCAGGCTGTCATGCTCCACACCAGTAAATAGGCCAGCGTCAGGCCCAGCGACCAGCGTGCCTCTTTGTTAGCTTGTAAAAAACGCCCATCCATTATGCAACCTCACAGGCGACAGAAATAAAAAAGGCCGGATTAACCGGCCTCTGACGTGCTCTGCGCTGCGATTACTTCTCGTGCAGGCCGAGTTTTTTCTCCAGATAGTGGATGTTGGTGCCACCCTGCTGGAAGTTTTCGTCGGACATGATTTTCATCTGCAGTTCGACGTTGGTTTTGATTCCGTCAATGATGAGCTCAGCCAGCGCATTTTTCATGCGGGAGATAGCGACATCACGGGTTTCACCATAGGTGATGAGCTTACCAATCATAGAATCGTAGTACGGCGGTACACTGTAGCCGGCGTAGATATGCGATTCCCAGCGAACACCAAAACCGCCTGGCGCATGGAAACGGGTAATTTTGCCCGGACTTGGCAGGAAGGTATTTGGATCTTCGGCGTTGATACGGCACTCAACCGCATGGCCACGCACCACGACATCTTCCTGTTTGATCGACAGTGGCTGACCGGCAGCAATACGCAGCTGCTCTTTGATCAGATCAACACCGGTGATCATCTCAGTAACCGGATGCTCTACCTGAATACGGGTGTTCATTTCAATAAAGTAGAACTCACCGTTTTCATACAGGAACTCAAAGGTTCCGGCACCGCGATAGCCAATTTCAACACAGGCGTTGGAGCAGCGCTCGCCAATAAAGCGACGCAGTTCCGGTGTGATGCCTGGCGCCGGAGCTTCTTCCACGACTTTCTGGTGACGACGCTGCATAGAGCAGTCGCGCTCTGCCAGATAGATGGCATTACCCTGGCCATCTGCCAGTACCTGAATCTCAATGTGACGTGGATTCTCGAGGAATTTCTCCATGTAGACCATGTCGTTGTTGAAAGCCGCTTTGGCTTCCGCTTTCGTCATGCCAATGGATTGCTCAAGATCTTTTTCGCTGCGCACAACGCGCATACCGCGTCCGCCACCGCCACCAGAGGCTTTGATGATTACCGGATAGCCGATACGCTTCGCGATAGCACGGTTTTTATCCATGTCATCAGTCAGAGAACCATCTGAACCCGGCACGGTCGGAACGCCCGCTTTTTTCATGGCGGTGATAGCTGAAACTTTGTCACCCATCAGGCGAATAGTGTCAGCTTTTGGGCCTACAAAGATAAAGCCTGAACGCTCAACCTGTTCAGCAAAATCGGCGTTCTCAGAGAGAAAGCCGTAGCCCGGATGGATTGCAACGGCGCCGGTGATTTCAGCGGCGGAGATCAGCGCCGGGATATTCAGGTAACTTTTGACCGACTGTGCCGGGCCAATGCAGACAGTTTCATCTGCCAGCAGCACGTGCTTCAGGTCGCGATCTGCCGTAGAGTGAACCGCAACGGTCTTGATGCCCAGCTCTTTGCAGGCACGCAGAATGCGCAGTGCGATTTCACCACGGTTAGCAATGACAATTTTATCCAGCATGCTTCGCCTCGTTATTCGATGACGACCAGCGGCTCGTCAAATTCAACCGGCTGGCCGCTTTCTACCAGGATCGCCTTCACAACGCCGGATTTATCGGCTTCGATCTGGTTCATCATTTTCATCGCTTCCACGATGCACAGGGTATCGCCAGCGTTAACTTTCTGACCCACTTCCACAAAGGCTTTCGCATCCGGGCTTGGGGTGCGGTAGAACGTACCTACCATTGGTGAACGAACAATGTGGCCACTCACTTCCGGCTTAGCGGCTTCAGCCGCAGCGGGAGCCGCAGGTGCTACCGCGGCCGCCAGTGCAGGCTGCTGCGGAGCAGGTACAGCATAAGCCTGCTGCATCATCGGATAACCAGTATTGGCAGGTGAACGGCTGATGCGAACTGACTCTTCGCCTTCAGAGATCTCCAGCTCAGCGATGCCGGACTCTTCAACCAGTTCGATCAGTTTCTTAATTTTACGAATATCCATGAGTGTGGTTCCGTACTCTGTTTAATTGGAATGTGACAGGCGTTTTACTGCCGTTTGTAAAGCCCATGAGTATCCATCTGCGCCAAATCCACAAATGACGCCGGCAGATACATCAGAAAGATAGGAGTGGTGCCGGAACGGTTCGCGTGCATGCACATTAGAGAGATGCACCTCAATAAAAGGAATGCTTACCGCCAGCAGGGCATCGCGCAGTGCAACGCTGGTATGCGTAAATGCAGCTGGATTGATAATAATGTAATCCACATCGCTGCGTGCAGCATGGATACGATCAATCAGCTGATGTTCCGCATTAGATTGCAGATGACTCAATTTCACATGATGCTGGTCAGCCTGTTGCGTCAGGTCGCTGACGATGTCAGCCAGCGTGGTATGACCATACTTGTCAGGCTCACGTGTCCCGAGCAAATTCAGGTTAGGACCGTTTAACAACAGTATGTGAAATTTGTGCGCCATCGTGCGGCTATCTCCTGCAATCAGTAGGGCATCGCGTAAAATACCGCGACATCCTTCATTTGTCACTCTTGAGAGTGAAAAAGATGGGGGTGCTTGCATTAAAGCCGGGCATTATATCCGTTTCGGGGCAATTCGCAGCAAAATACTGGTCTTATCTGCGAAGTTGATCGGATGCGGCCCGAAGGCCACACGTTTTAACAGAAACCAGGGCTGAAAAACAACCCTGGAAAAATTAGCGTTGAAAACTTTTTCGCAGCTTTTTATAGCGCCAGGCGAGCAGCAGAATGGCTGCCAGCGCATAGAGCATGGGCTGAGGTGACAGAGTCTTTACAGACCAGAGGTAGTGCACAGGTGCCAGAATAGCGATCAGATAGATACCGTTATGCAGGGTTTGCCAGCGTCGCCCCAGTTTACGCTGTGCGCGCTGAAACGATGTGATAGCCAGAGCAAACAGCACGACCCAGCTAATCATGCCCAGCAGCAGGTAGGGACGGGCAATAATTTCACTGCCCAGCAGACGCAGATGATCAAAGCCAAGTTCCAGCAGCCAGTAACTGATCAGATGCAGACTCGCCCAGGCAAAACACCAGAGGCCGAGCAGACGGCGGGTGCGGATGAGCAGAGGCTGTTTCAGATAGCGTGTCAGTGGACTAACCAGTAGCGTTGCCAGTAAAAGCTTCAGCGCCATTCTGCCGGTAAAATGCTGAATATCTTTGGCAGGATCGGCGCTCAGCCAGCCCTGCATCGCTGAAACCAGCAGATAGATGAGCGGCAGCAGAGCCGCAAGGTGCAGCAGCACCTTGAGCCAGGTAATGTGTCGCAGCGTCAGGCGCATTTAGAAATTCTCCCGCAGATCGAGACCCCGGTAGAGCGATGCCACCTCTTTGGCGTAGCCGTTAAACAGCAGAGTAGGTTGACGCTCAACGTTTAGCAGGCCGCCTGCACCAATAAAGCGCTCGGTTGCCTGTGACCAGCGCGGATGATCAACATGCGGATTGACGTTGGCATAAAAGCCATACTCGTTGGCTGCAAGCTGATTCCAGGTGGTGGGTGGCTGCTCAGAGGTCAGGGTAATTTTTACAATCGATTTAATACCTTTAAACCCATACTTCCAGGGAACCGTCAGGCGAATGGGAGCGCCGTTTTGTGGCGGCAATGCTTTGCCATAGACACCTGTACTCAGCAGCGTCAGCGGATGCATCGCCTCATCCAGCCGTAATCCTTCTACATACGGATAATCAAGCCCGCCGCCGATAAAGCGATCTTTTTGTCCCGGCATCTGTTGCGGATCGTATAGCGTCTGAAATGCCACGTAGCGCGCTTTGCTGGTGGGTTCGGCCAGTTTCAGCAGCTTGTTAAGCTCAAAGCCAACCCAGGGAATGACCATTGACCAGGCTTCAACACAACGCATGCGATAAATACGTTGCTCCATCGCGAAGCGTTTAAAAATATCATCCATATCCAGCGTGACGGGTTTCGCCACCTCACCCTCTATTCGCAGTTGCCAGGGCTCAGTTTTCAGCGTGCCTGCATTGGCAGCAGGATCGGCTTTATCCAGACCAAACTCATAGAAATTGTTATAGCCGGCGACTTTGTCATACGGCGTAAGCGGTAAATCTGCCTGCCACTGTGCGGGTTTGGTAAATTGCAGATCGCGCCCGGCAGGGGCTGGCGGACGATCGTTGCCCTTAAACCAGCTTAAAATATCCGCCTGTGCCGTGCCTGGCAGTGTGGCGGCGGCAGCGCCGAGACCCAGCGCTTTCAGCACCTGACGACGACGCATCGCAAAAATATTCTCCGGGGTGACATCAGCTTCAGTAAGTCTGTTTTTAAATGTCATAACCTTCTCCGACAGGTAAGCAGTAACAGTTAACATGCGCTAATCCCCTTAGCGATGCCACTTTGCCGGGTAAAATGTGAAATTTCCTGGCATATATCCTCTGTTGAGAATAGGACGAAAAACTGCAGAGCAGCAGTCAGATGCAGGGAGTTTATCGTTATACTCGCGCAACAGTGTTGTTGCCGCGGCAATGGCGCTGATTTAGACAGTTGATTGTGGTACGTTGCTGATGTTTGCGTCAGTTGAACGACGCCAAAACCACTCTCCGTTTATAACCGCAGTGATACAGGCACAGGGATGCGATTAACAACGAAGTTTTCTGCGTTTATGACTTTATTGAGCTTGCTGGCAATGTTACTGATGCTGGCAGGCTGCGCATTTAGTTTTATCTGGCTTTCGCAGGAACATGTTGAGAGTCGTATTAATACGCTTGCCACAGAAGTAGACAGGGCGCTAATGACGCAAACGCCGCAGGAGGTTGAACAGTGGCTGACGCGGGTGATGCCGGTAATCAATGCTGAGCAGGTTACGTTGCAGAACGACACTAGGGAGATCTTCCGCCTGTCACGCCATGAAAACCCGATGCTGGAAGATGAGCCTAACCGCTTTATTCAGTTCAATTTTCCGCTGCTGCATGCCTCTGATATGCAGTTAAACGTTACTGTGCTCGATCCTGCAAAAACCTGGTTTCGTTCATTTACCGGAGCCTATACGCTGGTGGTGCTGCTTAGTGTTGTCGCGATTATGGCCGCGCTGCTGGCCATAACGCATCGCTGGCTCAATGGCCGCTGGCACAATATGGAGCGACTCGAGGCGCGGGCAGCGCGAATTATGGCGGGCGAGCGCTTCGCGCGCGTGCCGGGTGCGACAGAGTGGCCACCCAAAGCCAGCGAGGCGCTGGATCTGTTACTGAATGAACTCCAGGAAGCTGGCGAACAGCGTTTACGCATTGATACGCTTATCCGCACTTTTGCTGCTCAGGATTCGCGAACCGGATTAAATAATCGGCTTTTTTTTGATAACCAGCTGGCGACTCTGCTTGAGGATCAGGAGGATGTAGGCACCCATGGTGTCGTGATGATGATTCGCCTGCCTGACTTCGACAGCCTGCATGAGACACTCGGTGCGACGCAGGTCGAAGAGTATCTGTTTGACATCATTAATATGTTTTCCACATTTGTGATGCGCTACCCTGGCGCATTGCTGGCACGCTATTTCCGTAGTGATTTTGCTGTACTGCTGCCACATCGTGCGCTAAAAGAAGCGAATAGCATTGCGGAACAGCTGATTAACGCTATCGATTCGTTACCGCCAATGCGTATGGTAGATCGCGATGAGTTAATTCATATCGGTATCAGCGGCTGGCATAGCGGGCAGACGGTGCCGCAGGTGATGGAAAATGTTGAGCTGGCTACGCGCAGAGCGGTGTTACAGGGTGGCAATACCTGGTCAATAGCTGAAGAGAGTCAGCTGGAGATGGGACGTGGCAGCGTGCGCTGGCGTACCCTGCTGGAGAACACACTGAATCGTGGTGGCCCACGGCTTTACCAGAAACCGGCGCTGCTGATGGATGGCAGAGTCCACCATCGCGAGATGCTGGCACGGATATTTGATGGCGACAAAGAAGTGGTTGCCGCTGAGTTTACGCCGCTGGTACAGCAGTTAGGCCTTGCAGACAGCTGGGATCGTCAGATGGCAACGCGTATTGCTGCCCTGACAGATGTATGGCCGGATGAAACGCTGGCGCTACCGGTAAATATTGACTCTCTGCTGCGACGCCCGTTCCAGCGCTGGCTGCAAAAACTGCTCCTGCAGTGCAACAAAAGCCAGCGCAGACGATTTTTATTTGAACTTGCAGAGGCTGATGTATGTCAACACATCAATCGGCTACTGCCCATTTTTCGCATGTTAACCACATTTGGTTGTCGTATTGCGGTAAATCAGGCAGGTATGACGGTGGTCAGCAGCGGCTATATCCGGCTGCTGCCAATTGATATTGTTAAACTTGATCCAGGCCTGGTGCGCAATATTGACCGCCGCATGGAAAATCAGCTGTTTGTGCAGAGCCTGCTGGAGGTATGCAAATCGACTTCCACGCACGTTTTTGCCGCCGGCGTGCGTACACGCGCGGAGTGGCAAACATTGGCCAGACTGGGCGTTTCTGGCGGGCAGGGCGATCTGTTTGCGGCCTCGCAGCCGGTTAACAGTAATGTTAAAAAGCATTCACAACGTTATCGTATTTAGCGCTTCAGCATAAATAAGCCTGAAAAAGGGCTGTTTTGCGAATTAAGAGCGCATGAACAGGCAGAGCAGATGGCATGAAATGTTAAATTTTATGTCGAAATCCTGACGATTTATCAGAAGAAATGACAGTGGAAAAGGCGGTTTACCGCTCTCTGGCGGCAGTAAATGTACGCCGCACCGGTCTGAAAACTTATATGGTCTGTTTTTTCACCGAAGCCGAACGTTTTTGCGCCTTGTAGCGGCTTCGTGTGGTTGGTAAAGTAAGCGGATTTTATTTTCCGCCCCCAGCTTGCAGGATTATCCCTTAGTATGTTTAAAAAATTTCGTGGCATGTTTTCCAATGACTTGTCCATTGACCTGGGTACTGCGAATACCCTGATTTATGTGAAAGGACAAGGCATCGTGCTGAACGAGCCTTCAGTGGTTGCTATCCGTCAGGATCGTGCGGGCTCGCCTAAGAGCGTAGCGGCTGTTGGTCATGATGCAAAGCAGATGCTTGGCCGTACGCCGGGTAACATTGCTGCTATTCGTCCGATGAAAGATGGCGTAATCGCCGATTTCTTCGTGACCGAAAAAATGCTTCAGCACTTTATCAAGCAGGTGCACAGTAACAGCTTTATGCGTCCAAGCCCGCGCGTGCTGGTCTGCGTGCCAGTTGGTGCGACTCAGGTAGAACGCCGCGCGATTCGCGAATCAGCGCAGGGTGCAGGTGCACGTGAAGTCTTCCTGATTGAAGAGCCAATGGCCGCCGCAATTGGTGCTGGCCTGCCTGTTTCCGAAGCGACCGGTTCAATGGTAGTTGATATTGGTGGCGGTACCACTGAGGTTGCCGTTATCTCTCTGAACGGCGTGGTTTACTCCTCTTCTGTACGTATTGGCGGCGATCGCTTTGATGAAGCTATTATCAATTATGTGCGCCGTAATTATGGTTCACTGATTGGTGAAGCCACTGCGGAACGTATCAAACATGAGATTGGCTCTGCTTATCCAGGCGATGAAGTCCGTGAAATTGAAGTTCGCGGTCGTAATCTGGCTGAGGGTGTGCCACGTGGCTTTACGCTGAACTCCAATGAGATCCTTGAAGCGCTGCAGGAGCCGCTGACGGGTATTGTCAGCGCGGTGATGGTGGCGCTGGAGCAGTGTCCGCCAGAGCTTGCCTCCGATATCTCAGAGCGCGGCATGGTACTGACTGGCGGTGGCGCGCTGCTGCGCAATCTGGATCGTCTGCTGATGGAAGAGACTGGCATTCCGGTGGTAGTTGCAGAGGATCCGCTGACCTGCGTAGCGCGTGGCGGCGGTAAAGCGCTGGAGATGATCGACATGCATGGTGGCGATCTGTTCAGCGAGGAGTAATTCCTCACTGGCTGCGACCATATGCATATTGCGCAGGGAATTGCGACAATACTCATCATAATCTGAGCCGCATGCAGTTTGTTGCGTCTTTAGCTCTGACACTGCCGCCAGGCGGTGTCAGCGTCAAACTTTTGCACGATGCAATGGTGGTTCAGGCATAAGGGTAGATGGCGCTGCTGTGCACCATAGCGTGATGCGTCCAGCTCTGGGGGCGTGAGTCAGCAGACTCACGCTTCTTCCCTGATGTCGAGGAATACGCAGAATTTATGAAGCCGATTTTTAGCAGGGGGCCATCCCTGCAGTTGCGTCTCTTTCTGGCCGTCATTGTGGCAATAGCGATTATTATCGCGGATAGCCGCGTGAGTACATTCTCCCGGATTCGTAACTACCTGGACACATCGGTCAGCCCATTTTATTTTCTGGCAAACGGACCCCGGCAGCTTCTCGACGGTGTATCGGATACGCTGGCCTCCCGCCAGCAGCTTGAGCTGGAAAATAAAGCGCTGCGCCGGGAGCTTTTCCTGAAAAATAGCGACCTGTTAATGCTGGGGCAATATAAGCAGGAGAACGCACGCCTGCGTGAACTGCTTGGTTCACCGCTGCGGCAGGATGAGCACAAAATGGTGACACAGGTTATCTCTACCGGCACCGATCCTTACACCGATCAGGTGGTAATTGATAAAGGCAGCGTAAACGGCGTTTATGAAGGCCAGCCGGTTATCAGTGATAAGGGTGTGGTAGGGCAGGTCGTGGCAGTGGGTCAGTTAACCAGCCGGGTATTGCTGATTTGCGACGCCTCGCATGCGCTGCCGATTCAGGTACTGCGCAACGATATCCGGGTGATTGCGGCCGGTAACGGCTGCAGCGAAGATCTGCAACTGGAGCATCTGCCAGGCAATACCGATATCCGTACCGGTGATGTTCTGGTGACATCGGGGCTGGGTGGGCGTTTCCCGGAAGGCTATCCGGTGGCCGTGGTCTCTTCAGTTAAAGTTGATACTCAGCGTGCTTATACAGTGATTCAGGCTCGCCCGACCGCCGGGCTGCAGCGCCTGCGCTATCTGCTGCTACTCTGGGGAGCGGACAAAAATGGTGATATGCCAATGGCACCAGATGAAGTGCATCGTGTGGCTAACGAGCGCCTGATGCAGATGATGCCACAGGTGTTACCACCAGCGGGTGAAATGGGTCCGCCTGCGCCCGCAATGATGCAACAGAGTCAGCAGATGGGGCCACCAGCCTCCTCCGCTGCGGGCAGCGGTGCGCAGAGTAGTGCAACCAGTGTGCGCGGGAGTCAGCCTTGAGCCGATATCGAAGCCAGGGACGATGGGTTATCTGGCTCTCCTTTCTGCTGGCACTGATCCTGCAAATCATGCCGTGGCCTGAGCAGTTTTATATGTTCCGGCCATCCTGGCTTCTGCTGATCCTGATCTACTGGGTGCTGGCACTGCCACATCGGGTTAATGTTGGCACCGGTTTTTTAC
This sequence comes from uncultured Pantoea sp., assembly GCA_913775175.1. Lineage (GTDB taxonomy): Bacteria > Pseudomonadota > Gammaproteobacteria > Enterobacterales > Enterobacteriaceae > Pantoea. The sequence continues at coordinate 18,813 of CAJYKU010000003.1, forward strand.
TGGGTGCCATCATGGATCTGGTGGCAGGCTCCACGCTGGGCGTGCGGGCACTGGCTTTCAGTATCATTGCCTACCTGGTAGCCTTTAAATTCCAGCTGTTTCGCAATCTGGCGTTGTGGCAGCAGGCATTAATGGTTATGGTGCTCTCTCTGGCTGTGGATGTGATTGTTTTCTGGGCGGAATTCCTGGTGATTGATGTCTCTTTCCGGCCAGAAATATTCTGGAGCAGCGTTATCGACGGCGTGCTCTGGCCCTGGCTATTCTTATTGATGAGAAAGATCCGTCGTCAGTTTGCCGTTCAGTAAGGAACAGAATGATTACCCTGTATCTGGCTTCTGGCTCGCCCCGCCGACGCGAGCTGCTTACGCAACTTGGCCTGCAGTTTGAGCGTCTGATCACCCACACCGAGGAGCAGCGTCAGCCGGATGAAGCGGCTGAACACTACGTGCGCCGTCTGGCAGCAGACAAAGCACGTGCTGGCGTCGCCATGGCCGCGCAGGATCTGCCCGTACTCGGCGCGGATACCATTGTGGTGCTTAACGGTGATGTGCTGGAGAAGCCACGCGATGCGGCACATGCGGCAGAGATGCTGACCACACTATCCGGGCAGACGCATCAGGTCATGACCGCAGTAGCACTGGCTGACGGCGAGGCGCTACTGGATTGCCTGGTACGTACCGACGTCACCTTTCGTCATATCACCGCAGAAGAGATTGCAGATTATATCGCCAGCGGCGAGCCGATGGACAAAGCTGGCGCTTACGGCATTCAGGGCCTGGGTGGCAATTTTGTGCGCAAAATCAATGGGAGTTATCACGCGGTGGTGGGGCTGCCACTGGTGGAAACTATGGAGCTGTTGAGCCACTTTCAGTCGCTACGTGCACTAAGGAAAGAGAATGACGGCTGAACTACTGGTTAATGTGACACCCTCAGAAACCCGCGTTGCTTACATTGATGGTGGCATTTTGCAGGAGATCCACATTGAGCGCGAAGCGCGGCGCGGCATTGTCGGCAATATCTATAAGGGCCGAGTCAGTCGCGTATTACCGGGTATGCAGGCAGCCTTTGTGGATATTGGCATGGATAAAGCCGCATTTCTGCACGCCTCCGATATCATGCCGCATACCGAATGCGTAGCGGGTGATGAAAAAAAGAATTTTATCGTACGCGACATCGCTGAACTGGTACGCCAGGGACAGGATTTAATGGTGCAGGTGGTCAAAGATCCGCTTGGCACCAAAGGCGCGCGTCTGACTACTGATATTACTCTGCCATCACGCTATCTGGTATTTATGCCGGGAGCGTCGCATGTCGGGGTTTCACAGCGGATCGAGAGTGAAGCAGAGCGCGATCGCCTGAAATCGGTAGTGGCTGACTACTGCGACGATCTTGGCGGCTTCATTATCCGTACCGCAGCAGAAGGAATAGGATCGGAGGAACTGGCGCAGGATGCGGCATTTCTGAAGCGCCTCTGGACCAAAGTCAGCGAGCGTAAAAAACGTAATAAGACCCGCTGCCTGTTGTATGGGGAGCTGGCACTGGCGCAGCGCGTGCTGCGCGATTTTGCCGGAGCCGCGCTGGATCGCATTCGCGTTGATTCACGTCTGACCTGCGATCTGCTGATGGAGTTTACCAGCGAATATATCCCCGACATGGCGAGCAAGCTGGAGCTATATAGTGGAAAGCAGCCGATTTTTGATCTCTTTGATGTGGAGAATGAAATTCAGCGCTCGCTGGAACGCAAGGTAGAACTAAAGTCAGGCGGCTATCTGATTATCGATCAGACCGAGGCGATGACCACTGTCGATATCAATACCGGCGCATTCGTCGGGCATCGTAACCTTGATGAAACCATATTCAATACTAATATCGAAGCGACGCAGGCGATTGCCCGTCAGCTGCGGCTGCGCAATCTCGGCGGCATCATTATTATCGACTTTATTGATATGAGTAATGATGACCATCGGCGGCGCGTGCTGCACTCACTGGAGAGTGCGTTAAGCAAAGATCGGGTCAAAACCGGCATTCATGGCTTTTCGGCGCTGGGACTGGTTGAAATGACCCGCAAGCGCACGCGTGAAAGTATTGAGCATGTGCTATGTGCTGACTGTCCGGTCTGTAACGGGCGCGGCTCGCTTAAAACAGTTGAAACCGTCTGCTATGAGATCATGCGTGAAATAGTGCGTGTTCATCATGCCTACGATTCCGATCGCTTTCTGGTCTATGTCTCGCCCGCAGTGGGAGATGCGCTGAAAACCGATGAGTCACATGCGCTGGCAGAAGTTGAGATCTTTGTTGGCAAGCAGGTCAAAGTTCAGGTCGAACCGCTCTATACTCAGGAGCAGTTTGACGTCGTCATGATGTAAGGCTTGCGGCCGGACATCGTTATCCAGTGCCCAGCAAGGAGTCGTGTGTGAGGCGGTTGCCAGGGATCTTGTTACTGCTGATCGCTACAGTGATTGTCATTGTGGCGCTGCTGGTGAGCGGGCTGCGTCTGGCAATGCCGCACCTCAATAGCTACCGCAGTGATATTCTGCAGACGATTTCCCGCGTTAGCGGTGTTAGCGTGGATGCCAGCGAACTGCAGGGATCGTGGCAGAATTTTGGGCCAACGCTACAGGTACGTAATCTGCGGGTCGATATGCGCGAGGATGGCGAGCTGCAGATCGGTCGCGTTAATCTCGCTCTGAATGTCTGGCAGTCACTGCTGCACTGGCGCTGGCAGTTTCGTGATCTCACTTTCTGGCAGCTGCGCCTGACCACTACGCAGCCACTATTTTCCGGCAACAATAGCAGGCACACCTTCAAATCAACGCAGATCAACGATCTGTTCTTACGTCAGTTTGACCACTTTGATCTGCGCGACAGCACCATCCGTTTTCTGACGCCGGCAGGCCAGCACGCTGAGCTGGCTATTCCGCGTCTGACCTGGCTCAACGAAGCCAATCGCCACCGCGCTGAAGGCGAGGTCAGCCTGAGCAGCTTCACGGGGCAGCATGGTGTGGTGCAGGTCCGGCTCAATTTAAACGACACCAGTGGTTTGTTAAACGATGGCCGCATCTGGCTGCAGGCAGATAATGTCGATGTACGCCCGTGGATTGGTCGCTGGCTGCGGGATAACACCAGTCTGGAGAGTGCCCGCATCAGCCTTGAGGCCTGGGTCAGCCTGCGCAATGGCGAACCAGATGCAGGCGATTTAATGATTAAGCAGGGCGGAGCACGCTGGCGTGATGAGGAGAGAACTCATCAGCTGCAGATTGATGGGCTGACCGCGCATCTGACGCGATATCAGCAGGGCTGGAGCCTGACCATTCCGCGAAACCGTTTCCGCACAGATGGCGTTGCCTGGGCACCGGGCCATCTGTCACTGCTGTGGAAACCGCAGGATAGCACGACCCGCGGCGCGGAGATTCGTGTGCGTGCTACCAGGCTCGATCTGCAGCGATTTGCTCCACTGGTTCCGCTGGTTGGCCCACTCTCTCCTGTACTGCTCGACACCTGGCGCTCACTACAGCCGCGCGGCTATATCGATACACTGGCGCTGGATATTCCGCTGGAGCAGCCGGAACAGACGCGGTTGCAGACAACATGGCGTGAGCTGAGCTGGCATAACTGGAAGCTGCTGCCTGGCATTAGCAACCTCAACGGGCGCGCCAGCGGGACTGTCAGCAACGGTCAGGTTGATCTTCACATGGGCGCAGCGGAGGTTCCTTATGGTGATATGTTTCAGGCACCGCTGGAGATTAAACAGCTTAGCGGGCAGCTGAGCTGGCTGCATGATAGCCACGGACTCACGCTGGCGGGTAATCAGCTTGATGTTCAGGCGCGTTCACTCTGGGCGCGCGGCGATTTCCGCTATCAGCAGAATAGCGGTCACGCGCCACGGCTCGATATCCTGGCGGGTATCCGCGTTACCGATGCGGGTGATGCATGGCGTTATCTGCCGGAGCCGCTGATGGGGCATAGTCTGACGCGTTATCTCAGTACCGCGATCAAAGGCGGCGAGACAACAAATGCCACGCTGCTGTTTGCCGGCGATCCCAGACTCTTTCCGTTTAAACACAATGATGGCATGTTTGAAGTCCGGGTGCCGCTGAACAATGCCACATTTCAGTTTCAGCCAGGCTGGCCGGCGTTACAAAAGCTGGATATCGACCTCGATTTTGTCAATGATGGCCTGTGGATGAGTGCGGATAGCGCGCGCCTTGGCAATGTTGATGCGCGCAACGTAACCGCAATAATCCCCGACTATCTCAAAGAAAAACTGCTGATTGCTGGCGATTTAAGCGGGCAGGGCGCAGATATCGGTGCGTACTTTGACCAGACTCCGCTGAAATCGTCACTGGGCGCTGCACTACAGCAGCTCCAGGTTGGCGGCAAAGTCAGCAGCTCGCTTAATCTTGATATCCCGCTGAATGGTGACCAGGTACATGCCAGCGGCAATGTGGTCATGCACAACAACACGCTGCACATCAAGCCGCTGAACAGCACGATAAAACAGCTGAGCGGGCGTTTCCGCTACAACAACGGCAACCTTGAAAGTGAAGAGATGCAGGCTGAGTGGTTTGGTCAGCCACTGGGCGTAAGCTTTACCACGCAAGAGCATCCACAAGACTTCGGCGTGAATGTCAGATTGCTGGGTGCCTGGCAACCTGCACGGCTCGATATTCTGCCGCCAGCAGTAGCCAGCAAGCTGAGCGGCACCCTTGACTGGCAGGGCAATGTGGATATCAGCTTACCGCATAAAGGCGGCGCGACTTACCGCGTAGATCTGAGTGGTAACGGTAAATCAGTAAGCAGTCACTTACCTGTCCCGCTGGATAAACCGGCTGGTGAAGCGCTACCGGTTACCATCAACGCCAGCGGAGATCTGAACGGTTTTATGCTCAGCGGTGCTATCGGTGACAGGCAGCGTTTTAACAGTCGCTGGCTGCTGGAGCCACAGCTACGTGTTGATCGCGGGATCTGGCAGAACAATGCTGCCACGACGCCTCCGCTGCCTGAAAAACGCGGTATGGATCTCGATTTGCCAGCGCTGGATGGTGAAGCCTGGCTGGGTGTGCTGGCTGGAGCAGGTAGCAGCGGCCAGGGAGATGGCTTACCGGGAGGTGTTGTGCTGCCGGGCAATATCACATTGCGTACACCGCTTTTAACGCTGGGTGGCCAGCAGTGGCATACGCTGAGCGCCACGCTGTTGCAGGGAGGTAACGGTAATACGCAGCTCTCAGTGGAAGGTCGTGAAGTGCGTGGCATGCTGACCACTGCCCCGCGCGATCCCTGGCGCATTAACCTCAGCTATCTTTATTACAATCCCGAGTGGGAAACAACCAACAGCACTCAGCAGAGTTCGCCGTTTAGTGGCGATAGTGGCATCAACTTCACGCAGTGGCCTGCTCTGCAGCTCAACTGTGACGAGTGCTGGTTGCGCGGTCAGAAGTTTGGTCGTATGCGCGCGATGCTGGAGCCGCGTGGCGATACGTTAGTACTCACTAATGGTGTGGTGGACAGCGGCAGTGCCAAACTCAGCATCAATGGCGAATGGCTTAACAGGCCCGGCAATCAGCGTACCTCTCTGAAAGGCCGGCTCAGCGGCAGCAATATCAATGATGCTACCAACTGGTTTGGGATGAACACACCGTTGCGCGATGCGCCATTTAATGTCGATTACGATCTGCACTGGCGCGCTGCGCCCTGGCAGCCTGCAGAAACGTCATTAAGCGGCACGCTAAAAACGCACTTTGGTAAAGGCGAAGTTGCTGATGTAAATACCGGTCGGGCGGGTCAGTTACTGCGCCTGGTCAGTTTTGATGCGCTGCTGCGCAAGCTGCGACTCGATTTCAGCGACACCTTTAATGAGGGGTTCTATTTCGACTCTATTAACGGCACTGCCTGGATTGAAAACGGCGTACTGCGCACTGATAACCTGCTGGTGGATGGACTGGAAGCTGATATTGCCATGCAGGGAAAAATCGATCTGGTGCGGCGTCAAATCGATATGGAAGCGGTGGTTGCACCCGAGATCTCTGCTTCGGTGGGGGTGGCAACTGCTTTTGCTATCAATCCGGTGGTAGGTGCTGCTGTATTTGCAGCCAGCAAGGCGCTGGCACCGCTCTGGAACCGGATTTCACTGCTGCGTTACCGGATTAGCGGACCGCTGGATAAACCTGAAATCAGCGAGCTGTTACGCAAGGCGCGTGAGACTGATCGCAACTGAATTTGACGCCATCGGGGATTTGCCGCAGGCTATGACTATCTGAGCACATAATGAGTGAGAAACGATGACTCTGAATCTGGTAAGTGAGCAGTTACTGACTGCGAACAGCATTAATCAGCAGGACCTTAATTCCCTGTTAGGGCAGCTTTCAGAACGTCGTCTGGATTATGCCGACCTCTATTTTCAATCCAGCTTCCACGAGTCGTGGGTGCTGGAAGACAGAATTATCAAAGATGGCTCTTATCATATCGACCAGGGTGTGGGTGTCCGCGCCGTAAGCGGTGAGAAAACCGGCTTTGCCTATGCCGATCAGATCACCCTGAATGCGCTGCGTCAGTCCTCTGAGGCAGCACGCAGCATTGTGCGTGAGCAGGGTAACGGCAAAGCACATACGCTGCGTGCGGTGCTGAATCGTTCACTCTATGCGCCGGTTAATCCGCTCGATAGCCTGACGCGTGAAGATAAAATTGCATTGCTGCATCGTGTTGATCAGGTGGCGCGAAGCGCTGATCCACGTGTGCAGGAGGTCACTGCCAGCCTGAGTGGTGTTTATGAGCAGGTGCTGGTGGCGGCAACTGACGGAACGCTGGCGGCTGATATCCGGCCGCTGGTGCGCCTCTCTGTCAGCGTACAGGTTGAGGATCAGGGTAAGCGCGAGCGCGGCGGTAGCGGCGGTGGCGGGCGCACCGGCTATGAGTTTTTCCTTGCTGATGAGAATGGCGAAGTACGTGCTGATGCCTGGGCGCGTGAAGCGGTGCGTATGGCGCTGGTCAATCTCTCAGCCGTTGCCGCACCTGCCGGTACGCTGCCGGTCGTGCTGGGCGCAGGCTGGCCAGGTGTACTGCTGCATGAAGCAGTAGGTCATGGTCTGGAGGGCGACTTTAACCGTCGTGAAACCTCAGTGTTTAGCGGCAAGATTGGGCAACGGGTTGCCTCAGAGCTCTGCACCGTAGTGGATGATGGAACACTGGAAGGACTGCGCGGATCGCTGGCAGTTGACGATGAAGGTGTACCGGGTCAGTACAATATGCTGATCGAAAACGGTGTGCTGAAAGGCTATATACAGGACAAGCTCAATGCGCGGCTGATGGGTGTTGCGCCAACCGGTAACGGACGACGCGAGTCTTATGCGCATCTGCCGATGCCGCGTATGACCAACACCTATATGCTGGCGGGAAAATCTACTCCGCAGGAGATTATTGAAAGCGTAGAGTTTGGCCTTTATGCACCTAACTTTGGCGGCGGTCAGGTTGATATCACCTCCGGCAAATTTGTCTTCTCAACCTCAGAGGCCTATCTGATTGAGAATGGCAAAGTGACCAAACCCGTTAAAGGCGCCACGCTGATTGGCTCCGGTATTGAAGCGATGCAGCAGATCTCCATGGTTGGCAACGATCTGGCGCTGGATAAAGGTGTCGGCGTCTGTGGTAAAGAGGGGCAGAGCGTGCCGGTAGGTGTGGGCCAGCCGACTCTTAAACTGGATAAAATCACGGTGGGCGGCACAGCCTGACAGCCGATCTTTCTCTGACTGAACAGGCTGCCAGCAGGCAGCCTGTTTTGTTTCCGGCCGATCTGATTTACACCACCAGTAACTGCTACAGCAGTGCCAGCTGCTTAAGATATCTGAACAATGCCTTAATTTTTCTGTTTTATAAGCGGCAACCCCGCCTGGCAGAGTACGTATGGACTATCAGGCTGGTTTACGCCACGAATGATACTGCAGTGCTACCTGTTTGAAATAGTCTGTCAGCGCGTTAATACAGACCTGCACCTTAAGCGGCAATTTATCTTTTTGTGTATAAACCGCATAGACCGGGCGCGGCTCAGAGTGATATTGCGGAAACAAAATGTCGATTTCGCCATGGTTGATCTCATCGATGACCCACATCAGAGGAACATAGGCGATGCCACAGCCCGCTTTCAGCCAGCGGATCAGCGTTTGCGAATCATTGGTGACAAAGCGCCCCTGCGGGGTCAGACGTGTAACCAGCCCCTCCGGTGCCACCAGCTCAAACGTATTATCGGGTCTGACGCTATATTCGAGCCAGGAAAACGCATCAATATCACCGGGTTTTTCCGGCGTACCATGGTGAGACAGATAGCTTTTTGCTGCGCACACTACCATAGGCATAGCACCCAGCTGGCGTGAAAACAGCGTTGAGTCCTGCAATTCACCCACACGCACCACCACATCCAGACCGTTTGCAATCAGATCGGGAGCCGGAATGCCGGTAACCAGATTGACGCTCAGACCCGGGTAGTCACGCAGCATTTCACTGGTGATCGCCGCCAGAACATTTTGTGCCATGGTAGATGAGCAGCCGATCCGCAGCACGCCTATGGGTGTGTTATTAAACGCATAGAGCTGCTCATGTACCTGTGATGCCTCAGCCAGCATTCGCCGGCAGCCCTGGTAATAAATTTTTCCCGCCTCTGTCAGCCCCAGGCTGCGGGTACTACGATTAAGCAGCTTGACCTGCAGTTCATGTTCCAGTCTGGCTACAATTTGACTGATTGATGAGACGCTGAGCTGCAACTGACGTGCTGCGGCAGTAAATGAGCCCAATTCAACCACTTTGGCAAAAATGGACATGCTTTTGAGTCGTTCCATTGTTTACTCTGACTAAAAAGTGATTTAGGTCACAATTTGTAGATAACATATAGTCAGGCGCGTTATTATACGCGCGCTGTGTTTGTTCGCCGCGTTGCGGCATGGTCTTGTCTGCCGAATGATACGCTATGATTAGCGCAACGCGGCCTGAAAATTGCCATCATTTTTTAACATCTTTCTGCTTCTCTGTCTGTTTGCAGCAGCCTGTCCGGGCAGGGTGTGCAGTGCGATCTCTGGCAAGGTCGAACTAAGGAACCGAAATGAGTGTACTTCCGGTATTTGTCGTATTCGGGTTATCTTTTCCGCCCATTTTCATTGAACTACTGGTTTCGCTGGCGCTGTTCTGGCTGGTGAAACGTATGCTGACGCCCAGCGGGATTTATGACCTGGTATGGCATCCGGCACTATTCAACACAGCTCTCTATTGCTGTGTGTTTTATCTTGTATCCCGTTTATTCGTCTGAGGTTTTAAGTGAAAGCGCTTATAAGAAAAATCGCGCGTTACGCGATTACACTCCTGCTGGTTATCATCGCTGTTGTGATTATCTTCCGCGCCTGGGTGTTCTATACCGAATCCCCCTGGACGCGCGACGCTAAATTCTCCGCTGACGTCGTGGCCATCGCGCCTGATGTTACCGGGCTTATTACCGACGTGCCGGTTCACGACAATCAGCAGGTGAAAAAAGGGGATACCCTGTTTGTAGTGGATCGTCCGCGTTATCAGAAAGCACTGGCGCAGGCGCAGGCTGACGTTGATTACTACCAGGCGCTGGTAAGTGAAAAACGCCGGGAAGCAGCGCGGCGCAACCAGCTTGGTACCAGCGCGATGTCACGTGAGGCCATTGAGCAGGCCAATAGCGATCTGCAGACCAGCGAGCATCAGCTGGCAAAATCGATCGCCACCCGCGATCTGGCGGTTATCGATCTCGAACGCACCACGGTTAAAGCTCCCTCTGATGGCTGGGTAACCAACCTTAACGTCTATGAAGGCGAATTTATTACGCGCGGCTCGGTCGCTGTGGCGCTGGTACAGCAGCACTCATTTTATGTACTGGCCTATATGGAAGAGACCAAGTTACATGGGGTACGTCCCGGATTCCGGGCTGAAATTACGCCGCTGGGCAGCAATACTGTGCTGCGCGGCACGGTCGATAGCGTCGCCGCAGGTGTCACCAACAGCAGCAGCAGCGTAGACAGCAAAGGTATGGCTACAGTGGACTCTAATCTGGAGTGGGTTCGACTGGCACAGCGCGTTCCAGTGCGTATTCGTCTTGACGCCCAGCCGGGCAACCGCTTCCCGGCAGGCACCACTGCAACAGTAGTGATTACTGGCGAGCAGGATCGGCAGACCAACACGTCGCCACTGGCGCAGTTTTTTAATCGTCTGCGCGAGTTTGGTTAAGCGGGGAAGAGAATGATTGAGTTTTTGCGTTTCCCGATCAAGCTGACCTTTGCGCTGGTGGCTGCGCTGATGATTGGCTTTCATTTCAATCTGGAAACGCCGCGCTGGGCGGTAATGACCGCTGGTATCGTCGCCGGCGGCACCGCCTTTGCCGCGGGCGGCGATCCCTATTCCGGCGCGCTGCGTTATCGCGGTGTACTGCGTATTATCGGCACCTTTATTGGCTGTATTGCTGCCCTGACCATTATGATCACCACGGTGCGAGCGCCGGTGGTTATGTTGCTGCTTTGCTGCATATGGGCGGGACTCTGCGTCTGGCTCTCATCACTGATCAAAGTTGAGAATTCTTATGCACTGGGACTGGCGGGCTATACGGCGCTGATTATTGTGGTGACAGCAAACGCCACTGGTGGGCTGACGCTGGCTCCCCAGTTTGCGGTTGAACGCTGCAGCGAAATTGTGCTGGGTATTCTCTGTGCCATTCTGGCAGATATGATTTTCTCACCACGATCGATTAAGAAAGTTATTGATGCTGAGGTGGATGCACTGCTGGTATCGCACTATAAGTTGCTGCAGCTTTGCGTCGCGCATGAGGATAAAGATGAGGTCGATAAAACCTGGAGTGCGCTGGTTCGCCGTACCACGGCGCTGAACAGTATGCGCGGACAGCTGATGATGGAGTCGTCGCGCTGGCAGAACAGCAGCCGTCGTCTGCAGATGCTTAACACACTGTCACTGATGCTGATTACACAGGCAGCGGAAACATTTCTGATCCAGAACAGCCGCCCTGACTATATCCCGCCGCAGTTTCGTCTGTTACTGGAAAAAGAGGCAAACAGTGCCAGCGACGTGCATAAACGGCTGAAAGTGCTGCGTCGCGTCATTGGTAACAGCAGTAAAACCGTGCCAGTGACGCTTGCCAGCTGGACCGGCGCAGCAACTGAATATCTGCTGCTAATTAAAGGTATCAAATGCAATAGCCGGATCAGTGCACTGGAAGAGGGGATCCTTAAGCGGGAAGTTATCGTACAGGCGCGTCCGGCAGAGACCCACCATGCAATGATCAATGGCATCCGTACTTTTGTCGCAACTGCCCTGGGGTCGCTGTTCTGGTTATATACCGGCTGGGCTTCAGGCAGCGGCTGTATGGTTATGCTGGCGGTTGTGACCGCACTGGCGATGCGTATGCCCAATCCGCTGATGCTGGCCAAAGATTTCTTTTACGGCATGGCGGTGGCGGTACCGTTGGGTATGCTCTACTTCACCTATATCCTGCCCGCGACACAGCAGAGTGCACTGCTGCTCTGTATCGCGATTGGGATGCTGGGATTCATCGGGGGAATTTTTGTGCAGCGCCGACAGATTGGTACGCTGGGCGCACTGATTGGCACCATTAATGTCCTGGTGCTGGATAATCCCATGAAGTTTGAGTTCAACGTATTTCTCGATAACGCACTGGGGCAGTGGATTGGCAGTTTTCTGGCAATGATGGTGATTCTGCTGATTCGTGACAAATCTAAAGCCCGTACCGGCCGTAAGCTGCTTAACCGCCTGATGTATGCGGCTGTGGCTGCGCTGACCACCAATCAGATGCGGCGACGCGAGAACCATCTGCCTGCGCTTTATCAGCAACTGTTTATGCTGCTGAACCTGTTTCCGGGCGATATCGATAAATACCGTATTGCGCTGACGCTGATTATCGGTCATCAGCGGCTGCGTCATGCAGAAGTACCGACCAATGCTGACCTCTCTGCCTATCATCGCCAGCTGCGCTCTACTGCGGATCGGATTATCTCAGCCAGCAGCGATGATAAACGGCGCGTTTACTATGAACAGCTGCTCAGGGAGCTGGCGATTTATCAGGAAAAACTGGCGCATTACGCCGCACCCGAGAGTGTCACTGAGCCGGTTCGGCGGCTGACAGAAATGCTGGATAAGTATCAGAACACGCTGATCCAGATCTAAAACCAGCTGCAATTGCGGCTGGTTAAAATCTCGCTGAGCGCAAATCAGCTGCGCGTTGCCATCTATACTTTCCTGACAGATATCTATTGACAGGAGCCTTGAGATGTCCAGTTCTTTGCAGCAACACACCCTTTTCAAAACCGGCTTTTTTGCTGACGGAGAGTGGCACAGTGCCAGCAGCACCTTTGAGGTGACTAACCCGGCTACCGGTGAAGTCATCGCCACTGTCGCTAAAGCGGGTAAAGCGGAAACTGAACAGGCGATTGCTGCCGCACAGCGCGCTTTTCCCGCCTGGCGGGCGAAAACCGCAAAGCAGCGTGCGGAGATCCTGACGCGCTGGTATCAGCTGATTATAGAAAACAAACGCTGGCTGGCTGAGCTCATGACCGCCGAGCAGGGCAAGCCGGTAAAAGAAGCTGAGGGCGAGGTGGAGTATGCCGCCAGCTTTATTCAATGGTTTGCAGAAGAGGCGAAGCGCGCCAACGGCGAGATTATTCCGCCAGCCAAAGCTGGCTCACGCATTCTGGCAACGCGTGAACCCGTGGGTGTCATTGCTGCTATCACTCCATGGAATTTCCCTATGGCAATGCTGACCCGCAAACTGGGCCCGGCGCTGGCAGCAGGCTGTACCGGCATTATTAAACCGGCGAACAACACACCTCTTAGTGCGTTTGCACTGATTGAACTGGCGCAGCAGGCGGGCGTGCCAGCGGGTGTGCTGAATGCAGTGGCGGGCGATACGCAGGCGATCAGCGATGCGATTATGGCCTCACCAGTTGTACGAAAAATTTCATTCACCGGCTCAACAGCCGTTGGCAAAACCCTGATGCGCAACGCTGCTGAAACAATGAAAAAAGTCTCTATGGAGCTGGGCGGCAATGCACCCTACATCGTGTTTGAAGATGCTGACATTGAGGCCGCCGTGCAGGGCGCTATCGCCAACAAATTTCGTAATGCCGGACAGGTATGTGTCAGTGTCAATCGGTTCTATATTCATGAACCAGTCTATGACCGCTTTGTGACGAAACTTGCTGAGGCTGTGGGAGCGCTTAAAGTGGGCAACGGTATGGAGCAGGACGTTGTCGTCGGGCCGTTAATTGCTGCCTCCGCGCTGGAAAAGGTTGAGGAACATGTGACGGATGCAGTCAGCAAAGGCGGCCGGATTGTCACCGGTGGTAAACGCCATGAACTGGGCGGTAATTTCTGGCAGCCCACAGTGATTGCCGATGCACAGGAAAATATGAAACTGGCTCAGGATGAAACGTTTGGTCCGGTTGCAGCGTGCTTCCGCTTTAGCGATGAAGCAGAGGTCATTGCGCGTGCCAATGCCACAGAATATGGACTGGCAGCCTACTTCTACACCCAGAATCTGCAGCGGGTCTTTCGCGTCTCGGCAGCACTTGAGGCAGGAATGATTGGCATCAACGAATGTGCGGTATCAACGGAAGTGGCACCGTTTGGTGGTATTAAAGAATCGGGGCTGGGTCGTGAAGGCTCAGTGCTGGGTCTGGAAGAGTATCTGGAAGTGAAAACCTTGCATCTGGGTGGTCTCTCTTAGCAAGAGGAAACAGTCATGCGAACCGAGCGTTTCGATTTCGATGAAATTGTCGATCAGGCCCATTTCTTTCGCCAGTTTAGCGAGCGCTTTTTGCCAGCTAACGCTGCTATTCAGGATCTGGAAGATCTCTGGAATCATGTTACTGGCAAACAGATACCGCTACCGCTAAAAATTGAGTTTATCAATCTGGGGCAGGGACAGAAACGCCGATATGGCGCATTGATTCTGCTGTTTGATGAAGCAGAAGAGGAGCTGCAGGGGCAACTCCTCTTTGATGTTCAGTAATTCAGACCAAAAAGGGCCCCGCAGTGCGGGGCCAAAGGGTTCGTCAGGGGTGACGAGGAATTACTTATAGAGTTCGGCAGTAACGTGATAGCTATCGCCAGTGCGTGCTTCGATCACGCGGTAAGCGCTGGCACCCTGCGCATCAGCTTTTTGTGAAAGCTGTGCACGATAGTCCATTGGCGCTCCGCCAGTACCGCTAATGCTAATAGTGCTGCCAGCAGGCTGCAGATTCTGTGCTGTTTCGCTGGTCACCAGCTGAGCGGCATTTGCGCCAAAGGTGAACAGGGAAAGCAGGCCAGCGATTGCAAGAGTTGTTTTGATATTCATAGAGTTATCTCCTCGTTAGCATCAACAACCTGCAGCTACACCAGAGTAAGCGGGTCGTCGACTATTTACGACGCTTCAGCGCGCCGGTTAACTATTTATTGATAAGATTGAGCTGTCGCTTATTTATAAAGTTCAGCTGTCGCGTGATAGGTGTTGTCGTTGTACGCTTCGATAACACGGTACGCTTTTGCGCCCTGCGCATCAGCTTTGGCATTCAGCTGCTGGTGAATATCCATTGGCGTACCACCGACACCGCTGACGCTGATCGTGCCGGCTGGCTGCAAATTGGTTGCCTGATCGGCAGAGATAGAATCTGCTGCAGAAGCACCGAAAGAGAGAGCAGAAAGTATGCCTAGTGTTGCGATAGTAGCTTTAATGTTCATGATTTTTCCTCGTCTCTGATTTTTTATCTTTTTTGATAGTGTGATCTTCATCACGAAAAGAAGTATAGATCTAATAACGCAGGAAATTAATACTCCGCTAATAATGTTTTGTTGTAATCCTTTGGCTTTTTGCTGCTTTTTTATAACGCTTAGTTATTAAAATTGAGCAAAATGCAACCATTAGTGTTTTTTTATTCGCAAAAACAGTGATCTATGTCAAATTAACTTTTTGTGCGAACAATAGCGGTGGATGACACTGCTTTAAAGCGCCATACCCAGTTTAACCGGGATATATGCTGGAAAAATACAGAGTAAAGTAGGGGAGCGAGATGACGGGGCGTAAAGGTATGACCAATAATCAGGATAGTTATAACGTTCAGCGATAAGGATGCGATAACAGAGATTGCCGCAAAGCAGAATGTTCCGGGGCTATTGAGGCGGTCAGGCGGTAAAGCAACGCTCTGTGCAATGACCAGCCAGCAAAGGTGATAACGCTGCCCACGCTACAGTGTTATGGCTGAGGCATCAGAGTAGGTGCAATGGCAGTGTGCGCAGGGTAGTGAGTTAGTGAGTACAGTGGCTATCAGACGTAAACGTAAACCCGGGCACAGGCGGTGAGATCAAAAATAAGATAACCATGAGCAGACGAGGCGCTGCTGTTGATTAGGCAAAGACAAGCAGACTCAATACTTATCAGGATGAAGCGATAGTTCAGCAGGTGCAATCAGGTTGTGAGCCGGGCAACAGCGTTCCGGCAGACACCGGCAGCAGTGTTGCTGCCGGAAAGCAGGGATCAGAGTTCCTGCTCAAACAGCACCAGCACAGCATCATAAAGTTGCTTAACAGTGAAAGCGCGCGCTGGCGTGATAAAAATCGTGTCATCACCTGCGATAGTGCCGAGGATCCCCTCTGCTTTACCCAGTGAGTCAAGCAGGCGCGCAATTAACTGAGCTGCACCCGGGCTGGTATGGATTACTACCAGCGCATCGTTGTAATCGATATCCAGTACCAGGTTTTTCAGCGGGCTGGTGGCGGTCGGCACGCCCAGCTCTGCTGGCAGGCAGTAAACCATCTCCATTTTAGCGTTGCGCGTACGCACCGCGCCAAATTTAGTCAGCATGCGGGAGACTTTGGACTGATTGATATTTTCAAAGCCATCCTCCTGCAGCGCCTGCACGATTTCACCCTGAGAACTGAATTTCTCCTCTTTCAGCAGGGCTTTAAATGCCTTAATCAGATCGTCTTGTTTTGATGGATTACGCATAAGCTACCAATAAATAAAAAGCGCAGCAGGCAACAAACCTGCAGCTGATAAATTATTATGCATTTAGATGAATTTTTATGCAATGTGTCTGCGATGAGTTTCGCGCTATCGCTCTGCGGGAGCGGCATTCTACCAGAAACTTGTTCAGCGCCAAAATCGCGCCCTGGCACGCAAAGCAGGGGTTGCAAAGTTGTTATATTATTGATGTGGTAATAAACAGATCGATAATCAAAGCCATATAAGTCCGCTGGCTGCGTAAAGATCATTCAGGCAACTTCTGAAGCGGAGCAGTATCGGGAGCCGATAGCAGCGTAATGTTTATGCGCGACAGCTATGTCGCTATCGCCTGAGATGTTGACTAAACTCGTAAGCTGATGGATTTCTGGCATATCTTTGCCCCATCTTAATAAGGAGTTCAGGATGAAAGTTGCCGTTCTAGGAGCCGCTGGTGGTATTGGCCAGGCACTGGCTCTGCTGCTCAAAACCCAGTTACCTGCGGGTTCAGCCCTCTCACTTTATGATATTGCACCGGTGACACCCGGGGTCGCGGTCGATCTCAGCCATATTCCCACAGCCGTATCAGTGGAAGGCTTTAGTGGCGAAGATGCCACACCCGCACTAAGAGGTGCCGATGTAGTACTGATCTCCGCTGGAGTGGCACGTAAGCCCGGTATGGATCGTGCAGACCTGTTTAATGTCAACGCTGGCATTGTGCGTAATCTGATTGAACAGGTGGCAACAACGGCGCCCAAAGCACTGATTGGTGTAATTACCAACCCGGTAAATACCACGGTGGCTATTGCCGCTGAGGTGCTGAAAAAAGCGGGCGTATACGATAAAAATCGTCTGTTTGGCATCTCTACGCTGGATGTGATCCGGGCCAATACGTTTGTGGCTGCACTCAAAAATAAGCATCCAGAGGAGATTGACGTGCCGGTCGTCGGTGGCCACTCCGGGGTTACGATACTGCCACTGTTGTCGCAGGTGCCAGGAGTCAGTTTCAGCGATCAGGAAATTGCTGATTTGACTAAACGTATTCAGAACGCCGGCACTGAGGTTGTAGAAGCAAAAGCGGGTGGTGGATCGGCAACGCTTTCGATGGGGCAGGCGGCAGCCCGTTTTGGTCTGTCGCTGATCCGTGCGTTGCAGGGAGAAGCGAACGTGGTTGAGTGTGCCTATGTTGAAGGCGACGGAGAGTACGCCCGCTTCTTCTCTCAGCCGCTGCTGCTGGGTAAAAACGGCATTGTTGAACGCCGTCCGCTTGGACCACTCAGCGATTTTGAGCAGCAGGCGCTGCAGGGGATGCTGGACACGCTGAAAAAAGATATTGCTCAGGGTGAAGAGTTTGTGAAGTAACCTCCTGATCAATAACAGAACGCCCGGCCAGTGCCGGGCGTTTTTGTCACAGTCCGCCTGACTTAAATGTCTGGCTGGTGGCTGATCCTGAAGCGGCAGGCGTTTTCCGTCCCAGTGTCTCCATTCTTACCTGGAAGGGCGGGAAGGGCATTTCAATATTGTGTTCTGCAAAGCCGTGCAGAATCAGCTGATGCAGTTCATGACGCAGCGGCATACGATGTCCCATCTCCGCTGCATGTACACGCAGCTCAAACAGCTGGATCCCCTGCTGCAGATCCACCAGATAGACTTCAGGTGGCGGCATATCCAGCACGTAAGTACAGCGTTCTGCAGCCTGTTTCAGAATCGTTGTGGCTTCTTCACTATTAACATGTGCGGGTGCCGGAATTGTCAGTACTACGCGTGTTACCGAATCAGAGAGCGACCAGTTAACAAACTGCTCGGTGATAAACGCCTTATTCGGCACAATGATCTCTTTGCGATCCCAGTCAGTGATGGTAGTGGCACGCGTATTAATACGGGTGATGCTGCCGGTGAGATCGCGAATCGTCACGGTATCACCTATTCGAATCGGTTTTTCAAACAGAATAATCAGGCCGGAGATAAAGTTGGCAAATATCTCCTGCAGACCAAATCCCAGTCCCAGACCCAGTGCCGCGACCAGCCACTGCAGCTTCGACCACTCCACGCCTATCATTGAGAAGCCAATCAGCCCTCCCATCAGCATCAGCGCATATTTGGTCAGCGTGGTAATGGCGTAGCCGGTGCCGGGTGCAAGGCTGAGGTGCTGCAGTAGTGCCAGCTCCAGCAGTGCCGGCATATTGCGCACTAGCTGTGTGGTAATAATCAATACCAGGATGGCGATCAGCACTGCGCCCAGCGTAATCGGCTGCACGCTTTCAACACCCTGCACGGTAGTGCTGGCGTCCCAGAGTGGGATGTTATCCAGAAAGCTGAAAGCGGAGTGGATTTCAGACCAGAGCAGGATCACGGAGACCAGCGCAATCAGCGTCAGTATTGAGCGTACCAGACGCAGCGACTGCGCACTGATTTCATCAAGATCGATAACCGGCTCATCAATCTCAATACTCTCAGTGTTGGTAGCACTCTGCAGCTCTTTCTCCTCCTCGCTGCGCGCACGATTCGCCAGCATATCGGCACGACGCTGGCGGGCACGATCAAAGGCGATGCGGCGGCGCTGGATCAGCATCCAGCGGCGAATGATGTGGTAGATCACCAGCAGGAAAAACCAGATACATACCGAGGTTTCCAGCCGGGCCAGCAGTGCCTGCGCAGTGGCCAGATAGCCAATACAGGAAGCAAAGGCGGCCAGCAGCGGGATGGCAATCATAACATTCCACAGAATGCGGTTAATAAAGTTGTCGCCGCTGCCCTCTTTATCCAGATAGAGCGGTATGCCGGCGCGCTTCAGGCTGACGGTGACAATGCTCAATGCGCCGCAAATCAGAATAAAGCAGAGCCGTCCCAGAGTGGCATAAAATTGCAGATCTTCCAGATTGGCAAAGGCGATCAGCAGCATGATAAGCGGCACAATCAGCCCCACCGTCAGGGAGTAGTAGCGCATGGCACGTGCCACCCGCGTCTGCGGCCAGCGGAAGTGTACGACAAACAGACCATCGTGCCGGGCAAACGCGGCGCTGATCATAAATGCCCATAACAGCGGCAGAGTGGCGGTTATGCCATCACCAATCGCGACAGCAAATGGATAGGGCCAGGCGTGCTGCAGGCCATAACCGAGCGCAGCCCAGAGCACCGGTAGCGGCAGCGCTACCAGAATCGACCAGAATACCGTGCGCAGTGTCAGACTAAAGCGATCCTGAGTCACCTTACCGACACGGCTGGCAGCCCGGGCCATAAATGCATTGAAGTGACGCCGTGAGCTGATACTAAAGCCAACCAGCAGCACGGCACCAATCACCGGCAATACAGTTTCGCGGCTGGTAAACATCATCGCCAGCGCTTTGCCTATCTGACCCAGCGTATCCAGCGAAAGCAGACGGTTTAAGGCACTGGCAACCTCCAGTGGATATTTCAGGCCCGTCGGGCTGACATCTGCTGTCCAGAAAAGATAGCGGTGTGTCGCCTCTTTCACTTCACTGAGCGCATCCTGCAGCTGTGTGTTAGAGACTTTAAGTTTGGTGATTTCCAGAATCAGCGTATCGCAGCCAGAGATTAGCGAATTCAGCAGTTCACGCTGGGTACGCAGTTGCGCATCCAGAATGCGGCTCTGCTCACTGGTGTAAGGTGTGCCATCTTTCTGCTTCTCCTGGCGTAGCGTCTGCTGCTGCTCAAGCAGCGACTCATAGTGCAGACGCTGTACCCGCAGTTCGCCCATTTCGCTGTCGATCTGCTGTGTTTTTGGCATATCTGGCAGGCGGGCGACCTGAGCACGCAGCGCCTCTCCCAGCAGGTTAGATGCGCCCAGCCATTGTGACTGCTCACGCAGCGTGCTCAATGCCTGGCGTACCTGCAGGGTCTGATTAGTCGCCAGTCGCTGCTGTGAGGCAACCAGATCCATACGCTGTGCCTGCTGGTTGAGCGCAGTGGAGAGTTCGCGGTTGATGCGCAGCTGGTCACTGATACCTGGTGGCAAATCGCTGCTGTTTTCTGCCAGCTGTTCGGTGCGCTCCAGCGCCTGTTCAGCCTCACGCTGGCGCTGATTATTGAGCTGACTGCGCAACGCCTGCAGATAGTTATCCAGCTGGGTCGCTTTGCGCTGGTGTACCTCTGCCCGCATCCGGGCCAGTTCCTGACGATTGTTGGCTGATAGCTGTGCCAGTTCCAGCTCATCGATGCGGGCTTTATTTGCGGCACTTTCAGCCTGGCGGGCGTAGAACTGTGCCTGCGCCAGTGGCGTAGTGGCGGTGGAAATCCCCTGTGCCCGACGTTCGCTTTCTGTCATCGCGCGGCGTGCATCGGTTTGCTGCTGCGGCAGCTGCGCCAGTGAATCGCTGATTTCGCGTGCGCGATCCTGCTCCTGCTGTGCCTGGCGTCCCTCTTCCAGCAGCTGGCTGCTGACCTGCAGAATCTCCTGATCCAGTTCAGCATTACTCATCCCACTGCGCACTGGTTTGCTGGAGTCGGTTAATGTGGCGATCTGCTGGCGTAATTCACGCGCCAGACGGGGAAAATCGTCAATCACCTGCTGATACTGTTTTGCCCGCTCCAGCGAATCATTACGTTCAGAGATAAAGTTGATAGCCGCTTCCAGCGCCTGAACCTGTTCCGTTTGTTCAGGTGTGCTTTTAGCTGATTTGGCTTCATCCAGCTCCTGCTGCAACTGCGTTACAGAGGGCTGGGAAGCGGCGAAGAGAGGGCTGCTGAATACCAGACTCAGCAGCAGGAGTAGAAACGCACGCACGGCAGTGGGCCTCTGATTATTCAGTCAGCGGAGCGCTGTCGCCAGGCTGCGGCAGAGCGATAGCCAGCGGCTGACCGAGACGGACTTTGCTTTCCGCTTCCAGGCTTTCTGCCAGTTTCACCCGATGCGGCGCGAACAGATTAATTACGGTTGATCCCAGTTTAAACCGGCCCATCTCCTGGCCTTTCAGTAACACCACTGCGCCATCATGCTCAGCGGAAGGATAACGCCAGCGTTTAATGACGCCCTCACGCGGCGGCGTAATGGTACCGGTCCAGACGGTTTCAATACTGCCAACAATGGTTGCACCCACCAGAATCTGCACCATCGGACCGTGATCGGTATCAAACACGCAGATAACGCGCTCGTTACGGGCGAAAAGGTTAGGGATATTGCGCGCGGTCAACGGATTCACCGAATAGAGATCGCCCGGGACATAGATCATTTCGCGCAGAATACCGTTGCATGGCATATGAACACGATGATAGTCGCGCGGTGCCAGATAAGTCGTGACAAACTCGCCATCTGCAAATTTTTCTGCCAGCTCATCGTTGCCAGCCAGTAGTGCCTGTAACGTGTAGTAGTGGCCTTTAGCCTGGAAAATCTGGTCACCCTGAATGCGACCCAGCTGGCTGATAGCGCCATCGCAGGGAAGTGCCAGTAATGTGGCATCAGGGTCGATTGGGCGAGCGCCCTCCTTGAGCGGTCGTACAAAAAAGTCGTTGAAGGTGCGATAGCTTCCGGTATGCGGCTTGCTCGCTTCTGCCATATCAACTTTATAGAACCAGACAAATGCATCGATAACCGCTTTGGTCAGCCAGCCACCACGGCGGCTGGCACCCCAACCGGCGAGTTCGGTCAGCGCCTTCTTGGGCAGAATTTGATTCAGGCCGAGTTTAAAACGATCCAACACCGTTGCCTCCTGGCTTAATAACCTGTGATTTACATAAAAAAGGGGGCGGATTGTATCAGCGCCCCGCTCGGTTAGCGACTGTGACGTTTTATCGCTTAATCTTCGCTGGCAGAAAAGTTTTTACGCGTTTTTACCTGCGCCATGCTCTCCAGAATGCGGTGATAATTTTCAAAGCGCGAGGCATCAATCAGGCCGTTTTCTACCGCTTCGCGAATGGCACAGCCGGGATCGGTATCATGCTTGCAGTCGCGGAACTTGCAGCCACCGAGAAACTCACGGAATTCGACAAATCCCCGCGTCACTTGTTCCGCTTCAAGATGCCAGAGGCCAAACTCCCGCACGCCCGGCGAGTCAATGACATCGCCACCGTGCGGGCAATGGTAGAGACGTGAAGCCGTGGTGGTGTGCTGCCCCAGTCCGGAGACATCGGAGACATCATTGGTAAGAATTTCGCTGCCAGCAACGTCAAGTCCCAGCAGGCGGTTAAGCAGGCTCGACTTGCCCACGCCGGACTGTCCGGCAAATATACTGACGCGATCGGTCAGCGCCGCTTCAAGATCTTTAAGTCCATCCTGGGCGTAGCTGGAGACCATCAGCACGCGATAACCGATGCGGCGATAGATATTCATCTGCTCATCTACAAATGCGCGCGCGTCGCTATCCAGCAGGTCGGTTTTATTCAGCACCAGCAATGGCTCAATGCCCAGAGTTTCGCTGGCAACCAGATAGCGATCAATAATATTCAGCGACAGCTCTGGCAGAATGGCTGACACAATCATGATCTGATCGATATTGGCAGCGATAGGCTTTACGCCATCATAGAAATCGGGACGGGTCAGTACCGATTTGCGCTCATGGACCGCTTCAACAATCCCTTTGCCACCATTTTCATTAGCCGCTCGCCAGACCACGCGATCGCCGGTCACCAGTGAACGGATAGTGCGACGGATGTTACAGCGATGCACGTCGCCCGCCAGATCTTCGACGTCTGCGTGCATGCCAAAGCGGCTGATCACGACTCCCTCAGACGCTTCACCAAACAGGCTGTCATCAGGTTCCGGTTTTTCACTCCGTTGCTGCAGACGGCGCTGATGATTCGCGCTTACGCGACGTTGTTGACCCTTCGACAGTTTATTTTTGCTCACGCATCCTCTCACGCTTTCGCCAGGCTTCGCCCCGCTGGGCAAAACGTCTATGATACACCTTAACGTGATCGAATGACGACTTTGGCAACGGATGGAAACTGTATGACAGCTGAAAATGAAAATAACCTGATCTGGATCGACCTTGAGATGACCGGCCTCGATCCGGAACGCGATCGCATTATTGAGATCGCCACCATTGTCACGGACGCGAATCTTAATGTTCTGGCAGAAGGACCGGTACTGGCAGTACACCAGTCTGATGAGCAGCTGGCGCTAATGGATGAGTGGAATGTCCGTACTCATACTAACAGTGGCCTGGTAGAACGGGTTAAGGCGAGCCAGCATAACGATCGTGCGGCTGAACAGGCAACGCTGGCATTTCTGCAGCAGTGGGTGCCGGCAAACAGCTCACCTATCTGTGGCAATAGTATCGGGCAGGATCGCCGCTTTCTGTTTAAGTATATGCCAGAGCTGGAAGCCTATTTCCACTATCGCTATCTGGATGTCAGTACCCTGAAAGAGCTGGCACGCCGCTGGAAGCCGCAGATTCTGCCTGGCTTTAAAAAAGCGGGTACGCATCAGGCGCTGGATGATATTCGGGAATCAATTGCTGAACTCACTTACTATCGCGAGCATTTTTTACAGCTGTAGGGCGTGAAAGTGCGCAGTAAAACGCCATTTTGCTGATTTAATCAGCAAACGCGCCAGAAGCGAAAAATTTTGTGATAAGAGGCTTGCGGCAAAAAGGATTTCTCGTATAATGCGCACCCCGTACCGATGAAGAATTTCGTGTGGTGCGCAGCAGTACAGAATCAGCGATTTTATCTGACATATCGCCTGCGGTGGTCTCGATAGAAACAACGATGATGCGGGAATAGCTCAGTTGGTAGAGCACGACCTTGCCAAGGTCGGGGTCGCGAGTTCGAGTCTCGTTTCCCGCTCCAGATTTAAAGAAGTAGCCAGATACCAATATCAGATGTTCTGTTTGCGGCTGTAAAGCAAAAGAGCGTCAGCGATAATGCGGGAATAGCTCAGTTGGTAGAGCACGACCTTGCCAAGGTCGGGGTCGCGAGTTCGAGTCTCGTTTCCCGCTCCAGAATCTGTTTTGTAGTAACCTCTTTGCGGGAATAGCTCAGTTGGTAGAGCACGACCTTGCCAAGGTCGGGGTCGCGAGTTCGAGTCTCGTTTCCCGCTCCAGTTTCTTATTCATTATTGTTTCCTGCCTGCGGGCGTCATCAGAAATAACCTGTTGCTTAACCGCTTCTGCTTACGTTTTTCTGAACATATACACGCTGTGTCAGCGTCGATGTTGCCGGATATCTGTTACCTTAATAAACAGGTTATCCACAAATCACCTGCGCCTGAATCGCGGTGTTATACCCACAATGCAAAATCCTTTTAAACAGAGTTATCCACAGGCTCTGCCTCGATCCCTGCGCGTCATAAAGCATTCAAAAGTTTACAAAAAAGGCTCAAGCCATTGTTTTTAAAAATTAAAACAATGTTTCTGCTTGTTAACGAATGTGGTAGACCAATTACAGCATCACGTCACTGTTTTTCACTAAAATGTTATTCACAGCGTGTGGACAAGCCTGTATAGCAAAGAAGTGGTTAATCATGCATCACGGGTTAAGCCTTTTTCTACAGCACGTACCAGGCGCAGTTTCTTCGCTGGCTGGATCGCTATCGCATCGGCCTCGCGTTTCTGCCGCTGCTGAGCAAGCGCCCAGTCAATATGCTCATCCAGTAGCGGGTGTTCGCCTTGCCGCTGCTGCAGTGCCGCGACAATCTCTGCTGACCAGGGCGCATTGCCCAGCGCGACAGCAATATTGCGCAGCCAGCGCAGATGACCAATACGGCGAATCGCCGATCCCTCGGTTACTCGCAGAAAGCGCGCTTCATCCCAGCCAAACAGGGTGACCAGCTCAGGTGCATGAAGCACCGCCCGGGGCGAGAAATCCTCTTCATCGGTTAGCTGGCTATAGCGATTCCACGGACAAATCAGCTGGCAATCGTCGCAGCCATAGATACGATTACCTATCAGTGGGCGAAACGTCTCCGGGATTGCGCCTTCCAGTTCAATCGTCAGGTAGGAGATACAGCGGCGGGCATCAACCACTCCGGCCTCTACAATCGCACCGGTGGGACAGATAGTCATACAGGCAACACAGCGGCCACACTGCTCCTCCTGCGGGGTATCAACCGGCAGCGGCAAATCAATCAGCAGTTCACCGAGAAAGAACCATGAACCTGCTTCGCGATTCAGGATCAGGGAGTGCTTGCCGGTCCAGCCCAGGCCCGCTTTAGCTGCCAGCTGACGCTCCATAATCGGTGCTGAGTCAACAAACGGGCGAAAATTATAGTCGCCACAATGCTGCTGGATCATTTCTCCGAGCTTTTTCAGGCGATTGCGTAATACTTTGTGGTAGTCGCGACCCAGGGCATAGCGGCTGACATAGCCAAGCTGTGGGTTTTTCAGGGTAGAGGCGAAAGCCGCTTTTGCTGGCAGGTAGTTCATTCGTACGCTGATCACCCGTAATGTACCGGGCAGCAGTTCATGCGGACGAGCACGCATCATGCCGTGGCGCTCCATCCATGCCATCTCGCCATGATACTGCTTGTCGAGCCAGGCCTGTAACCTGGGCTCTTCAGCACTCAGGTCAGTATCGCAGATGCCCACCTGCTGAAAGCCGAGGTCGCGCCCCCACTGTTTAATCTGATGAGCAAGCTGTTGAAGATCGAGAGGGTATGACATGAGAAACCAGGCTGTGGATGCAAACGAACAGAGTTTACCACACTCTGTCTGGCCTGCGCAGGCGATGGCGAAGCTGGAACAGGATGCGGCTGATTGTCTGGGACTGACGCTCTATGAGCTGATGCTGCGTGCCGGACAGGCGAGCTTTACGCTGGCTCGTGATCTCTGGCCCGCCGCCGCCCACTGGCTGATCCTCTGCGGCCACGGCAATAACGGTGGCGATGGCTATGTTGTAGCCCGACTGGCGCAGGCTGCGGGTATTCAGGTAACGCTGCTGGCGTGCGAAAGCAGTAAACCGCTGCCGGAAGAGGCAAAACAGGCGCGCGACGGCTGGCTGGCCGCTGGCGGAGAGATCCATGCTGCAGAGAGTGTATGGCCGCCACAGGTCGATCTGATTATTGATGCGCTGACAGGCACCGGACTCAACCATGCTCCGAAAGCGCCTTACGCCACGCTGATCAAGGCGATCAACGCACATGCTGCGCCGGTGCTGGCTCTGGATATTCCCTCTGGTCTGGTTGCCGCCACCGGCATCACGCCAGGCGAGGCAGTTGTCGCCGACCATACGTTATGCATGATCGCTTTGAAACCAGGCCTGCTCACAGGTAAAGCGCGCGATCATGTTGGCCGCCTGCACTGCGATACGCTGGGCCTTGATTCCTGGTTATCTGGTCAGCAGGCACCGGTAAAACGTTACGATGCGCGTGATCTTCTGCGCTGGCTTACACCGCGTAAAGCGACGTCACATAAAGGCGATCATGGTCAGCTGCTGGTGATTGGTGGCGACAGCGGCACCGCAGGCGCTATTCGTATGACCGGTGAGGCAGCGCTGCGCAGCGGGGCCGGACTGGTGCGCATTCTGACACAGGAAGACAATATTGGTCCGATTATTACCGCCCGACCCGAGCTGATGGTTGATAGCGTAAATGCAGATAAAGTGCAAAACGCGCTGGAGTGGGCAGACGTTATTGCGATTGGACCAGGTATGGGACAGCGCGACTGGGCGCAGCAGGCGCTGCAGCTGGTAGCAGCCAGTGAAAAGCCGATGCTTTGGGATGCAGATGCGCTTAACCTGCTGGCAATCAAGCCAGATAAGCGTCAGAATCGTATTATTACACCGCATCCCGGTGAGGCGGCCCGGCTTCTGGGCGTACCGACCTGCGAAATTGAAAGTGACCGCTTACATGCTGCCCGTACCCTGGCACAGCGCTATGGTGGTGTGGTTGTGCTGAAAGGTGCAGGCACAGTTATCGCCAGTGAAAATGGTGACGTAGCGATTGCAGATGTAGGTAATGCGGGTATGGCATCCGGTGGCATGGGTGATGCGCTTAGCGGTATCATTGCTGCGCTATCCGGCCAGCAGCTATCGCTGTTTGAGGCTGCCTGTGCTGGTTGTGTAGTACATGGTGCAACGGCAGATGCAGTTGCCCGGGAGCGCGGCACGCGCGGAATGTTAGCCACTGATTTGTTTGAGCGGCTGTGGCAGTTTGTTAATCCAGAGATGACGCAATAATAAAGCATGAAAACCTGTGTAATTCCTTTGTCTGATGAGACGGCAACCCTGGATCTGGGCGCGCAGCTGGCGCACGTATGCAGCGGTGCGGCTGTAATCTATCTTTATGGCGACCTTGGCGCGGGTAAGACTACGTTCAGCCGCGGTTTTCTGCAGGCGCTGGGGCATCAGGGCAATGTAAAGAGTCCGACGTATACCCTGGTTGAGCCTTATCAGATTGGTACGCGAACGCTCTACCATTTTGATCTCTATCGTCTGGCCGATCCGGAAGAGCTGGAGTTTATGGGGATCCGCGACTACTTCAGCGGCGATGCGCTCTGTCTGGTCGAGTGGCCACAGCAGGGTGCCGGATTCCTGCCTGATCCCGACCTGGCGCTGACGCTACGCTATGCAGGAAGCGCACGTGAAGCGGAAATCAGAGCGGTTTCCGCTACAGGCGCTGCATTGCTCCAGCAGATGGGGCAGTCCGGAGCATCAGCATGAGGCCACGGTTAAAAAGCCTGATGCTGG
The DNA here is from genome assembly GCA_913775175.1 of uncultured Pantoea sp. Taxonomy (GTDB): domain Bacteria; phylum Pseudomonadota; class Gammaproteobacteria; order Enterobacterales; family Enterobacteriaceae; genus Pantoea. Next base: position 46,396 of record CAJYKU010000003.1, read on the forward strand.
CCGTGCTCTGTCTGTTCTCCGTTTCTGGTATGGCTGCGACGCTCTCCGATATTAAAGTGGAGAATGGTGCAAACCAGGCAACGGTGACGCTGAGTTTCAGCGGACAGCCGGTATATGGTTTTTTCCCGCTGAATAACCCCAATCGGGTAGTGCTGGATATCCGGCAAAGCGGCACTATCAAAGGTCTGCCGCTGAGCTTTAGCGGTGAAAATATTGTGCAGCGCATCCGTAGCAGTCAGCCCAAAGATGCGCAGAGCATCCGGTTAGTGTTTGATTTAAACCAGGTGACCAAAACCCGCGCCAGTACGCAGCGTGATGGCAACAACTATCGCGTGGTGTTTACGCTACGTGGCAATCGTACCGTTAATCGCAGCAGTGCTGCGGCGCCGATCACTGCCGCCCGTCAGAGCGCCGCCGCAGCCAGTGGCCAGGGAAATCCCTTCGATGGCAATCCGGTAACATCTGTGACCAATAGCAATACCACCGTGCGTCCGGGTGGTGCCGTGGTGCGTAATGATGCCGTGATCGTGGCGATCGACGCAGGGCATGGTGGTCAGGATCCGGGGGCGATGGGGCAGAACGGTCTGCGGGAAAAAAATGTCACAATTGCCATTGCCCGTAAACTCAAGCAACTGCTGGAACAGGATCCCATGTTCAGGCCAGTACTGACGCGCAATGGCGACTACTTTATCTCGGTCATGGGTCGTTCTGAGGTTGCGCGTAAAGAGAATGCCAACCTGCTGGTTTCTATTCATGCTGATGCAGCGCCTAATCACTCAGCTACCGGTGCATCGGTCTGGGTACTCTCTAACCGGCGCGCCAACAACGAAATGGCTAACTGGCTGGAGCAGAAAGAGAAACAGTCTGAACTGCTGGGTGGCGCAGGCGATCTGCTGGCTAACAGTCAGGCCGATCCCTATCTGAGCCAGGCAGTACTGGATCTGCAGTTCGGACACTCACAGCGCGTGGGTTATGATGTTGCGACCAAAGTGCTGCAGCAGCTGCGTGGGATCACGCCGCTGCATAAACGGTTACCGGAACACGCAAGCCTTGGTGTATTGCGTTCACCCGATATCCCTTCTTTACTCGTTGAAACCGGCTTTATCAGTAATGCCGGGGAGGAGCGGCTGCTTGGCAGCAGTGCACATCAGGAGAAAATTGCCCAGGCGATACATAAAGGCCTGCGCAGTTATTTCCTGGCACATCCGTTACAGTCTGTCCCAAAGCAGGAAAACCGGCCGCTGGATAGCACACCAGCGGTCAGCGTCGCCAGCCATCCGGCCAGCGGCACGGTGCAGTATATTGGTGCAACACAGCGCCACACGGTAACACGTGGCGAAACGCTGTCAGGTATTGCCGCAAAATATGGTGTCAGCATGGCGACACTGCGCGATTTAAACAATCTGAAACGCGATGTGGTCTGGATTGGACAGCGTCTGAAAGTGCCTGCTAACGCTGGCGTCACAAAAACAGCTGCACGTCCGGTACGACACAAAGTGGTGCGCGGCGACTCTCTGACGGCGATTGCAGTTCGTTATGGCGTCAGTCCCGATGCGATTATGCAGGCAAATAATATGAAGTCGAGCAATGTGATGCTGGGACAACATTTAAAAATTCCTCAATCCTGAGTGCTGGCCCGCCCGGGCCAGCCAGCAACAAGGATCACCATCATGCCTATACAGATTTTGCCGCCTCAGCTGGCGAACCAGATTGCCGCCGGCGAAGTGGTTGAGCGGCCGGCGTCGGTTGTAAAAGAGCTGGTGGAGAACAGCCTGGATGCGGGAGCAACCCGGATTGATGTCGAGATTGAGAAGGGCGGTGCCCGACTTATCCGTATCCGTGACAACGGATGTGGTATACCCCGGGCAGAACTATCAATGGCCCTGGCACGTCATGCCACCAGCAAAATCGCCTCACTGGACGATCTTGAAGCGATTGCCAGCCTGGGTTTTCGTGGTGAAGCGCTGGCCAGTATCAGCTCCGTCTCCCGACTGACGTTAACCTCACGCACCGCTGACCAGCAGGAAGCCTGGCAAGCCTACGCGGAAGGACGGGATATGGAGGTCACCGTTAAACCGGCTGCTCATCCGGTAGGAACCTCGCTGGAGGTGCTGGATCTTTTTTATAACACGCCAGCTCGCCGCAAATTTATGCGCACTGAAAAAACTGAATTTACGCATATCGATGAGGTGATCCGCCGTATTGCGCTGGCGCGTTTTGATGTTGCTATTTCGCTGACGCATAACGGCAAGCTGGTGCGTCAGTATCGTGGTGTCACGCAGGAGGCACAGCGGGAGCGGCGACTGGGCGCGATCTGCGGTACCGCTTTTATGCAGCATGCACTGCGTATTGAGTGGCAGCATGACGACCTCTCGCTGCATGGCTGGGTGGCCGATCCTGCGGGTACGCGCCAGGTTACCGATTTGCAATATTGTTATGTTAATGGTCGTATGATGCGTGACAAGCTGATCAATCACGCTATCCGTCAGGCGTATCAGGCGCAGCCCGGCGACGATTTGCAGCCTGCCTATGTTCTTTATCTGGATATCGATCCGCACCAGGTGGATGTCAACGTTCATCCGGCTAAACATGAAGTGCGTTTTCATCAGTCTCGACTGGTACATGACTTTATCTGGCAGGGTGTAATGAGCGTTCTGCAGGCCAGCCGTCAGGCAGAGTTGCCGGGCACAGCCGTTGCTGAAGAGCCTGCCGCGCAGTGGCAGCCTGAGAATCGTCAGGCTGCGGGCAGTAACCATTTTGCTCAGCCCGCCGCCGCGCCGCGTAGTCGCGACGCGTCATCAGATCGCAGTCGTAGTGAGCATACCGGTGGTGGCGGTGGTGGCGCGGGCTGGCAGCATAAAGAACCAGCATATCGCCCACGCGAGGGCGCGGCTTATCAGCAGCTGATAAAAACGGCGGCAGAGACGCCACCAGTGTCAGCGCCCGCGCGTAAACTGGCACATCAGGTAGCGCCACAAACTGTTCCGCTGCCAGCGCATACCCAGAGTTTCGGGCGTGTACTCAGCGTGCTACGCGAGCGCTATGCGCTGCTGGAGCGCGGCACAGAGTTACAGCTGCTATCGCTTGCAGTGGCGTCACGCTGGCTGAAGCAGGCGCAGCTACAACCAGGTGACGATGGACTCAAACCACAACCACTGCTTATTCCCGTGCGACTAAAAATTGCAGAAGATGAGCAGGGCGTGGTTGAGACACGGGCGGCGCTGTTAAAAGAGATGGGCATTGAATTACAACGTGAAGGGCAGCATGTCACGTTACGCGCAGTGCCTTTACCGTTAAGAACACAAAATTTACAAATCTTGATTCCAGACCTGTTAGGCTATCTTGCCCGGCAGCAAGAGGTTTCTGCATCTGCGCTGGCTCAGTGGCTGGCACGTCGTGAAGATGCAGAAGAGCCACACTGGAATCACTCGCAGGCGATTGCACTGCTGGCTGAGCTGGAACGGCTCTGCCCGCAACTGCTTAAATCGCCGCCTTCAGGTCTGTTACAGACCATAGAGATTGAGAGCGCGATTAACGCGTTGAAGCATGAGTGAAATAAACCAGGCTGGCCAGCCAAAGGCTATTTTTTTGATGGGGCCAACTGCCTCCGGTAAAACGGCACTGGCGATTGCATTGCGTCAGCAGCTGCCGGTAGAGCTGATTAGCGTTGATTCCGCCCTGATTTATCGCGGGATGGATATCGGTACAGCGAAACCGTCAGCCAGAGAGCAGCAGCTGGCACCTCATCGCCTGCTGGACATTCGCGACCCGGCGGAGGCTTACTCCGCCGCTGAGTTTCGTCGCGATGCACTGGCTGAAATGGCGGAGATTACCCAGGAAGGTAAAATTCCGCTGCTTGTTGGCGGAACCATGCTCTATTTTAAAGCGTTACTTGAAGGATTGTCGCCGCTGCCCCCGGCCGATCCGGCAATACGCCAGCAAATAGAGCAAACGGCGGCCGAGAAAGGGTGGGAAGCCCTGCACCGCCAGCTTTGTGACATTGATCCGATTGCTGGCGCTCGTATTCATCCGAATGATCCGCAGAGACTTTCGCGAGCACTGGAAGTTTTTTTTATTTCGGGTAAAACTTTAACGGAACTGACAAAAACGTCCGGTGAAGCGCTACCCTACGATGTGCATCAGTTTGCGATCGCTCCGGCAGACCGCGAACTGCTGCACCAGCGCATTGCAATGCGCTACGACCAGATGCTGGCGTCAGGATTTGAAGCGGAGGCTCGTGCCCTTTTTGCGCGAGGTGATTTGCATACGGATATGCCTTCCATTCGTTGTGTGGGTTATCGCCAGATGTGGTCATATTTATCGGGTGAAATCAGTTACGACGACATGGTTTATCGGGGAATTTGCGCTACCCGACAGTTGGCCAAGCGCCAGATGACCTGGTTACGCGGCTGGAATGACGTGCACTGGTTAGACAGTGATGCGCCTGAAACAGCACGCGATAAGGTACTTCAGGTAGTTAGTGCTAAGCAGGGCTGATTGTGTACAATTGATGGGTTATCGTGCGCAAATTTTTAGGCAGTTTTTCTGAACCGTGGTTCATAAGCAACAAACAACAAGCATATAAGGAAAAGATAGAATGGCTAAGGGGCAATCATTACAAGACCCGTTTCTGAACGCACTGCGTCGTGAACGTGTTCCGGTTTCGATTTATCTGGTGAATGGTATTAAGCTGCAGGGACAGATTGAATCATTTGATCAGTTTGTGATCTTACTGAAAAACACAGTCAGCCAGATGGTGTATAAGCACGCTATCTCTACCGTGGTTCCTTCGCGTCCGGTTTCGCATCACAGTAACAATGCGGGCGGTAACGGTGGCAGCAACTATCACCATGGCGGCAGCAACCAAAGCGCTCAGTCGCAGCCACAACAAGATGGTGACAGCGCAGAATAATTTTGCGCAGCCGTAAAGCCAGGGCTGGAGAGCTGTTGTGTTTTCCTGTCCTGGTTATTTTTATTTAAGCGAGGTTATAGCTTGTTTGACCGTTATGATGCCGGTGAGCAGGCCGTACTGGTACACATCTGGTTCTCCCAAGACAAAGAGCTGGAAGATTTACAGGAGTTTGAAACTCTGGTTTCTTCCGCGGGCGTTGATGCACTGCAGGTAATTACCGGCAGTCGTAAAGCGCCACACCCAAAATATTTTGTCGGTGAAGGAAAGGCAGTTGAAATTGCCGATGCGGTAAAAGCGAGTGGAGCATCGGTCGTTTTATTCGATCATGCTTTATCTCCTGCTCAGGAACGTAATCTCGAGCGTCTGTGCGAATGTCGTGTTATCGACCGCACCGGCTTAATTCTCGATATCTTTGCGCAGCGCGCCCGTACCCATGAGGGGAAATTACAGGTCGAGCTTGCGCAGCTGCGTCATCTGGCTACGCGACTGGTGCGTGGCTGGACACACCTTGAACGTCAGAAAGGCGGTATCGGCCTGCGTGGCCCCGGCGAAACCCAGCTGGAAACCGACCGACGCCTGTTGCGTGGCCGTATCAGCCAGATTTTGTCACGCCTTGAGCGTGTAGAGAAACAGCGCGAGCAGGGGCGTCAGGCACGTGCCAAAGCTGATGTGCCAACGGTTTCGCTGGTGGGCTATACCAACGCCGGAAAATCTACGCTGTTCAACGCCATTACTTCCGCCAATGTTTACGCAGCGGATCAGCTGTTTGCCACCCTCGATCCCACACTGCGCCGTCTTAACGTTGCTGATGTAGGCGAAGTGGTGCTGGCGGATACGGTCGGCTTTATTCGTCATCTTCCGCACGATCTGGTGGCTGCATTTAAGGCTACGCTGCAGGAGACCCGTCAGGCGACTCTGCTGCTGCATGTGATTGATGCGGCTGACCTGCGGCTAAACGACAATATCGACGCGGTAAATGAAGTACTGGCAGAGATAGAAGCGGATGAGATCCCTTCACTGCTGGTAATGAACAAAATTGATATGCTGGACGGGTTTGAGCCGCGTATCGATCGTGATGAAGAGCAGCGGCCTGTCCGGGTCTGGCTCTCCGCACAGAATGGTGTGGGGCTGGAGCTATTGTGGCAGGCGCTCTCTGAACGACTGGCGGGCGAAATCGCACAGCACCAACTGCGCCTGCCGCCAGAAGCAGGACGCCTGCGCAGCCGCTTTTATCAGCTGCAGGCGATAGAAAAAGAGTGGAATGAAGAAGATGGCAGTACAGGTTTACAGATACGGATGCCGATTGTGGAGTGGCATCGGTTATGTAAACAGGAGCCGTTGCTAACCAGTTATATTGTTTGATATTGCCCAAACGCCTTTACCCGACCTGGTGAACATTGTTGTGATAATTGCTGTAAGCCGCAAATAAGCAGGTTTTACCCGACTATTTCGGATTTCAGCAAGGTGGTAACTGAGTGAACTGCCGGGCGCTTGCGTCAGTAAGCGTCCGGCGTGAACAACACGCACCAGCGCAGCTGCAATTCGGCAGAGCAAGGGTAAAACACGTAAATACAATAAATGGAGTAGAAACATGGCGTGGAATCAGCCCGGAAATAACGGACAGGACCGCGACCCGTGGGGAAGCAGCAATAATCAAGGCGGCAACTCTGGGGGAAATAAAGGAGGACGCGAGCAGGGGCCTCCCGATCTGGATGATATCTTCCGTAAGCTGAGTAAAAAACTCGGCGGACTGGGCGGTGGCAAACAGAATGATAACGGTCAGCGCAGCGGCGGTAGCGGCGGCAAACTGGTTGGCATTGTAGCTGCAGCCGCAGTGATCTTCTGGGCGGCAAGCGGATTCTATACCATTAAAGAAGCGGAGCGTGGTGTTGTGACCCGCTTTGGCAAATTCAGTCACCTGGTTGAACCGGGTCTTAACTGGAAACCGACCTTTATTGATAGCGTACGTGCGGTAAACGTTGAAGCCGTGCGTGAGCTGGCAGCATCGGGTGTGATGCTGACATCAGATGAAAACGTTGTTCGCGTAGAGATGAACGTTCAGTATCGCGTTACCGATCCGGAGCGCTATCTGTACGCTGTAACCAGCGCGGATGACAGCCTGCGTCAGGCTACCGACAGTGCACTGCGTGGCGTTATTGGTCGTTCTACTATGGATCGCATCCTCACTGAGGGGCGTACCGTGGTGCGTAGCGATACCCAGCGTGAGATTGACGAAACCATCCGACCCTACAACATGGGTATCACACTGCTTGACGTCAACTTCCAGGCGGCACGTCCACCGGAAGAGGTAAAAGCAGCATTTGATGATGCCATTGCCGCTCGTGAAAACCGCGAACAGTATGTGCGCGAGGCTGAAGCCTATGCCAATGAAGTACAGCCGCGTGCCAACGGTCAGGCGCAGCGTATTCTGGAAGAGGCTCGCGCATATAAAGAGCGTACCGTGCTGGAAGCGCAGGGTGAGGTTGCACGTTTTGCCCGCCTGCTGCCGGAATACAAAGCCGCTCCGCAAATCACCAAAGAGCGTCTCTATATCGAAACCATGGAGCGTGTGCTCAGCCATACCCGCAAAGTGCTGGTTAACGACCGTAGCAACAGTCTGATGGTGCTGCCACTGGATCAGCTGCTGCGTAACGGTCAGTCAGGCGGCAAAGATGGTCAGAACAGTACTAACCTGATGAAGTTACCGTCGTCGCCAGGCAGCAGTGCCGACCGTAACAGCAACTCATCTTATAGTCCGGATAGCATCATGGACCAGCGTCGCGCAAATGCGCTGCGCAACGATACCCAGCGTGAAGGGAGGGATTAACCGATGCGTAAGCCAATCATCGCCGTAATTATTGTAGTGCTGGTGGTGCTGTACGCGTCACTGTTTGTTGTGCAGGAAGGCCAGCGCGGTATTGTGCTGCGTTTTGGTAAGGTTCTGCGTGACGACGAGAATAAACCTCAGGTCTATTCGCCGGGACTGCACTTTAAAATCCCGTTTATTGAAACAGTAAAATCGCTGGATGCCCGTATTCAGACCATGGATAACCAGGCAGATCGCTTTGTCACCAAAGAGAAAAAAGATCTGATTGTTGATTCCTATATCAAGTGGCGTATCAGCGATTTCAGCCGCTACTATCTTGCTACCGGCGGCGGCGATATCTCTCAGGCTGAAGTATTGCTGAAGCGTAAATTCAGTGACCGTCTGCGTTCTGAGATGGGTCGTCTGGATGTTAAAGATATTGTCACTGATTCACGCGGTCGTCTGACAACTGATGTACGTGATGCCCTTAACACCGGCAGTGCAGGCAGCGATGATGAAGTACAGACGCCAGCAGCGGATGATGCGATTGCCAGCGCAGCTGCCCGGGTTGAGCGCGAAACCAACAGCAATGAGCCCGCTCCGAATCCTAACAGTATGGCAGCGCTGGGTATTCAGGTAGTTGATGTGCGTATCAAGCAGATCAATCTGCCAACTGAAGTCTCAGATGCCATCTATAACCGTATGCGCGCTGAGCGTGAAGCGGTGGCGCGTAGTCAGCGTTCACAGGGTCAGGAAGAGGCAGAAAAACTGCGTGCTCAGGCTGATTATCAGGTCACCCGTACTCTGGCTGAGGCGCAACGTCAGGCACTGATCTCGCGTGGTGAAGGTGATGGCGAAGCTGCAAAACTCTTTGCTGATGCATTTAGTCAGGATCCTGATTTCTACGCCTTTATTCGCAGCCTGCGGGCCTACGAAAACAGCTTTGCTGATAATCAGGATGTGATGGTGCTGAGTCCGGATAGTGATTTCTTCCGCTACATGAAAGCGCCAACTAACGTTTCACGTTAAGATTTGCTATAAAGCCGGGGCCGACACGATTGTCGGCCCTTTTTTTTGGAACAATATATGAATTCAACTATCTGGCTGGCGCTTGCTCTGGTACTGGTGCTGGAAGGGCTGGGTCCGATGCTGATGCCGCGCATCTGGCGTCGCATGATCCTCTCATTAACACAGCTGCCCGATCGCCTGCTACATCGTTTTGGCGGCGGTCTGGTGGTAGCTGGCGTAGTGATCTACTGTATGCTTAGTCGCTCAGGGGCGGCCTGAAGCGCCTGACTTGTGCCTCACAGGTGGTGGTTACCCAATATCTTGTGAGGTGAGTAAAACAGAAGCAAAAAACAGCGCAATCGTGTGCTAAAAGTGCTGAAACTGTAAAAAACCGATGGTAGAATCCATTTTTAAGCAATCGGTGATTTTAGAAAATGGGTAAGAACGTCGTCGTACTGGGCACCCAATGGGGTGACGAAGGTAAAGGTAAAATCGTAGACCTTCTGACTGAACGCGCTAATTATGTTGTGCGTTACCAGGGTGGCCACAATGCAGGCCATACACTTGTCATCAACGGTGAAAAAACCGTCCTCCACTTAATTCCCTCTGGCATTCTGCGTGAAAACGTTACCAGCATCATTGGCAACGGTGTTGTTCTGTCGCCAGAAGCGCTGATGAAAGAGATGAACGGTCTGGAGTCACGCGGTGTGCCGGTACGTGAACGTCTGCTGATTTCTGAAGCCTGCCCACTGATTCTGCAATACCATGTTGCGATGGACCTGGCGCGCGAGAAAGCGCGGGGTGCTAAAGCGATCGGTACTACCGGCCGTGGTATCGGTCCGGCTTATGAAGATAAAGTTGCGCGCCGTGGCCTGCGTGTCAGCGACCTGTTTAACAAAGAGACCTTCGCTGCCAAGCTGAAAGAGATTGTGGATTTCTACAACTTCCAGCTGGTGAACTACTACAAAACCGATGCGGTTGATTACGATAAAGTACTCAGCGACGTAATGGCAGTGGCTGATATTCTGACCAGCATGGTGGTTGATGTTTCCGATCTGCTGGATGGCGCCCGTAAGCGCGGCGATCTGATCATGTTTGAGGGTGCGCAGGGTACGCTGCTGGATATCGACCACGGTACTTATCCCTATGTTACTTCATCAAACACCACTGCGGGTGGCGTAGCGACTGGCTCAGGTATTGGTCCACGTTATGTTGACTATGTGCTGGGTATCGTAAAAGCTTACTCCACGCGTGTGGGTGCGGGTCCGTTCCCGACCGAACTCTTTGATGAAACCGGCGAGTTCCTCTGCAAGCAGGGTAACGAGTTTGGTGCTACCACCGGACGTCGTCGCCGTACCGGCTGGCTGGATGCTGTTGCCGTTCGCCGTGCCGTACAGATCAACTCACTCTCTGGCTTCTGCATGACCAAGCTGGATGTGCTGGATGGCCTGAAAGAGGTTAAAATCTGTGTTGGCTATCGTATGCCTGATGGTCGCGAAATGACCACCACGCCGCTGGCGGCAGAGGGCTGGGAAGGCATTGAGCCGATTTATGAAACTATGCCAGGCTGGAGTGAAACCACCTTTGGTGTAAAAACTGTCGAGGGCCTGCCACAGGCGGCACGCGATTACATCAAGCGTGTTGAAGAAGTTACCGGTGTACCGGTTGATATTATCTCCACCGGTCCGGACCGTAGTGAGACCATGATTCTGCGCGATCCGTTTGACGCATAATCCTTCCAGGCCGGAGACTCTCCGGCCTTATCTCTCCGCTGTTTGTTCCTGTTTACTCTTTTTTCTCTGCTAAGTACCCTGGCAGCATAAAAAAGCGCTCCGGGTTTTTCCGCACTGGTTTATCATCATTATTAATCGAAGCGCCACTCAGGCGTAAAAAACTAAAAATCTGATGGTTTACTGAGGTCTATGTGCAGCTAACAAGTTTTACCGATTATGGTCTGCGCGCACTGATTTACATGGCTACGCTGCCTGCTGGCAGGCAGACCAATATTACTGAAGTTACCGATACGTACGGCGTGTCACGTAATCATATGGTAAAAATCATCAATCAACTGAGCCGGGCCGGCTATGTTGCTGCAACGCGCGGCAAAAACGGCGGAATTCGTTTAGGCATGGATCCGGAAAAAATCATCATTGGCGATGTTGTCAGAAAGATGGAGCCGCTGCAGTTAGTAAACTGCGAAGCCTGCGCTATCACACCAGCCTGCCGTCTGCGTAAGGTGCTTTATGATGCGGTGCAGTTATTCCTGCATGAGCTGGATAACTACACGCTGGCCGATCTGGTGAAAAATAATGACTCGCTCTACCACATACTATTGTCCGAACCGCCGGTGGCAATTCACTCCAAATGACATCGGAGGAACCTAATGTCAAAAGATCCCTTTCAGGATAGAGAAGCTGAAAAATATGATAACCCGATTCCCAGTCGGGAATTTATTCTTGCGCTGCTGGAAACGCGTGAAAAGCCTGCCAGTCGCGAAGATATTGCTGATGCATTAAATATCAGCAGCGAAGAGCAGCTGGAGGCGCTGCGCCGTCGTCTGCGCGCTATGGAGCGCGATGGCCAGCTGGTCTTTACCCGCCGTCAGTGCTATGCGCTGCCAGAGCGCCTTGATCTGCTGCGCGGCAAAGTGATTGGTCACCGCGATGGCTACGGCTTTTTACGTGCCGAAGGCCAGAAAGATGACTTTTATCTCTCTGCAGAGCAGATGAAGTTTTGTCTGCATGGTGATGTGATTCTGGCGCAGCCAGGCGGGGCCGATCGTAAAGGCCGCCGCGAGGCGCGCGTAGTACGCGTGCTTGAGCCACGTAACAGCCAGATTGTTGGTCGTTTCTTTACCGACGCTGGTAGTGCGTTTGTGGTGCCGGATGATAGCCGTCTGAGCTTTGATATTCTTATTCCGCAGGAAGAGACGCTTGGCGCGCGCATGGGTTCGGTGGTGGTGGTGGAGATAGTGCAGCGCGCAACGCGTCGCACCAAAGCCATCGGTAAAATCACAGAGATCCTTGGCGACAATATGGGAACCGGCCTGGCGGTTGATATGGCGCTGCGTACTCATGAAATCCCGCACTCCTGGCCGGAAGAGGTGGAAAAAGAGATCTCCCGGCTCAGGGAAGAGGTGCCGGAAGCGGCTAAGCAGGGGCGTATCGATTTACGGCAGCTGCCGCTGGTTACTATTGATGGCGAAGATGCACGCGACTTCGATGATGCCGTCTACTGCGAGAAAAAACGTGGTGGCGGCTGGCGCCTGTGGGTCGCGATTGCTGATGTCAGCTACTACGTACGGCCTGGCACTGCGCTGGATGATGAAGCGCATCAGCGCGGCACCTCGGTCTATTTTCCGTCGCAGGTTGTTCCTATGCTGCCCGAGATCCTCTCCAATGGTCTCTGTTCACTTAACCCACAGGTAGATCGTCTCTGCATGGTATGCGAAATGACCATCTCTGCCAGCGGTAAGCTGACCGGCTACAAGCACTATGAAGCGGTGATGAACTCCCATGCGCGTCTGACCTATAACAAAGTGTGGAGCATTCTGCAGGGCAACCCTGAACTGCGTGAACAATATGCGGCGCAGGTAAAGCATCTGGAAGAGCTGCATCGGATGTATCAGGTACTGGAAACAGCGCGCGAGCAGCGCGGCGGTATCTCATTCGAAACCGAAGAGGCGAAGTTTATCTTTAACGCGGAACGGCGTATCGATCGCGTTGAGCGTACCGTACGTAATGATGCGCATAAGCTGATTGAAGAGTGCATGATCCTGGCTAACATCGCATCTGCCCGGTTTGTGGAAAAAAATCAGGAGCCGGCGCTGTTCCGCGATCACGATCGCCCAAGTGAAGATAGCATTACCAGCTTCCGGACCGTACTCAGTGAGCTGGGACTCAGCCTGCCGGGTGGTGCCAAACCACAGCCTGTCGACTATGCGGAGCTGCTGGATCAGATTGCCGATCGACCCGATGCGGAAATGCTGCAGACCATGCTGTTACGCTCTATGAAGCAGGCGGTCTACGATCCGGAAAACCGCGGCCACTTTGGTCTGGCTCTCGCGTCTTATGCGCACTTTACTTCACCAATTCGGCGCTATCCGGATCTGCTGCTGCACCGTGCGATCAAATATCTGCTGGCAAAAGAGCAGGGCACGGAAACAGGTATCACCACGGCAACCGGCGGCTATCACTACGATATGCAGCAAATGCTGCAGCTGGGCCAGCACTGCTCTATGACTGAGCGTCGCGCTGACGAAGCCACACGTGATGTTGCAGACTGGCTGAAGTGCGATTTTATGCAGGACCAGGTGGGTAATGTATTTAACGGTGTAATCTCCAGCGTAACCGGCTTTGGCTTTTTTGTCCGGCTGAGCGATCTGTTTATCGATGGTCTGGTGCATGTATCTACGCTGGATAACGACTACTATCGCTTTGATGCCGTGGGACAGCGGCTGATTGGTGAGTCAGGCGGGCGCACCTATCGCCTGGGTGATGCAGTAGAAGTCCGGGTTGATGCGGTGCATATGGATGAACGTAAAATCGATTTTGCACTGATCTCCAGTAAACGTGTACCGCGTGGAGAAGGTAAAACCGCCCGTGAGCGGGAAAAACGCGGCAGTAAACCTGCGGCTAAACGTCGCCGCGACGCAGGAAAAAAAGGTAATTTTGAGCCAGATGCCGCTTTCCGCAGCGGAAAGAAGCCGGCTGAGGCGCAGAAAACTGAGAAAAAAGGCAAAAAAGTCTCAGAAAAAACCCGTAAAATCGCCGCCGCTACCCGGGCTAAGCGCGCTGCGAAAAAGAAAAGCAGCGAAGGCTGATCGTCCCCCGGGCCAGTCTGACGGATGGCCCGGTACCGGGTGACGTGTCACAGCGGGTGCGCAGCTATGCGCACCCTGAGGCCGGTTCTCTGTTATCCATGTTCCAACCCAATCTTGAGCAAAATAATGAGCGAAATAGTTTTTGGCATTCATGCCGTGCAGGCGCTGCTGGAGCGCGATCCCCAGCGTTTTCAGGAAGTTTTTATTCTTAAAGGTCGCGATGATCGCCGCCTGCAGCCGCTGATTGCCGCACTGGAAGCTCAGGGAGTTGTGATCCAGCTGGCTAATCGTCAGTGGCTTGATGCGCAGGTTGAAGGCGGCGTACATCAGGGGATTCTGGCGCGTATCAAGCCAGGCAAAAATTATCAGGAAGGCGATCTGCCCGATCTGCTGCAGTCGCTCGACAAACCATTCCTGCTGATCCTTGATGGCGTTACCGATCCACATAATCTTGGTGCCTGTCTGCGCAGCGCAGACGCTGCTGGCGTTCATGCGGTAATTGTCCCGAAAGATCGCGCGGCGCCGCTTAATGCCACAGCGAAAAAAGTTGCCAGTGGTGCTGCTGAGCATGTACCTCTGATCCGTGTGACGAACCTGGCACGTACTATGCGTTTGCTGCAGGAGTACAACATCTGGATTGTGGGCACAGCAGGTGAAGCTGACCATACGGTTTATCAGAGCAAAATGACAGGACCGATGGCTCTGGTGATGGGCGCTGAGGGTGAAGGTATGCGTCGTCTGACACGCGAGCATTGCGATGAATTAATCAGTATCCCAATGGCCGGAAGTGTCTCTTCACTGAACGTATCTGTCGCCACCGGTGTCTGTCTGTTTGAAGCGGTGCGTCAGCGCCAGGCATAACAGTAAGTAGTGCCCGCGCCGCGCAGTTTATCCCCGACTGACGCCACGGCTGCCAGCGCGAGAGTAGCTGGCAGCCGCTGTAACCGGCAGAACAGACATAAGAGATAATTCGCTCTGTGGCAGGGATTGCGTTACGGCTCGCCACTCACTGATATCGGCTGCCGGCCTGAGCAGCCATACGGGTGGGAAGAAGTGATTTAACGCGCACCGTAGAGAATGGCTGTGGCATGCCAGATGCCCGGAAACGCACTATCATCCAGCATCACGATCTGATAGTAGACCGCACTGGTCTGCCTGGCTCGTGCCGCGATAGCGCGCTGCGCATCATCAGGCGAACCGCGTGTAGAGACGCTGACCGTGCCCAGTTTTGGCAGTCCTCCGCTTTGCGCACGGGAGATCTCCTGTGGCTGTGACGCAGGCGGAGGGGGAGCCTGCGGGGTAGTCGTTAGCGTAGAACAACCGCTAAGCATCAGGCTGAAAAGCAGTAACAGACGATACATAGCGCCTCCGGCGGCAGGGAAAGATAGCCTAAGTGTAAGCTATCTTTCCGTCCTTATCCGTGATTGAGCCGGAACAGACTCACCAGCGTGGTCAGATGGGCTCCTTTCTGACGCAGATGCTGTGCGCTCTCTTCAGATTGCATAATCATATCGCTGCTTTGATGAGTAGCCTGGCCAATCTGACTCATCGCCAGATTGACCTGACCAATTCCCGCTGCCTGCTCCTGCGCGGCAATATTGATCTCATTCATCAGCGTTTTGACCTGAGCAAAATGGGCGGCAATATGCTTCATCGTATCGTGCGTCTGTCCGGATAGCGCATGGCCTGCTGCGACCCGATCCATTGAGCGTGCAATCAGGGCTTCAATCTCTTTAGCCGCATGTGCACTGCGCTGGGCCAGCGCGCGCACTTCCGCAGCAACTACCGCAAAGCCGCGGCCATGTTCACCGGCACGCGCTGCCTCTACAGCGGCATTCAGCGCCAGAATATTGGTCTGAAACGCTATAGACTTAATCACATAGGTAATATCGGCAATGCTCTGCGAGGTGGTGCGGATCTCCGCCATAGCGTCAACCGAGCGCGCAACAGTGGTGCCTCCCTGACTGACTGTACTTGCCGCCTCGCTCATTAGTGTCATTACCTGATGTACATTCGCGGCAGTCTGGGCAACCGTTGCGCCAAATTGCTCCATACTGGCAGAGGTCTCCTCTACGCTGCCAGCCTGACGATTGACCTGCTCACCGATGGTGACGCTGCTGGCAACGATGGTATCTGTGCCGTCGCTGATCTCCTGTGCCGCGCTGCGTACCTGGCGTACCACCTTCTCCAGCCCATTGCCAATTCCATTTATAGCCTTGATAAGCTGGCCCACTTCATCGCGCCGCACAGAGTCAAGATGCGCCTGCAAATTGCCTGCGGCATACTCCTCAGCCAGGTGAATAACCTGCTGCAGCGGGCGGGTAAGCATACGACGACAATAGAACATAAAGGCGGCCGCAAACAGCAGCATCAGTGCCAGACCAATCACCATAAACAGGTTGCGGCTCTGGGTAACCGGCGCCAGCAGTGTAGCGCGGCTTACCTCGCCGGCAATTATCCAGTTCCAGCCTGGCAGCTGCTGCCACGCCAGCAGCCGGGTTTCGCCCTCCTGGTCAAACCGGGTCAGTCCGGCTGGCTGCGTCAGCAACTGCTGCTGGATCTGCATACTCCAGCGCGGCGTCTCTCCTTCCGCTTCGCGATCAAACAGATACGTGCCCTGTTTGCTACCGGGGGCACCGTTGATAACAAAGAATTTGCCACTGTCATTCAGATGGCGCGCCAGCACTTTGTCGCGCATCAGCGCGTACTGTTTATCGATCTCTACGCCGATAAACAAAATGGCGATCACACTACCGTTTTTGTCACGCACCGGCTCATACTGGGTGATATAGCGATGACCAAACAGCGTAGCCAGACCGCGATAGGTTGTGCCTTGCTCTATGCTACGCCAGGCGGCGCTACTGCGATCCAGTCGGGTACCAATAGCGCGGCTGCCATCCTCTTTTTTCAGCGAGGTGGCAATACGAATATAATCATCGCCATCGCGCACAAAAATCGTGGTGACTGCGCCGGTGCGATCAAAAAAGTCATCCACAGCCACCTGGTCAAGATTAAGCGTTTTCAGACCGGCACGCAGCGTTGGCGTAGTGAATTCCCCGACCTGAATTCTGGCCGCCTCGTCGCGGCTGAAGTGCTCAGGCAAAAAGCTCTGGAATAGTCTGGTGTAGTTCGCAACCTCTTCTGATAGCGTTGCGTTAAAGAGCGAGGCCATTTCACTGATACCCTGCACCTGGTTTTTCATATCGTCGGTTGCCAGCTGTTCCAGCTGACGCGCGGCGTTATGACTCAGGCTGAAAGTCAGCACAAACAGCACAGTGGCTACGCTCAACGACGTCAATACAGACAGCCTGAAACCAAGATTCAGGGCGCTGAGAGAGAGACGTGGCATAAATTACCTGCTTTGTTGAGTTGTGAAGAGACGATCAACGGCAAATACAGGTAAAGGTTTAGAACAATACGAGCACGAGTCAGGCCCCCTCAGTGCAGTAGCACGCATAGGTGTATTACTCAGGAAGCGCATCATGATTGAGCTAAGAACAGAAAGGCTGGCAGATATAGAGTGTATTCATGCTGTACCGGCCGGCGCGTGGCAAAAACCGCTGCCTGTTATACTCTTTTATCACGGTTTTACCTCTTCTAAAGAGGTATACAGCTACTTTGCCGTTGCGCTGGCACAGGCGGGATTTCGGGTTGTGATGCCCGATGCCTGGCTGCATGGTGCGCGTTATCAGGGCAATAGCCAGCAGCGTATGGGCTATTTCTGGGAGATCCTGCGTCAGAGTATCGACGAGCTGCCACTGCTTGAAGGGGTATTGCGCGATAATCACTGGATCGCCGATGAGCGTTTTGCCGTAGCGGGCGCATCGATGGGCGGTATGACCGCACTGGGTGCCGCAGTGCGTTATCCGCACATCCGCAGCATGGGTTGTCTGATGGGCACTGGCTATTTTATGCAGTCTGCCAGCTGGCTGTTTCCGCCGCTGGTGGCACAAACGCCGCAGCAGCAACAGGCGCTGGCGGCACGTCTTGCGCCGCTTAGCGCTTATGATCCGGCACTGCAACCAGACGCGCTTGCCAATCGGCCGCTGCTGCTCTGGCATGGTGAAGCAGATGAGGTGATACCGTTTGCCGAAACCGAGCGGCTGGCAGAGAGACTGCGCACAATGCAGCAGGATCGCCTGCTGACCTTTCTGTCTGAGCGACAAATCGGACATAAAATCACGCCCACTGCGCTGGCGGCACTGGTGAGTTTTTTTCAGACGCACCTGTAGCGGGCGCTGACAACGTCAGCACTCACGCGGGTCAATGCGGTTGTGTCTGTTGATGGCCGGTGTAGGGTGCTGCGGCCAGAGGATCCGCTGGTGCAGTTAAGCGGTTCACATAGATGTATCCTGCCGTGCTCTGGCTGCTGCTGGCTGCACGGGCTGGCGTCAGACTCTCTGCCGCCACTGGCGCAGTGAGAAAAATTCCCAGGAAGGTCGCAATCATTACCGCTGGCATAATCCACTCCTCGCCTGCGTTGATAAGCGAAACCCGTGCAATATCTTCTGGCAGGCATCTTTACTTAGTGTAGTTTCCGGCTGATACGACGCCAGTCCCCTCTGCTGCGCTGCGCTAGCCCGGCGCGGCTCACCGGTGCATAACATCATAAAGTTGAAGGAGTTAACGCAGAGAGCGAGCGTTACAGGCAAATTGATTAAAAGTGCGCTTGAGTTTGGTCACAAGGGCCAGTATGATTACGCGTCAATTTTTCAGCTGCATTCAGAGGTGTGTGTCATTTAACCATGGCAGACAACCTATAACGTTCCTTGCTTCCATGGGCCGCAGCTGACCCTGACAGGAGGCTGAATAATCCGTAAGGAGCTATCGATGCGTCATTACGAAATCGTATTTATGGTCCATCCTGACCAGAGCGAACAGGTTCCGGGCATGATCGAGCGTTACACTGGTGCTATCACTGGTGCACAGGGCACGATCCACCGTCTGGAAGACTGGGGCCGCCGTCAGCTGGCTTACCCGATCAACAAACTGCACAAAGCTCACTACGTTCTGCTGAACGTGGAAGCGCCGCAGGAAGTGATCGACGAGCTGGAAACTAACTTCCGCTTCAACGACGCCGTTATCCGCAGCATGGTTATGCGCGTTAAGCACGCGGTAACTGAAGCTTCTCCGATGGTTAAAGCGAAAGACGAGCGTCGTGAGCGCCGCGAAGACTTTGCAAACGAATCGGCTGAAGAGTCAGATGCTGGGGATTCTGAAGAGTAATCCACAATGACGGCAAATCAGCTGCGCCTGTCCGGCACTGTATGCAGGACGCCAGTTCGAAACGTCAGTCCGTCAGGGATCCCACACTGCCAGTTCATGCTTGAGCATCGTTCTGTGCAGGAGGAGGCCGGGTTTCACCGGCAAGCCTGGTGTCAGATGCCGGTGATTATCAGCGGCAGCGCCCATCAGGCGATTACTCAACATATAACGGTCGGCACGCAACTCACGCTCGCAGGTTTTATTAGCTGCCATCAGGCACGCAATGGCCAGAGCAAACTTGTGTTACATGCCGAGCAGATTGAATTGATAGATTCTGGAGACTAGCCAAATGGCACGTTATTTCCGTCGTCGCAAGTTCTGCCGTTTCACCGCGGAAGGCGTTCAAGAGATCGATTATAAAGATATC
>CAJYKU010000004.1 GCA_913775175.1 uncultured Pantoea sp.
TCCGTGGAAGTGAAAGTATGGGTCGTTGAAGGTTCTAAAAAACGTCTGCAGGCATTCGAGGGCGTGGTTATCGCTATTCGTAACCGCGGTCTGCACTCTGCATTCACTGTTCGTAAGATTTCTAACGGCGAAGGCGTTGAGCGTGTATTCCAGACTCACTCTCCTGTAATTGACAGCATTACTGTCAAGCGTCGTGGTGCTGTGCGTAAAGCCAAACTGTACTACCTGCGTGAGCGTACTGGTAAGTCTGCTCGTATCAAAGAGCGTCTTAACTAAGGTATCGCTAACGCGACATCTCAAAGTTAATGCAAAACAAGGGGTTGGTGATGTGCCAGCCCCTTTTTTTATGCGCGCCTTAAATGATAAATCGCGGTATTTACCGGCCCGTTTTCCAGAATGATTAATCCGTGGCAGTAACCGCTCAGGGTAAATCCGCAGCGCAATGCAACGGCACAACTGGCAAAATTATCTGCTGCCGCCAGAATCTCCAGCGTTGTGCAATCAGACTGGTTAAACCCCAGTGCAATAAGCTGTTTTGTTGCAAATGTCGCCACTCCCTGACGTTGTGCATCGCTACGTACCCAGTAGCCCAGTGAGGCATTGATGTCAGGCTGAGAAGCAAAGCGGATCCCGGCGCCTCCCAGCAGGCGATTGTCAGCGTCCACGATGGCAAACTCTTCCGCTCTGCCCTCACTACGCTGTATATGGGTAAAATTAAACCAGTCAAGAGCCTCTTCAGGCTGATAACCGGCATGCGCCCACACCATCCATGGCAGCAGGGTGTCGAGTGAGCTATTCACTGCGCTGGCAAATGCGTTTGCATCCTGTGCAACAAAAGGACGAAGAAAAAGATCAGGTAACGACATTGCTAAGCCTCTGTTTTGCCCGAACTTATATGACCTTAGCATACTGGAAATAGCCAGTAATAGAGGATGATAACCATGTGTATAGATAAGTTTACACACTGGTGTGTTGGGTAAATTTAATAATTACCTTTAAAAACATATGTTTATGTATTTATTTATTGCGATTTTTTGTTAATGGTAATAATAGTGTACACGAGTGGATTGCATTCGATACATGTTATGGTAGAGTAAGCGCTATCCTCCTGAAGGATCCAAATTGCACAGATGAGTAAAAAGGATCGCTATGATGCAGAAAGACGCGCTGAACAACGTACATATTGCTGACGAACAGATTTTAATTACGCCACAGGAGCTTAAAGCCCGCTTCCCGCTGACTGAAGCGCAGGAGGCGCAGGTAGCAGCGTCGCGTAATACCATTGCCGATATCATCGCGGGTCGCGATCCGCGTCTGCTGGTGGTGTGTGGCCCCTGTTCGATTCACGATCCTGAAGCCGCTCTGGTATATGCCCGTCAGCTGAAAGAGCTGGCTGACGAGTTAAAGGATCAACTCTATGTCGTTATGCGTGTCTATTTTGAAAAACCTCGTACCACAGTTGGCTGGAAGGGGCTGATCAACGATCCTTACATGAACAATTCGTTTGATATGGAGGCCGGGCTGCATATTGCGCGTCAGCTGCTGGTCAATCTGGTCGAAATGGGTCTGCCGCTGGCGACCGAGGCGCTGGATCCTAATAGTCCGCAATACTTAGGCGATCTTTTTAGCTGGTCTGCAATTGGTGCACGCACAACGGAATCACAGACGCATCGCGAGATGGCATCCGGCCTCTCTATGCCAGTGGGCTTTAAAAATGGAACCGATGGCAGCCTCGGCACCGCAATTAATGCGATGCGTGCCGCTGCTATGCCACACCGTTTTGTCGGGATTAATCAGGCAGGGCAGGTTTGTCTGTTACAGACCCAGGGTAATCCAGATGGACACGTTATTCTGCGCGGCGGCAAGGCACCAAACTATGGCCCGGAAGATGTTGCTCAGTGTGAAAAAGAGATGCTGAAAGCGGGACTGCGCCCGGCCTTAATGATAGATTGCAGCCATGGCAATTCTAACAAAGACTATCGTCGTCAGCCCGGAGTAGCCGAGTCGGCTATTGCGCAGATTAAAGATGGAAACCGCTCTATCATTGGCCTGATGCTGGAGAGTAACCTGCATGAAGGAAACCAGCCATCGGAGCAACCGCGCAGCGAGATGAAATATGGTGTCTCAGTAACAGATGCCTGTATCAACTGGGAAACCACAGAAAGTTTGCTGCGCAATATTCATCAGGATCTGCAGGGAGTGCTGCCGGCGCGTCTGTCACACGAGGAATAAAGAGTCATGGTGGCTGAACTGACCGCACTACGCGATCAAATTGATGAAGTAGATAAAGCGCTGCTTGGGCTGCTGGCGAAACGGCTGGAGCTGGTCGCAGAGGTGGGAGAAGTAAAGAGCCGTTACGGCCTGCCAATCTATGTGCCTGAGCGTGAAGCCACTATGCTGGCGTCACGCCGGCAGGAAGCAGCAGCACTTGGAGTTTCGCCTGACCTGATTGAAGATGTTCTGCGACGTCTGATGCGTGAATCTTACGCTCATGAAAATGAGAAAGGATTTAAAACGCTCTGTCCGGCGCTGCGTCCGGTAGTTATTGTGGGCGGCAGTGGCAAAATGGGCCGACTGTTTGAAAAAATGCTGACGCTCTCCGGTTATCAGGTACGCATTCTGGATAAACAGGACTGGGATCGTGCCGATCAACTGCTGCACGATGCGGGCATGGTAATTATCAGCGTGCCGATCCATCTGACAGAGCAGATCATCGCCGATCTGCCTGCGTTGCCGGAAGATTGTATTCTGGTTGATCTCGCATCGGTGAAAAACCGTCCGCTGCAGGCAATGCTGGCAGCGCATCCAGGGCCAGTACTGGGTCTGCATCCAATGTTTGGGCCAGACAGCGGCAGTCTGGCAAAACAGGTTGTTGTCTGGTGTGATGGCCGCCAGCCTGAAGCTTATCAGTGGTTCCTTGAACAGATTCAGGTCTGGGGAGCACGACTGCATCGCATCAGCGCAGTGGAACATGATCAAAATATGGCGTTTATCCAGGCGCTGCGCCACTTTGCTACCTTTGCCTATGGTCTGCATCTGGCGGAGGAGAACGTTAATCTGGACCAGCTGCTGGCACTCTCCTCGCCGATCTATCGTCTGGAGCTGGCTATGGTAGGGCGACTGTTTGCCCAGGATCCGCAGCTCTATGCTGATATCATCATGTCCTCTGAAAGTAACCTTGCACTGATCAAGCGCTACTATCAGCGATTTGGTGAAGCCATCGCTCTGCTGGAGCAGGGCGATAAGCAGGCGTTTATTGATAGTTTCAGGCATGTAGAGCAGTGGTTTGGCGATCATGCTCAGCGCTTTCTGGTTGAGAGTCGCAGTATGCTGCGCTCTGCTAACGACAGCCGGCGGTAACAGAGAAGGGCATCCTGATGGGTGCCTTTTTTGTCTGGATTGACAGCGCGCTGATGCAGCAGACAGCACGCAGCTTAACGGGAAAGCTATCGGCCAGACAACGTGGATTGCCGGGCCGGTGGTCAATTCAGATTAGAGATAATTAACGCCGCAGCGGGCGGCGATTATCCGTTATGAAAGGCGCGGATCAACTGGTACGACATTTTCACCGGGATAGCAGCCCAGTACTTTTAGTGAACGTGTGAGTTCGCGCAATTCTGTCAGCGCCAGCTGCATATTTTCCGACTGCAGGTTGCCCTGCACATCGATATAGAACATCTCTTCCCACGGATTGCCATTAATCGGACGATTCTCCAGCCGGCTCATAATCAGATTATGTTTGCGCAGCACCAGCAATGCTTCGACCAGCGCACCAGCCTGCTGACCGGTAGCCATAATCAGCGTGGTTTTGGCCGGCACCTGCACTGAAACATCGATCGCTTTACGCGCCAGCACAATAAACCGGGTATGGTTCTGCTGCTGATTTGCCAGGTTGCGCTCCAGCACCTGCAGGCCATAAAGCTCGCCACCTGCTTCACTACCCAGCGCGGCTGCCTCAGGCGAATTTAATGCAGCGACTTTTTCCATTGCTGCCGCTGTACTTTCAGTGTATTCGATCTTCCACTGCGGGAAGCGGTTAATAAACTGGCTGCACTGCTGGAAGGGTTGCGGATGGCTGTAAACTGTCTTGATCTGTGCGAGCGTAGTAACATCTTTTACCAGCACGCAGTGCTCGATAGGGATAGTCAGCTCCCCAACAATAGAGAGTGAGGTCTGCTGCAGCAGATCGTAAACATCGTTGATGGAGCCGGAGCTGGTGTTTTCAATCGGCATCACCGCATAGTCAGCCTGACCTGCTTCGACCTGCTGAATGATATCGTGAAATTTCAGGCAGCCGTTCTCTACAAAAGAGTCAAAATGGCGTGATGCATATTTACGTGCTGCAAGATGTGAATAAGAGCCTTTTGGCCCAAGAAAAGCGATACGCGGAGCCAGCGCATGGGGATGATTAAGATTTTTTTGCAGCAACGCCTGCTGCGTCAGCACAGAATCTTCAATGATTAGCTGAAACAGCCGCGTAATATAGTGAGCATCGAGCTGCTGTTGTTTACCCTGAGTAATCAGATTTTCCAGCAGAGCGCGTTCCCGCTCGACATCACGAATTGGCCGCAGTGTAGTGAGTTTTGCCTGCGCCACCTCAACCGCCAGCGTTCTCCGCTCAGCGAGCAGGGTGAGTAATTTGCTATCTACGGCGCTGATTTTATCGCGCAACATCAGCAGTGGATTATCGACACTCATAAGATTCACCTGTAATTCATATAAAAAAAAAGCCTCCCGGTGGGAGGCTTTATTGTTCGTCTTCGCATTCATTTTCGCATGACGACCCGCCCCCTGTCAGGAGAAGGTAAAAAAGAATGCGAAGAAAAACGACAGCTGTTTCATGGCAGGTTCCGCTAAAAAATTATCCTGAGAGTAATCGTACTGATTGAAAGCTGTCAATCAAAAACGCGCCCAATGGCGCGTTTTTGTCATGTCAGAGATTATCCTGCCGGAATAAAATCTTTAACACTGCTGGCAGCGCGGCGTGCTTCAGGTTTGTGCTGAGCTTTGTTCAGCTGGCGCTCCAGTTTCGCGATCAGGTCATTGATGGCGGTATACATATCGTCGTGTTTAGCGCTGGCAACCAGTGTGCCATTGGGCGTGTTGATTGTGGCATCGGCCACAAATTCTTTGGGTTCTTTCGACAATACGATATGGGGATTAATCAGATGGGCTTGCCATTTTTCCAGCTTAGCGAGACGGTCTTCGACATGACTGCGGATTGCCGCAGTGATCTCCATTTGTTTGCTGGTAATGTTCAGAATCATAGTTAAACCTCTCTGTCATTTCCGTCTGGGTAAGGCCAGCATAACGAGATATACAGGAAATTTTGTGATCAACATCACATAAAAACGTCACATTTTGTCAACGGCAGAGATTTGTGAAAAAGAATCGGAATTGCTTAAAAAACGCTTGAAGCAAGCGCTGCGGCAGGGCAAAGTTGATGAGTTAACCGCTGGACAATTAAGCGACAGATAAAAAAAAGCAGCCCCGGAGGCTGCTTTTTTCATGCAGGGGAGCGTCGGAAATTAACCGTTATTGGCCGCAATAATCTTTGCAACCTTGTCAGCTTCGGCAGTGAGCTGAAGCTGACGGTAAGCATTTTCCATCAGCGGCAGAGCATCACGCGTTGCCTGCGTATCCTGATAGTCACGCATCATACCCTCTACACGATTAACAACAGCGACATAAGCCCCGCGTTTAGTATAGAATTGCGCCACTGAGAGCTCATATTTCGCCAGACGATCTTTCAGATAGGTCAGGCGCTTCTGAGCATCGGCAGCATACTGGCTGTTAGGGTAACTGCGCAGCAGCTGTGAGAAGTCGCGGAAAGCATCACGTGCATGGGTGGGATCGCGGTCGGAACGGTCAATACCAAAAAAGCCCTGCAGTGCGGAGTCATCCAGCGCCATATCTGTCAGGCCTTTCATATAGATGACGTAATCGATATTTGGATGCGTTGAATTAAGCCGCATAAAACGTGAGATAGCAGCCTGCGCCAGAGGAAGATCGGCATTTTTGTAATACGCGTAGATCAAATCCAGCTGCACTTGCTGCGAATAAGGACCAAACGGATAACGATTATCCAGCGCTTCCAGTTGCTTAATTGCCGCTTTAAAGTTACCGTCCTGCAGCTTTTGCTGAGCTGTGGCATAAATTTCAGACGGCGGGCTGTCCGGTACCGGATCTGAGGAGCCGGAGCAGCCCGCCAGTGCCAGGCTCAGTGTGGCAGCAGCCACCAGATGTTTCATACGCGTCATGACGAAATGATTATCCTCAAAATGTTATGGCGGAAGCTGTCCGTATAGCTCCCGGTAATAGCCGTACGATAGCACATTATATTAAACGGCATCGCCGTAAAACCCAACGTTAACGAAGAAGCTGTATATGGCACAACAAGTTCAACTCACCGCAACGGTGTCCGAAGCACAGCTTGGACAACGCTTAGATCAGACTTTGGCGGAATTGTTCCCTGATTATTCACGCTCACGTATAAAAGAGTGGATCCTTGAGCGTCGGGTCAGCGTCAATGGCACTATCATCGATAAACCCAAAGAGAAAGTGCTGGGTGGTGAGCAGGTCGCTATCGATGCAGAGATAGAAGAAGAGCAGCGCTGGGAAGCGCAGAACATTCCGCTCGATATTGTTTATGAAGATGACCATATTCTGGTCATCAACAAACCACGCGATCTGGTGGTCCATCCCGGTGCTGGCAATCCGGATGGTACTATCCTGAACGCGCTGCTTTACCACTATCCGGCTATTGCCGACGTGCCGCGCGCGGGTATTGTGCATCGTCTGGACAAAGATACCACCGGTTTGATGGTGGTTGCCAAAACTGTGCCAGCACAGACACACCTGGTGGAAACGCTGCAGCTGCGTGAAATCACACGTGAATATGAAGCGGTAGCTATTGGCACCATGACAGCGGGTGGTACGGTGGATGAGCCGATGGCGCGTCACTCTACCAAGCGTACCCATATGGCGGTTCATCCAATGGGCAAACCGGCGACCACGCATTATCGTATTATGGAGCATTTCCGTGCGCATACGCGTCTGCGTCTGCGGCTGGAAACCGGCCGTACTCATCAGATCCGTGTGCATATGGCGCATATCAACCATCCGCTGGTGGGTGATCCGCTCTATGGTGGTCGACCGCGTCCGCCAAAAGGCGCGTCAGAGGCGTTTATTAACACCTTGCGTGGATTCGATCGTCAGGCGCTGCATGCCACAATGCTACGTCTTTACCACCCAATTACCGGCATCGAGATGGAATGGCATGCGCCACTGCCGCAGGATATGGTTGATCTGATCAATGCACTGAAAGCGGACACTGAAGAGTTTCGCGATCAGATGGATTGGCTATGAGTGAGTGGATCATCCCGGACTGGCCTGCACCGCAGCGTGTCCGGGCCTGTTCTACAACGCGGCACGGGGGGCACAGTGTGGCGCCCTGGGCCTCGCTTAATCCGGCGGCGCATGTCGGCGACAACAGTGCACACGTTAATCGTAATCGCCAGCAAATTGCAGAGCGGCTGAAACTTACATTGCTGCCGCAATGGCTGGATCAGGTGCATGGTAATGCGGTTGTGCGTCTGCCTGCTGATGAGCTACTGCCGCAGGCGGATGCAGCGATTACCTGTGAGCCAGGCGTCGTTTGCGCGGTTATGACAGCTGACTGCCTCCCGGTACTGTTCTGCAGTAATGATGGTCGTGAAGTTGCGGCGGCTCATGCTGGCTGGCGCGGTCTCTGCGGTGGTGTGCTGGAGCAGACACTGGCCCGGTTTACCTGCGCCGCCAGTGATATCCACGCCTGGCTTGGGCCAGCTATCGGTCCTGCTGCTTTTGAAGTTGGCCCGGAAGTACGGCAGGCATTTATGGCGTCTCATGCCGAAGCTGATGCAGCGTTTCGTCCGGCGGGAGAGAAATATTATGCGGATATCTGGCTATTAGCAGAGCAGCGTCTGCGCAGAGCTGGCATCACGTCTGTCAGCGGTTCGCGCCGCTGCACATTTACAGAAAGGCACGATTTTTTCTCTTTTCGCCGTGATGCCATCACCGGGCGTATGGCGACGTTGATCTGGCTGGAATAGACCCCTACCGTTGCGGTGCTCACCGGCGCATATTTTTTACACAAATCTCAGGTCAGAAACCTTGAAAAGTCGAGGCCTGACCTCATCTTATCTCCAGTAGCATTTTGACCTGTAATGGGAGGAATTATGCGTCTGGATCGTCTTACTAATAAATTCCAGCTAGCCCTTGCTGATGCCCAGTCTCTCGCTCTGGGACAGGATCACCAGTTTATTGAACCGCTTCATGTAATGAGTGCTCTTCTCAATCAGGAGGGGGGATCGGTACGTCCGTTACTCAGCGCGGCTGGTGCTGATGTGGCAAACCTGCGTAGCGGTATTGAACAAGCGATTAATCGCTTGCCACAGGTGGAAGGCACTGATGGCGATGTGCAGCCATCCGCGGATTTGGTTCGCGTGCTGAACCTGTGTGATAAGCTGGCGCAAAAGCGCGGCGACAACTTTATCTCATCTGAACTATTTGTGCTGGCGGCACTGGATTCACGCGGTTCACTGGCGGATATCCTTAAATCTGCGGGCGCGACGTCGGATAAAATTGGCAGAGCTATTGAGCAACTGCGCGGAGGCGAAAACGTGAATGACCAGGGAGCTGAAGATCAGCGCCAGGCACTGAAAAAATATACTATCGATCTCACGGAGCGGGCTGAATCAGGCAAGCTGGATCCGGTAATCGGTCGTGATGAAGAGATTCGGCGTACCATTCAGGTTCTGCAGCGCCGTACCAAAAATAATCCGGTGCTGATTGGTGAGCCCGGCGTAGGTAAAACCGCAATTGTTGAGGGCCTGGCACAGCGCATCATCAATGGTGAAGTGCCTGAAGGATTGAAAGGCCGTCGTGTACTGGCGCTGGATATGGGGGCGCTGGTGGCGGGGGCTAAATATCGCGGCGAGTTCGAAGAGCGTCTGAAAGGGGTACTTAACGATCTGGCGAAGCAGGAAGGGAATGTCATCCTGTTTATTGATGAGCTGCATACCATGGTGGGCGCGGGCAAAGCCGACGGTGCAATGGATGCGGGTAATATGCTGAAGCCTGCGCTGGCGCGTGGCGAACTCCACTGTGTTGGTGCAACCACGCTGGATGAGTATCGTCAATATATTGAAAAAGATGCTGCGCTGGAGCGTCGTTTCCAGAAGGTCTTTGTCGCTGAACCAAGCGTAGAAGATACGATCGCTATTCTGCGTGGTCTGAAAGAGCGGTATGAGCTGCATCATCATGTTCAGATCACCGATCCGGCAATTGTTACCGCAGCAACGCTGTCGCATCGCTATATTGCCGATCGACAGTTGCCTGATAAAGCTATTGATCTGATTGATGAAGCGGCATCCAGCATTCGTCTGCAGATTGACTCTAAGCCAGAGCCGCTGGATCGCCTGGAGCGCCGCATTATTCAGCTTAAGCTTGAGCAGCAGGCGCTGAAAAAAGAGTCAGATGACGCCAGCGTCAAGCGCCTGGAGATGCTGGAGAGTGAGCTGAACCAGAAAGAGCGTGATTATGCGGAGCTGGAAGAGGAGTGGAAAGCAGAGAAAGCGTCACTCACTGGCACGCAAAATATTAAAGCAGAGCTGGAGCAGGCGCGCCTGACGCTGGAACAGGCCCGGCGCGTAGGCGATCTGGCTCAGATGTCAGAACTGCAATATGGCAAAATCCCGGAACTGGAGAAACAGCTGGCCAGTGCAACACAGGCGGAGGGCAAAACCATGAAGCTGTTACGCAACCGCGTAACAGATGTGGAGATTGCTGATGTGCTGGCGCGCTGGACCGGTATTCCGGTTGCGCGAATGATGGAAGGGGAGCGAGACAAGCTGCTGCGTATGGAGCAGGAACTGCATGCACGGGTAATTGGTCAGAACGAGGCGGTTGAGGCTGTCTCTAATGCCATCCGCCGGAGCCGTGCAGGCTTATCCGACCCTAACCGTCCAATTGGTTCTTTCCTGTTTCTTGGCCCGACCGGGGTAGGTAAAACAGAACTTTGTAAAGCGCTGGCTAACTTTCTGTTCGACAGTGACGATGCGATGGTACGCATTGATATGTCAGAGTTTATGGAGAAACATTCTGTATCGCGGCTGGTTGGTGCACCTCCTGGCTATGTCGGCTATGAAGAGGGAGGCTATCTCACCGAGGCTGTACGCCGTCGCCCTTATTCAGTGATCCTGCTGGACGAAGTGGAAAAGGCACATCCTGATGTGTTCAACATTTTGTTGCAGGTTCTGGATGACGGGCGTCTGACAGATGGCCAGGGTCGAACTGTGGATTTCCGAAACACGGTTGTGATCATGACATCGAATCTGGGCTCAGACCTGATTCAGGAGCGCTTTGGTGCACTTGACTATCCGGCGATGAAAGAGACAGTTATGACGGTGGTAGGTCACCATTTCCGTCCGGAGTTTATTAACCGTATAGATGAAGTTGTGGTCTTTCATCCTCTGGGTGAACAGCATATTGCATCTATTGCACAGATTCAGCTCCAGCGCCTGTATAAACGACTGGAGGAGCGCGGTTACCAGCTACATATCTCTGAGGCTGCGCTGAAGCTGCTGGGCGAAAACGGCTATGATCCGGTTTATGGTGCACGACCGCTGAAGAGAGCAATTCAGCAGCATATAGAGAACCCGCTGGCACAGAAGATACTTTCTGGTGCTTTTGTACCTGGCAAAGTAATAGAGATGGATGTTTCAGAGGGTGATATTGTTGCCCATCAGTAATCATCAGCACTGAAAAAACGGGCCTGCGGGCCCGTTTTTGCTGTTTAATTAACCGTTGTTCTGCTTTTTTAGTGTGTTTTGAATGAAAAGTGAGCACTCGTGCAAATAATTTGAAATTTGCACTTGTCAGCTGCAAAGAACTCCCTATAATGCGCCACCACTGAGACGGCAAAGCGGCAACGCAGACGGCTCAGCAGGGTGTGAAGCGATTCACCCCGCCGGAGAAAAACGCTGAAAAAAGTGTTTGACTCTGAAGGAGGAAAGCGTAATATACGCCACCTCGCAGCAGAGGCCACGCGGCCCGC
>CAJYKU010000005.1 GCA_913775175.1 uncultured Pantoea sp.
CACGACCGCGATGACTAACCAGAGAATCAGGTTTTTCGCCATGTCACTCAAGGGATTAACCTCATATTACAACGGTGTTAACAGACAGCGTAGGGTACTATATATCCTTCATACCTGGAATCGCAGCGCAGACGATTTTGCTGGTTTATCCTGAAACTAAGAATCAGGCTCAGGATAAACGCAGTTTTCAGCTTGCTGTGATACTGGTATTCAGGGCTATAGTTTGCGCCCTGTCGCCACAATATACACTTCACGAGAACGTAACCGCGAAGCGTCTGGCTTACGAATTTTCACTTTCGTAAATAGGGAGCGAATTTCCCGAAGGTATTCATCGAAGCCATCTCCCTGAAACACTTTCACTACAAAACTGCCGCCAGGTGCCAGTACATCCCGACACATTTCCAGCGCCAGTTCAACTAAATACATTGAGCGCGGAATATCCACTGCAGGTGTACCGCTCATGTTAGGTGCCATATCTGACATCACAACCTGAACTTTCTGGTCACCCACACGCTCCATTAATGCCTTGAGTACGGCCTCATCACGAAAGTCGCCCTGCATAAAGTCGACGCCCACAATGGGATCCATTGGCAGGAGATCGCAGGCGATAACGCGACCGGTGTTACCAATCTGTTGTACCACATATTGCGACCAGCCGCCGGGCGCAGCACCTAAATCCACCACGGTCATACCGGGTTTGAACAGTTTGTCGCCCTGCTGTATTTCATCAAGTTTAAACCAGGCGCGCGAACGCAACCCTTTTTTCTGTGCCTGAAGCACATATTTATCGCTAAAGTGTTCCTGAAGCCAGCGACTGGAACTGGCCGAACGCTTTTTACCCGTCATAATTTTTCCAGTTAAATCGTCATCGTAGCGATAAATCAGCGCGCAATGGGTTGCGATGATTTGGCGATATACCCGAGATGGCGGTAGAATGAACCGTTTTCAATCCCTGAGTAAGCAAAAAATACGATGAATCTGAGTACCAAACAAAAACAGCACCTGAAAGGCCTGGCTCACCCACTGAAGCCAGTGGTAATGCTAGGCGGCAACGGCCTCACCGAAGGCGTGCTCGCCGAAATCGAACAGGCGCTGGACCATCACGAACTGATCAAGGTGAAAATTGCCTCAGAAGATCGCGAAACCAAGCAGCTGATTGTAGACGCAATCGTGCGTGAAACGAATGCCAGCAATGTGCAGGTTATCGGCAATGTGCTGGTGCTGTATCGTCCGGCGCAAGAGCGCAAAATCACTCTGCCCCGTTAATTCGGTGGTCGGGTAACAGCCTGCGGGCAAAGAAAGTGCCATGCTCGCGCATGCGATAAAAGGCCGCCATGCGGCCTTTTCCTTTCTTTACATTCTGCTCCCGACACTGGCGACAGATGCTTACAGGTATTCTACCTTCAGCACTTCATACTCCACATCACCGCCTGGCGTTTTGACAATCGCGACATCATCCGCCTCTTTGCCCACCAGACCACGCGCCATTGGTGAATTAACTGAGATCAGATTCTGTTTAAAATCTGCTTCGTCATCGCCTACGATGCGGTAAGTAAACTCTTCGTCAGTATCGACATTTAGCACCGTAACGGTAGCACCAAAGATCACACGACCTGTTTTTGGCATGGATGTGACGTCGATCACCTGCGCATTGGAAAGCTTAGCTTCGATCTCCTGAATACGCCCCTCGCAAAACCCCTGCTCTTCGCGTGCGGCGTGATACTCGGCATTCTCTTTCAGGTCGCCGTGCTCACGAGCTTCAGCGATGGAGGCGATGATGCGCGGACGCTTTACGGTTTTCAGTTCGTTCAGCTCTTCACGCAGCTTCTCAGCGCCTTGTAACGTCATCGGAATCTGATTCATTTTGGCTCCTCGTCTCTATCCTGGTTAACGGTGTCATCCTGACTGGTGACAGCAGAAAATCATCTCTGCGGCGCATAGCCCCTTTTTCAAAAGCAAAAGAACCCTGACCCGGAAAGCGTTCCGGGCCAGGGATCGATTTTGCATTTTGATACGTATTTTAACCCAGAGTTCCCTGTGGGTCATCGTTTACTTTGCCCTGTCCAGGGACGTAGTATTGACGCCCCTATCCGTCAGTTACCGCGAGATTATGCGATTTTCACGACTTGTTACCGGATTAACCTGCGCGGTAATGCTGCAGGCACAAGCAGCCCCCGTTGAAGAGTACATGCAGTATTTGCCTGACGGCGCGAACCTGGCACTGATGGTACAAAAGATAGGTGCATCAACACCTCTCATCGACTATCACGGCAAGCAGATGGCGCTGCCAGCCAGCACCATGAAAGTGGTCACTGCGCTGGCAGCTCTGCTGGAGCTCGGCCCTGACTTCCGCTTTCAGACCACGCTTGAAACCAAAGGGGCAATCAGCGATGGCACCCTGAATGGCGACCTGGTGGCCCGGTTTGGCGGAGATCCCACGCTGAGCCGGCAGAATCTGCGCAATATGGTCGCGGCGCTGAAACAGCAGGGTATTACGCATATCAAGGGCAATCTGGTGGTCGATACCTCCGTGTTTGCCAGTCATGATATGGCGCCAGGCTGGCCTTGGAACGATCTGACACAATGTTTCAGTGCCCCACCGGGTGCCGCAATTGTGGATAAAAACTGCTTTTCCGTGTCGCTTTATAGCGGCAAGAGCGCTGGCGAAACCGCGTTTGTCCGTATCGCCTCCTACTACCCGGCGCATATGTTTAGCCAGGTGCGTACGCTTACACCTGAGAGCGGTGGCGGGCAATATTGCGAACTGGATGTCGTACCGGGCGAGCTCAATCGTTACACCCTGACCGGCTGTATGCGTCAGCGTGCGGAACCGTTACCGCTCGCGTTTGCGGTACAGGATGATGCGGCTTGGGCTGGCGAGATCCTGAAAGCGATGCTGCGCGCTGCTGATATCGATTACAGTGGTCATCTGGTTCGTCAGACTCAGGTCACTTCACCGGGCACCGTGCTGGCTTCCACGCAATCGGCACCTCTGCATACGCTGCTGCGCACGATGCTGAAGAAGTCAGACAATATGATTGCCGACACCGTATTCCGCACTATTGGCCATCACTATTTTAATGTGCCGGGCACCTTCCGCGCTGCATCTGATGCCGTACGCCGGATCCTGCGTGAGAAAGCAGGCATCGATATGGGCAACAGTATTCAGGTCGATGGTTCCGGGTTATCACGGCACGATCTTATCTCCCCGGAAACCATGATGCAGGTGCTGCAATTCATTGCAAAAAATGATGCCACACTAAACTATATTTCAATGCTGCCGCTGGCGGGCCATGATGGAACGCTGCTCTATCGGGGTGGCCTGCATGAAGCAGGTCTGGATGGCAAAGTTTCGGCAAAAACCGGTTCGCTGCAGGGCGTCTATAATTTGGCTGGGTTTATCACAACGTCCAGCGGTGCGCGGGTTGCCTTTGTACAGTTCCTGTCGGGCTACGCGGTACCCCCGGAAGACCAAAAGACACGGCGCATCCCGCTGGTGCGCTTTGAAAGCCGTCTCTACACGGATATAAACAAGAACAACTAATGAAACTGTTGATTGTTGAAGATGATCTGTTGCTACAGTCCGGCCTGGCACAGGCGCTAACTGCTCAGGGCTATGCCGTAGACTGTGCCGGTAGCGCTGCCGAGAGCAGTGCTCTGTTACGTAACGGGCAATATAGCCTGATCGTACTGGATCTTGGCCTGCCGGATCGTGATGGAGCCACCCTGCTGCGCCAGTGGCGACGCGAGGGCCTGACAGTGCCGGTATTGATCCTTACTGCGCGTGATGCGCTGGAAGATCGTGTGGATGGACTGGATGCAGGCGCCGATGATTATCTGATCAAACCCTTTGCACTGGCAGAGCTTCAGGCACGGGCGCGGGCACTGATCCGCCGCTATCAGGGACAAAGCGACAATCTGCTAATGCAGGGAGATATCACCCTTAACCTCAGCTCACAGCAGGTGCTGCTGGAGAGTCTGCCGGTTGAAATCACCCCCAAGGAGTTTGCGCTGCTGACGCGTCTGCTGCTGCGTATCGGGCAGAATGTGCATCGCGAAACGCTGCAGCAGGATCTTTATAGCTGGAATGACGATCCCGGATCTAACACACTGGAAGTTCATATCCATAATCTGCGGCGTAAACTGGGTAAAGATCGGATCAAAACTGTGCGTGGCGTGGGATATCGCCTGGAATTACGTGAATGAACAGTATGCGGCGGCGATTGCTGATTATGCTGGCGCTGATCCTGCTGACCTGCCAGGTGATGAGCGTTGTCTGGCTCTGGCACGAGAGCCGTGAGCAGATTAGCTTTCTGGTAAACGAAACGCTCTCAGCCCAGGCGCGTAACGATCGGGTTGAGGGCGAGATCCGTGAAGCAGTGGCCTCCCTGCTGCTGCCATCGCTGGTGATGGTCTGCCTGACGCTGCTGCTCTCTTTCTGGGCCATCAACTGGATTATCCGTCCTCTGAAACGGCTACAGGAGAGTCTGGCGCATCGCTCTGCCGATAATCTCTCTCCAATGCCGGTTCATACTGATATGGATGAAATTGTCGCTGTCACTAACGCTATTAATCAGCTCTTTTCGCGGCTGGATCATACGTTACAGCAGGAGCGGCTGTTTACCGCAGATGCCGCGCATGAGCTGCGTACGCCGCTGGCAGGTCTGCGTTTGCATCTTGAGCTACAGCAGCAGCAACAGGTACCACAGAGTGAGATGCTGATTGGCCGTATCGATCAGCTGATGCATACCGTTGAGCAGCTACTGATGCTGTCACGCGCGGGTCAGGCACTGGCCGGTGGTCACTATCAGCAGCTGAGGTGGCAGCAGGATATTATGCAACCGCTGGCACCTGAGATGGATGAACTCTTTGCCCAGCGTCAGCAGCGGCTGCACTGGCCAGAAACCGGTGATGTCACCCAGCAGGGCGAGGCGGTGCTGCTGCGTCTGATGCTGCGTAACCTGCTGGAAAATGCCTGGCGCTATAGTCCTGAAGAGAGTGATATCGTGGTTAAGCTCTATCAGAGCGCGCAGCAGGTTGTGGTTGAGGTATGGGATCAGGGGCCGGGTATTGAGGCCGGGATAGCAGAAGAGCTGACCCAGGCGTTTCGCCGGCGCGATCAGCGCTATGGCGGCAGTGGCCTTGGCCTGAATATTGTTTTGCGGATTGTACAGATGCATCGCGGTACGTTAACGCTGGTTAACCGTGAAGATGGCAGCGGTCTTATCGCCCGTTGCAGTATGCCGTCTCAGCTTAATGGCTGAACAGACTCAACGTCAGAGATAAAAAAAGCGGCCCGCAGGCCGCTCAGTGAGGTAATTAGCGCTGATAGATGATTTCGACACCTTCATCGTCTTCATCATCCCAGTCATCCCACTCCTCATCCTCTTCTTCCACTTCCTGAGCAGTTTCCAGCGCTTCACGATGATAATCATCCCACATGAACGCTACTTTCTCAGGCTGCTGCTCTTCCGCTTCTGCTTCTTTAGGATTAGCAATGATAAAGCTCATCACATCCCAGCACAGTTCATTAACACCGGTACGGCTGGCCGCAGAGATCAGATAATATTTGTCATCCCAGCCCAGCGCTTCTGCAATCGCTTTAGCGCGACTTTCTGCTTCTTCCGTACTCAGCAGGTCGCATTTATTAAATACCAGCCAGCGCGGCTTGCTGAACAGCTTGTCGCTATATTTTTCCAGCTCGCCCAGAATGATGCGGGCATTTTCCACCGGATCGGATTCATCAATTGGCGCAATGTCGATCAGATGCAGCAGAACGCGGCAGCGCTCAAGGTGTTTCAGGAAGCGAATGCCCAGACCCGCACCCTCTGCAGCACCTTCAATCAGGCCAGGGATGTCGGCAACCACAAAGCTCTTTTCGCTATCCATACGCACCACGCCAAGGCTTGGTACCAGTGTGGTAAATGGATAATCGGCCACTTTAGGTTTAGCGGCAGAAACTGCACGAATAAAGGTCGATTTGCCCGCGTTAGGCAAGCCCAGCATCCCCACATCTGCCAGCAGCATCAGTTCCAGCTGCAGATCGCGCTTCTCGCCAGGTGTACCCATGGTTTTCTGTCGTGGCGTACGGTTAACAGAAGATTTAAAGCGGGTATTGCCAAGACCGTGCCAGCCGCCCTTGGCAACCATCAGCTTCTGCTCATGGCGCGTCATATCACCCAGCGTTTCACCTGTGCCCTGATCGATAACCCGCGTACCTACCGGCACTTTAATGGTGACATCTTTGCCACGCTTGCCCGTGCAGTCGCGGCTCTGACCATTCTGACCACGCTCAGCACGAAACGCTTTTTCAAAGCGATAGTCGATCAGGGTGTTAAGGTTTTCATCCGCCAGCAGATAGACATCACCGCCATCTCCACCGTCGCCACCATCCGGGCCACCTTTAGGAATATATTTTTCGCGGCGGAAGCTGACGCAACCATTACCACCATCGCCTGCGACCACGAGGATCGTCGCTTCATCAACAAACTTCATTCTCTTTCTCCGTCACACTGTCGTCAGCCCCTGTAAGCAGCGGCAGACGGGTCCGCCAGGGTCTTCTGTGCTGACCGGCGGCGGATAATGCAAATCTGGGATTACAACATGTACAGAAATTGTACAACAAACCATCCGGTATAGTCAGAAGGAATTAATAACCGGCGGCAGAATGTAAAAAGCCCCGCAAAGCTGCGGGGCCTTTCATTCGTGTGTTCAGACGCCTGGCGTCTGCAGCACGACAACCTTACTCAGCAACGATGCTGATATATTTACGGTTGTTCGGGCCTTTCACTTCGAATTTAACTTTGCCGTCTGCGGTAGCAAACAGGGTGTGGTCACGACCACAACCTACGTTGTTACCGGCGTGGAACTTGGTGCCACGCTGACGAACGATGATGCTACCTGCCAGAACAGATTCACCACCGAAACGCTTAACACCCAGACGTTTTGCGTTGGAGTCGCGACCGTTACGGGTCGAACCACCAGCCTTTTTATGTGCCATTGGTCAGATCCTCTCTTACGCGCTGATCGTCGTGATTTTCACATCAGTGAACCACTGACGGTGACCAGCTTGCTTACGGTAGTGTTTACGACGACGAAACTTAACAATCTTGATTTTTTCGCCGCGACCGTGAGCAACAACTTCTGCTTTGATCACACCGCCTGAAACCAGTGGCGCGCCGATTTTCACGTCTTCGCCATTGGCAATCATCAGAACCTGGTCGAACTCAATGGTTTCGCCGGTTGCGATGTCCAGCTTTTCCAGGCGAACGGTCTGACCTTCGCTTACTCGGTGTTGTTTACCACCACTTTGGAAAACCGCGTACATATAAAACTCCGCTTCTGCGCTTGCCTTTCTGTGTAATAAGGCGGCGCGATAATATTCACAATAGGGCGCGAATTCTACGCAAATATCCAGCAGAAGACAAGCGCACTTTGCACTCTCTTGCAGAAAAAAAGCGCAGAGTGAACGCAAGCGTTTCTCATCCTGAATTTTCAAGTACAATCAATATCAGATTACCTGAACTCACGCTGGGTAAACGCGCCTACCATGCAAAATACGAGTCAAAGCTGAACAGACGAATGAACCTAGAACAGATTAACGAATTAACCGCGCAGGACATGGCGGCCGTCAACCAGACCATCCTCGACCAGCTGAATTCAGATGTCTCACTGATCAACCAGTTGGGTTACTACATCGTCAGCGGCGGGGGCAAACGCATTCGTCCGATGATCGCCGTGCTATCTGCGCGTGCGCTCAACTATCAGGGTTCGCTGCATGTCACTAACGCAGCACTGATCGAATTTATCCATACGGCAACACTGCTGCATGACGATGTTGTGGATGAATCTGATATGCGTCGGGGTAAAGCCACCGCCAATGCAGCATTTGGCAACGCTGCCAGCGTACTGGTCGGTGATTTTATTTATACGCGCGCTTTCCAGATGATGACGAGCCTGGGATCGTTAAAGATCCTTGCGCTGATGTCAGAGGCGGTCAATGTGATCGCAGAAGGTGAAGTGCTGCAACTGATGAACTGCAACGATCCTGATATCACTGAAGAGAGCTATATGCGGGTGATCTACAGCAAAACAGCGCGCCTGTTTGAGGCCGCTTCGCAGGCCTCTGCGATCCTTGCTGAAGCCACGCCAGCTCAGGAGAAAGCGCTGCAGGATTATGGACGCTATCTGGGTACGGCTTTCCAGTTAATCGACGATCTGCTGGATTACAGCGCGGATGGCGAAACGCTGGGCAAAAACACCGGTGACGATCTCAGTGAAGGCAAGCCAACGCTCCCTCTGCTACATGCCATGCATCACGGTACACCTGAACAGGCAGCGATGATCCGTAAAGCGATCGAAGAGGGTAATGGCCGTCATCTGTTGGATCCGGTGCTTACAGCAATGCAGCAGACCGGCTCGCTGGAGTGGACACGCAAGCGGGCTGAAGAAGAAGCAGATAAAGCGATCGCTGCGCTGCAACTGCTGCCTGAAAGCCCATGGCGCACTGCGCTGGAAACCCTGGCGCATATGTCAGTACAACGTGACTTTTAATCTCTGACGGAGCTATCACGCTCCGTTTTTTATTGTGCCCGACCTCCGCTCTCTCTTCCGCTGTTGCAGAGACAGCCCTTCTTTTTGCATAAAATCAGCCAACTTTAGCGCATACCCCAAGATTTACTGGAAATAGCCAGAATAATTTTGTTATAAAATTCCAGTAAGCTCCAGATTGCTTCTGATAGTCGTCTCAGAGATAAACATGACATGGATATGGAGAACAACGTTATGCAGACAAGGAAAGAAGATTGGCACTCCGCAGATATTATTGCCGCGTTACGCAAGCGAGGAACGTCTCTGGCAGCGCTATCGCGTGAGTCGGGACTCAGCTCATCCACGCTCGCTAATGCCCTCTGCCGTCCCTGGCCCAGGGGTGAGTGGCTTATTGCTCAGGCATTAAAAGTGCATCCGGCAGAGATCTGGCCCAGCCGTTATTACGATCCACATACCCGGCTCTTGCTGGATCGCAAACAGCGGATCCGATCCCCGCATCAGAACAAAAAGATCCTGCCTGAGGAGTAGCTAAAAAAAAAACCAGCCACATTATTGTGACTGGTTTTTTACTGATATCAGCATTATTCGCCGCTGATGCGCTCAATGTTAGCGCCCATTGCTTTCAGCTTATCTTCAATATGCTCATAACCGCGGTCGATATGGTAGATGCGATCAACCACAGTCGTACCTTCGGCGATACAACCTGCCAGCACCAGGCTTGCAGAGGCACGCAAATCTGTTGCCATTACCTGAGCACCAGAGAGCGTTTCCACACCGTGACAGATGGCTGTGTTACTCTCGATTTCCGCATGAGCACCCATACGAATCAGCTCAGGAATGTGCATAAAGCGATTTTCAAAAATCGTTTCGGTGATCACACCCGTGCCTTCAGCCAGCAGATTAAGCAGCGTGAACTGCGCCTGCATATCGGTTGGGAATCCCGGGTGTGGTGCAGTACGAATGTTTACAGCTTTGGGACGCTTGCCATGCATATCCAGACTGATCCAGTCTGGACCGGTTTCGATTTCTGCACCCGCATCACGCAGTTTGGCCAGCACCGCATCCAGCGTATCTGGCTGTGCGTTACGGCAGATAACTTTACCGCGCGAGATGGCGGCAGCAACCAGGAACGTACCGGTTTCAATACGATCCGGCAGTACGCGATAAACACCCCCACCCAGACGTTCAACGCCCTCAATGGTGATTTTATCTGTACCTGCACCAGAAATTTTTGCGCCCAGCGTGTTCAGGAAGTTCGCGGTATCAACAATTTCCGGCTCACGTGCAGCGTTCTCAATCACCGTGGTGCCTGTTGCCAGCGTCGCAGCGCTCATAATGGTAACGGTGGCACCGACGCTGACTTTATCCATAACGATGTGCGCACCTTTCAGGCGACCATCAACAGAGGCTTTAACATAGCCCTCTTCCAGCTTGATCTCAGCACCCAGCTGTTCCAGCCCGGTAATATGTAAATCAACCGGGCGGGCGCCGATTGCGCAACCGCCGGGCAGTGAAACCTGCCCCTGACCAAACCGGGCAACCAGTGGCCCCAGCGCCCAGATAGAGGCACGCATGGTTTTTACCAGATCGTAAGGAGCGCTGAAGACATTAACTTCGCGCGCATCAACATGCACAGATCCATTGCGCTCAACACGTGCACCCAGCAGGTTAAGCAGCTTCATGGTGGTATCAATGTCGCGCAGCTTTGGCACATTCTGAATTTCCACCGGCTCTTCAGCCAGCAGGGCAGCAAACAGAATCGGCA
Organism: uncultured Pantoea sp.; assembly: GCA_913775175.1. Lineage (GTDB taxonomy): Bacteria > Pseudomonadota > Gammaproteobacteria > Enterobacterales > Enterobacteriaceae > Pantoea. The sequence continues at coordinate 10,316 of CAJYKU010000005.1, forward strand.
GCGCAGCATTTTTTGCGCCGGAAATGGTCACTTCACCACTTAAACGGGTGGGGCCTTGCACACGAAATTTGTCCATTAACACGGCTCTCAATTATCTATCAACAAAACAGCCAGGCAGGTACTCAGAATCCGTTGAGTTTACGGTCGCGAGCCCATTCGGCTGGGGTATAAGTTTTAATGGAAACCGCATGTATACGGTTGTCCGCAATATATTCCATCAGCGGCGCGTAAACAGCCTGCTGCTTTTTAACCCGGCTCAGTTCACCGAACATTTCGCCTACGGCAATCACCTGAAAATGGCTGCCGTCATTGCTCATCACGTGGACTTCGTCTAATGACAGCGCCTGCATCAGCACTGCCTGAACTTCACTATTTTCCATGGTTTATCGCTTCAGTTAATAATAATAAGGCGGACATCTTAGAGGAAAGCGGCTGACTCTTAAATATGCAAAAGCCCCTGAAACGTTCAGAGGCTGGTTATGCAATCGATAATGTCACTCACTTTTCTCAGCGGAAACAATGATCTGCTGGAGATTGTAGAGGGTAATAAGCGAATGGAGTTTGTCGGTGATGCCGGTAAACAGCGGCGTCACGCCTTGCGCACGCACAATTTCGCGCAAATGAACCAGTAGTGCCAGGCCAGCAGAATCGACCCGTTCCAGCGCAGTGACATCAACCACTTTTACATTCTGCATCACCGTTTCACGCTGCTGCCATAACGTCAGCAGCGTATCGCGGTCAAGCCTGCCACTCAGCACCAGCGTATCGGCACTACGCTGCCAGCGTAGCAAATCACTCATTATTGCTGTTTATCCAGTGTAATTGGCTGTGCCGCATAGGTTTTTAGCTGTGCAGTCAGGCCATCAATGCCTTTCGTGCGCAGCAGATCGCTCCACTCGTTCTGCTTGGTGGTGATCATACTGATACCTTCAGCAATCATATCGTACGCCTGCCATCTGCCACTCTGGCTGTTTTTACGCCACTGGAAATCGAGGCGGACTGGCGGACGACCGTTAGGATCGATAATGGTCACACGGATTGCAACGATACTTGCGTCACCCAGCGGTTTTTCAGGCTGAATCTGATAGGTCTGGCCATGATAGAGCGCCAGCGCCTGACCATAAGCCTGTGCCAGATAGTCACCAAACGCCGCAAAGTAGGCATCACGCTGGGCTGGCGTTGCTTCACGATAGTAACGACCTAACACCAGTGCACCCGCATATTTGACCTGTACATAGGGCAGCAGCTCCTGACGCACGATCTCCCGCAGATAATCAGGATTCTGTTTGATTTTAGGCTGTTCATTTTTCAGCCTGGTAAAGGTTTTCGCTGCTGCTTCATTCATCTGTTTATAAGGATTGCTCTGGTCTGCCGTGGCGGCGCTGGCTGCAAGTGGCGCGATTGCCAGCAGAGCAACCATCAGAAAACGTTTTAACATCGTGTTTTACCTCTCTGAATTATTCCGTTGTGGCAGGTGCTGGCGAACGCTCGCCCTCCTGCGACTGATTCTCTTTGTTACCATCGCCGCTCTTGTACAGGAACTGACCAATCAGATCTTCCAGTACCAGGGCAGATTTGGTGTCACGCAGCGTATCGCCATCCTTCAGCATAGCTGAGCCCAGCTCAGGATCATCAAAACCGAGATTAAGTGCCAGAAACTGCTCACCCAGTAGCCCCTGAGTGCGGATAGCCAAAGAGCTGGTATCCGGTATTTTACCGGTGTAACTGTCGCTGATATCCAGAGTAACGCGTGGTGACAGCGTTTTATCATCCAGCGCAATATCAGATACCCGGCCAATCACTACCCCACCGATTTTTACCGGTGAGCTGATTTTCAATCCGCCAATATTGTCAAACGTGGCGTAGAGCTTCCACGTTGGCTCAGTGCCCATTGATTTAAGATCGGCTACACGCAGGCTGAGAAACAGCAGCGCTGCCAGCGCAGCCAGCATAAAGAGACCCACCCAGATTTCACTTTTCTTGCTTTGCATTGCATTAATTCCCAAACATCAGTGCAGTCAGCACAAAATCCAGCCCAAGCACCGCCAGTGAGGCATGAACGACGGTGCGCGTTGTTGCCCGGCTGATACCTTCCGACGTCGGAATTGCATCATAGCCATTAAACAGCGCAATCCAGGTTACCGTGATGGCAAAAACTGCGCTTTTAATCAGGCAGTTCAGCACATCTTTATGAAAATCCACCGCGCTCTGCATCGCTGACCAGAAAAAGCCGGGATCGATACCCTTCCAGCCCACGCCTACCAGCGCCCCACCGGCGATACCCACAGCGGTAAAAATCATCGTTAGCAGCGGCATACTGATAAAGCCAGCCCAGAAGCGCGGTGACACCACGCGTCTTAACGGATCCACCGCCATCATTTCCATACTGGAGAGCTGTTCTGTGGCTTTCATCAGTCCAATCTCTGCCGTTAAAGCTGAACCGGCTCGTCCGGCAAACAGCAGCGCAGTGACCACCGGGCCCAGCTCACGCAGCAGCGATAGCGCTACCAGCATACCCAGGCTGGTTTCTGCACTATAGGTTGTCAGAACCAGATAGCCCTGCAGTCCCAGTACCATGCCAATAAACAGCCCGGATACCACGATAATCAGCAGTGAGAGCACGCCAACGCTGTAGAGCTGCTTCACCAGTAGCGGAGCATGACGACGCAAGGCCGGCTTGCCCACCAGCGCATGAAACAGCATCAAGCCTGCCCGGCCAAAGGTCGCGCAGCTGTTTATTCCCCGGCGTCCCAGTGACGCCAGCGCCTGTAACACCATCAGCTTACTCTCTCCCCGTGTGGGTCAAATCACTTAGATAGTCGCCTGCCGCAAAACGGAACGGCACCGGTCCATCTGCATGCCCATCAATAAACTGCCGCACCCTGGGATCGGGATTCTCCCTTAACTGGCGGGTAGTGCCCTCAGCGATAATTTTTTGCCCGGCCACAATATAGGCGTGATCGGCAATGCTCAGAACCTCAGGCACATCGTGTGAAACCACAATGCAGGTCAGGCCAAGCGAATGATTCAGTTCATCAATCAGCTTTACCAGTACACCCATTGTAATCGGATCCTGTCCCACAAACGGCTCATCGAACATAATGAGTTCAGGTTCCAGAGCAATCGCGCGCGCCAGCGCCGCACGTCGTGCCATACCGCCTGAGAGCTCAGCCGGCATCAGTTTTGCTGCACCACGCAGTCCCACCGCTTCCAGCTTCATCATTACCGTGCTATGCAACAGCTCCGGTGGCAGGCGGGTATGCTCACGCAGAGGCCAGGCCACATTTTCATAGACGCTTAAATCGGTGAAGAGTGCGCCAGACTGAAACAGCATGCTCATTTTTTTGCGTACGTCGTAGAGTTTACGACGTGACAGCGTCGGAATGTTCTGGTCCTGAAACCAGATTTCGCCTTTATCCGGCTGCAGCTGACCACCAATCAGGCGCAGCAGCGTGGTCTTCCCGATGCCGGAAGGCCCCATAATCGCGGTGACCTTGCCCGCCGGAACCGTCAGTGAAATATCGTCGAATATAGTGCGATCGCCGCGGGTAAAACTTACGCCGCGCACCTCGACCAGATTCGTTTGCTGCTGAGTCATTATTACCTCGTTAAGCGGGTCGGGCGTTATAAATGGTGTGGATGGTAGCCTGGTACACCGCAATTCACGATAGTTTTACAGAAACTTACCGCGCCGGTGTGGCGAAAACGGTCATTAAATTTACTTTTGGCGCTCAGGGAGTCAAAATCAGCGGCTGATTTCTCACACTTCAGGCACTTTTGTCAGTTCAGGTTTGCTGACACCGTTATCCATCAAGGATTTTTCATGTTCGTAGCCACTGCTCTGCTGTTTATCGGATTGCTGTTACTGGTTTATGGCGCCGATCGTCTGGTCTTCAGCACAGCAATTTTATGCCGTTCACTGGGCATTCCGCCGCTGATTATTGGCATGACGGTGGTAAGTATAGGCACATCACTTCCTGAACTTATTATCTCGCTCTCTGCGGTACAACATGGGCAGATGGATTTAGCTGTAGGCACCGCACTTGGCTCAAATATCACGAATATTCTGCTTATTTTAGGTGCTGCCGCGCTGCTTCACCCTTTAACCGTACACTCCAATTTGATTCGGCGCGAATTTCCGCTGCTGCTGCTGGTTTCACTGCTAAGCGGAATTATGCTATTTGATAATCATCTCAGCCGGTTAGATGGCGTGGCGCTGCTACTGATGGCACTTTTTTATCTGCTGGTGGTGATTCGTATTGCCCGCCGTGCTGAGCGCGACAACAGCGATCCACTGACGCGAGAGCAGGTGGCTGAACTGCCACGTGATGAGTCTGGCAACCGGGTGGCCTTTCTCTGGCTGGCGGTATCGCTGATTATTCTGCCAATGTCGACCCGTATGGTAATCGATAACGCCACCGTTTTTGCTGACTACTTTGGCATTAGTGAGCTGGTGATGGGTCTGACGCTTATCGCGGTGGGTACCAGTCTGCCGGAACTGGCTACGGTGATAGCAGGTGCGCTGAAAGGTGAAGATGATATTGCGATTGGTAACCTGATTGGTGCCAATATTTTTAATCTGGCAATTGTTCTGGGCCTGCCAGCCCTGCTCCATCCCGACGACGTAAACCCACTGGCTTTCAGCCGCGATTACTGGGTGATGCTGGGCGTCAGCGTACTGTTTGCGCTGGTTTGCCTGCTGCGTAAACGCCACGTTGGTCGGGTAGCGGGTACGCTGTTGCTGGCAGGATTTCTTTTCTGGGTGATATGGCTTTGGCTCTGCCCCTACTCTCTTACCAGCTATTAAGGACGCACTGATATGTCACAGCAGCAAGCGGAGTTTGATTTTCAGCAGGCGGGTAAAAATGTACTGCGTATCGAACGTGAAGGACTGGAGCAGCTTGATCAATATATTAACGATGACTTCAGTCGCGCCTGTCAGCTGATCTATACCTGTCTGGGCAAAGTTGTGGTGATGGGCATGGGAAAATCGGGCCATATCGGTAAGAAAATGGCCGCAACCTTTGCCAGCACCGGCACCGCCTCTTTCTTTGTGCATCCCGGTGAAGCGAGTCACGGCGATCTGGGAATGGTGGGCACCAGCGATGTGGTCATTGCCATTTCCAACAGCGGCGAATCCGCAGAAATTCTGGCGCTTATCCCGGTACTGAAACGACAGAATGTTCAGCTTATCTGCATTACCAGTCGTCCTGAGAGCGCCATGGGCCGTGCAGCCGATGTACATTTGTGCGTCAAAGTACCGCAGGAAGCCTGTCCGCTTGGACTGGCACCCACGTCCAGCACCACGGCAACGCTGGTAATGGGCGATGCTCTGGCGGTGGCACTACTGGAGGCTCGCGGTTTTACACCAGAAGATTTTGCCATGTCCCACCCTGGTGGTGCACTGGGGCGCAAACTGCTGCTGCATGTCAGCGACATTATGCATAGCGGCGCTGAAATACCGCATGTGACCCGTGACGCGTCGCTGCGCGATGCACTGCTGGAGATCACGCGCAAAAATCTTGGTCTGACGGTGATTGTTGACGATCTGATGAAAATTGAAGGTATTTTTACCGATGGCGACTTACGCCGTATCTTTGATATGGGGATCAATTTTCAGTCGGCGCGCATTGAGGATGTTATGACGCCGGGCGGGATCCGCGTGCGTCCAAATATGCTGGCAGTAGATGCCCTTAATCTGATGCAAAACAAAAACATTACCTCTGTACTGGTGGCCGATGACGATCGTCTGCTGGGCGTGGTACATATGCATGACATGCTGCGCGCTGGCGTAGTCTGAACAGGAAACTGAAATGAACGCTGAAAACGCGATGATCGCCACCTGCTATGGGCCGGTAGCTGCTGATGTTATGGCGCGTGCCGCACAAATCCGCCTGCTGATTTGTGACGTCGATGGTGTCATGTCTGACGGGCTGATTTATATGGGAAATAGTGGCGAAGAGTTAAAAGCGTTTAATGTCCGGGATGGATATGGCATACGTTGCCTGCTGACCTCAGGCATTGAAGTCGCTATTATAACCGGCCGCCGCGCGAAGCTGCTGGAAGATCGCTGTCAGACGCTGGGTATTACGCATCTTTACCAGGGACAGTCAGATAAGCTTTTGGCGTGGCACGAACTTCTGGATAAACTGTCTCTGGATAAGGCGCAGGTTGCCTATATTGGAGACGATCTTATCGACTGGCCAGTCATGGCGCAGGCGGGGCTGAGCGTCGCCGTGGCAGATGCACATCCGGTACTGTTACCACGTGCCGATTATGTCACACGCATCAGCGGCGGTCGCGGCGCGGTTCGTGAAGTGTGCGACCTGATATTACTGGCGCAGAATAAATTTGAGGATGCCAAAGGGCAATCAGTATGAGTAAAAGCAGGCGTTGGATAACGCTGATTCTGGCTCTGATCGCGCTGGTGCTGATCGGCTGGAATCTGACGAATCAGAACCAGAGCGCAACGCCGTTGGCCTCGAACGATCAGGAGCCAACCTATACCAGCGCTAACTCTAATACCGTGGTGTATAACCCAACCGGGGCACTGGCATATAAACTTGTCTCGGATAAGGTCACCTACTTTTCAGCTGACGAAGTTAGCTGGTTTGATAATCCGGTGATGACCACGTTTGATGAAAACAAAGTGCCAACCTGGCGGGTTCGGGCAGATAAAGCAAAACTGACCAATGATCGTATGCTTTATCTGTATGGTCATGTTGAAGTGCACACGCTGACCCAGGATTCTCAGCTTGAGCGCATTATCACTGACAATGCCCAGGTTAATCTGACTACTCAGGATGTCATGTCTGACGATCAGGTTACGCTGTTTGGCCGCAGTTTTAACTCCACTGGCATGAAAATGCGCGGCAATTTACGCACCAAAAATGCTGAGCTGCTTGAAAAGGTCAAAACATCTTATGAAATTCAACATGAACAAAAATAGCCTTAAGGCGTTGCTGCTGGGTTCGCTGCTGGCGGGGAGCTTACCTGCGCTGGCGGTAACCGGAGACTCCGAAAAGCCGGTTAATATTGACTCAGTTAACCAGGCACTCGATCTGCAGGGTAACGTTGCTACCTTTACCGGCAATGTCATTGTGACCCAGGGCACGATCAAAATCACAGCAGATAAAGTGGTGGTTACCCGTCCTGGCGGTGATAGCAATAAAACCATTGTTGATGCGTATGGTAATCCGGCAACGTTTTATCAGATGCAGGATAGCGGCAAGCCGGTTCAGGGTCATGCTGCCAAACTGCACTATGAACTCGCCAACGACTTTGTCGAGCTGACCGGTAATGCCTTTATTGAACAGCAGGATAGTAATATCAAAGGCGATCGCATCACCTATCTGGTGAAAGAGCAGAAAATGCAGGCCTATAGTCAGGGCCAGAGCAAGCGTGTCACCACGGTGCTGGTGCCTTCACAGCTGCAGGATAAAAACGGTTCCGCTGCGAGCCCTAAAAAGAGTAACTGACAGATGGCAACTTTAGTCGCTGAAAATCTGGCAAAAGCCTATAAAGGCCGCCGCGTCGTCGAGGATGTTAGCCTGCAGGTTAAATCTGGCGAAATCGTCGGTCTGCTCGGCCCGAACGGAGCCGGAAAAACCACAACCTTTTATATGGTAGTGGGCATAGTACCGCGCGATGCCGGTCGTATTGTGATTGACGATGAAGATATCAGTATTTTACCGCTGCACGCCCGGGCGCGTCGCGGCATTGGCTATCTGCCGCAGGAAGCCTCTATTTTTCGCCGTCTGAGCGTTTATGATAACCTGATGGGCGTGTTGCAAATCCGTGATGATCTCACTGAAGAGCAGCGTCAGGATCGTGCCAACGAGCTGATGGAAGAGTTTCATATCGGGCATCTGCGCAATAGCCTGGGCCAGGCGCTCTCAGGTGGTGAACGGCGTCGTGTGGAAATTGCGCGCGCGCTGGCGGCTAATCCCAAGTTTATTCTGCTGGATGAGCCGTTTGCCGGGGTTGATCCTATCTCCGTTATCGATATCAAAAAGATCATTGAACATTTGCGCGACAGCGGGCTTGGTGTCCTGATCACCGATCATAACGTGCGTGAAACGCTGGCAGTGTGTGAGCGCGCCTATATCGTCAGCCAGGGCAACCTGATTGCTCATGGCACCCCTGACGAAATTCTGGCAGATGAGCAGGTTAAGCGGGTTTATTTGGGCGAAGAGTTCAGACTCTGATAAGGTGTCGATTAACCCGATATTTGCTTAGGACATCCAAGCCAGATTATGAAGCAAGGTTTGCAACTCAGGTTCAGCCAGCAACTGGCAATGACTCCCCAGCTGCAGCAGGCTATTCGCCTGCTGCAGCTCTCTACGCTTGAACTCCAGCAGGAGCTCCAGCAGGCGCTGGAGAGCAACCCGCTGCTTGAGCAAACCGATATTCATGAAGAAGTTGACGCACGTGAATCTCAGGAGAGCGATACGCTGGATACCCGCGAGGCGCTGGAACAGAAAGAGATGCCGGATGAACTGCCTCTCGATGCCTCATGGGATGAGATCTATACTGCTGGCACGCCCTCCGGCACCGGCACTGATTATCAGGATGATGAGCTGCCGGTTTACCAGGGAGAGACCACCCAGTCACTCCAGGATTACCTGATGTGGCAGGTGGAGCTGACGCCCTTTACGGATACCGATCGCGCAATTGCGACATCTATCGTGGATGCTATCGATACCACAGGTTATCTCACGGTAAGCCTGCAGGAGATCTGCGATAGTATTGGTGACGATGAGCTGACACTGGAAGAGGTGGAAGCCGTGCTTAAGCGCGTTCAGCGCTTTGATCCGGTAGGCGTCGGTGCTCGCGATCTGCGCGACTGTTTGCTGGTGCAGTTGTCGCAATATGCGGCAGATACGCCCATGCTAAAAGAGGCGCGACTGATTGTTAGTGAGCATCTTGATCTGCTGGCAAACCACGATTTTCGCAGTCTGATGCGCGTAACCCGACAGAAAGAAGAGGTGCTGAAAGAGGCGATGCTGCTGATTCAGTCACTCGATCCGCGTCCCGGCCAGTCAATCAATACGGCTGAGCCTGAATATGTCATTCCGGATGTGCTGGTCCGTAAAGTTAATACGCGCTGGGTTGTGGAGCTGAATGCCGAGAGCTTGCCACGACTGAAAATAAATCAGCACTACGCTGCAATGGGCGGTTCAGCGCGCAGTGACAGTGATAGTCAGTTTATTCGTAACAATCTGCAGGAAGCACGCTGGCTGATCAAAAGCCTGGAGAGCCGCAACGATACCCTGCTTAAGGTGACCCGCTGCATTGTTGCCCAGCAGCAGGCGTTTTTTGAACAGGGCGAAGAGTATATGCGTCCGATGGTGCTGGCTGATATTGCACAGCAGGTTGATATGCATGAATCGACAATTTCACGTGTCACCACGCAGAAGTATCTGCACAGCCCGCGTGGTATCTTTGAACTGAAATATTTTTTCTCCAGTCACGTCAGCACTGAAGGAGGCGGCGAAGCCTCTTCAACAGCTATTCGCGCTCTGGTGAAAAAATTGATTGCTGCGGAAAATCCCGCAAAGCCCTTGAGCGACAGCAAACTGACCTCCATGTTGTCTGAACAGGGCATCATGGTAGCGCGACGTACGGTTGCGAAGTATCGCGAGTCTTTATCTATACCGCCCTCAAACCAGCGCAAGCAGCTGGTCTGAACGAACAGAGAAGAGAGACCTATGCAGCTAAACCTTACCGGACTGAATGTCGAAACCACGGCGCCACTGCGCGAATTTGTTAACAACAAATTTGCCAGACTGGAACACTATTACGATCGCATCAATCAGGTTTATATTGTTCTGAAAGTCGAGAAGGTCACGCAGATTGCAGAGGCAACCCTGCATGTAAACGGTGGTGAGCTGCACGCCACTGCGGAAGCGGAAGATATGTACGCGGCCATTGATGGGCTGGTGGATAAGCTGGCGCGCCAGCTGACCAAACACAAAGACAAATTAAAGAAACACTAACCTTCACGCTTGCCGGGCGCTGACTGACTCAGCACTCAGGGAGAAAATGGGGCGAACAGTTCGCCCCGTTTTGTCATCTGCGCAAGCGCCGGCAGAGCTTCTGCTCTGTGGCTATGTGAACTCGCAAGTGAAACGATGATGAACAACGATCTGACACTGGAATTGAGCTCGGTCCTGACGCCAGACTGCACCCGCAGCGGCGTACACTGCCAGAGTAAAAAACGCGCGCTGGAAATTATCAGCGAACTGGCAGCGAGGCAGCTCAATCTGCCGCACCAGACGCTTTTCGAAGCGATTTTGACCCGTGAGCGCATGGGCAGTACCGGCATCGGCAACGGGATTGCTATTCCGCACGGCAAGCTGGAAGAGGATACACTGCGCGCGGTAGGCGTATTTATCAGCCTCGATCAGCCGATTGCGTTCGATGCTGTCGACAATCAGCCGGTGGACCTGCTGTTTGCCTTGCTGGTGCCTGCCGATCAGTGCAAAACGCACCTGCATACCCTGTCGCTGGTAGCCAAGCGTCTGGCCGATAAAACCGTCTGTCGTCGTCTGCGCGCGGCTCAGAGCGACAGCGAGCTTTACGCCATCATTACAGAAGCTCAGGAAGCGCATTCATAAGCGACATATAGCGTCGTCGGTTAGTGAACCGGTTATAAAAGGGGAGAGATGTGATGGTGCTGATGATCGTCAGTGGTCGATCCGGCTCAGGTAAATCAGTTGCGCTGCGCGCCCTGGAGGATATGGGGTTTTACTGTGTCGACAATCTGCCAGTGGTATTACTACCCGAGCTGGCGAATACACTAACCGAGCGCAATATTTCGGCTGCGGTCAGTATTGATGTGCGTAATATGCCGGAATCGCAGGAAGTTTTTGAGCTGGCGCTGAACAATCTGCCCGACTCGTTTTCTCCTCAGCTGCTGTTTCTGGATGCCGATCGCAACACACTGATCCGGCGTTACAGCGATACACGCCGCCTGCATCCGCTCTCCAGCAAAAACCTTTCACTGGAGAGCGCCATTGATGAAGAGAATCTCCTGCTGGAGCCGCTGCGTTCTCGTGCCGATCTGATTATTGATACCTCTGAGATGTCGGTACATGAACTGGCAGAGATGCTGCGTACCCGGCTGCTTGGCAAACGTGAGCGTGAGCTGACCATGGTGTTTGAATCCTTTGGCTTCAAACATGGTATTCCAATCGATGCTGATTACGTCTTTGATGTGCGCTTTCTGCCCAACCCGCACTGGGATCCAAAACTGCGTCCCATGACTGGTCTTGATCGCCCGGTCGCAGCCTTTCTCGACCGCCATACTGAAGTGCATAACTTCATCTATCAGACACGCAGCTATCTGGAACTCTGGCTACCGATGCTGGAAACCAACAATCGCAGCTACCTTACTGTAGCAATCGGTTGTACGGGCGGTAAGCATCGATCGGTCTATATTGCGGAGCAGCTGGCTGACTACTTTCGTTCACGCGGCAAAAATGTGCAATCACGCCATCGCACTCTGGAAAAGCGTAAATCATGACTGTGAAGCAAACCGTTGAGATCCGCAACAAGCTGGGTATGCATGCTCGTCCGGCGATGAAGTTATTTGAGCTGGTGCAGAGTTTTGATGCTGAAGTACTGTTGCGCAATGAAGCCGGCACCGAAGCAGAAGCCAGCAGCGTGATTGCGCTGCTGATGCTTGATTCAGCTAAAGGCGGGCATATTGAAATTGAAGCCAGCGGACCGCAGGAAGCGGAGGCGCTGGCTGCGGTGATTGAACTGTTTGAAGCTGGATTTGATGAAGAGTAAACCATTCATTGCAGCTGATAACGATTCAGAAAGCCGGTACCTCCCAGCTGCCGCATCTGCCGCATAATCCACTGCTGGCGCTGACGCACATAGGCTGATGGCGCATCGGCACGGAAACGGATCGGATTAGGTAGTACGGCCGCCAGCAGTGCTGCCTCCGCGATACTGAGACGGCTGGCAGGCTTATGAAAATAGCGTTGTGCTGCTGCTTCCACGCCAAACACGCCGGGACCCAGCTCAGCAATATTGAGATAAACCGTCAGGATACGCCGTTTGGTCCAGACGGTTTCAATACCCACCGTCATGCCTGCTTCAAGCCCTTTGCGTATCCAGCTGCGGCCATCCCATAAAAAAAGATTTTTTGCTGTCTGCTGAGACAGGGTTGATGCGCCACGCATTCGCTCTCCACTGCTGTTATCCAGTACCCGCTGGATAGCGCCCACATCAAATCCCCAGTGTTTCGGGAACGTCTGATCTTCTGCGGCGATCACCGCCAGCGCCATCCAGGGAGAGATATTGTCCATGCTGACCCAGTCTGAATGCGCCACGTAATCAAAATCGCCATGCAGCCATGCCCCGACCTGACGCTCCACCATTACCGCTGAAAAAGGCACCGGCAGAAAGGCAAAAACAGCAATTCCTGCTACCCAGAGCGCGGTAATACCGAGTATAAATTTTATAATCAATGACTTAATTCGGATGAATCGACCTGCTTTATGCTTTTTCATGCAATGTTCTTCTTTCGGTTCCCTGTTTTAATTAATTACTTTAGTCATGATTGCGCAGCGCACCCATCGTTGCGCTAACTTCACTCATTTTTGCGCGGGGGTAGCGTAAAAAGAAGGCGATTTACACCCGTCAGCTTTCTCTCACTTCCTGATACATCAAGCACTTCCAGGAAAAAGGAATCGGTTCCATGTATAAAAAATACTCACAGAGAGCAGGGGTTTATTGTTAACTGCTGATGATAATTATGTTTTATATACTTTCATAATTCTTAACTTTATCTCTTTTTTGCATATCAGTTTCGCTCTGCTGCATATCAAATCCTGCCTGATAAAGAGCGATTATGCTGCTGATAAACGTAACCCGCTGCTGGCCAGCCGTAAATTGCAGCTCATTCTGGCCACGCACCTGCTCAAAACAGTTGGCAGAGAGAACGTTTTATTTGCCGGGTTTCCAAAACGTTTCGGGTAAACGTGCAATAAGCGCATGTTTATCTATAAAAACAAGAGCCTACTTCCTGTGGCTGTGACTATTCCTTCTTATTCCGCTTTTCGCTCTGTTTTTATTTCTTCCAGGTATTGCAGCGCAGAAAAAACAGGCAAACCCATCCGTTATTGATCAAATAACGCCCGATTCAGCAGAGAAATTAATCCCACACTTGACAGTATCGCCAAATTAATGTTTTCTGTAGCTGAACGCTGTTCAACATCACACAATTTAATGAATCTTGCCACAAACATTGGCAACTTTGCTAAAGTGATTTTGTAGCGTTATCCGATACCCGGCTGCTGCTTTTTTTACGCTAAGAATAGTGATAGCAGCAGCCAAGTTTTCCCTGGTGTTGGCGCAGTATTCGCGCACCCCGGCCTCGGCTGGGGTCATTTTTTTATGGCTTCTGCCGTTCTTCGCGTTGAGCTAACCACTCGCGCAATACGTTAACGTCATGCCGCCACTCCTGTTTAAGTTCATCAATCCACTCCTGCACATTATCCCACCATGCCGGAAGTTCAGGCGACTGAATCTGTTTTGCCAGCAGCTGTAAATGCAGCAAACCTACAGAACCAGCAGCGCCTTTGATTTTATGTCCCTCATCAGCAATGCCTTTCTGATCGCGCGCCATCATGTTGGAGTCCAGCACATTGAGGTAACCTGGCATCATCTGCTCAAACATACTCAGGCTTTGTGTAATCAGCCCCGGACCAACCAGCTCGATATACTGCTCCAGCATGGCGACGTCCAGCAACATGCGCGACTGCGTCTCTGCCACGTGCATAGCGCCCTCTTCAGCGTCACTCTGATAATCCCAGAACTTTTTAATCATGGCAGTTAGCGCCGGTACTGCCAGCGGCTTGCTGAGCACATCATCCATCCCCGCTTCCAGGTACTCTTTTTTATCTTTAAGAACGTTGGCAGTCAGCGCGACCAGCGGCGGTAAATGGTTGCCCTGATGCTGCTGATGGATTGCACGGGCGACATCCAGACCGGTCATATCTGGCAGCTGGATATCCAGCAGTACCAGGTCAAATTCCTGGGGATCAAACAAGTCCAGCGCTTCGTGGCCATTCATCGCGACTTCAACGCTGCAGCCCAGTTTTTCCAGTACCGAGCGGGCAACGATCACGTTGAGTTCAATATCTTCAACCAGCAGCACATGCAGCGCTGGCAGCGGCAGACTGCTATCCACATCGTCGTCCTCGACTTCGTCAGCGACACAGGGTGCGTGGATCTCCACGACAAAGCAGGAGCCTTTTCCTGGCACGCTGCTGACGGTGATATCGCCGCCCATCGCCTGCGCCAGCCGGCGCGATACTGCCAGTCCGATACCGGTGCCGGTAGCAGGCTTGCCACCATGCTGATCTTTTACCTGATAATACATAGCGAAGATCTTATCCTGCTCATCCTGCGGGATACCCATACCGGAGTCCTGTACTTCAAAACGCAACGTCTCATTATCGCAATAGGCAACGCGTACGATGATCTCTCCCTGTTGGGTAAATTTCACTGCATTGCCAATCAGATTCCAGAGGATCTGCCGCAGACGCGTGCCGTCAGCCAGAATAATGTGCGGCAATGGCAGCGCAGGCTGCATAACAAACTTCAGCTCTTTGGGCTGGGCCAGCAGGCCAGAGAGGTTCTCCAGATCGGCCAGGAAACCCGTAAAATCAAGGGGTTGATTATCGAGCTGTACTTTACGTCGTTCAATCTTGTCCATCTCAATGACATCATTGAAGATATTGCCCAGCGTAATGGCAGAGACATGAATGGTTTTCAGATACTTCAGCTGCTCCTGGCTAAGATCAGTATCCAGCAGAATGCGGCTCAGCCCGACAATGCCATTAAGCGGCGTACGCAGCTCGTGGCTGATAGTAGAGATAAAGGTGGTTTTCTCCCGGCTGGCGCTCTCCAGCGCGTCCTGATAGCGCTTACGCTCGGTAATATCGCGACCAAAGCCCATCAGCCCGCTACGCTTACCAACCCGATCGTAATAAGGCACTTTGCGGATCTCAAAGCAGGCTTTACGGCCATCAGGATATTGCAGCCACTGTTCATAAGTTAGTGAGACGTTATGACGAAAGACTTTTTCATCAGTCTCCAGAACCTTAGTGGCCGCTTCCTCGTCATAAATATCGCGTGGAGTCAGGCCAATAAGCTGCTTTTCACTCAGGCCTGTCAGCAGCTCCATAGCACGGTTACAGCCAGAGAACTGCTTATCAATATTGCGATAGAACACCAGATCGGGCGAGGCATCCAGAAAAGAGCGCAGAAATGAGGATTGCTGCTCCAGTTCAATCTGTGCCTCTTCACGCCGCCCCATCTCTTCACGCAGCTTGTCCATAACCTGTTCGCGCGCCTCTTCGGCTTTAATGCGGTCACTGATCTCCTGATTAAGCTGAGAAATGGTTTGCTTCATCTGCTGGTTCAGCTCCAGATCGCGCGTGCGCATCTCCTCCAGCTTATCGACCAGTTTAGAGAGACGCTGACGCGACTCCTCGAGTTGATCTACCACCACGGAAAGAAAGTAGACCGCCCATGGCGTAATCAGCAGACCAAAAAAGACTGAACGTACCACGTCGATGCTCTCGACATGCCCGCGCAATACCATGGTCACCGCCATCTGCACAATCATTGCCAGCACGACCAGCGCGGACGCCAGCAGCAGAGAAAAGCGCACCAGACCGAGTTTAACCATCAGGTCGACATAATATTGAGCTAAAAGCCGGATTTGTTTCATGAGGAACTCCCTGAACGAATGCCGCCATCATAGCGCACTTCACCGGGTGGCGTGTTGCTTCCCCCTGCAAATTAACTCAGCTTTTGCTCCATAATAGTGCATTGCGGCCTGATTTCGCCGACGTTAGCTACATGGTAAGCAAAGCGCTTGACTAATTTTCTCAGGTGAATAATCTGAAAGGCCGTCTGCTGTAGCTAACAGCCAGACTTTACTGCCCCCGACCCCTGTGGCAGCTGGTTCGCCAGCAGGTTGCCACTGTCCGCCATTGAATATTAATTCAAAATAACCAACTTTCTAAGCACGACACGGCTGATTAGTTTTGCTTATAACGCTTTAAAATTAATTCAAATAAAGCGCCATAAGAAAAACAGATACATGAGACGCAGATCGCATACTCGACAATATTTTATGCTGTTATTAAACCTTTCACTAGCAGGAAGAAGTGATTTATCTGCCTGAAGATAGTGAGACGACTCACAATTATCAGGGGTAACAGAGCACATTTAGCAGGATAAATTTAGTTAAAAAGTTGATATTTATCATTATCTTAAATACAAAATAGTGCAAATATGGTTGCTAGCGCTGGCTATTTGACCTTAGTACGCTTTCCCGATAAGTTGAAATTCCGCTGGATGCTTTCCAGTCGGGACTGTGTCTCGACATATCTATGCAGCAAGAAGACTCCCTCTGGATGCAAGTTATCTCCCGTCAGAGACCAGATTTTGCGAGCAGCTCATCAAGGATGGTTATTCAAACCTGAGAGTGTTTGCTCGGTATTGCGACGCCCGCTTGAAGCGCGGAAAAAATCAGTGATACAGCACGCGTCAGCGCTCTGTGCCTGAAACATAACAGGCAATGTCTAAAGCAGTTTAAGGAGACTCTCAATGTCCACGCAAAAACCTGATTCCTATGGTTTGTACGATCCAGCCGCAGGTAGCGATAGTTGTGGTGTAGGTTTTATTACCCGCAAGGACGGCGAGCAGACGCATGAAATTTTACAGATGGCGCATAGTGCACTATGTACTGTGCCTCACCGCGGCGGTATGTCCGCAGAGGGCGTGGGCGATGGCGCTGGCGTCAATGTCGATCTCTCGCTGAACTTTTTCCGTAAACTAACCGGTCAGGCGCTGGAGGCGGGACGCTTTGGGGTAGGCAACTTTTTTGTGCCGAAAGACGCCACGCTGCGCGCAAATGCTGAACGATTAGTGGAAGAGACACTGGCTGCATGGAACTTTCCGGTGCTGCTAAAGCGCGATATGCCGCTGGATAACAGCGTTACCCGACCAGCTGCAATCTCCTTTCAGCTGCCAATCGTGCAGTGGGTTTTCAGCGCACCACCAGCAATCACCAGTCAGACTGAGTTTGAACGTCAGATTTACCGGGCACTGCTGGATATTGAAGCCCGCGCCTTTACCGACAGTGAATTTGGCGGACTCTATCCGCTTTCGCTCTCATCGCGTACTCAGGTGTTTAAAGCGCGTCTGAACTCCAATGAAGTAATCCCCTACTTCAAAGATTTAACTGACAGCGATCATCAGGTGCGCGGGCTGTTTTTCCATACTCGCTTCTCAACCAATACCGATCCGCACACCACGATGGCGCAGCCGTTCCGCCTGATGGCGCATAACGGTGAGCTGAATACCGATCGCAAAAACCGTATCGCGGAAGCGGCACTGATGCTGGCACGCGGTAAAACCATTGTGCGCCCTAAAGGACAGTCAGACAGTTCGCGACTTGACCAGAGCATTCATAGCCGCCTGATGGAAGATAATCTTGATCTGATCACGGCAGTGGTATCGATGATGCCACCAGCATGGGAAAATGACAGCTCGCTCTCACCTGCTGTGCGCGCCATGCTGGAGTACTTCTCACTGTATGAAGAGAAGAACGATGGCCCGGCTGCGCTGATTTTTGGCAATGGTGAAGTGATTGGCGCCCGGCTTGACCGCCTTGGCCTGCGTCCGCTGCGCTCAGTGGAAACCGCTGACTATATTGGTGCCATGTCAGAAGCGGGCCAGATTGCCTTTCCGCCAGAGAGCGTGCTGCGTCGCGGCCGTATCGAAGCGGGTGGTATGCTCTATTACGATCACCGCGAAAAACGTGCTTACACCACAATTGACGCACTGGAAAAACTGGCGGCAGAAAAAGATTATCCAGCTCTGCTGCAGGCAGCATGTATAGAACTGCATGAACTGCCGGAAATTCCGGCTGAAAAGCTTGGCTCACCGCTACGTTACAGTGGCGATTTGAAAACCTACCAGCGGTTTGTTGCCTACTACTATAACCAGGAGAGCTTTAAGTTCATGATGGATCCGATGCTGCAAACCGGCGCTGAGAAAATCTCAGCGATGGGTTACGGCAACGCCATCAACGGTCTCTCCGATCATGAAGGCGGCATGGCGCACTACTTCTCGCAGCGCTTTGCGCAGGTCACTAACCCGCCTCTGGACTCCATTCGGGAAGCGGATGGCATGACTCTGCGTGTCGCGCTGGGTGCAAAACCGCATCTTGGCCGTAGCAAAGGCCAGCAGATCATTCTGCCCACGCCAATTCTGACCCATCTCGATATGCTGCGCCTGCGCGAACAGAATGTTGCGCCTTATGCTCGCTTTGAGATGCTCTATCAGCCGGTGACCGGCAAAGATATTGTTAGCCGTGCAGCTAACGCCCGCGCGCTGGAGAGTGCAATTGACGATCTGGCACAACAGGTGGTTGATTTTGCACGTGCTCAGGGCGGCATCGCTGTGATCACCGATCGTCATGTCTCCACAACACGTGCCGCTATGCCAATGCTGCTGGTGGTCTCTGCGATTAATCAGCGTTTGGTGCAGGAAGGATTACGTCTGGATGTCTCTCTGGTGGTTGAGAGCGGTCAGAGCATCTCTTCGCACCATATCGCCGCTACGCTGGGCTTTGGCGCTTCAGCGGTGTATCCGCTGGGTGTGCAGATGCGTGCCGAAGAGAAGTTTGGCGAGGGTGAAGAGGGAAATAACGCTTTCCGGCGCTATGCCAAAGCAGCAGAAAAAGCGCTGATGAAAACCATGGGCAAAGTGGGTCTCTGCACCGTGGAGAGCTACAGCTGCGGTGAGTTTTTTGAGCCGAACTTCCTTGATACGGAAGATCCGGTGCTGAAAAAATATTTCCCTAATATCAAAACGCCGGTAGGCGGTGCAGGTTTCCCGGCTATCGCCCAGATGGCAGTGGACTGGCATCAGAGCGCCCTGAAAATTCAGGGTGAGTCAGAAGTGCCGCTGCTGGGTTTGTTTAAAGAGCGCGCTGAAGGTGCAGGCCACTCCTACGGAACCATCGCCGTGCGCACCTTTATTGATATGACTGAACAGCCGATCCGCTTTGCGGACAGCGCACGCGAAGAGGATAACTTTATCCGTCTGATGACGCTGGCGAGACTGGATAATGCCTTTAGTATCAAAGCGGATAGCTTTGAAGATAGCAGCTTCAGACGCATCCCCAATGCGGTGATCGATAGCTTTGCTATTACACCAGACTATCGCGAGTTCTCCAGTCTGATGCACGCTGAGCGCAAACGGCGTCCGGCAGCACTGCGCGATATTCTTGCCCTGCCCTGCGATTTAACTCACGTTGACAGTGAAGCGGAGTTTGGCCGTAAGCTGGGACGCTACTCGCTGATTAACAACGGTTTTGCTATTCGTGGTCTGCAATGTCAGAGCGTGGCTGGCAACCTGAATCAGTTTGAGCTGCGTCTGGTCGATGCTATTGCGGGCCTGAAACCTGAGCAGGAGCGGCTGGCCGCACTGGCACGTGCTCTGCGTACCCGGTTCAGCGATGAGATTGAAAACAGCAGTGTGGAAGAAGGCGTACTGCGCATTACCGCTTATGGCAAGGCTGCTGACTATCTGGCAAAAATCTTTACTGCGTTGCCATCGCTTCCACTGGAAGAGATTCAGCCCGCGCATGAGATCACGCGCACCTTTGCCTCTGGCGCGATGAGTCACGGCGCACTGGTGGCTCCGGCTCATGAAGCAGTGGCACACGGTACGAATATGGTGGGTGGCATGAGTAACTGCGGCGAAGGCGGCGAACACTACTCGCGTCACGGCACGATTCGCGCCTCACGTATTAAACAGCTGGCTTCAGGACGCTTTGGTGTCTGGGCTGCCTATCTGGCCGATCCCATGCTGGAAGAGCTGGAGATCAAAATTGGTCAGGGTGCAAAACCAGGTGAAGGCGGACAGCTGCCGGCACCAAAAGTCACGGTAGAGATTGCCGCGGCACGCGGTGGTACGCCGGGGGTAGAGCTGGTTTCACCGCCGCCGCATCATGATACTTACTCAATTGAGGATCTGGCACAGCTGATCCATGACTGCAAGGCCGCGCGCGTGCGCGTCATTGTGAAGCTGGTCTCTTCTGAAGGTATCGGCACTATTGCAGTAGGTGTTGCCAAAGCAGGCGCTGATGTCATCAACGTAGCGGGTAATACTGGCGGTACCGGAGCCGCCTCCGTGACCAGTCTGAAATACACTGGTCGCGTCGCAGAGATTGGTATTGCAGAAGTACACCAGGCGCTGTGTGCAAATGGCCTGCGTGACAAAGTACAGCTGCGCTGCTCCGGCGCACAACAGACCGGCAGCGACGTAATTAAATCAGCGCTGCTGGGTGGCGACAGCTTTGAATTTGGTACCACCGCGCTGATGATGCTGAAGTGTGTTATGGCGAAAAACTGTAACGTCAAATGCCCGGCGGGTCTGACAACTAATGCGGAAGCCTTTGATGGCGATCCGCGTCAGCTGGCGCAATATTTTATCAATGTGGCGCAGGAGGTACGCGAATTTCTTGCCCGCCTCGGCCTGCGCTCACTGCGTGAAGCGCGCGGTCGCGCTGACTTGCTGCACCTGATGGATCATCCTCTTGAGGTTGGTAAGCTGGATCTGCGCGCCATGCTGACAGTAGTGCCGGAGCAAAAAATTGCCCATCCGGTCTATCTGGAAAAAGATTTTGCGCTTGATGACAGCTGGGTCACAGCACTGACATCACAGCTGGTTGATCAGGCACACACTGACGTTGACCTTGGCAACGGCGTGACGCTGAATAACCGCAACAAAAGTGTCGGCGGTCAGCTGGCTATCGATATCGAACGTCTGCTTAATCATGGATTAAGCGCTGAACAGCGTGCGGCGCTGCCAGCGGTGCTGCGCGACGATCGCGGCCGTCACTATCTGGCACCGCGCACTGTACGGATCCATACCCAGGGTGCTGCCGGGCAGTCATTCGGCGCATTTTGCAATGACGGTATGCTGATGCAGCACTATGGCACCTGCAACGATGGCGTGGGTAAAGGCCAGTGCGGTGGTGAGCTGATGGTGATGTCACCAGGCGGCGGTGCCGAGGATAGCGATGGCAACGTGCTGATTGGTAACTTTGCACTGTTTGGTGCTACCGGTGGCCGGCTCTTTGTGCAGGGTCAGGCTGGCGACCGCTTTGCCGTACGCAACTCAGGCGCCACGGCTGTGGTAGAGGGCGTCGGTGACTTCTGCTGTGAATATATGACCAATGGCGCCATTCTTAATCTCGGCACCTTTGGTAAAGGCTTTGGTAACGGTATGAGCGGCGGCTTCGCCTATCAGTACGATCCTTACGGCAATCTCGCTGCTCATGCGGCAGGTGACTCCGTACTGTTTGGCTCAATTGCTGATGATAATGAGATGGCGCGTGTGCATAAGCAGGCCGTACTGACAATGCTCAACTGGCATCTTGAGGCGACCCGCTCACCGCGCGCTGCCTGGCTGCTGGAGCACTGGGAAAGTGAGTGTCAGCACTTTGTTTATGTGATGCCACGTTCGCTGCTGCTTTACCAGGATGGTGGCGAAATCCTTAAAGCCAAATCACGTAAAGATCTGCTTGAGGAGCTGTCGACCTCACTGGCCGCACATCAGGTGGCAAAATTCAAAGCGGCATGGCGCACCGGCAAAACCATTGCTGATGGTGCCGTTCCCGCTTACGGTGCCACAGACACCCAGGAGATGTTTGTTCTGCTCAATAACTACACCGTGCTGAGCTTTGCACAGCAGCTGGCCCTGAGCAAACTGCCTAAAGGCACTGCGGTAGAAGATGCAGCAGTTGAAAAAGCGGTACGTAATCTTCTGATGACAGAAGACTTTTCACTGGTAAGCAAACTGCAGCGCCATGCCCGTGCGGCGATTGAAAGCTATAGCGATGATGAGCTGGCGAGTCTGATTGCAGCAAAACGTATGTCAGATTACAAAGCGGCACTAACACAGCGCAATATTCGCTCGATGGATAGCCTGGCGACTTATGGCTGGATTATCTATCAGGATGCGCGCCATCGCGAGGTGCTGGGACATTTGCCAGATTTTGAAGAGCTGTTTGCCCGTGCCGCGCTGCCAGAAATTGCGGCGGCAGTCGGGAAACTCGCCTGAGCGCAAGAGCCTTTAATTTGAGCCCTAAGACTGAATATTACCAACAGGATTGAGTACCCGTATCATGAAGATTCCTTACATTCCTGAAGATGCGCCGTTTAACGGCGATCAGAAATACTGGCTGGCGGGCTTTCTCGCTGGTCTCCACTCACGTCTGCTGGTGCTGGAAGATAAACAAACTGCACCATCAGCGGGTGCCAGCGCGAACACACAGCTGCATATCCTGTTTGGCTCACAGACCGGCAACGCAGAGGCTCTGGCACAAACCGCAGCGAAAGCGGCACGGGCTAAAGGTCTGGTGCCGGTTGTGCAGGCGCTGGATGAAGTCGATCTTGATGTATTCAGTACCATGCGCCATGTTCTGATCGTGACGTCGACCTACGGTGAGGGCGAGATGCCCGATAACGCCCAGCTGTTCTGGCAGGCTATCTCTGCCAGCACAGCACCGCGACTGGAGCAGATGCACTTTGCTATTCTGGCGATTGGCGATACCGGCTATGACGGTTTTTGCCAGGCCGGTAAATTTATTGATATGCGCCTTGAGCAGCTGGGCGCCCGCCGCGTAGTTGATCGTATTGACTGCGATATCGATTTTGAAGAGCCATCCAGTGAATGGCTTGGCAGCGCCATGCCACAGTTTGCCGCCAGTGCCGGCAGCAGCGGTAACGTGCTGGAGAGCGCCCCGGAAGCGCCGGTTATTCCAGGCAGCAACAAGCAGAATCCGTATGCCGCCGCGCTGATCACCAACAAGCGGCTGTCAGGTGAACAGTCAGCCAAAGATATTCGTCACTTTGAGTTTGATCTCAAGGGCAGCGGCCTGAAATATGAAGCAGGCGATGCGCTGGGCATTATTCCGGTTAACGATGCAGCGCTGGTAAACCTGCTGCTGAATCAGTTAAAAGCTGATTATGAGACGCCGGTGCCGGGCTTTGATCGTAATCTCGGTGATCTGCTGACCTATCAGTTTGAGATCTCCGAGCCATCGCGCAAACTGATAGAGTGGATTGGGCAGCACACCGCCAATCAGGAGCTGCTGCATGTTCTGAAGCATGATGATAAAGATACGCTCGCCAACTGGCTATGGGGTAAAGACAGCCTGGATTTACTCCAGCTGGAGCTTAAGCGCCCGCTGTCAGTGGCAGAGTTTGTCGGTATGCTGCGTCCGCTACAGCATCGCGCCTACTCTATCTCCTCCAGCGCCAAAGCGCATCCGGACCAGGTTCATCTCACTATCGCTTCGGTTCGCTATCACAGCGGCGGACGCGAGCGCAAAGGTGTCTGTTCAACCTATCTGGCAGAGCGGGTACGCCGCGGTGAAAAACCCGCTATTTTCATTTCGCCTAATAAAGCGTTCCGCGTACCTGCCGATGGCAATGCCCCCCTGATTATGGTTGGGCCGGGAACCGGTATCGCTCCATTCCGCGCGTTTTTGCAGGAGCGGCAGGCTACCGCAGCTCAGGGAAAAAACTGGCTGTTCTTTGGCGATCAGCATCAGGAGCATGACTACATCTACAATGATGAGCTGCATAGCTGGCAACAGAGCGGTCTGCTGACTCATCTTGATCTCGCCTTCTCGCGCGATCAGGAAGAGAAAATTTATGTGCAGAACCGTATGCTGGAAAAAGGCGCTGAGCTTTACGCCTGGCTGCAGGAGGGCGCTTACTTCTACGTCTGCGGTGATGCATCGCGTATGGCAAAAGATGTGGATGCGGCGCTGTATGAAGTGGTGCGTCAGTTTGGTGGTCTCTCTGGCGAACGCGCGGCAGCCTATGTTGATCAGCTGAAGAAAGATAAACGCTATCTGCGTGACGTCTACTAAGCCGCAGTACTGGCGTATTATGCCGTTTTCATCCGGCGGCGTTAAATGCGCCAGTGCGGGCCTCTGTCACGCAGAGAATGGCAGATCATAGTTGATTAAAGTCAGATATAAAAAACGGGCCATCAGGCCCGTTTTTTTTGTACGGAAACAGCGAACTACTTAACCACACGCAGTGAAGGACGTCCGCCACGTGGTGGTGGCTCATCATCCGGAGAGTGATCGTCATCTGAAGCATCATCCGGGCGATCGCCATCAATCACCGACATCATCGTCTCTTCCTGGCCCGCTTCCTGTTCATCCATCTCCTGCTCATATACAGGTTCTGGCTCAAACATTGTACCCGCGCCATTTTCACGCGCGTAAATCGCCATTACCGCAGCCATCGGCACAGATACCTGGCGTGGTACGCCGCCGAAGCGTGCGTTGAAGCGCACTTCATCGTTGGACAGATCCAGATTACCTACCGCACGCGGTGCAATATTCAGCACAATCTGGCCATCACGCGCATACTCCAGCGGCACCTGAACGCCTGGCAGATTAATATCCACAACCAGATGCGGCGTCAGCTGATTATCGAGCAGCCAGTCATAAAATGCCCGCAGCAGATACGGACGACGGGCCGTGAGTTGCGACATTTCCATGCGATTAGCCCCGAGCCTGTAAACGCATTTCGCGTTCCGCTTCCGTCAGTGAAGCCAGGAACGAGTCACGCTCAAATACACGCGTCATATAACCTTTCAGCTCCTTAGAGCCGGCACCGCTCAGGTCTACGCCCATCTGTGGCAGACGCCACAGCAGCGGCGCGAGATAGCAGTCCACCAGGCTAAACTCTTCGCTCATAAAAAATGGCGTGTGGGAGAAGAGCGGAGCAATTGCCAGCAGCTCTTCACGCAGCTGCTTGCGCGCCGCATCAGCTTCCGCACCGGAGGTCGTTTCAATTTTGCGCATCAGGCTATACCAGTCCTGCTCAATGCGATGCATCATCAGGCGGCTTTCACCACGCGCCACCGGATAGACCGGCATCAATGGCGGATGCGGGAAACGCTCATCCAGATACTCCATGATAATGCGTGATTCATACAGCGTCAGCTCACGGTCGACCAGCGTAGGTACAGTGCGATACGGATTGAGGTCAATCAGATCCTGCGGCAGATTATCGGGTTCAACCTGCTCGATCTCCACGCTGACGCCCTTTTCAGCCAGCACAATGCGTACCTGATGGCTGAAAATGTCAGTCGGACCGGAAAACAGCGTCATTACCGAACGTTTGTTGGCAGCGACAGCCATGAAAACCTCCAAGTTTGTTCACAAAAATATACTGCGAATAGCCAACCACACGGCGACTCACCTGCTCATCAGATTCGCACACAAGCGGGTACAGCAGACATCGGCTACTGACTCCTGAGCGACGAATCTGTCAGCACCGCGGCTCGCGGGCGCAAAGTGTCAGTGAGTTTACCAGATTTTAAGCAGCTTGTGGCGCAGCGATGCGTATTTGCGGGCAAAATGCGGGGAAAGCTCGCGTTTTTACACTACCTGAACGCGATTACCGGCAATAAAAAACCCGCCGAAGCGGGTTTTTTGAGCCAATTGATGCTGCCTGAGCAGCAGGCAATTAACGCTTGGAGAACTGTGGACGACGACGTGCTTTACGCAGGCCGACTTTCTTACGTTCAACCTGACGAGCATCACGGGTAACAAAGCCCGCTTTGCGCAGTTCTGCACGCAGAGATTCGTCGTATTCCATCAGAGCGCGGGTGATACCGTGACGGATCGCACCAGCCTGACCAGAGATACCACCACCTTTAACGGTGATGTACAGATCCAGTTTACCAACCATATCAACCAGTTCCAGCGGCTGACGCACGACCATACGTGCAGTCTCGCGACCGAAATACTGCTCCAGAGAGCGCTGGTTAATTACGATGTTACCGCTACCCGGCTTGATGAAGACGCGAGCGGCAGAGCTTTTGCGGCGACCAGTGCCGTAGTTTTGAGTTTCAGCCATTGCCTATAATCCCGATTAAATGTCAAGAACTTGCGGTTGCTGCGCCGCGTGGTTGTGCTCGTTGCCAGCGTAAACTTTCAGTTTACGATACATAGCACGACCCAGTGGGCCTTTTGGCAGCATGCCTTTAACCGCGATTTCAATCACACGCTCAGGACGGCGGGCAATCATCTCTTCGAAGGTCGCCTGCTTGATACCACCGATGTGACCAGTGTGGTGATAGTAAATCTTGTCGGTACGCTTGTTGCCGGTTACAGCAACTTTGTCAGCGTTCAGAACGATGATGTAATCACCGGTGTCGACGTGCGGAGTATATTCCGCTTTATGCTTACCACGCAGACGGCGCGCCAGTTCAGTCGCCAGGCGACCCAGGGTTTTGCCAGTTGCGTCAACAACATACCAGTCACGCTGTACGGTTTCTGGTTTAGCTGTAAAAGTTTTCATTGAAAAGCTTACCCAAATAAAAGTTACACGTTGGTGAAATCCCAAACGCTAAGTTAACGATTGAGGCTCACACGACCATTTCGCCCAGCAAGCCCACCCCCTCAGGTAGAGTTACCGGATCACACAGCTTTCCGGGAAAAGAAATTCTGTGCCGTAACGTGGGGTCGCAAGATTATAGAGAAGTCAGATTCAAAAATCGAACCTTTTTGCGACAAAATCCACGATTACTATTACGTCCTATGGCAGATGCGGCAGACGTAAATACTCTTCGCTCTGCATCTCCTGCAGACGCGAAAGGCAGCGCTGATACTCAAACTTCAGTCGCGTGCCCTGATAAATCTCAAACAGTGACGTTTCTGCGGCGACAACCAGTTTGACATGGCGCTCGTAGAACTCATCAATCAGTGCCAGAAAACGTCGCGCCTGATCTTCGGTTTTGTAAATCATCACCGGCACATCAAACAGCAACACGCTATGGAAGCGGCGCGAAAGCTCGATATAGTCGTGCTGACTGCGGCCAGTGCCGCATAAGGTCTCAAAATCGATTGCCAGTACCCCTTCATGTACCCCACGGGTTGGCATCTGCCGATGGTTAATTTCCAGCACCGGGGCGTCTGCCGCGGTTGCACCCGCTAATGCGCGGAACATTCGCTGCATTTCTGCCTCTGTCGCCTCATTCAGAGGCGAATTCCACAGATGCGCAGAGGTCAGTGTGCGCAGACGGTAATCGATGCCGGCATCAACATTCATCACATCGCAGTGCTGCTTGATCTGCTCAATGGCAGGCAGAAACCGCGCACGTTGCAAACCGTTCCGGTAGAGCTCATCCGGCGGAATATTCGAGGTGGCCACCAGTGAAATACCGCGTGCAAACAGCGCTTCCATCAGTGTGCCAAGCAGCATTGCATCGGTAATATCTGAGACAAAGAATTCATCGAAACAGAGGATATCAGTTTCCGCTTTAAAGCGGTCAGCGACAATCTGCAGCGGATCGCTCTGTCCCTGTAGCTGCGTCAGCTCTTCATGAACGCGCAGCATAAAGCGGTGAAAATGAAGACGCAGCTTGCGCTCGCCAGGAATAGACTGAAAAAAGAGGTCCATGACCCAGGTTTTACCCCGGCCCACGCCACCCCACATATAAAGGCCGCGTACCGGTGCTATCGCGCCAGTCTGCTCTTTGCCCATCAGTCTGGAAAGCCGTCCCAGCAGTCCCCGTCCTGACGGCTCGCGTGGCTGCTGACGAGCGATAAGCCCTTGCTGAATAGTATCCAGGCGGGTAATCGCTTCACGTTGTACATCGTCCGGACGAAACTCGCCCTGCGACAGCGCCTGCTCATAGCGTGCAAGCGGAGATGAGGTTTGCATGGTTCTCTCAGAATCCCTGAAAAGTTCGATTCGCGTATCGGTTGCTGAAAATTAGGCCGCTCTACACTAAGCGATACTGTCCGATAGTTCCACTTCCTGGAGATTAACGGGTATAGTGATTGATAATGAAGTTGAAGTTGAAGCAATGCCCTACGAAGCAACGGAAATTACACGGGAGTTATTATGACCTGGGAATACGGGCTGATTGGTCTGGTAATTGGCATCATTGTCGGCGCGGTCGCAATGCGTTTTGGCAACAGGAAACTGCGGGAACAGCGCAGTATGCAGTATGAGCTGGAAAAATCGAAAGCAGAGCTGGCTGATTATCGTGAAGAGCTCACCAACCACTTTGCACAGAGCGCAGAGCTGCTGGACAATATGGCGCGCGATTATCGCCAGCTGTACCAGCATATGGCAAAAGGCTCGAATGACCTGCTGCCGAATCTGCCGGGCGAAAAAAATCCGTTTGCCTATCAGCTGACGGAAGCAGAGGCGGATAACGATCAGGCGCCGGTTCAGATGCCGCGCGATTATTCAGAAGGGGCTTCCGGTTTACTGCGTGGCAGCGACCGTAATACCACCAGCCGCAATTAATCTTTTCAGGGCACCGTATCATGCGGTGCCTTTTTGTTTTTGGAACAGTTGTACCAAACGATTGTCACACTTCCTGTACTCCTTATTCACAGCGAGAGCGTCGCAGCAGATGAAAAAACAAACAACACTATTAAGCGCATTAGCCCTGAGTATTGGCATGAGCCTGGCAGCCGCGCCAGCTGCGATGGCGTCTCTTCCTGCAGAGGTTCAGGGGCAGGCGCTGCCAAGCCTGGCCCCCATGCTGGAAAAAGTGCTGCCTGCCGTGGTGAGTGTGCACGTTGAAGGCACGGATAGCGACCAGCAGGCACAGGAGATCCCAGAGCCGCTGAAGCGCTTTTTTGGTCAGGCACCGGGGCAGTCTCAGCCACAGCCGTTTGAAGGCCTGGGCTCTGGCGTCATTATTGACGCGGCAAAAGGCTATATCCTGACCAACAACCATGTGGTCAATGGTGCAGATAAAATCAGCGTTCAGCTAAGCGATGGCAACGAACATGATGCCAAACTGATTGGGCACGATGAGCAGACCGATATTGCGCTGATTCAGATTGAAGGAGCCAAAAATCTTACTCAGGTAAAAATCGCTGATTCTGATGCGCTGAAAGTGGGTGACTTTGCCGTGGCCATTGGCAACCCGTTTGGACTGGGTCAGACCGCTACCTCCGGGATTATCTCTGCGCTGGGTCGCAGCGGTCTGAATCTTGAAGGACTGGAAAACTTCATTCAGACCGATGCAGCAATCAACCGCGGTAACTCCGGCGGCGCACTGGTCAATCTGAATGGTGAACTGATCGGTATCAACACGGCAATTCTCGCTTCCAGCGGCGGTAATATCGGAATCGGCTTTGCTATTCCCAGCGATATGGCGATGAATCTTGCACAGCAGCTGATCCAGTTTGGCGAAGTGAAGCGTGGTCAGCTGGGTATCAAGGGCACCGAGATGACCGCGGATATCGCCAAAGCGTTTAATGTGGATGCCCAGAGGGGTGCCTTTATCTCAGAAGTATTGCCAAAATCAGCAGCGGAAAAAGCGGGTATCAAGGCAGGCGATATTATTACCAGCATTAACGACAAGGCGATCTCAAGCTTTGCCGAGTTGCGTGTAAAAGTAGGCACCACACCACCAGGTCAGCAGGTAAAAATTGGTCTGCTGCGCGATGGTAAGCCGGTAAACGTCACCGTTACGCTGGAGCAGAGCGCTCAGAGCACTGCCAGCGCACAACTGATGTCGCCTGCGCTGCAGGGTGCTGCACTGAGTGACGGCACGACCAAAGCTGGCGATAAGGGAGTAAAAGTTGACACCATTACTAAAGGCACGCCTGCTGAGCAGGTGGGTCTGCAAAAAGATGATGTGATTGTTGGTGTAAACCGCAGCCGCGTGCAAAACCTGGCTGAAATGCGCAAAGTACTGGAGAGCAAACCGCCAGTGCTGGCACTGAACGTTGTGCGCGGTGACGAAAGTATCTATCTGCTGCTGAGATAATCCCACTGACAGGCGGACAACCAGGTGTCTGTCCGCCTTTCTCATGTTATTCTGCCCTGCGATCTCCTGGGACCTGAAATAACATCATGTTTCTTAAACTTTTGCGTGCAGTAGTAATGGGCCTGATTGTCGCAGGCCTGCTGCTTGTTGCAGTTCCGGCGCTGCGAATGGGCAAAGAAGTGACGTTTGATCATGATAGCAGCGCTGACGAGACGCCCTTTAGCTTTAATCAGGGGGTGCGACGTGCTGTGCCCGCCGTAGTCAACGTTTATAACCGCAGCGCTCAGGGCAACAACAACCGGGGCATTACCACGCTGGGTTCAGGCGTGATCATGAATGCCAAAGGCTATATTCTCACCAACAAGCATGTTATCAACAACGCCGATCAGATTATTGTCGCGCTGCAGGATGGACGCTTTTTTGAAGCCACCCTGGTAGGCTCCGATGCCATGACCGATCTGGCGGTACTCAAGATCAGCGCTACCGGGCTGCCGGTGATCCCCATCAATAGCAAACGCGTTGCCCATATTGGCGACGTCGTGATGGCAATTGGTAATCCTTATAATCTTGGTCAGACGGTAACCCAGGGCATTATCAGTGCAACCGGTCGGGTCGGACTAAGCTCATCCGGACGGCAAAATTTTCTGCAAACAGATGCCTCCATTAATCAGGGCAACTCCGGGGGCGCGTTAATTAATTCGCTGGGTGAACTGACCGGAATTAACACGCTGACCTTTGACAAAAGCAGTGATGGCGAGACGCCAGAAGGAATTGGATTCGCTATTCCCACCGCTCTGGCGGCGAAAATTATGGACAAGCTGATCCGCGATGGTCGGGTGATCCGCGGTTATATTGGCATTACCGGTCGCGAGCTGCCACCGCTGCATGGTCAGGGCAACAATCTTGATCGCGTGCAGGGCATTGTCGTCAACAGCGTTGCTCCGGGCGGCCCGGCAGATAGTGCCGGTATCCAGGCCAATGATGTGCTGCTACAGGTTAATGGCAAACCTGCCCTCTCCGCCCAGGAGACCATGGATCAGGTCGCCGAGATCCGCCCAGGTTCGGTGATTGATGTTCAGATATTGCGCAACGAACAGAAGATGACGCTGCCGGTGACGATCCAGGAGTTCCCGGATACGGCAGCGCCCGCTACGACCCGGCAGTAATCAATAACCGCCGGGTGACAGCCTGATTAACTACGCTCTACCGGGAACGCAATAACGTCACTCAGAGCATTGGCTTTCAGCGCCAGCATAATCAGGCGGTCCACTCCCAGCGCAACGCCTGAACAGGCAGGCATACCATGCGCTAAGGCATCAAGCAGGTAGTGATCAATTGGATGTTGCGGTAAACCACGCGCCGCACGACGACGGTTATCCTGCTCAAAACGCTGACGCTGTTCGCGGCTGTCTGTAAGCTCGCGGAAACCGTTCGCCAGCTCAACGCCCTTGTAATAGACTTCAAAACGTTCGGCAACGCGATGATCTTCGGTGCTGATCTCCGCCAGTGCCGCCTGGCTGGCCGGGAAATGATAGATAAAACAGGGTTTGTCGTTACCAATTTTTGGCTCAACGCCCAGCATAAACAGCAGCTGCAGCAGAGTATCGCGATCCTCTTCGCGCGCTGCCAGCTCACTTTCGCCCAGCTTTGCAGCCGCTTCACGCAGCTGTGTTTTGTCAGCAGAGAGCGGATCCAGTTCCAGATGGCGAATAAATGCCTGCTGATAAGAGAGTGATTCCGCGCTATCGCACTCCAGCACCTGCTGCAGCAGATCATCAACTTCATTCATCAGCCGGTACATATCATAATGCGGCCGGTACCACTCCAGCATGGTGAACTCGGGGTTGTGATGACGTCCCGACTCTTCATTGCGAAAGCAGCGTCCCATCTGATAAATCGGGCCACTGCCAGCAGCCAGCAGTCGCTTCATATGATATTCCGGACTGGTCATCAGCCAGAGATCGCGTCCGTCACTTGCCCCCGGCCCGACAAAACGGGTCTGAAAAGGTACCAGATGAACATCGGTAATGGTGGCCTGACTCATTGCCGGGGTATCCACTTCCAGTACGCCACGATCGGCAAAGAAACGCCTGATCTCTGCCAGAATTGCAGCACGTTTTAACAAATTGGCAATGGGTGCGCTCGGCTGCCAGCCTGGCGTTTCGCTCATGGTGATGACTCCTCATACAGATAAGGGATGGAAGTCTACCCGGAACAGGCACAGCAGACAATCGGGTGTATCAGAGGAGAAAAATCGGGTGTATCAGAGGAGAAAAATCGGGGTCAAAAAGAGGAGAAGAGCGGTGCGAAAGCTTTCGCACCGACAGAATTTACTGCGTGCTGCGCTGAATTGCCTGACCACCTGCTTCAACATCTTCACCCACGCCGCGCGTGGTATTGCAGCCGCTTAACACTGCAGAGAGCACCAGTACTGAGAAAATCGCGACAATACTTTTCTTAAACATAGCCATATCCTTGTTAGTTGCAGTAAAAGTACAGCTTTTAAAGCATAGTCTGCTTCTGCAATCCTGGTGGCTAAGTCTCTGAAAAATTCATATCTGCACTGGTTTTCAGGCATAAAAAAGGCGCATCACTGATGCGCCTGATCATGAATTTACTTTACGCGTGAAACGTATTCACCAGAACGGGTGTCAACTTTCACTACTTCGCCAATCTGTACGAAGAGTGGCACTTTGATTACTGCGCCGGTTGAAAGGGTCGCTGGCTTACCGCCGGTACCCGCGGTGTCACCTTTCAGGCCTGGATCGGTTTCAGTGACTTCTGCTTCGATAAAGTTTGGCGGCTGAACAGCGATAGGTTTATCGTTCCACAGGGTTACGATACAATCTGCGTTGTCCTGCAGCCATTTGGTCACATCATCCAGCACCTTAGCTTCAACCTGATACTGTTCAAATGACTCAGGGTGCATGAAGTAGAAAAAATCGCCGTCGTTGTATGAGTACTGCAGCGTCATATCACGAACGTCTGCGCCTTCGGCAGAGTCAGTAGATTTAAACGTCTTTTCAACGCGTGAACCGGTCAGCAGACGACGCATTTTAACGCGTGCGAAAGCCTGACCTTTACCCGGCTTAACGAACTCACTGGATTCGATTGCGTAAGGTTCGCCTTCGAACATGATTTTAAGACCGGAACGAAAATCGTTGCTAAGATAAGTCGCCATAAAGGCCCTCTGTAGATATTAACTGGTAATAGCCAAAAAAATGGCACACATTGTAACCCTAAATTCCCCTGTCAGAGAAGATTGGTTGCAGCAACTTGCTGATGTTGTCACCGATCCTGCTGAATTATTACAACTTTTAGGCCTTGCAGATCACCCGGAGTTAGCCGCGGGCCATGCTGCACGCCAGCTTTTTGCTCTGCGCGTACCGCGTGCCTTCATCCAGCAGATGCGTTATGGCGATGCTCACGATCCGTTACTGCTGCAGGTGCTGACCAGTCGCCAGGAGTTTATTGAGACACCGGGCTACAGCACCGATCCGCTGGATGAGCAGAGCAGCGTTGTGCCAGGTCTGCTGCATAAGTATAAGAATCGCGCGCTGCTGCTGGTTAAAGGCGGCTGTGCGGTAAACTGCCGCTACTGCTTTCGCCGGCATTTCCCCTATCAGGATAATCAGGGCAATAAGCGTAACTGGCAGACAGCAATCGACTATATCGCTGCTCATCCGGAGCTGGACGAAATTATTTTCTCCGGCGGCGATCCGCTGATGGCTAAAGATCATGAGCTTGCCTGGCTGATCCACGCCCTGGAGCAAATTCCACATCTGAAACGACTGCGGATCCATAGCCGGCTTCCGGTGGTGATCCCGGCACGCATCACGCAGGGGCTTTGTGAGCTGCTGGCTGACACCCGGCTACAGGTGCTGCTGGTCAGCCATATCAATCACGCGCAGGAGATTGGTGATGCGCTGCGCAGCCGTATGCAAATGCTGAAACGGGCTGGCGTCACGTTACTGAATCAGAGCGTACTGCTGCGCGGTGTAAACGATAATGCCCAGGCGCTGGCGGCACTCAGCAATGCGCTGTTTGATGCGGGTATTCTGCCCTACTATCTGCACGTCCTCGACAAAGTACAGGGAGCTGCACACTTCTTTGTTTCTGATAGTGAAGCACGTGCACTGATGCGCCAGCTGTTAAGTCAGGTATCGGGCTATATGGTGCCCAAACTGGCGCGTGAAATTGGTGGTGAGCCCAGTAAAACACCGCTGGATCTGCAGCTACGTCAGCATTGATATCAGCGTTGCAGGCGTTTATAACCCGCCTGTGCTGACCCCCAGGCACAAAAAAAGCCGCATCAGCGGCTTTTTTTTACGGCATAACGATCAGGGACACTTGTAGACCTGACCAGTCATTTTACTATCAAGCGGTGCAAATGCTGAGAGCAGATTTTGCGTTGGGCTGGTTGCGCCATAAATGACGTTGCCGCCCATTTCAGCCGCACGGTTGCGCAGATCATTTGCCGCGCCGCGCAGTGCACTGCCTTCGCCACCAGAGCCGCTCAGCCAGTTACTTTGTGTACCGGTGACGTTACCCAGCAGCTGACACTGGCTGGCTGGCTGCTCATCGACAAACGTGACACGTTCGCCTGCAGTGCTCAGTTGAGTAGAGCTGCTGCAACCAGCCAGCAGCATGATGCCCGCTGCCAGTCCGGGCAAGAGGTTAATCCGCATTGTAATCCCCATTTTATTATCATCAGTGGCGGGTGGCAGCGTAGCAGAAAAGCGCACTTTTTTTCTGCACATTCATTGCCCTGAACCCACAAAGCCGAAAGATTGCGTTTCTACTTATACCCTGTTCATCAGCAAAAGAAAAACCCCCGACCGTTTCCGATCGGGGGTTTCGCTGATAGCTTACGCTGCCGGGGGCAATTACATCATGCCGCCCATACCGCCCATGCCACCCATACCGCCTGCGCCAGCACCTAAATCAGGCGCTTCGCTTTTCGGCAGGTCAGTAACCATGCACTCGGTAGTGATCATCAGACCCGCTACAGAGGCTGCATACTGCAGTGCAGAACGCGTTACTTTGGTTGGATCCAGGATACCGAAGTCGATCATGTTGCCATACTCTTCGGTCTGCGCGTTGTAACCGTAGTTACCGTCGCCTGCTTTCACGTTGTTAGCAACAACAGATGGCTCTTCGCCTGCGTTGGAAACGATCTGACGCAGTGGTGCTTCCATTGCGCGCAGCGCAACTTTGATACCAACGTTCTGATCTTCGTTCTGGCCTTTCAGATCGGCGATTTTCGCCGCAACGCGTACCAGCGCAACACCACCACCGGCAACCACGCCCTCTTCGACCGCAGCACGGGTTGCGTGCAGCGCATCTTCAACGCGTGCTTTTTTCTCTTTCATTTCAACTTCAGTTGCTGCGCCAACTTTCAGTACAGCTACGCCGCCTGCCAGTTTTGCTACGCGCTCCTGCAGTTTCTCTTTATCGTAATCAGAAGTTGCTTCTTCGATCTGCTGACGAATCTGCGTTACACGGCCAGAGATAGCACCCTGATCGCCTACGCCATCAATGATGGTGGTGGTATCTTTGCTGATAACAACACGCTTAGCCTGGCCCAGATCTTCCAGAGTTGATTTTTCCAGTTCCATACCGATCTCTTCAGAGATAACGGTACCACCGGTCAGGATTGCGATATCCTGCAGCATCGCTTTACGACGATCGCCAAAGCCCGGCGCTTTAACCGCCGCTACTTTCACGATACCGCGCATGGTGTTCACCACCAGCGTTGCCAGAGCTTCGCCTTCAACATCTTCTGCGATGATCAGCAGCGGTTTGCCCGCTTTTGCTACTGCTTCCAGTACTGGCAGCATTTCGCGGATGTTGGAGATTTTCTTATCAGCCAGCAGGATGAATGGGCTTTCCAGCTCAACTGCACCAGTTTCTGGTTTGTTGATAAAGTATGGAGAGAGGTAGCCACGGTCGAACTGCATACCTTCTACGACGTCCAGCTCGTCCTGCAGACCGGTACCTTCTTCAACAGTGATAACGCCTTCTTTACCCACTTTTTCCATCGCCTGGGCGATCAGGGTGCCGACGCTCTCATCAGAGTTAGCAGAGATAGTACCAACCTGTGCAATAGCACGGGTATCCTGGCAAGGCACAGACAGCGCTTTCAGCTGCTCAACTGCTGCGATAACCGCTTTGTCGATACCGCGCTTGAGATCCATTGGATTCATGCCAGCAGCAACCGCTTTCAGACCTTCGTTAACGATCGACTGTGCCAGTACAGTTGCAGTGGTGGTACCGTCGCCCGCAGCATCGTTAGCTTTGGAAGCAACTTCTTTTACCATCTGTGCACCCATGTTCTCGAACTTATCTTCCAGCTCGATTTCACGTGCGACAGAGACACCATCTTTAGTGATGGTCGGTGCACCAAAAGATTTATCCAGAACCACGTTACGGCCTTTCGGGCCCAGGGTAACTTTTACTGCATCTGCCAGTACGTTTACGCCACGCAGCATTTTTACGCGTGCGTCATTACCGAATTTTACGTCTTTAGCTGCCATTTCAAATTTCCCTTAAATCTGTTTCGTTCAGTGAATTACGCGTAAATTACGCTTCAACGATTGCCAGAATGTCGCTTTCAGAGATGATCAGAACTTCTTCGTTATCGATTTTCTCGGTTTTTGCACCGTAGCCTTCGCTAAAAATCACCAGATCACCTACTTTTACATCCAGAGGCTTAACTTCGCCGTTGTCCAGGATGCGGCCCTTGCCAACAGCCAGGATTTCACCGCGGGTTGATTTGCCTGCTGCAGAGCCGGTCAGAACGATGCCGCCTGCTGATTTAGCTTCAACTTCTTTACGCTTGACGATTACACGATCGTGCAACGGACGAATATTCATTTGATAGCTCTCCTTTGAGAAGTCCAATCATTCATTTTTGGGCTGAATGCCGGTCCTGAGGATCCCGGCTTCGTGCAGGAAGAGATAGGGGCAAATAAGAGGCTTTCAAGGGGAAAAAATAAAAAAATATCTGCTGGTGCTACAAGTGCTTAAAAAAAGCACAGCACGGGCGGCCTGCACCGCCCGCTATTCGTCAGCGATCGTTATCCTGTCCGATACGATCCTGATCTTTGCGTTCAAATTCGCCATCCATGGTGACACCGCTATCTGGCCCCTGGCCAGGTCCACGCCAGACGCGCAGATGTGGCATCAGTTTCATCGTCAGATGCTTCTGCACCGGTGGCAGCAATAGCAACAGACCAAGGAAATCGGTAAAAAATCCTGGCAGCAGCAGCAGAAAACCCGCGATGATCAGCGAAACGCTTTTAATCATCTCCGCTGCCGGACTCTCATTACGCGAGAGCTTCTCCTGCATCAGCATAAAGTTCTTCATGCCCTGATTTTTCACCAGTGAAACCCCAATGCAGGAGGTGAAAATAACCAGCAGCATGGTCAGCAGCACGCCCAGCGCGTGTGCGACCTGAATAAACAGTGTGATTTCAATCCACGCCAGAACAAAAAAGAGTAAAAACGGTAGCCAGCGCACCGGTATCTCCTGTGAGTTGGGCAGCCCGGCTGCTTGCCAGGCGGCGAAAAAAAAGGGGATAGTAACGATCCAGAGTTAAGAGATGGGTTCTGATTCGCGAAATTTCAACCATGACGACAAAATATTTCCCTTTGCCATAAAAATGAGAGATACATCACATATCGTTATTACCACCTCACCGGCAAATATCCGTAAAGTGATCTGTGCACGAGCATTTCTGCCGAGACAGAATATGATCGTGCTCGCCAGCCCGAGGATGGTTAAAATGTCGGCACTGGCATTCCACGACAATATAATTGCTTCACCTGCGTGTTATTCGCTCTCCATCCATGCCGGATGCGTGGCGGTATCAGAGCAGCAATAATAAGAAGGTAATCATGGCGAACAACATTCGTATCGAAGAAGA
>CAJYKU010000006.1 GCA_913775175.1 uncultured Pantoea sp.
CTAATCCCATTGCCTTTTACATGGCACACCAACGCCTTTGCTCCCTGACCGATTTCCGTGCCGCGAATCGTTGCGACGGCTTCACATTTGCCGGTCGCTTCGTGCTGCATCAGGCGATAACGTGCGCGATTTTGGTCGAGTAGGGCAATTAATTTTTCATGAGTAGTCACGGTTCTCTTCCTGAGCAGTGAGTTGCAGCATCAGTGTCTGCAGCATATGTGGTTGACGCGGTAGCACGCCAGTTTTCAGACCCAGCGGTCTTAAGGCCCGGTTGAGCGTACTCAGGGTTGTATTTTCTCTGTCCTGCTCGATATCTGATAGTGTCCGGCGGCTAATCCCTGCCAGCGCTGCATAGCGTTCTTGTGAAAATCCCAGCACGTTTTTGCGAAGCTGCATCAGGAGTTCACCCTGTGACAATTTTTCTTCAAGAAACTGCTGAAGAAGGTTTAGCAGCATTGCCTCGCGTTCAAACGGTGACAGCGTTTTCTTCATAGTTGCCAGCCTTCAATACGCTGATCCAGATAATCAAAGCCAAGAGCCGGCATAGTCAGAATCGATGCTGGTATACCCCGCTGAAGCAGACGCTCTTTGAGTCCGATAAGCTGTCGGGCCAGTACGGCCAGTTCAGCCAGTAATCTGTCTGATGGCACCAGGTCATCCAATGCGGCAGCAATCTGTTGCCATTGATATTGTCCCCCCTCCTCAAAAGGCGCCCCCCATTGCGTCGTGCGTACCACGCCTTCAGGATCCGCTTTCATCGGCGCAAAATCATAGATGGGTGCAAGCCACATGCCGGTGTCCTTTTTCAGAATCGCGCTGTTACGACCATGATTATCAGAATTGCCAAACGCAATATTCAGCATGTCACGTTTTACCCACTCAATGACGAACGCCTCTTGCGCGCGTCTGTCAGGATTAAGGTGTGTAATCAGCGTGCTAATTACCTCAAAATGATTGAGGTAGCTGCCTGGCGGTTTTCGCATTATTGAATAGACAGATTCCAGGCCGTACATCATTTTTTCGCCCGCGATGTAAGACACATCAAAGCGGGGTAACCATAAGGAAGGATAACGGCTACCTTCACACAACTTCATGTTTTCACAGGGAATGGTGTCGAAACCCATCGACGCTAATTCATGATAGTAGTGGTATTCGGCGCGAAGTATGTCGCAATCGATCGCGCTGCGCGCACCGCGCGGATACTTCACCAGATAATGCGCATCCTGATTGTGTACATCATCCTGCCAGGTATCTATCCATACCTCATCCTGTGGCGTATAGCGCAATAAGAGTTTTGGCGCTTCACCGCCAGCCCCGGTCGCTCCACCGCTGGCTGCACCCATTTGCTGAGCGTACGCCAGAAAATCACTGTCACGTTCGATGGCCCATTCAGACGGAAAACGTCGGTCACGTAGCTGACTTTGCGCGGGTAACGCGGGTATCGACTCTTTGATGCGCTGGTTTCCTACTGGTGCAATTGTGCCAGATTTCAGCAACCAGAAATCCTGCTCAGCGGCAGATTTTCCCTGTAATCCAAGCTGCTGAATCCAGTAACGTCTACTGGCACCTGCAGGCATAATGTCATCCAGAAAGGTAAACCACGGACGCGCCGCATAGCTGCCGATAAGCATGACCGGGTAATTCAGACTGCAGCTGGCATAATCTTTCCGATCAAGATAATCAACAGCGTAGTCAAAGTTATAGGCGAGTAAAGCGGGGCTTTCTCGTCCCTGGTGGGGATGTTGGATATTGAGCTGGGCAGCATCATGCCAGCGGCCCTTAATAAACAGCTGGAGTGTGAGCATGACAACTCCTGTTGAGCAACATTATGCTCAATAATAGCGTTTAATTAATTTTTTGAGAAGGATGCTGCTCAGAATCCGCATGAAAGTGGAATTCTGAGCAGTATATTGCACCGTTATTGATGACGAGCGCGCAGATTACTGATGATCGTGCTGAGATCTAAATCCTGGTCCTGTAGCAGAACCAGCAGATGATAGATCAGATCCGAGGCTTCGTTCGTCAGCTCTTCGCGATCGTTCACCGTCGCCGCCAGCGCGGTTTCCACGCCTTCTTCACCGACTTTCTGCGCGATGCGCTTGGTGCCGCTGGCATAGAGTTTCGCGGTGTAAGAGCTTTCCGGGTCGGCGCTTTTGCGTGACGCCAGCAGTTGTTCCAACTGATAGAGGAACGTCCAGTCCGGTGCTGCAGGCGAGAAGCAGCTGGAGGTGCCTAAGTGGCAGGTTGGGCCAATCGGATTCGCCAGCACCAGCAACGTGTCGTTGTCGCAGTCCGGCGTGATGCTGACGACCTGCAAAAAGTGGCCTGAGGTTTCACCCTTGGTCCACAAGCGGTTTTTGGTGCGTGAGAAAAACGTCACGTTACCGTCCTGCAGGGTTTTATTCAGCGCATCCTGATTCATATAACCGTGCATCAGAACTTCACCCGACACGTTGTGCTGGACGATAACCGGCATCATGCCTTGGGTCTTTTCCCAGTCTAACCGGGACAGCTGTTGTTCAGTTAACACGCGCGAATCTCCACACCGTTGTCGATCAGAAAGCGTTTCAGCTCGCCGATATTAATAATCTGTTTGTGAAACACCGAGGCCGCAAGGGCACCGTCAACGTTGGCCTGCTCAAAGGCCTCAAGGAAGTGGGCCAGGGTACCGGCGCCGCCAGAAGCAATCAGCGGCACCTTGCACACGTCACGGACTTTCTTGAGCTGCACCAGGTCATAGCCGTTGCGTACGCCGTCCTGATTCATCATATTCAGGACAATTTCGCCTGCGCCCAGCTTTTGCACTTCCTGTACCCAGTCCAGCGTTTCCCATTGGGTGACGCGCGTCCGGGATTCATCGCCCGTATACTGGTTAACATGATATTTACCGCTGGCATCATCGAACCAGGTATCAATGCCTACCACAATGCACTGCACGCCAAAGCGGTCAGCCAGGCGGGTAATCAACGAAGGATCGGCCAGAGCAGGGGAGTTGATGGAGATTTTATCCGCACCAAACTCCAGAATCCGGGCCGCATCTTCCGGGGTTTTAATGCCGCCGGCCACACAGAAAGGAATGTCGATAACCTCCGCCACGCGTGAAACCCAGCTTTTGTCTACCACGCGGTCGTCCGATGAGGCAGTGATATCATAAAACACCAGTTCATCGGCACCTTCTTCCGCATAGCGCTGCGCCAGCGGCACGATATCGCCAATAATTTCATGGTTGCGAAACTGAACGCCCTTAACCACCTGACCGTCGCGTACATCAAGACAGGGAATTATCCGTTTTGCCAGCATGCTATTGCCTCCGAAACTGTAAATTTGCCTTCCAGCAGCGCACGTCCGACAATCACGCCCTGAACGCCGCTGCCGCGTAAGGCGGCAATATCACTGAGTTCACCAATACCGCCCGAAGACTGAAACGCGATCTGTGGAAAACGTGCGGTCACTTCTTTATACAGGTCGACGTTAGAGCCGCTGAGCGTACCGTCACGGGAAATATCCGTGCACAGAACATGCTTCAGGCCAACGGGCTGAAACTGTTCGATGACCTCTTCCAGCGTGATACCGGACGCTTCCTGCCAGCCGCTGATGGCGACCTCTTTGCGGTTCGCCGCATCGATGCGGACGTCCAGCGCCAGCACGATGGCGTCCGGACCAAATTCGTTAAACCAGGCTTTGACTTCCTCAGGCTGTTTGACGGCAGTCGAACCGACCACCACCCGGCTGGCGCCAGCATCCAGCAACGCTTTTACGTCATCCCGATTGCGAATACCGCCGCCAACCTGCATGACCGCCTCAACGCCGTTGAGCAACGTCTTCAGTAAGGCAATCTGGCGTTTAGCCGGATCTTTGGCACCGGTCAGGTCAACAAGGTGCAATACCGTTGCACCCTGGCTGGCGTAGTCCTGCAAACGGGGCAGCGGATCGCTGCCGTAATCACGCTGTTGCGCATAATCACCCTGATGGAGGCGAACGACCTTGCCATCGATTAAATCTAAAGCGGGGATAATCATTACATCTCCAGGAAGTTTTTCAGCAACTGTGCGCCCACTTTGCCAGAGCGTTCCGGGTGGAACTGCACGCCAAAGAAGTTATCTTTCTGCACTGCGGCGGTAAAGGCCTGGCCATAGTGGCACTGGGCAATCGTGCTGGCATTCACCGGCATGGCATAGCTGTGGACGAAATAGAAATAGCTGCCTTCGTCGATGCCGCGGAACAGATGATTGCCCGCCTGAGCGGTTATCTGATTCCAGCCCATGTGGGGAAGCGGTAATCCCTGTGTATCCATTAACGAGACAGGATGGTCGATAATGCCCAGCGTCGGCACCCCACCGTTCTCTTCACTGTGACTGCCCAGCAGTTGCATACCCAGACAAATACCCAATACCGGTTGCGTACAGGCCTTGACCAGCTCAATCAGCTCGCGCTCCTGCAGCTGATTCATCGCGGCCTGCGCGGTTCCCACGCCCGGCAAAAACAGCTTATCGGCGCGCAGCACCACGTCAGGATGACGGCTGACTTCCGGCGCGTAGCCCAGGCGCTCAACAGCCCATTTGACCGACGACAGGTTGGCACAGCCCGTATCCAGGATCACCACGTTCATCAGAGCACTCCTTTCGAGCTCGGCAGGGTATTTCCCTCAACGCGAATGGCCTGGCGCAGCGTGCGGCCAAAGGCTTTAAACAAGCTCTCTACGCGGTGATGGTCGTTTTTACCTTTCGTCTTGAGATGCAGGGTGCTCATCATGGCGTAGGACAGTGAACTGAAGAAATGTTCCACCATCTCCGTGCTGAGATCCCCCACGCGCTGGTAGCTGAATTCGGCTTTAAATTCGATATGTGGACGACCAGAGATATCCAGCGCGCAGCGCGCCAGGCACTCGTCCATTGGCAGCACAAAACCAAAACGGCCAATGCCGCGCTTGTCGCCCAGCGCTTTCAGCAATGCCTCGCCCAGCGCAAGGCCGGTATCCTCAACCGTGTGGTGGTCGTCGATATACAGATCGCCTTTCACTTCGATATTCATGCGAAAGCCGCCGTGCACCGCAATCTGATCCAGCATGTGGTCAAAGAAGCCCACACCGGTGTTAATCTTGCTGCCGCCTTCGCGATCCAGCCACAGTTCAACGCGAACCTGGGTTTCTTTGGTGTTGCGCTGCACCAGTGCGTAACGATCGCGTTGCGTCAGCTGCTGCTGAATGGCCTTCCAGTCCTGACCTTGTGCACCATAGCGGATACCCTGAATGCCCATATTCTCGGCCAGCTGAATATCGGTCTGACGGTCGCCAATCACATAGCTCTGAGACATGTCGAGAGCGCCTTCTGCCAGCCAGGCTTCCACCATTTTGGTTTTTGGCTTGCGGCAGTCGCAGTCATCTTCTGGCTTATGGGGACAGATCAAAATATCGCGAAAGCGAATGCCCTGGGAAGCCAGAATCTGCATCATCAGATTATGCGGGCCATCAAAATCGGCCTGAGGAAAACTGTCCGTGCCCAGGCCGTCCTGATTGGT
This sequence comes from uncultured Pantoea sp., assembly GCA_913775175.1. Classification (GTDB taxonomy): domain Bacteria; phylum Pseudomonadota; class Gammaproteobacteria; order Enterobacterales; family Enterobacteriaceae; genus Pantoea. The sequence goes on from CAJYKU010000006.1 coordinate 5,518, forward strand.
GATCATGACCAGCTGATAGCCTGCGTCCTGTAATGCCAGCAAGGCGGGGACGACATCAGGTTCGAACGCCAGCTTATCCATCCGATCTACCTGAAAATCCTGCGGAGGTTCAGAGATAATCGTGCCGTCGCGGTCAATAAAAAGGGTCTTCTGACTCATGCTTACTCCAGAGATAAGGCTTGCAGCGCGGCGATCAGGCGCTCGCACTCTGTTCGGGTTCCTACAGAGATACGCAGACAGCCTGCAAGGCCGGGGTTCTTGTTTTGGTCACGCAAAATAATGCCCTGATCCCACAAGGTTTTAAATACCCTGGGCGAGTCAGTAAAGCGCACCAAAATATAGTTGGTTTCGCTGGGAAATACCTGCTCCACCGCGCGAATCCGCGGTAACTGCTCAAACAGCCAGCTGCGATTGGCATTCAGCTCGCCTACGTGCTGACGCATCAGGGCAATGCCTTCTTCGCTCAATGCCTGGCCAGCCACGTCGGCGACCGGGGTGGCAAGCGGATAGGGCGCAATCACTTTCATCAGCAGATCGATAACCGTCTTATTGGCCAGCGTAAAGCCACAGCGCAGGCCCGCCAGCGCGAAGGCTTTTGATAACGTACGCAGGATCACCAGGTGCGGGTAATCCTTTAACCAGCCCGCCAGCGTCGCCTCGGGACAGAATTCAATATAGGCTTCATCCGCCACTACCAGGGCTTTGCCGGCGGTCATAGCCAGCAGCTGACGGATAGCGTCCTGATCGATCAGGTTACCGGTGGGATTATTCGGGCTGCACATATAGACGACTTTCACGCCGTCCAGCTGTTCGGCGATGGCGGGCAGGTTTAACTGCCAGTCTTCCCGCGCCGGAACGGTACGGTATTCAATGCCGATGGTTTCGGCGCTGACGCTGTACATGCCATAGGTCGGCGGGCAGAAAAGAATGGCATCTTTGCCTGGCTCGCAGAAGGCACGCATCAGCAGCTCAATGCCTTCATCTGCGCCACGGCTGACCAGTACCTGCTCTGGCGTAAGCCCGGCATAGGCCGCATAGCGGGTGATAACCTGTTTGGGCTGGCACTCCGGGTAGCGATTCAGGGTTTGCTGCGACAGCTCGAAGGGCACCGGCAGCGGGAATTCGTTGGCATTCAGCCAGACATCGCCATTGCCCCCCAGGCGGCGAGCTGACTGATAGGGCGTCAGCGCACGCACGTTAGCGCGTGCCAGCTGTTCAATTTCCAGACTCATGCTTGCTCCTTAAGTGCGGCAACGCGCAAGGTGACGGCATTTTTGTGGGCATGCAGCTGTTCAGCGGCCGCCAGGGTTTCGATGGTCGCCGCCAGGTTCAGGAAGCCCTGCGGCGTCAGCTCCTGTACCGTCATGCGTTTCTGAAAGTCGGCCAGGCCCAGGCTGGAGCAGGTCGCGGTATAGCCGTAGGTCGGCAGCACGTGGTTGGTGCCCGAAGCATAATCGCCTGCGGATTCCGGTGACCAGTCGCCCAGGAAAACCGAACCGGCGCTGGTAATCTGTTCCACCAGATCGCGTGGCGTGCGGGTTTGCAGAATCAGGTGCTCCGGCCCATAGCGGTTGGAGATCGCAATGCATTGCTGCATGTCCCGGGCGACGATCAGTCGGCTGCTTTCCAGTGCCTGGCGGGCTGTCGCCGCACGTGGCAACAGGGCCAGCTGATCCTCCACCGCCTCGGCGACGCGTTCGGCCAGCGCCAGCGACGGGGTCAGTAAAATCACCTGCGAGTCAGGGCCATGTTCCGCCTGCGACAGCAGATCAGAGGCAACGAAGGCCGGCGTAGCGCCTTCATCAGCAATCACCAGCACTTCCGACGGGCCGGCGGGCATATCAATCGCCGCGCCATCAAGACGCTGGCTGACCTGGCGTTTGGCTTCGGTAACCCACGCGTTACCCGGACCAAAAATTTTGTCCACTTTCGGGATGGTTTCGGTGCCAAAGGCCATGGCGGCAATCGCCTGTGCTCCCCCCACCTGGAACACTTCTTCCACACCGCAAAGTTTGGCCGCATAGAGAATTTCATCAGCAATCGGCGGGGGCGAGCACAGCACCACGCGACCACAGCCTGCAATACGCGCCGGAGTAGCCAGCATCAGAACGGTAGAAAACAGCGGAGCAGAACCGCCCGGAATATATAAGCCCACCGATTTCATCGGGCGCGTAATTTGCTGACAGCGCACGCCGGGCTGCGTTTCCACATCCACTGGCGGCAGGATCTGCGCACGGTGAAAGGTTTCAATATTGCCAATGGCCACGGCCATCGCCTGTTTCAGCGCGTCACTAAGGCGATCGCTGGCCGCCTGCATCTGCTGTGGCGTAACGCGCAGGTCGTCTGTTTCAACCTTGTCAAAGCGCGCGCTGAATTCTCGTAAAGCCGCATCGCCTTCCTCTTTCACTCTGACCAACACATCGCGCACGATCTGGCTAATGCTCTCAGACGAGGCGAGCGCAGGGCGTGCCAGCAGCGCCTGTTGCGCCTCGCTGCTACAGGCTTCCCAGTTCACGGGCGTCATGATTCTGCTCATCGTTTACTCCAGCATTTTTTCGATTGGCAACACCAGAATTGAGCTGGCACCCAGCGCTTTGAGTTTCTCCATGGTTTCCCAGAACAGCGTTTCACTGCTTACCATGTGCATCGCCACGCGGCTGACATCGCCCGCCAGCGGCAGAACGGTAGGGCGCTCGGCACCAGGCAGCAGGCTGATCACGTCTTCCAGACGCTCACTCGGCGCATGCAGCATGATGTATTTGGATTCGCGCGCTTTAATCACGCCCTGAATACGGGTCATCATCTTATCAATCAGCTCCTGCTTAGCCGCTGGCATCTCGCCGTCGCGCTGAATCAGCACGGCTTTTGAGCGATAGATGACTTCGACTTCGCGCAGGCCGTTCGCTTCCAGCGTCGCGCCGGTGGAGACCAGATCACAGATGGCGTCGGCCAGACCGGCACGCGGGGCCACTTCGACCGAGCCGTTTAATAAACAGGATTTAAAATTGATGCCTTGCTTGTCGAGGTACTGCTTTAACAGGTGAGGATAGGAGGTGGCGATACGGGCGTTATTCAGGCACTGTGGGCCGGTATATTCGTCATCAACCGGCATCGCCAGCGACAGGCGGCAGCCGCCAAAATCCAGGCGACGCAGCGTGAAGTAACGCGGGTCTTCGCCCTGTGCGCGGCGGTCCAGCATCTCTTCTTCCAGCACGTTCTCGCCGATAATGCCCAGATCCACTACGCCGTCCATTACCAGTCCCGGAATATCGTCATCGCGCACCCGCAGGATATCAATGGGCATATTTTCCGCAAAGGCGATCAGACGCTGCTGCTGAAGATTAATTTTGATACCGCAGCGCGCCAGCAGTTCGCGTGAATCATCGCTTAATCGACCTGATTTCTGCATAGCTATGCGTAAACGGCTATTGTCTAACATCGTTCCTGTCCCCTTGATTGACCTGTCCTGAATGATTGATTTGCGTCAGCCCATAAAAAAACCCCCGGAAGACGATCTTCCGGGGGTTCTCTTGCGTTCGCACCACTGGAAGATCCTAGACGTCTTCCAGCACACATCGCCTGAAAGACTAGTCAGGGTGATGGTGGTGATGATGGTTAAACTGAACGCGTGTCATATAAATTCCGTTGCTGAATGTGTATTCATTTGCGTGCTGATTAACCTAGCGAAGATGACGCAGGTTGGCAACTCTTTTTTAATGTCAATTTACGGAACCTTCCGCAACACTTTGCGCTGGCCTGCCAGAGAGTGCCGTCTTAAGATGAGGTATCAAAGATGCGCAACCGCAGGAGCAGAAATGAAACGAGTCGCGATTACAGGTCTGGGCTGGCTGGGCATGCCACTGGCGATGGCGTTAACGGCGCGGGGCTGGCAGGTTACCGGCAGTAAAACAACATCAGATGGCGTAGAGGCGGCACGGCGCTGTGGTATTGATGCCTGTCAGCTGATGCTGACGCCGGAAATTGAGTGCGATGCCGATGAGCTTGCTGCGCTGATGCAGGTTGATGCGCTGGTGGTAACGCTGCCGGCCAGTCGGACCGTGCAGGGCGCAGATGCCTATAGGCAGGCGGTGCAGAACATTGTCGATACCGCGCTGGCGCATCGGGTGCCGCGTATCATTTTCACCAGCTCCACCTCAGTCTATGGCACCGGCGAGGGTGTGATGAAAGAGCAGAGTGCGCTACGGCCAGAAACCGTGGCAGGAAAAACGCTGGCGGAACTGGAGCACTGGCTGCACGATTTACCAGGAACCAGCGTGGATATTCTGCGACTCGCCGGGCTGGTAGGGCCGGATCGTCATCCGGGACGCTTTCTGGCGGGCAAAACCGGACTGGAAAATGGCAGTCATGGCGTAAATCTGGTGCATCTTGATGATGTGGTAGAGGCAGTTATGCTGCTATTGCAGCGCCCTAAAGGTGGCCATATTTATAATCTTTGCGCCCCGCAGCACCCCTCCCGCGACAGCTTCTATCCTGCTGTCACAAAAAAACTCGGGCTGGAGCCGCCACGCTTTAACGCTCAGTCTGAGCGTTCAGCGGGCAAGCTGATTGATGGCTCGAAAATCTGCGACGAACTGGGTTTTGAATATAGTTATCCCGACCCGATGCGTATGCCGCTGGCGTAGCGGAATGAACTTACACCCCAAGCCTGTCGCGCAGTGCGTACCAGGCTGCACCCATGGCGGTCAGGGGGACTTTAAAGCGGCGACCGCCAGGGAAGGGCAGGTGAGGCAATTTTGCAAAGGCGTCAAAACGCTCCGCCTGGCCGCGCAACATTTCTGCTATCAGTCGGCCCGCCAGGTGGGTGCAGGTCACGCCGTGTCCGCTGTCGCCCTGCATAAAATAGACCTGCTTCTCCAGCTGACCAAACTGCGGCATGCGTGACAGCGTAAGCAGGAAGTTGCCGCTCCAGCGATGGCTGATGTTGACATGGCGCAGTTGCGGAAAGGTGCGCAGCAGTTTGGGCAGGATCAGGGCGTCGATATCTGCTGGTTCCCGTGCGCCATAGACCACGCCACCGCCATAAAGCAGGCGATTGTCGGCGGTCAGCCGAAAGTAATCCAGCAGGTAGTTGCAATCCTCCACACAGTAGTTACCCGGTAGCAAGCCCAGCGCCATATCGCGGCTTAAGGGTTCAGTAGTAACGATCTGCGAGCCGCACGGCATGCTTTTGCGGCTGAGACGCGGCTCCAGCTGCGCGGGCAGGTAGGCGTTGCCGGCAAATATCACAAAGCTTGCGCGTACCTCGCCCCGGGCAGTGGTGACGCGGTGCGGCGTACCATAGTGTACGGCCAGTGCTGCAGAGTGTTCATAGATGCGCCCGCCGTGCCGGCGAATCGCTTCCGCTTCGCCCAGCGCCAGATTAAGCGGATGCAGATGCGCGCCGCGCCGGTCGAGCAGTCCGCCAACATAGCGTTCAGTGGCGATCTCGCGCCGGATACCGCGCTCATCCAGTAGCTCCAGATTTTCATTGCCATAGCGCGCCCAGCTTGCCTGCTGCTGGCGTAAATGTCCCATCTGGCGCTGGTTCAGTGCGGCAAAAATCCCCCCGGGCCGGTAGTCGCAGCTGATGGCATAGCGATCGATACGATCACGGATAATATCCGCACCTTCAAACATCATACTGCCCAGCATGGCCGCTGTGGTTTTACCGTAGCGCTGCTCAATCACATCAATATCACGGCTGTAAGAGTTTACGACCTGGCCGCCGTTGCGTCCGCTGGCACCAAAACCAATGCTGGCAGCTTCCAGAACCACCACATCATAGCCCGCTTCAGTAAGAAACAGCGCTGAGGAGAGACCAGTAAAACCGCCGCCAATAATACAGACGTCACACTGAATGCTCTCCTGCAACTCAGGCCACGGCGCATGCGGATTGGCGCTGCCTGCGTAATAACTCGCCACATGTTGCATGATAATCTCCTCAGGATCGTGACAGATGATAGTCGCTGGCTGCCCGGATAAAAGCGGCGAAGAGCTGGCGCGAGACAGGATCCTCTCCGGCCTGCCACTCCGGATGCCACTGCACTGCCAGTGCGAAAGGATGCTGTCGCAGACTCACTGCCTCTATAACGCCATCCGGCGCACGCGCCTCAATACGCAGTTGCGGCCCTGTGGTGCGTACACCCTGACTATGCAGTGAGTTAACGGCAAACGGTGCTGTGCCACTGAGTAACTGGCTCAGGATACCGCCTGGCTCAGGTATCACCTGATGCGCGGGAGCATATTGTTGCGCCAGCGGTTGATCGGACGCTTCCCGATGATCCTGAAAGCCGTGAGTAAGATGCAGCTGGCGGTAAAGCGCACCGCCATTTGCCACAACCAGCTCCTGCAGGCCGCGACAGATGCCAAACAGCGGCATTTTGCGCCCTGTTGCCTGTGTAATCGCGGCAAAAGCGAGACGATCGCGCGCGGGATCGCTGTGTGGTTCATCGCCCGCCTCACCATAGTGCCACGGCTCGATATTACTCGGGCTGCCGGGTAGCAGCAGACCATCCAGCAGGGCCATGCTCTGCGTCAGCAACTGAGGTTTCTGTAATAACTGATGCGGCAGCGGAATCGGCACACCGCCCGCAGCGACTACGGCGTCGAGATATTTATTATGCAGCGTCTGAACCGGATGCGGGCCAAGAGCGTTCTGGCACATCACTATTCCAATCAGAGGCATCATGGAGTGAGTTTGCATGCTGTTACCACGCTGAAGTTAATATCATTGTGACGAAAGGCCAGCCTGTTATTTTCAATCTAATCTGCCTGCGGCGAACTGCAAACAGAATTGTTACATTTGCACACTATTTGTGTTAGAGCTATGTTAGAGCTGTAGTTCGGAATTTCAGCATCGCGCAACCTCATTAACGGTAACTGGCGGGTGGTATATGACGAATATCGTGGAAGTAGAAGACTTCACGCGACACAGTGAAGAGAAGCGAACAAGCGCGTTCCAGCTGGAGGTTAAAGCCTGGCTGGAACGCCATCCGGAAACCGAGTATGTCGATATTCTGTTAAATGATTTAAATGGTGTATTTCGCGGTAAGCGCATTCCTGTGACCGCACTCTCTAAACTGGAAAAAGGATGTTATTTCCCCGCCTCGGTTTTTGCCATGGACATACTTGGCAATACCATTGAAGAGGCTGGCCTGGGACAGGCACTTGGCGAACCTGACAACCTCTGTATTCCTGTTCCTGGCACGCTTATCCCCTCAGCTTCCGATCCCCGGCGCATTGCTCAGCTTCTGCTGACCATGTGCAACCAAGATGGCACTCCCTTTGACGTTGAACCCCGAAATGTTCTGAATCGGTTGTGGCAGCAACTACGCAATCGTGGTCTGTTTCCGGTGGTAGCGGTAGAGCTGGAGTTCTATCTGGTTGATCGACAGCGGGATGCAAAGGGTGCTATTCAGCCCCCCTGTTTGCCAGGCAGTGCAGAACGTAATCTGCAGAGTCAGGTCTATTCAGTTGATAATCTTGATCGCTTTGCTGATGTGTTGCGCGAAATTGATATGCTGGCGCATCTGCAGGGCATACCCGCCGATGGCGCTCTGGCTGAGGCTTCGCCAGGCCAGTTTGAAATTAATCTGCACCATTCGCGAGATATCCTTAAAGCCTGTGACGATGCTATTTTGCTTAAGCGGCTGGTGCGGCAGGTAGCAGAAAAGCATGGTATGACGGCAACTTTTATGGCGAAGCCCTATGAGGAGTATGCTGGCAGTGGTATGCATGTCCATATCAGTTTGCTGGATGCAGCCAATCATAACGCGTTTGCCATGGATGATGGCAGTAATTCACCACTGCTGAAGCGTGCGCTGGCGGGTATGATCGATCTGATGCCGGCGTCAATGGCATTGCTGGCCCCTAACGTCAATGCCTATCGTCGCTTTACGCCAGAATCATTTGTACCGCTGCACGCATCATGGGGACATAACAACCGCACCGTGGCACTGCGCATTCCCTGCGGAGATAAAGAGAACCATCGCATTGAGTATCGCGTGGCCGGAGCAGATGCAAATCCCTATCTGGTGGTGGCAACAATTCTTGCCGGAATTTTGCACGGTCTGGATAATCAGCTATCATTACCCTGTGCCATTACCGGAAACGGTCATGCAGCGGAAGGCGCTGCGCTACCGATTCGTCAGAGCGATGCACTCTATGAGTTTGAGAGCAGCTATCCGCTGCAGAAGCTGCTGGGCGAGCGTTTCAGCCGCGTCTGGCATAGCTGCAAACGCTGTGAACTGCGCGAATTTGAACGGCTTATTACCGCTACAGAGATTGACTGGATGTTAAAGAACGCCTGAACGGCAGAAGAATTGCTTTAACGTCTTGTGTCGATGGCATAAGTTGGGGCAAAATATGCCCCCTGCAAAATACAGAATATAGCCGACGCATAGCGCGTCGGTTATTTTTTTGCATGATGTTTTTACTACATACATAACCGAGGCCGGACACGTATCCGGATAGATAGACACTGAAACACGCTTCTGCGTGAGATTTGAGGAACAAAGATGGGACTGTTTACAATTGCACCAGCACTGGCTGGTTCTCGCTTTCGTGATGATTACGGCGCGGCGACAATCGCAAACACTAATATCACTTCTCACTGCAGCACGTTGCGCAGTATCCCTGTGGTACAACTGAACTCAGTTGCTGCTGTAGGGGGTCTGAACAATGTCGCTTAATACCTCTGCCGCACCTCAGCGTGCACATCTGAAAAAAACTCTGACTCTGCTTCCGGTAGTGATGATGGGCCTGGCTTATATGCAGCCTATGACTCTGTTTGATACCTTTGGCATTGTATCAGGGCTGACCGACGGTCACGTCGCCACCGCCTATGCTTTCGCGCTGATTGCGATTCTGTTTACGGCTGTGAGTTACGGTAAGCTGGTACGCCGCTTCCCATCTGCGGGCTCCGCTTATACCTATGCTCAGAAAGCCATCAGTCCGCATGTCGGCTTTATGGTTGGCTGGTCATCACTGCTGGACTATCTGTTCATGCCGATGATTAACATCCTGCTGGCGAAAAGCTACTTTGAGTCGCTGGTGCCGGGCATTCCGTCGTGGATTTTTGTTGTGCTGCTGGTGGCCTTTATGACCATCTCTAACCTGCGTGGAATCAAAACTGTTGCTAACTTTAACAGCGTCATTGTGGTGCTGCAGGTTGTAGTAATGGTCGGGATCACTGCGCTGGTTGTGTATGGTGTGGCGCACGGTATTGGCGCAGGAACACTGACCAGTACGAAACCATTCTGGTCTGAGCATGCGCAGGTTGTGCCGATGATTACGGGTGCCACAATTTTGTGCTTCTCGTTCCTTGGCTTTGACGGTATTAGCTCGCTGTCAGAAGAGACAAAAGATGCTGAACGCACTATTCCACGCGCGATCTTTTTGACGGCGCTGATTGGCGGAGTGATCTTTATCGCGGTCTCTTACTTCCTGCAGCTCTATTTCCCGGATATCTCGCGTTTCCAGAATCCGGATTCGTCACAGCCTGAAATCATGCTGTTTGTTGCCGGTAAAACGCTGCAGATCGGCATTCTGATCTTCTCTGTTGTGACCGTTCTGGCTTCAGGCATGGCTGCGCACGCTGGCGTCTCTCGTCTGATGTATGTTATGGGACGTGATGGTGTGTTCCCGCAGCGCTTCTTTGGCTTTGTGCATCCTAAATATCGCACACCGTCAATGAACGTGCTGCTGGTAGGCGCGGTTGCGCTGCTGGCAATCAACTTCGACCTGGTGACGGCAACTGCGCTGATTAACTTTGGTGCACTGGTAGCATTTACCTTTGTTAACCTGTCAGTGATTGCACAGTTCTGGATCCGCGAGAAGCGTAATAAAACGCTGAAAGACCACCTGAACTATCTGGTGCTGCCAGTCATGGGCGCACTCACAGTCGGCGCGCTCTGGATCAATCTTGAAGAGACATCCATGGTGCTGGGTCTGGTATGGGGCGCAATTGGTATTATCTACCTGGCGTTCGTTACCCGCACCTTCCGCAATCCGGTACCTCAGTTTAGCGAAGAGGTCTGACGCTAGCCGTGACACCTTTTCCTCCAGCGGGAAAGGGTGTCACGCATCGTAATGGCATGTACACTCAGCAGTATGCCATTACGATGTATCAGCCCTGCAGATCTGTCACTGATCCGCCAGTATCAATTCCCACTCTCCCTGCTGTAACACCTCACGTCCCGCTTTACTCAATGCCGTATCAGTGATCAGCTGATCGAAACGTGTCAGCGGCAGCGCCAGCCAGGTGGCAATTTTGTTATATTTTGAGCTGTCGCTCAGCAGAATGCGTTTATTACTGACATCGCAGGCGGCCTGCTTAACCGGTACTTTATGCTCATCGGGGGTATAGAGCCCGCGTGGTCCCCAGCATGAGGCGGAGATAAACGCGATATCAATCGCCAGGGTCCGCAGCATACGGGCAGCCGCTTCGCCGACGCTGGAGCGGTTTTCCCGACAGACACTGCCGCCAATATGAATCAGCTGGCAGTCACTTCCTTCCATAAGCAGACGGGCTATCACAAAATCGTTGGTAACGATAAGCAAGTCGTCACGCTTAAGCAGCTCGCGTGCCAGTGCCAGCGTGGTTGTGCCGGCATCCAGGTAGATACAGCTGCCGCGTGGAATATGCCGCGCCGCGCATTGACCAATTGCCATCTTTTCGCTGCTGAACATAGTGGTTTTCGCCAGATGCGACGGCTCGCTCGCCAGACGCTCAGCTGTGCGTACCCCGCCTGAAACGGAAATCACCGCTCCCTGTTCCTCCAGTTTCTGCACGTCGCGCCGGATGGTCATGTGTGATACGGCCAGACGCTCTGTCAGCTCGGCGATGCTCATCACACCGCGCTCAGCCACCAGTGCCAGAATCTGTTGATGACGTTCGACAGGTATCACGTCACACTCCCTGAATTACCATTTTTTCACATTGTAGAGTATCGCGAACTGATTCGCAGCAGAAATTACGCGGGGTTTGTGTAATGGCGGGGTCTCTTCAATGTTAAAAGATGTTATCTGTAGTGGTTATAAGTTAATTTTTGTGAGGAGGGGCACTTTTTATCTGCTCTGACTGCGGCACTATTAACAGCATAGAACAAAATATCACTTAAATTAACAAGAGAGGTGCGCTGTGACTGCAACCATGAATATCGGGGTAATCGGGCTGGGATCGATGGGGATGGGTGCAGCGCAATCCTGTATTCGTGCCGGCCTTAATACCTGGGGCGTGGATCTCAATCCGCAGGCGCTGGAGAAGCTGCGTCAGGCGGGAGCGCGTGACGCACAACAGAGCGCAGCCGGATTTGCTGACCAGCTGGATGCCGTACTGCTGCTGGTGGTTAATGCCGCGCAGGTCAACGCTATTCTGTTTGGTGAGGCGGGGCTGGCTCGCCAGCTAAAACCCGGTACGGTGGTAATGGTCTCCTCTACGATCTCTGCCCAGGATGCTCAGACTATTGAACGTCAGCTGGCGCAGCATCAGTTACTGATGCTGGATGCACCGGTTTCGGGTGGTGCAGTAAAAGCGGCGGCTGGCGAGATGACGGTGATGGCCTCAGGCAGTGAAGAGGCGTTTGCGCGTCTGCAGCCGGTGCTGAATGCCGTGGCCGCAAAGGTCTACCGGATTGGCAGCGAAATTGGTCTGGGCTCAACGGTAAAAATTATCCATCAGCTGCTGGCTGGCGTGCATATTGCGGTGGGCGCAGAAGCGATGGCGCTGGCTGCCCGCGCCGGCATCCCGCTGGAAACCATGTATGAAGTCGTGACCAATGCGGCGGGTAACTCATGGATGTTTGAAAACCGTATGCGCCATGTGGTGGAAGGGGACTATTCACCTGCCTCAGCAGTGGATATTTTCGTTAAAGATCTTAACCTGGTTGCAGACACAGCTAAATCGCTGCACTTTCCACTGCCGCTCGCCTCAACCGCACTCAATATGTTTACCGAAGCCAGCAATGCGGGTTACGGACGCGAAGATGACAGTGCGGTAATCAAAATTTTCAGCGGGATCACGCTGCCCGGCTCAAAGGAGAAGTAAGTATGCGTCTGGGCGTAATAGCAGATGATTTTACCGGTGCCACTGATATTGCCAGCTTTCTGGCACAGAACGGGCTGCCGGTGATCCAGTATAACGGCGTACCGCAACAGAACAGTGACAGCGCAGCGCAGGCGCTGGTTATCAGCCTGAAGTCGCGTTCCTGCCCGGCTGCCCAGGCGGTAGAGCAGTCTCTGGCGGCGCTCGCCTGGCTACAGCAGCAGGGGTGTAATCGCTTCTATTTCAAATATTGCTCCACCTTTGACAGCACGGCACAGGGCAATATTGGTCCGGTGACTGACGCGCTGCTGGCAGCATTGGGTGAAAGCCAAACGGTGATCTCGCCCGCGCTGCCGGTAAACGGACGTACGGTTTATCAGGGCTATCTGTTTGTTGGTGATCAGCTGCTGAGTGAGTCAGGTATGCGTCACCATCCGGTTACGCCTATGGATGACAGCAACCTGCTGCGCCTGATAAGCCGTCAGGCGAAAGGGCAGGCAGGATTGATTTCGGCTGCCTGTATAGAGCGCGGAGCCGCAGCGGTACGGGCAGAACTGGCAGCATTACAGCAACAGGGTGTGAACTATGTTGTGCTGGATGCCACCTGTGAGCAGCACTTGCTGACCCAGGGCAGCGCGGTCAGCGATCTGCCGCTGGTCACTGGCGGATCGGGGCTGGCGATTGGTATCGCCCGTACCTGGGCTGCCGGCGCATCGCAGCAGCGTGCTGAGCAGGCGGGACGCCCGCAGGGTGGACGCGCAGTGGTGATTGCCGGTTCCTGTTCGCAAATGACCAACCGTCAGGTTGCCGCTTACCGTCAGTGCGCACCGGCGATGGAGGTCAGCGTGGCGCGTGCACTTGCTGAGAGCACCGCTTACGCTCATGAGCTCTGTGACTGGATCGCAGCGCATAGCGAACAGTCGCTGGCGCCTATGCTGTACGCCACTGCTGACACGCAGCAGCTACACAGTATTCAGCAGCAGTATGGCGCCGCCCGCAGCAGCGAGGCGGTTGAGCAGCTGTTTGCTGCAGTGGTGCGGGAACTCAAAGCGCGTGGCTGGCAGCGTTTTATCGTAGCGGGAGGTGAAACCTCTGGCGTTGTTGCTCAGAGTCTGGGTGTGACCGCCTTTCATATTGGCCCGGCGATTTCCCCTGGCGTGCCCTGGGTACGCGATATTGAGCAGCCGCTGTCGCTGGCACTGAAATCGGGCAACTTTGGCGACGAGCAGTTCTTTGCGCGTGCACAAACGGAGTTTTCATCATGACTGAACAACAGGCTCGTGAAGAGATGGTACAGCTGGGCGCCTCTTTCTTTCAGCGTGGTTATGCTACCGGCTCGGCGGGCAATCTCTCGTTGCTGCTGGCGGATGGTCATCTGCTGGCGACACCGACCGGCTCCTGCCTCGGTGAACTCCAGGCGGAGAGATTATCGAAAGTCACGCTCCAGGGTGAGTGGATCTCCGGCGATAAACCCTCTAAAGAGGTCGCTTTTCATCGCGCACTCTATCTCAATAATCCGGCGTGCAAAGCGGTAGTGCATCTGCACAGTCACTATCTGACGGCGCTCTCCTGTCTGAACGATCTCGATCGGCAAAACTGCATTCGTCCTTTCACACCCTATGTCGTGATGCGGGTGGGGGATGTACCGGTGGTGCCTTACTACAAGCCTGGCGACCAGCGCCTGGCTGACGATCTGGCGCAGCTGGCACCGCACTACCGGGCATTTCTGCTGGCCAACCATGGCCCGGTTGTGGTGGGTAAATCGCTGCGTGAAGCAGCCAATAACACTGAAGAGCTGGAGGAAACGGCACGCCTGATGTTCACGCTGGGCGATCGCGCTATTCGCTATCTCACAGCCGATGAAGTTGCCGAGTTAAGGAACATCTGATGCCAAAATTTGCAGCTAACTTATCGACTCAATTTAATGAGTACCCGTTTCTGGAACGTTTCGCCGCCGCCGCTCAGGCGGGATTTCGCGGCGTAGAGTTTCTGTTCCCCTATGACTATCCGGCTGAGGTAATCAGGGCGGAGCTGGAGCGGCATCAGCTGGAGCTGGTGCTGTTCAACACCGCCGCAGGTAATACTCAGGCGGGGGAGTGGGGCGTCTCTGCGATCCCCGGACGCGAAACGGAGGCGCACGCCGATATTGATCGTGCGCTGGAGTATGCGCTGGCGCTTAACTGTCCGCAGGTTCATGTGATGGCGGCTACGCTGCCGCAGGGCGCTGATCGTACCGCCTGGGAAGAGACCTTTATCCGCAACATGCACTACGCGGCTACGCGTTTCGCTCCGCACGGCATCCGGCTGCTGCTGGAAGCGCTTAATCCGGAAACCAAACCGGGTTATCTCTATGCCAGCCAGTATCAGACTCTGGATATGATGGCGCGTATCGACCGGCCAAATGTCTTCACGCAGCTCGATCTGTTTCACGCCCAGCGGGTAGATGGCAACCTCAGCCATCTGATCCGTACCTTTGCCGGACGCTATCGTCATGTACAGATCGCGTCTGTACCCGATCGTCATGAGCCTGACAGCGGCGAAATCAACTATCCATGGCTGTTTAATCTGCTGGATGACGTGGGCTACGACGGCTGGGTTGGCTGCGAATATTTTCCACGCGGCCGCACAGAAGAGGGCCTGGGCTGGCTTAAGCCCTGGCTCAGGCGCTGACCGATCGCCGACACCAGAATAGATGTTGTCTGAAAATTATAATTACTCTCTGAGGTAAATATGACGACCCCTCTGTTACTCCTGATTGCCGCCATCAGCGTTGTACTGCTGCTGCTGCTGGTAATCAAAGCGAAAGTGCATCCATTTATTGCATTAATTGTTGCCAGCCTGTTTGTGGCGATCACCACCGGCATTCCGGCTGAAAACATCATGAAAGTGATCCTGAGCGGAATGGGCAGCCTGCTCGGCAATATCGCCGTCATTATTGTACTGGGGGCGATCCTGGGGGCAGTGATAGAAGCCTCTGGCGGGGCGGACGTGCTGGCCAGACGCTTTACCGCCCTGCTGGGACCTCAGCGCATGGTAGCGGCGCTGACCATTGTGGCGTTTGTGCTGGGGCTGCCGGTATTTTTTGATGTCGGCTTTATTATTGTTGTGCCGCTGATTTACGGTTTTGCCAAGGTACTGCGCCTGTCGCCACTGAAGTTTGGTCTCTCTATGGCGGGTATGATGCTGATGGTACATGTGGCGGTGCCGACGCATCCCGGCCCGGCCGCTGCCGCGGGATTGCTTAATGCGGATATTGGCTGGCTGATGATGCTGGGCATTGGCATCTCTGTGCCGGTTGGTCTGCTGGGCTATCTGGTTGCGAAGTGGCTTAACCGTAAAAATTATCAGTTATCAGTCAGCGTGCTGGAGCAGGTACAGCTGACGCGACAGCAGCCGCAGTCGCAAACTGTTACTAACCCGCCTTCTGCTGGCGTCATCGCTGGCCTGATCGTGCTGCCGATCCTGCTTATTATGCTGGGCACGCTGCTGCCGCAACACCTTACACCGGGCAGCACTGCACAGGGCGTGCTGACGCTGATGGGTACACCAGCCATGGCACTGCTGATTACCCTGGCACTGGCATGCTGGCTGCTGGGCATCCGTCGCGGCTGGAATAAAGAGAAGCTGGAAACGCTTTCTGACAGTGCTATTGCTAATGCGGCAGGCGTCATTCTGGTATCGGGGGCGGGCGGTGCATTTGGCAAGGTTCTGGTCGAGTCGGGTGTCGGCAAAGCGCTGGCAGAGTCGCTGACCACTATTCATCTGCCACTTATTCCGGCAGCCTGGATCCTCTCACTGGCGCTGCGCGCTTCTCAGGGCTCCGCCACGGTGGCGATTGTCACAACCTGCGGCCTGCTTACCACGGCAGTGACCGGGCTTGGCGAGATGCAACTGGTGCTGGTGGCTCTCTCAGCCTGCTTTGGCGCACTGGGGCTGTCACATGTCAACGACTCCGGCTTCTGGGTTGTAACGCGCTATCTTGGTCTGTCGGTGGCGGATGGATTAAAAACCTGGACAGTGCTGACCACAGCGATGGGCCTGGCCGGATTTTTGTTAACCTGGATTATCTGGGGAGTTGTGTAATCAGTCAATATGACGCGCGCGGGCAGTTGTCCGCGCGCGACAGCACGCCTGATTCACAGCGTGTCACTGATGCTAAGACACCAGCGCCTGAGCATAGTGATAGAGCGACTTCAGCTGCGCTATCTTCTCTGCATCCTCTTCGTGTAAACCCGCCAGTGACTCCAGCTCCAGCAAAAACGCCTGCACCCGTTCTGCATTTAACACTTCACGACGATGCTGCAGCCAGCGCTGCTGCTCGCGATCGTCCAGCGTGCCGGGAAAATTACGGGCGCGATAGCGGAACAGCAACTGGTTCACTCGCCGATCGTTAAAGCTGAGATCCAGCGCCGGCAGATTCTGTGGCGGTGTCTGACGAATAATATTCATACCGGCACGATCGGCATCGCTGAAAAAGCCATCATAGAGCTGCGCATCAACATCGTCTGCTGGAGTAAACGGCGGCGCCTCTGCAAACAAGGTCACAACCTTTTCACGCACGGTCGCGTGCTGACGCAGCAGGGCAAGATTATCCAGACAGTGCTGGCGATCAATACCGAGTCGCGCTGCATCTTCCGGGCGTAGCGTGCTGGCTGGTGCCAGTACCGGACACTTATTGATATGCACCAGCTTGATCGGAACCGGAGCAGCACCGTTCAGCTCGCTCTGACGGGTATAGAGACGTTCACGCAGTTCATCCGGTGTCAGTGTCAGCAGCGGAGAGATATCCCCTGCCAGATCGGCGACAATCAGCGCATTTTTATTATCGGGATGCCATGCCAGCGGCACAATCCAGCTGGTATTGCCACGCGCGGCACCAAACATGCCGGAGACATGCACCAGTGGCTTCATTTGCGGAATATCAATCAGCGTCATCAGCTTCTGTTTGTTACGATGAGCAAACAGAAAGTCATAGAGTTTGGGTTGTTTTTCTTTGACCAGCTTCGCCATTGCCAGCGTCGCCCGGACATCCGACATCGCATCATGTGCCTGCTCATGCGCCACCCCATTCGCTTGGGTCAGATGTTCCAGCTTAAAGCTGGGAAATCCCTCTGCATTTTCCGGCCAGATAATTCCCTCCGGGCGCAGGGCGTAACAGGCACGCATCACATCCAGTAAATCCCAGCGTGAATTACCATTCTGCCAGCTCCAGCCATAGGGATCATAAAAGTTGCGATAAAAGATATTACGCGTCACTTCATCATCAAAGCGCACGTTGTTATAGCCGACGATACAGGTACTGGCAGCGCTGAACAGGGTATGGATACGCTGAGCAAACTCCGCCTCGGTCACGCCGCGTGCACGCGCAATCTGCGGCGTGATACCGGTGATCATCACGGCTTCGGGCTGCGGCAGATAATCATCTGCTGGCTGGCAGTAGAACACCTCGGGTTCACCTATTGCGTTAAAGTCGGCATCGGTGCGCAGACCCGCAAACTGAGCGGGGCGATCCAGGGCAGGACTCTTGCCAAACGTTTCATAATCGTGAAAGAGGAAGGTAGTTTGTCCGTGATCGTTTTTCAAAGTTTATTTCCGTTCATTATTGTTCATTAACCCCATGAAAAAGAAGAATTAAACTCCACTCCCTCACTCTAAAACTACTGTATGTGTCCACAGTTGTCCATTGATGTTCACGATTGTCCATGTAATATTGCGTACCATGTTTGTACCAAATCCACTTTCTGCTGCGTACCAAATATTATTATGGCTCTGAGTGACACTAAACTGCGGTCTATACATGGTAAACCATATTCGGGTGTGTCAGAAGTTTCAGACGCAGACGGCTTAAGCGTGCGCATCTCCCCAAAAGGTGTGATCCTGTTCCAGTTCCGGTACAGATGGTCTGGTAAACCACAACGACTTAGCCTTGGCAGGTATCCCGCCATGCCCCTGAAGGATGCCAGGACACTTGTTGGTGAGCTTCGTCTTCTCTATGACGCAGGCAAAGATCCGCGCTCCTATTTTGACAAAGCTACCGGCGAAAGCCAGATGACCGTTGGCGACTGCCTTGATTACTGGCAGGAGCATTATGTTGACATCAACCTGCGACCAAAGACACAGGCTTTATATAAGTCCACTGTGATAAAGCATCTGAGTGGCACTTTCCCCGGCAGAGCGATAGGCGATATATCCGTTAAGCAGTGGATAGATTTTTTCGCAAAAGAGGAAAAAGAGAATCCCCGGCGTGCCAGGCAGCTTCTCACTCAGGCGAGATCGGCAATAGGCTGGTGCATACGGCGTCA
Source organism: uncultured Pantoea sp. (assembly GCA_913775175.1). Lineage (GTDB taxonomy): Bacteria > Pseudomonadota > Gammaproteobacteria > Enterobacterales > Enterobacteriaceae > Pantoea. The sequence goes on from CAJYKU010000006.1 coordinate 23,863, forward strand.
GATTATCGATAGCGCATCAATTATGCGCATCTCTCCAAGGGATGTGGGCGCCAGATCTGAAACCGGTACCCGTGTCCTTACCTATGGTGAACTGGCGCAAATTTGGCTGGCTATAGAAAGAAGCCGTGCGGCAACCTCTAATAAGCTGCTTCACCAGATGCTGATACTGTGGGGTGCCCGGGTTTCTGAGCTGAGGCTTTCGGAACGGAGCGAGTTCAATCTTGAAGAGGGAGTCTGGACGGTGCCTAAAGAGCACAGCAAAATGAAGAACATCATCAGGCGTCCGATCTTCGACCAGATAAAGCCGCTGCTGGAAAAGGCAATGGAAACCTATGACCAGATTCTGTTCCCGGGCGCAAACGTGCTGGAGCCCATTACTATTGCAGCCGCAAACCGTTATGTACTCAGAATTCGTGAGGGTCTGGACATAGGCTACTGGCGTGCTCATGATTTCCGGCGAACACTGGTCACAAGATTGTCAGAGGAGGGAGTCGCGCCCCATGTTACTGAAAGGATGCTGGGGCACGAGCTGGGTGGGGTAATGGCTGTGTACAACAAGCATGACTGGATTGATGAGCAGAGAAAAGCATACGAACTGCACGCCGATAAGCTGTTCTGGCACATCAGGAAGAAGTCTGGTTGACACCACCCCTGATGATCCAGTCTTCAACCGCACTCAGCAGGTATGCTTTGGGGTGAGTGCGAACTGGCTTAGGGAAGTTGTGCCGCTCACAGTACTTCCAGATTGTTGTACGTGAGGTGATCGCCAGCTTCTCCATCACCTCTTTTTCTTTAATCAGTTTAGTCTCTGTCATATCTACTCCTTTGGCGGCATCAGCCACGTAATAATCAGCAATATTAAAAAGGCCAGATTCGTGAGAATCCAGCCTGTGTCTGTGTCGTCGGTGGTGGTTGTCATGCGGCGCTTTCTTTTAACGAGAGGTTTAGCAACCTGCGCCCGATAGCCATCAGCGTGTCGCGCTGCACATAGCCCGTCAGCCCGAAATCTGATGTGAATGGATTCCAGATCAGCAGCATCGATCCCTTATTGTTTCCGTTAACCGGCCTGCCAGTGTCAGCACGGATAAATGAAAGCCTGCCACCAGTTATGAATCTCACCTCTGTGCACGTCTGCCTGGCAGAACTGAACCAGCCAACTGATGTGTCAGCAGGTACGAGCATCACAGTGCCGATCCCGGCGCGATACTCTTCTGTGGCTTTGGCTACCCATGGCGTGATATCG
>CAJYKU010000007.1 GCA_913775175.1 uncultured Pantoea sp.
GCCGCTCGGGAATCCCACCTACTTGATGGTGCCGGCTACCGGAATCGAACTGGTGACCTACTGATTACAAGTCAGTTGCTCTACCAACTGAGCTAAGCCGGCATCAAGTGACGCGCATTCTAGGAAGACCGGCTCCGAGATGCAACAAGAAAATCATCATTTTTGTTCTTTTGCTTACTATTTGTGCAAAAACGCATATTAACGGGATCACCTGCTGGAAATGCGCGCAATTATGGTACATTTACTCACCACCCTGAGCCACAATCATGATCATCGCTCTGACGCGTCGGAGCGCCTTTTCGGGTCTGCTCACTGCCTTTTTTCTGGTATCACAGAAAAAAGCCTCTTTTTTCTTTTATCAGATGAAAAAATGCGGCGTCTCTTGCGAAAGCGTTCGCAGGAACATCATTTTACTTCTGTTTAAAGTGACACTGGTGTTAACCTCCTGCCCAATGTTTCCGTTAAATTATGTTATGACGCGCAATTGCGTTCAGTACGTTTCGCTGTGAGGCATGGATGAACCAGATTACGCGGTCAGAAAGATGCTTATGAGTAGAAAAACAACGCCACTGACCACCCCCTATCTACAGTTTGATCGGCAGCAGTGGGCTGCCTTACGTGATTCTGTACCCATGACGCTCGCTGAGAGCGAAGTCGAACGCCTGCGCGGCATTAATGAAGACCTTTCGCTGGATGAGGTTGCAGAGATTTATCTGCCGCTCTCACGTTTGCTGAACTTCTATATCAGCTCCAATCTGCGTCGTCAGGCGGTGCTGGAACAGTTTCTCGGCACTGACGGACAGAAAATCCCCTATATCATTAGTATCGCTGGTAGCGTGGCTGTGGGTAAAAGCACGACAGCTCGTGTCTTACAGGCGCTGCTGAGTCGCTGGCCGGAACATCGCAAAGTAGAATTGATCACTACTGATGGCTTTCTGCATCCTAACTCGGTGCTGAAAGAGCGCGGACTGATGAAGAAGAAAGGCTTTCCGCAATCATATGATATGCATCGGCTGGTGAAATTTGTCTCTGACATTAAGTCAGGTGCCAATATGGTTACCGCGCCAGTCTATTCACATCTGATTTATGACGTGATCCCAAACGGCGATAAGGTTGTTGAACAGCCAGATATTCTGATTCTGGAAGGGCTGAATGTATTACAGAGCGGTATGGATTATCCGCACGATCCGCACCATGTGTTTGTTTCCGACTTTGTTGACTTCTCTATCTATGTCGATGCGTCTGAAACGCTACTGGAGCGCTGGTACATCAATCGTTTTCTTAAATTCCGTGAAGGCGCTTTCAGCGATCCAGACTCCTATTTCCATCACTACTCGCAGCTCTCTGAGGAGCAGGCAGTTGAGATTGCCCGGGGATTATGGAAAGAGATTAATGGATTGAACTTAAGAGAGAATATTTTACCGACTCGCGAACGAGCTAGTCTGATTATGACAAAAGAGGCGGATCACGCCGTGCAGAGTGTTCGTCTGCGTAAATAGTGTATAAGCCCTGCTGACAGGGCTTATTCCAGCCAGGCGTTGCTGTTAATTACCCGGGCGTAGTGAGATCTCACCGCCCACCCAGGCTTTAATCTCATTATCCTGCTCCAGCAGTAATCCACCCTGTTTATCAATACCGCGCGCAATACCATGCACTTCCCGGTCGCCGATCAGTAACTTTACCGGTCGGTTAATAAAGTTATCCAGCCGCTCCCAGCGGCTGATAAAGGGTGCCAGTCCGTCACGCTCGAATAGCGGCAGCGCCTCTCGCAGACTATTAATAATTTTCGCGGCGAGCTGATTGCGGTCAATTTTTATGCCAGCTTCCTGCAGGTTGATCCAGCCCTGATTGATGCCGGCTGTACCCTCGGTACGCATACCGAGATTGATTCCTGCCCCCATCACAATGTGTGCAGCATCGCCGGTTTTGCCGGTTAATTCTACTAATATCCCTGCCAGTTTGCGATCGTTCAGATAGAGATCGTTCGGCCATTTTACCCGCACATCTGAGGCACCCAGTGAGCGAATAACTTCGGCCATCACAATACCCACAACCAGGCTCAGGCCCATTGCCGCCGCGGGACCTTGTTCCAGCCGCCAGTACATTGAGAGATAGAGGTTGGCGCCAAAAGGCGAGAACCAGCTTCGTCCGCGACGTCCACGTCCCGCCTGCTGATATTCAGCCACACAGGCAAAGCCAGAGGGCAGTTCATGCATTCGATCCAGCAGATATTGGTTGGTCGAGTCCGTTACCGGGATAACGTCAATATCAGCAGCCTGTAAGTGACTGCGAATCTGCGTATCGTCAAGCAGTTGCAGCGGAGCAGCCAGACTATATCCCTTGCCGGTAACGGTATAGACATCAAGACCCCAGCCCTTCAGTGTCTGGATATGTTTATTAATTGCGGCACGACTCATGCCAAGCGCTTCACCCAGCTGCTCACCAGAGTGAAATTCGCCATCAGCCAGCAATCCGGCAAGTTTTAACGGTACACTATAGTCTTTCATGCAATCACCTCAACAGCGTTACGTTCGCCATCGGCACCAATAAAGCGCACTTCTGGTTCAAGCCAGACATTAAACTTTTTACCAACCTGCTGCCGCACTGTATGCGCCAGTGCCACAACCTGCTCTGGCGTGGCGTGATCCTGATTGATCAGAACCAGAGCCTGCTGACGATGTACTGCCGCGCCACCTATGCTGAATCCTTTGAGATTACACTGGTCGATTAACCAGCCAGCCGCGAGTTTTACATCGCCATTAGCCTGCGGATAGTGGGGCATCGCTGGCCACTGCGCCAGCAGATCTGTGAGCTGATCACCGGAGATCAGCGGATTTTTAAAGAAGCTGCCGACATTCCCATTAACGCGCGGATCGGGTAGTTTACTCTGACGCGTGTGGCAGACAGCGTGAAATACATCCCAGGCACTGGTTGTTGCCAGATTCAGCTTCGTCAGTTCACCGTAACTCAGCACCGGCTGCCACGCTTTGGTCAGTCGCAGACCCGTTGCGACGATAACATGATCATCTTTTAATTCATGCTTGAAGATACTGTCGCGGTAGCCAAAATCGCACTCATCACGATAAAGACGCCGGATGTCAGAGGTGGGCAGATGCAGGATATCCACGTAATGGCAGACATCTTTAAACTCAACACCATACGCGCCGATATTCTGGATGGGCGCTGAGCCTGACGTACCGGGAATCAGCGCCAGATTTTCCAGTCCGGCAACGCCTTTTTTCAGAGTAAATTCCACCAGTTGATGCCAGTTCTCTCCGGCACCTGCATGCAGATGCCAGGCTTCATCATGTTCTTCCAGCTGGATGCCCTTTATGGCATTGATAACCACGGTGCCATTGAAATCCTCAAGGAACAGAACATTGCTCCCTTCGCCTAAGATCATAAAAGGCTGGCTGTGCCGCTGGCTTAAGTGCCAGGCTGTGGTGATAGCCTCAACGGTATCCGCAATAACAACTGATTTAGCTTCGATCGCCAGACCGAGAGTATTATACGCTTTTAATGAAGTAGTGGAGCTGGACATTTCAGGGCCTTTGCTGAGTAACCTGACCACAGTTTACCCGACCGGCGGGCGCAGCGGAGCGCTTTTCGCCGCGCCGCCGCGGAAATCTGACTTTTCTGCAGACGTAAAAAAACCCTGAACGCGGGTTCAGGGTTTCTCTACTTGTTGGATGCCTGGCAGTTCCCTACTCTCGCATGGGG
>CAJYKU010000008.1 GCA_913775175.1 uncultured Pantoea sp.
GGGGACGACTTCGGGTATACTGCTTTCCCGTCCTGGTTATTCCATCGTCTTTAAACCTAAACTCTCAGGTTCAGCATGACAACGAATTATATTTTTGTGACCGGCGGGGTCGTTTCCTCTCTGGGCAAAGGCATTGCCGCAGCCTCCCTCGCAGCTATCCTCGAAGCACGTGGTCTGAACGTGACCATCATGAAACTCGATCCGTATATTAACGTCGATCCGGGTACCATGAGCCCTACGCAGCACGGTGAAGTATTTGTTACCGATGACGGGGCCGAAACCGATCTGGACTTAGGTCACTATGAGCGCTTCATCCGTACCAAAATGTCGCGCCGTAACAACTTTACGACCGGTCGTATCTACTCAGAAGTGCTGCGCAAAGAGCGCCGTGGCGACTACCTGGGTGCAACGATTCAGGTTATCCCACATATCACCAACGCCATCAAAGAGCGCATTATCGAAGGTGGCGAAGGTCATGACGTCGTGCTGGTGGAGATTGGTGGTACTGTCGGTGATATCGAATCGCTGCCGTTCCTTGAAGCGATCCGTCAGATGGCGGTTGATGTTGGCCGCGAGCACACCATGTATATGCACCTGACGCTGGTGCCTTATATGGCGGCAGCGGGTGAGGTGAAGACCAAACCTACGCAGCACTCAGTAAAAGAACTGCTGTCGATCGGTATCCAGCCTGATGTCTTAATCTGCCGTTCTGATCGTGCCGTACCGGCGAATGAACGCGCTAAAATTGCGCTGTTCTGTAACGTACCGGAAAAAGCGGTGATTTCGCTAAAAGATGTTGATTCTATCTATAAGATTCCTGGCATGCTGAAGTCACAGGGTCTGGATGACTATATCTGCAAGCGTTTCCATCTGAACGCACCGGAAGCTAACCTCGCCGAGTGGGAGCAGGTTATCTATCAGGAAGCGAATCCGGGTGGTGAAGTCACCATCGGTATGGTAGGCAAATATGTTGAGCTGCCAGATGCGTATAAATCAGTTATTGAAGCGCTGAAGCATGGTGGCCTGAAAAACCGCGTCACAGTGAATATTAAACTGATCGATTCGCAGGATGTGGAGACGCGTGGCGTTGAAATTCTCAAAGATCTTGATGCGATTCTGATCCCGGGTGGCTTTGGCTATCGCGGTGTTGAGGGCAAGCTGCTGACAGCCCGCTATGCGCGTGAAAACAAGATTCCTTATCTTGGTATCTGCCTGGGGATGCAAATTGCACTGATGGAATTCGCGCGTAACGTTGCCGGAATGGAAGACGCCAACTCCACTGAATTTGTGCCAGACTGTAAATATCCGGTGGTTGCACTTATCACCGAATGGCGCGATGAGCATGGCAATGTTGAACAGCGTACCGAACAGAGCGATCTGGGCGGCACCATGCGTCTGGGTAGCCAGCAGTGCCAGCTTACACCGCAAAGCAAAGTGCGTCAGCTCTATGGTTCCGACGTTATCACGGAACGTCACCGCCATCGTTATGAAGTAAACAATCTGCTGCTGAAGCCAATTGAAGCAGCGGGTCTGCATATCGCAGGTCGCTCCGGTGATGACCAGCTGGTTGAGATTATTGAAATCCCGGATCATCCATGGTTTGTCGCCTGTCAGTTCCATCCGGAATTCACATCGACCCCACGTGATGGCCATCCGCTGTTTGCGGGCTTTGTTAAGGCCGCGCAGGAGCACCAGAAAAGCTTAGCGAAGTAAGAGTTTACGAACAACGCGCGAACTTTTCGCGCGTTGTTTGTCTTAGGATTGACTAACTTGTACTGAGGAAAATCGAATGTCCAAAATCGTTAAAGTCATTGGTCGCGAAATTATCGACTCCCGTGGCAACCCGACTGTAGAAGCAGAAGTGCATCTGGAAGGCGGTTTCGTTGGTCTGGCAGCTGCTCCATCAGGCGCATCTACCGGTTCACGCGAAGCACTGGAGCTGCGTGACGGTGACAAGTCTCGCTTCCTGGGCAAAGGCGTGACTAAAGCCGTTGCTGCGGTTAATGGTCCGATTGCTGACGCGGTAAAAGGCAAAGATGCTAAAGACCAGGCGAACATCGATAAGATCATGATCGAGCTGGACGGTACTGATAACAAATCCAACTTCGGTGCAAATGCTATCCTGGCTGTCTCTCTGGCAGCGGCTAAAGCGGCTGCAGCCTCTAAAGGCCTGCCACTTTACGCACACATCGCTGAACTGAACGGTACACCGGGCAAATACTCTATGCCACTGCCAATGATGAACATCATCAACGGCGGTGAGCACGCGGATAACAACGTTGATATCCAGGAGTTTATGATTCAGCCAGTCGGCGCGAAAACGGTAAAAGAAGCCATCCGTATGGGTTCTGAAGTTTTCCATCATCTGGCGAAAGTTCTGAAAGCCAAAGGCATGAACACTGCCGTTGGTGATGAAGGCGGCTACGCACCAAACCTGGGCTCTAACGCCGAAGCGCTGGCTGTTATCGCTGAAGCGGTAAAAGCAGCGGGCTATGAGCTGGGCAAAGATATTACGCTGGCGATGGACTGTGCCGCGTCTGAATTCTACAAAGATGGCAAATATGTCCTGGCGGGTGAAGGCAACAAAGCCTTCTCTTCTGAAGAGTTTACCCATTTCCTGGAAGAGCTGACCAAACAGTATCCGATTGTCTCTATCGAAGATGGTCTGGATGAGTCTGACTGGAACGGCTTTGCTTACCAGACCAAAGTGCTGGGCGACAAAATTCAGCTGGTTGGTGATGACCTGTTTGTAACCAATACCAAAATCCTGAAGGAAGGTATTGAGAAAGGTATCGCTAACTCTATCCTGATCAAATTCAACCAGATTGGTTCTCTGACTGAGACGCTGGCTGCGATTAAGATGGCTAAAGATGCGGGTTACACCGCGGTGATTTCACACCGTTCAGGTGAAACTGAAGATGCCACCATTGCTGATCTGGCAGTGGGTACCGCAGCAGGTCAGATCAAAACCGGTTCAATGAGCCGTTCTGACCGTGTGGCTAAATATAACCAGCTGATTCGTATTGAAGAAGCACTGGGTGAAAAAGCACCGTTCAACGGTCTGAAAGAAGTTAAAGGCCAGGCGTAATCGCCTGCGGGTGCTGCCACAGGCAGCGCCGTTGACCCGGAAGCCCCGCTGTGTGCGGGGCTTTTTGTTTTTCAGGGCACAAAGCGACTGTGAAGCCAGGCTAAAAATCTGCCATAATCTGCGCCCCGGATTATCAATGTGAGTAAAAAATGTTCTACCCGATTAACGAAATGTTCCAGACGCTACAGGGCGAAGGCTTTTATACCGGCGTGCCAGCCATCTTTATCCGTTTACAGGGATGCCCGGTGGGATGCAGCTGGTGTGATACTAAACATACCTGGGAAACACGCGCGGATCGGGAGACCTCACTGGGTGACATTCTGGTAAAAACCACAGAAAGCGATGCCTGGGGCAGCGCAGATGCAGCCACGCTGATAGAGACCATCACCCGGCAGGGCTGGAGTGCCCGTCATGTGGTGATAACCGGCGGTGAACCGGCAATTTTTGATCTGCGTCCGCTGACTGAAGGACTTGAAGCGCAGGGCTTCCGGTGCCAGATTGAAACCAGCGGCACCCATGAAGTGCACTGTTCTGCGGCGACATGGGTAACGGTATCGCCAAAGGTTAATATGCGCGGTGGCTATGATGTGCTGCTGCAGGCGCTGACACGTGCTGATGAGATCAAGCATCCGGTTGCACGTGAACGGGATGTTGAAGCGCTGGATGTACTACTGGCAGAGCTGCATGATACTAAACCACGCATTATCGCGCTCCAGCCCATCAGCCGTGGTGATGCGGCAACCCGGCTCTGTATTGAAACCTGCATTGCCCGTAACTGGCGGCTCTCAATGCAGACACATAAATACCTGAATATCGCCTGAACATCCGATAAAGATCCATAAGATGGCAGGGCGATATCACTTTGCCAGACAGACAGACAGACAGACAGACAGACAGACAGACAGACAGACAGACAGACAGAGGATGAAAACGTCCCTGCGACGTGCAGACGTTAAATATCGCGCTGATTTACTCAGATTTTTTGGTCTCGTTTTCAGGCTTTACAATGGGCTTATCTCCGGCTTTGCCGGAGTGATACCAGCGTACGCGCTATAACAATGGCAGGGAGGAGAAGAGCCTGCGCGTTATGCTGCTTTTCGCTGTTATTGCGACCGGATTAACGCAAGGCCACGACAAAGTTAGTCAGATTATGGGTAAGTCAGAGTTTTTACACAGCAGGCGTGTTACCTGCTGTGTAAAAAGGCAATCAGCCGCGGTATACACAGCCAGCGGTGCAGGTTTCTTTAATCATGACTGCACTCAGGATAGGTAGCAGCGGTTTCAACTCATCCCAGATCCATTTAGCCAGTACTTCACTGGTGGGATTTTCCAGCCCGGGAATATCGTTCAGATAGTGATGATCAAGACGCTCATAAAGTGGCTTAAATATCGCTTTCAGCTCGGCAAAATCCATGACCCAACCGGTATGCGCATCCACTTCACCGGTAATTTCCAGGCGTACAAGAAAGGAGTGACCGTGCAGGCGACCGCATTTATGCCCTTCAGGCACGTGAGGTAAGCGGTGAGCCGCTTCAAACTGGAACTCTTTAAACAGCGTGGTAGACATAATGGCTCTCAAACGAAAAAACCGCTGGAGTCTACCGCAAAAGCAGATTTTTCGCACCTGTAGTGGCAGAAAAGCGCATTTTGTGCCCGCTCAGAGAGAACAGTGTTAAAAATTCTATATATTACAGCAGCATAACTTACCACTTTTCCCGGTCATAACTACCCAAAAAACTGCTTAGTCGTTTTGGTTATTTAATATGTCTAACCCTTATTTAATCGTTAATATACAGCTCGGTAACCTACCTCTCTTTCCACCGCTTCTTGGTGCGGACCTCTGACACTGGAATTTTTAACGCGATGACGACTCAGGCACCCTCAGGCTCCATGCTGCCACTCTCTCCGGAGCAACTTGCGCGCTTACAGGCGGCGACGACGGATTTTAATACGACTCAGCTTGCCTGGCTTTCAGGCTACTTCTGGGGCATGGTTAATCAAACGCCAGGTGCAGTCGCTGCGCCCGCAGCCGGACCTGCTGAAGCACCGGGTGTAACGTTGATATCGGCATCGCAGACCGGCAATGCGCGACGACTGGCAGAGCAGCTGCGTGACGATCTGCTGGCAGCAAAACTTAACGTAAACCTGGTCAATGCGGGTGACTATAAGTTCAAGCAGATTGGTCAGGAAAAGCTGCTGGTTGTTGTTACTTCAACTCAGGGCGAGGGTGAGCCACCGGAAGAAGCTGTCGCGCTTCATAAATTTCTGCTGTCGAAGAAGGCACCTAAGCTGGATGGCGCTGCCTTTGCGGTGTTTGGTCTTGGCGATACGTCGTATGAATTTTTCAGTCAGGCAGGCAAAGATTTTGATGCTCGTCTGGCAGAGCTGGGCGCTGAGCGTCTGCTGGATCGCGTTGATGCGGACGTGGAGTACAGCGAACAGGCCAGCGCCTGGCGTCTGCAACTCACCGACCTCCTGAAAGCGCGTGTCCCCACAGCACCCGCATCGCAGATTGCCGCCAGTAGCGCGGGTGCGCTTAATCTGGTAGACAGCAGCCCCTATACCAAAGAGCTGCCGCTCACTGCCAGCCTGGCGCTGAATCAGAAAATTACCGGACGCCTTTCAGATAAAGATGTACGCCATATCGAAATTGATCTTGGCGATGCCGGCTTACGCTATCAGCCGGGCGATGCGCTTGGCGTCTGGTTTGAGAACGATGCAGAGCTGGTAAAGGAGCTGTTGCAGCTGGTATGGCTGAAGGGAGATGAGCAGGTCGATGTGCAGGGCAAAACCGTGCCGCTGACAGAAGCGCTGCAGAAACATTTCGAACTCACGGTGAATACACCGCAAATTGTTGAGCGCTATGCGGCGCTGTCACGCAATGAGTCGCTGCTGGCGCTGACGGAGGATAAATCAGCACTGCAGAGCTTTGCACAGCGTTTCCCGATTGTGGATATGGTGCGTCAGGCACCCGCTGAGCTGAATGCAGAGCAGCTGACAGGTCTGCTGCGTCCGCTGACACCGCGCCTCTACTCCATTGCCTCATCGCAGGCGGAAACGGAGAACGAAGTGCATATCACCGTGGGAGCCGTACGCTACGATATTGAGGGGCGTCAGCGTGGTGGCGGCGCATCAACCTGGCTGGCCGATCGTGTTGAAGAAGAAGGCGCTATTCGCGTATTTATTGAGCACAATGACAATTTCCGTCTGCCTGCCAATCCGGATACACCCGTGATTATGATTGGCCCGGGTACCGGTATTGCGCCGTTCCGTGCTTTTATGCAGCAGCGCGACAACGATGGCGCAAGTGGCAAAAACTGGCTCTTTTTTGGTAATCCGCACTTTACCGAAGATTTTCTCTATCAGGTGGAGTGGCAGAAGTATGTGAAAGCGGGCCTGCTGACGCATATCGATCTCGCCTGGTCGCGCGATCAGGCTGAAAAAATCTATGTGCAGGACAGGATCCGGGCAAAAGGTGCAGAGGTGTGGCGCTGGATTGAAGAGGGTGCGCACCTCTACGTCTGTGGTGATGCAAATCGCATGGCAAAAGACGTAGAACAGGCATTACTGGATGTGGTGGTCGAACACGGCGGTATGGATCGTGAAACGGCTGACGAATTTTTAAGTGAGCTGCGCATTGAGCGCCGTTATCAGCGAGACGTATATTAATGAGCGAAAAACATCCTGGACCGCTGGTGGTTGAAGGCAAACTTTCTGACGCCGAGCGTCTGAAAAAAGAGAGCAACTATCTGCGTGGCACTATTCTGGACGATCTCGACGATGGCCTGACCGGTGGATTCACCGGCGATAACTTTCTGTTGATCCGCTTTCACGGCATGTATCAGCAGGACGATCGTGATATCCGTGCTGAACGTGCTGAGCAGAAACTGGAGCCACGGCATGCAATGATGCTGCGTTGCCGGCTACCGGGCGGCATCATCACCCCAGCACAGTGGCTGGCAATTGATAAATTTGCCGCAGACAAAACGCTGTATGGCAGTATTCGTCTGACTAATCGCCAGACTTTCCAGTTTCACGGTATTCCAAAGAAAAATGTGAAGCCAACGCACCAGATGCTGCATGAAGTCGGGCTTGATGCGCTGGCGACCGCCAATGATGTTAACCGTAACGTGCTCTGCACCTCAAACCCGGTAGAGTCCGAGTTGCATCAGGAAGCCTACGAGTGGGCGAAAAAGCTCTCTGAGCATCTGCTGCCACAGACCCGCGCCTATGCAGAAATCTGGTGGGATCAGGAAAAAGTTGCCACCACCGATCAGGAGCCGATCCTGGGCGAAACCTATCTGCCACGTAAATTTAAAACCACCGTGGTGGTGCCGCCACATAACGATGTCGATCTGCATGCCAACGATCTGAACTTTATTGCGATTGCTGAGCACGGCAAGCTGGTGGGTTTTAACCTGCTGGTCGGCGGTGGCCTGTCGATTGATCATGGCAACAAAGCAACCTATGCCCGCACCGCCAGCGAGTTCGGCTTTTTGCCGGTGGAGAAAATTCTGGATGTTGCAGCAGCAGTGGTAACCACGCAGCGCGACTGGGGAAATCGCACCGACCGTAAGAATGCCAAAACCAAATATACCCTTGAGCGGGTTGGCGTTGAAACATTTAAGGCAGAGGTGGAGAAGCGTGCCGGACTCACTTTTGCACCTACCCGTGCTTATGAATTCACCACGCGTGGCGATCGTATTGGCTGGGTAAAAGGTATCGACAGAAAATGGCACCTGACGCTGTTTATTGAGAATGGTCGCCTGCTTGATTATCCCGGACGCCCGCTGAAAAGCGGCATTGCGGAAATTGCTCGCGTGCATCAGGGCGATTTCCGTCTGACCGCCAATCAGAACCTGATTGTAGCGGGTGTGCCGGAAGCACAGAAAGATCAGATTGAAGCGATTGCCCGTGAGCATGGTCTGATGGAAGCTGTTACGCCACAGCGTGAAAACTCAATGGCCTGCGTGGCGTTTCCTACCTGTCCGCTGGCGATGGCTGAAGCAGAGCGTTTTCTGCCAGCGTTTGTCACCCGGGTTGAGGAGATCATGCACCGCCACGGCGTGGGTGAAGAGCATATCGTTCTGCGCGTAACGGGTTGCCCGAACGGCTGCGGTCGTGCACTGCTGGCAGAACTGGGGCTGGTGGGCAAAGCGCCGGGTCGCTATAACCTTCATCTTGGCGGTAATCGCATCGGTACCCGTATTCCACGTATGTATCGTGAAAATATCACTGAGAGTGAAATTCTTACCACAATTGATGAACTGGTAGCGCGCTGGGCAGCAGAGCGCCAGGCCGGAGAAGGCTTTGGTGACTTTACTATCCGGGCTGGCATTGTTAAGCCGGTAACCGATCCTGCGCGTGACTTCTGGGACGCGGAGGCTGTATGACACTACCCGATCTCGCCGTACTGAACAGCGGCAGCAAGGTCGATCGCATTATGGCGCTGGCTGAAAGCAATGTGCAGCTGGAGAAACTCTCAGCGGAAGAGCGTGTCAGCTGGGCACTGGAGCATCTGCCCGGTGAATTTGTTCTCTCATCCAGCTTTGGTATTCAGGCTGCTGTGCTGCTGCATATGGTTACGCAGCAGCGGCCTGATATACCGGTGATCCTCACTGATACCGGTTATCTCTTTCCGGAGACCTACCGCTTTATTGATGAGTTGACCGACAAGCTGAATCTCAATCTGCAGGTTTTCCAGGCGGAGCGTTCACCAGCATGGCAGGAAGCGCGCTATGGCAAGCTCTGGGAGCAGGGCGTAGAGGGGATTGAGCAGTACAATCAGCTTAACAAAGTGGAACCGATGAATCGGGCGCTGCGTACGCTGAATGCTCAGACCTGGTTTGCCGGGCTGCGGCGCGATCAGTCAGGCAGCCGTGCCAGTTTACCGGTGCTGGCGGTGCAGCGCGGGATCTTTAAGATCCTGCCTATTATCGACTGGGATAACAGGCAGGTGCATCACTACCTTAAACAGCACGGGCTTAACTACCACCCGCTCCGGGATGAGGGCTACCTGTCGGTCGGTGATACTCATACCACGCGTAAATGGGAACCCGGCATGGCAGAAGAGGAGACGCGCTTCTTTGGTTTGAAGCGCGAGTGCGGACTGCACGAAGGCTAATTCTGTCAGGGGCGAATTCTCGCCCCTTTTTTCATCCGGTTTTTGGTCTGTCAGCCGCTAAACCCGCGATCTCTGTTAATTCCTAAAGTTGCGACCCCCCTGCCTGGCATAGCCTCCTGCTGCCAGAGAAAAACGTTATAAAATCATTCCTTAAGCAGAAAAATGCAGGTGCTTTGCCACGGCTATATTCCATTTGGTAACTACTCATGCGAAATCGTAATTTCATCTCGCGGAATAGCGCAACGTATAGTCGCGATAACTTATTGTAAAACTAGCAAGGTTATCGTGGATTATCTGCCCCTCTTTGCCGATCTCAGACAGCGTCCGGTGCTGGTGGTCGGCGGTGGTGAAATCGCTGCCCGTAAAATTGAACTGCTGCGCCGGGCGGGAGCCCATATTTTGATTGCTGCCCGTGAACTGGGGCAGGAGTTACAGGCGCTGCACGCGGAGCAGGCTGTTGAGTGGATTGCCCGGCACTTCGATCCGGCTCAGCTGGATAATGTATTTCTGGTGATTGCTGCCACCGATGACAACCAACTTAATGCTCAGGTATTTGATGCTGCCACTGCGCGCCACAAGCTGGTAAACGTTGTCGACGATCAGCCCAAATGCAGCTTTATCTTTCCCTCAATTGTTGATCGTTCGCCACTGGTTGTGGCGATCTCTTCCAGCGGTACAGCCCCCGTACTGGCACGCCTGCTGCGTGAAAAAATTGAGGCGTTGCTGCCAGCTAATCTTGGTCAGATGGCTGCGCTGGCCGGAGAGTGGCGTGACAAAGTAAAACAGCGCTATCGCAAGATGTCTGACCGCAGGCGTTTCTGGGAGCGTGCGTTTAATGGCCTGTTTGCCAGTCAGATGGCTGCAGGCAATGTCAGCGCTGCACGTCATACGCTCGATCTGGAACTGGAAAATATCAGCGATAACCAGGGCGAAATCGCGCTGGTGGGAGCCGGACCTGGCGACAGTGGTCTGCTGACGCTGCGCGGTCTGCAGGTGATGCAGCTGGCGGATGTGGTGCTTTATGACCACCTGGTGAGCGACGAGGTGCTTGATCTGGTACGCCGTGATGCTGACCGCATCTGTGTCGGTAAACGCGCTGGTGCGCATTCGGTGCCGCAGGAAGAGACCAATCAGCTGCTGGTTTCGCTGGCGCTGCAGGGCAAACGTGTGGTGCGGCTGAAAGGCGGCGACCCCTTTATCTTTGGGCGCGGTGGTGAAGAGCTGCAGGCTGCCAGAGCTGCCGGTATTCCTTTCCAGGTCGTACCGGGTATCACCGCTGCCGCTGGCGCAACCGCTTATGCCGGTATTCCGCTGACCCATCGCGATCATGCTCAGAGCGTGATGTTTATCACTGGCCACTGCCGCGCTGATGGTGATGGTATCGACTGGCCTTCACTGGCGCGCGCCCGTCAGACGCTGGCTATCTATATGGGAACAGTAAAGGCGGCTGAGATTGCCGCCGGGCTGACTGAACATGGCCGAGATCCGAAGACCCCGGTAGCGGTGATAGGACGCGGTACACGTCAGGATCAGCAGGTACTGACCGGTACTCTGGATCAGCTTGAGGTGCTGGCAGCTGCCGCACCAACGCCCGCACTGCTGGTGATTGGTGAAGTCGTGAATTTGCACGGGCAATTAGCCTGGTTCCAACATTCTGCACAGCAGGGGGCTCGCGAGTCCGCCGTTGTCAATTTGGCTTGAGGAAAAACTATGGATCAAAATCGTCTTACTCATCTGCGCCAGCTGGAGGCAGAGAGTATTCATATCATCCGCGAAGTGGCGGCTGAGTTCAGCAATCCGGTGATGATGTACTCCATCGGTAAAGACTCCTCGGTGATGCTGCATCTGGCGCGTAAAGCCTTCTATCCGGGAACCCTGCCGTTTCCTCTGCTGCATGTTGATACTGGCTGGAAATTCCGCGAAATGTATGAGTTTCGCGATCGCACAGTGAAAAATATGGGCGCCGAGCTGCTGGTGCATCGCAACCCGGAAGGGGTCGCAATGGGTATCAATCCCTTTGTGCATGGCAGCGCGAAGCATACCGATATCATGAAAACCGAAGGGCTGAAGCAGGCGCTGAATAAGTATGGGTTTGATGCGGCGTTTGGTGGTGCTCGTCGTGATGAAGAGAAATCACGCGCCAAAGAGCGTATCTACTCGTTCCGCGATCGCTTTCATCGCTGGGATCCAAAAAACCAGCGTCCTGAGCTGTGGCACAACTACAACAGCCAGATCAACAAAGGCGAAAGCATTCGCGTGTTTCCGCTCTCAAACTGGACTGAATTGGATATCTGGCAATATATCTTCCTCGAGAATATTGAAATTGTTCCGCTCTATCTTGCTGCGCCGCGTCCGGTACTGGAGCGCGATGGCATGCTGATGATGATTGATGACGATCGTATCGATCTGCAGCCAGGCGAGGAGATCACTCAGCGTATGGTACGTTTCCGTACGCTTGGCTGCTGGCCGCTGACCGGTGCGGTGGAATCCCAGGCGCAGACGCTGCCGGAGATCATCGAAGAGATGCTGGTCTCCACAACCAGCGAACGGCAGGGCCGCGTGATTGACCGCGATCAGGCGGGATCGATGGAACTGAAAAAACGTCAGGGTTATTTCTAAGGAGCCGCAGATGAATACTGTTATTGCACAACAGATTGCCGAGCAGGGCGGCGTAGAAGCCTGGCTTACCGCACAACAACATAAAAGCCTGCTGCGCTTTCTGACCTGCGGCAGCGTGGATGATGGCAAAAGTACGCTGATTGGTCGTCTGCTGCACGACACCCGGCAGATTTACGAAGATCAGCTCTCCTCACTGCACAACGATAGTAAACGTCACGGCACTCAGGGCGAAAAGCTCGATCTGGCACTGCTGGTGGATGGTTTACAGGCAGAGCGCGAGCAGGGCATCACGATCGATGTTGCTTATCGTTACTTCTCTACCGAAAAGCGCAAATTTATCATCGCCGATACGCCGGGACACGAGCAGTATACCCGTAATATGGCAACCGGCGCCTCCACCTGCGATCTGGCGATCCTGCTGATTGATGCCCGCAAAGGGGTGCTGGATCAAACCCGTCGTCACAGCTTTATCTCTACGCTGCTGGGGATCAAGCATCTGGTGGTGGCGATTAATAAAATGGATCTGGTGGACTATAGCCAGGAGACCTTTGAGCAGATCAGGCAGGATTACCTCGATTTTGCCGTTCAGTTGCCTGCCGATCTCGATATTCGCTTTGTACCGATGTCAGCGCTGGAGGGCGATAATGTCGCTACCGCGAGCACCACTATGCCGTGGTACAGCGGCCCGACGCTGCTGGATGTACTTGAAACCGTCGAGCTGAAACGCGTGGTCGACCATCAGCCGATGCGCTTCCCGGTGCAGTACGTTAATCGCCCGAATCTCGATTTTCGCGGCTATGCCGGCACGCTGGCTTCCGGCACCCTGCGCCCGGGGCAGCGGGTAAAAGTGCTGCCCTCTGGCGTTGAATCTACGGTAGCGCGAATTGTAACGTTTGATGGCGATTTGCCGGAAGCCGCAGCAGGCGAAGCGATTACGCTGGTACTGAACGATGAGATCGATATCAGCCGTGGCGATCTGCTGGTTGATGCCGATGCCGAACTGCAGGCAGTGCAATCAGCCACCGTTGATGTGGTCTGGATGGCGGAGCAGCCGCTGCAGCCTGGCCAGAGCTATGAGATTAAAATCGCCGGTAAAAAGACGCGTGCCCGGATCGAGAAGATCCTGCATCAGGTTGAGATCAACACGCTGGAGACGCGTGCGGTTGATACGCTGGCGCTGAACGGAATCGGGCTGGTTGAGATAACGTTTGATGAGCCGATGGTGCTGGATCCTTATCAACAAAACCCGGTAACTGGCGGCATGATCTTCATTGATCGCCTGAGTAATGTCACCGTGGGTGCTGGCATGATCAGAGAGCCGCAGCAAGGCGCTACAGCAGCAGCTGGTGAGTTTAGTGCCTTTGAGCTGGAGCTGAACGCTCTGGTGCGTCGCCACTTTCCACACTGGAATGCGCGCGATCTGCTGGGCGGTAAGTAATGGCGCAGCACGACGAGAATGTAGTGTGGCATAACCATCCGGTTACCCGTGCGGCACGTGAGCAGCAGCATGGTCACCGTGGCGTGGTTTTATGGTTTACCGGGCTCTCGGGCTCCGGTAAATCTACCGTCGCAGGTGCACTGGAGCAGGCGCTGCATCAGCTGGGTGTAAGCACCTATCTGCTGGATGGTGACAATGTGCGCCACGGTCTCTGCCGCGATCTTGGTTTCAGTGATGCAGATCGGCGGGAGAATATCCGGCGCACAGGCGAAGTCGCCAGACTGATGGCTGATGCCGGTCTGATAGTGCTGACCGCCTTTATATCGCCACATCGTGCTGAACGACAAATGGTGCGCGATCTGCTGGCGCCTGGCGAGTTTATCGAGGTGTTTGTCGATACCCCGCTGGCGGTGTGCGAAGCACGCGATCCCAAAGGGCTGTATAAAAAAGCACGCGCGGGTGAACTGCGTAACTTTACCGGCATTGATAGCATTTATGAAGCGCCAGAAGCTGCTGAAATTGCACTGGATGGCGAACAATTGGTTACAAAACTGACAGCCAGATTATTAGATCTGCTGCGCCACCGCGATATCATCAAATCCTGAACCGACGCGGCAAATCCCTCTTGTGGGTTTGCCGCATTTTAGCGTCAACAGGATCTTTATGCAGAACGTAACGCCCATGCTCACACGCAAAGATGACCGCCCACCCGAGGAGCCGCGCTCGTCGTTACCCGGCGGTGTCATTGGTTTTCTCGCTTACTGGTGTGCACTGGCCATTCCGTTTCTGCTCTACGGCTCCAACACACTCTTCTTCGTTCTCTATACCTGGCCATTTTTTCTTGCGCTGCTGCCCGTCTCTGTGGTGACAGGGATTGCACTAAGCCTGGTGATGCGCGGTCATCTGTTCTGGTGTGCGGTTATTACTGCTGTAATGGTTATCTGCCTTTTCTGGCTACTGTTCTCTTATCTCTCTGGCTGGTAAGCCGCGGGTGATAAGCAAACGCATCTGCTGGTTACAAAACTTTACCTGCCGTTTTGCGCGCCCGCCTGCTATAAACTATCCGGATAAATCTGCTCTTGCGCCATTTTCATCACCGCAGTGGAGTCCGGGCAGAAGTTATGGGATGATTGTGCCGTTTTTCAGGGGGCGGGGATGGGAAAACTGACGTTACTGCTGCTCGTGTTACTGGGATGGTTGCAATACTCTCTGTGGCTGGGCAAGAACGGTATTCATGATTACACGCGCGTCAGTGAAGACGTGGTGTCACAACAGGCGAATAACGCCAAACTCAAAGCGCGAAACGATCAGCTGTTTGCCGAAATTGACGATCTCAATGGCGGTTCAGAAGCGATTGAAGAGCGCGCGCGCAGCGAGCTGGGAATGATTAAACCCGGCGAGACCTTCTATCGCCTGGTGGCAGACCAGAATAAACGTACTGCGCAGCAATCTGCGCAAAATCAGCAACGATAACAACATGACTGACCACTCTCACTCTGCGGATATTATTGCCGTAGTGCCGGCTGCCGGTGTCGGTAGCCGTATGCAGGCTGCTTTCCCCAAACAGTATCTTACCATTGGTGCTATGACGCTGCTTGAACACAGCGTTGCGCGCCTGCTGGCTAACGCTGCTGTACGGCAGGTCATTGTTGCCGTCAGCGCCGATGATGACTGGTTTGACACGCTACCACTGGCGCAGGATCCGCGCGTTGTACGGGTGACCGGTGGTGCCACCCGGGCCGAGTCGGTGCTGGCCGGATTGCAGCATGTTAACCAGGGGGCATGGGTTCTGGTGCATGATGCTGCTCGTCCCTGCCTGCACGCGGAAGATTTGGCGCGGCTGCTGGCCATACGCGACCACAGCGATGTAGGAGCGATTCTGGCGGCGCCGGTGCGTGATACCATGAAGCGCGCTGAGCCGGGTAATAACGCTGTTGCCCATACCGTAGAGCGCGAAGATCTCTGGCACGCGCTGACGCCACAGTTCTTTCCTCATACGCTGCTGACCGCCTGCCTGAGCCGTGCGCTCAGTGAAGGCGCAACTATTACCGACGAAGCTTCTGCGCTTGAGTATTGCGGCTATCATCCGCAGCTGGTCAGCGGGCGTAGTGACAATATCAAGGTGACGCGGCCGGAAGATCTGGCCCTTGCGGCCTTTTATCTTACTCAGATTGAATTACAGGAGAGCGCATGATGCGTATCGGTCACGGCTTTGACGTTCACGCCTTTGGCGGTGAAGGTCCACTGGTGATTGGCGGGGTGCGGATCCCCTTTGAACACGGTTTTATTGCCCATTCTGATGGCGACGTTGCGCTGCACGCCCTGACTGATGCACTGCTGGGCGCGGTGGCGATGGGCGATATCGGTAAACTCTTTCCCGACACCGATGCGGCCTATAAAGGTGCTGACAGCCGTGGGCTGCTGCGCGAAGCCTGGCGTCGTATTCAGGCCAAAGGCTATGTTATCGGCAACGTCGATGTCACTATTATTGCCCAGGCGCCAAAAATGCTGCCACATGTGCCGCAGATGCGCGTAAATATTGCAGAAGATCTGGGTTGCCATATGGACGCAGTCAATGTCAAAGCCACGACCACTGAAAAGCTGGGCTTTACCGGACGTGGTGAGGGCATCGCGTGTGAAGCTGTAGCGCTGCTGGTTAAGGCTGACGCATGAGTGAGCTGCACTATCTGCATGGTGCGCCGGCTGCGACCGGAGTCATTAAAGCGAGCCCGGAAGATTTTGTCGTTATTGAAGATCTCGGTTATCCCTACGATGGCGAAGGGGAACAGCTGCTGGTGCGTATCCGCAAAACAGGCTGCAATACCCGCTTTGTCGCAGAGGCGCTGGCAAAATTTCTTGGCGTGCCGCCGCGCGATCTCAGCTATGCCGGCATGAAGGATCGACACGCGGTGACCGAGCAGACGCTCTGTTTTCGTCTGCCGGGCAATGCCATGCCGGTGCTGAACGGTTTCAGTCTGGAGGGGGTGGAGATCCTTCAGGTGGTGCGTCACAAACGCAAACTCCGCACCGGCGCGCTGGCAGGTAATGCTTTTCGCCTGGTGATCCGCGATGTCTCGGATCGTGCAGACGTTGAGGCGCGTCTGCAGCTGATACAGGCGCATGGCGTGCCAAACTATTTTGGTGAACAGCGGTTTGGGCGTGGTGGCAACAATTTGCTACAGGCGCAACGCTGGGCGGCGGATCAGTTTCGTCCGCGCGATCGCAATATGAAAAGCCTGCTGCTCTCCGCTACGCGTAGCTATCTGTTCAATCAAATCACCAGTGCGCGACTGTTGCGCGACGGTTCACTTCAGCAGGCAGAGATCGGTGATGCGCTGCAGCTGGCAGGGCGCGGTAGCTGGTTTGTGGCAACAGAGGATGAGCTGGCGACGCTGCAGCAGCGCGTTGCTGCCCATGAGCTGCGTATCACTGCACCTTTGCCAGGACGTGGCGAAGCGGGCACTCAGGCAGGTGTGGCAGAATTTGAGCAGCAGCAGCTGGCCGCTTCAGAAAGCCTGCTGGCACTGCTGACACGTGAACGCGTTGATGCAGCCCGCCGCGCCATGCTACTGCTGCCTGAAAAGCTTTGCTGGCAGTGGCAGAACGATACGACGCTGACACTGCAATTCTGGCTGCCTGCTGGCAGCTTTGCTACCAGCGTGGTGCGCGAACTACTCAGCAATGGTGCCGCTGCGCCGCTCGGTGATGAATAAGCGGCTGAGCAGCAGGTTAAAGCAGTAATATCTTCTGGAGTGATCCGGCTGGCATGCCGGATCCCACCTGCTGCAGGGCGTCTGCCAGGCAGCGCTCACCGCTAACCTCTGCCAACTTGCGATTTACGTCTACCACTTCACACGCCTCATCGTTAAAATGCAAACATCCTTGTATCCCGGGTGCCGGACTTATCACTCTGCAGCAGTTGCGTTACAGGCGCAGGCTGGCAGGGAGCGGCTAATGAAGAAAGGTCAGAAACAGATGCGGATATTGCTCAGTAACGACGATGGAATTCATGCGCCGGGTATTCAGGTGCTGGCAGGCGCACTACGGGAATTTGCCGAAGTGCAGGTGGTTGCCCCCGATCGCAATCGCAGCGGCGCATCGAATTCACTGACGCTGGAAACCCCGTTGCGCACATTTACCCATCAGAACGGTGATATTGCCGTGCAGATGGGAACGCCGACCGATTGCGTTTTTCTTGGTGTTAACAAGCTGATGCAGCCGCGTCCTGATATTGTGGTTTCTGGCATTAATGCCGGTCCAAATCTGGGCGACGATGTTATCTATTCAGGCACTGTGGCGGCCGCAATGGAAGGTCGTCATCTCGGTCTGCCAGCGCTGGCGGTTTCGCTTAACGGTTATACCCACTACGATAGCGCGGCTGCAGTGACCTGTATGCTGCTGCGTGCCCTTGCGCGCACGCCGTTGCATACCGGACGCATTCTCAATATTAATGTGCCCGATTTGCCGCTGGCGCAGATCAAAGGTTTTCGCGTGACGCGCTGCGGTAGTCGTCATCCGGCAGAGCAGGTGATCTGCACTGAGGATCCGCGCGGTCAGCCGCTCTACTGGATTGGCCCGCCAGGTGAAAAACGTGATGCCGGGCCTGATACTGATTTTGCTGCGGTTGATGCGGGCTATGTTTCGCTGACTGCGCTGCATGTCGATCTTACCGCACACGCGGCGCAAAGTGTGTTAAGCGACTGGCTGACGCAGGCTGAGGTTACCCTGGCATGATAAACCGGCGCATTGAAACGCTGCTGGCTCAACTGCGGGCGCAGGGAATAGAGGATGAGCGTCTGCTTCAGGCAATTGCAGATGTGCCACGGGAACGTTTTGTTGATGAGGCGTTCGAGCATAAAGCCTGGGACAATACAGCGTTACCTATTGGCAGCGGACAAACCATCTCTCAGCCCTATATGGTGGCACGTATGACGGCGCTGCTGGAGCTCAGTCCAAATTCGCGCGTACTGGAGATTGGCACCGGCTCTGGTTATCAGACTGCGATACTGGCGCATCTGGTGGATCACGTCTGTTCTGTAGAACGTATTAAGGGGCTGCAGTGGCAGGCAAAACGCCGGCTCAAGCAGCTTGATCTGCACAATGTTTCAACCCGTCATGGTGATGGCTGGCTCGGTTGGGTAGCGCGGGCACCATTTGATGCCATTATTGTTACCGCAGCTCCACCTGAAATTCCGACTGCGCTGATAGCGCAACTGGGTGAGGGGGGCAAAATGGTGCTCCCGGTGGGAGAAGACCACCAGGTACTTAAGCGCCTGCGACGCCACAAAGGCACGTTAACCGAAGAGATTATTGAACCCGTGCGTTTTGTTCCACTGGTACAGGGCGATCTGGCGTAAGCGTCATCTTACGTATTTCTTCATAATCGTGGCGTGGCATGGCAGAGTTGATATTGTTACTATCCTCTCTTTTCGATACAGATGTGCGTATAACATCATGCGTGCAGTGAAAAATGCGGTTCAGGCTGCGAGAGAGTTCTAACCAGTATTGCCATCACGGGGGAGCAATGGGCACAGGAAGCACAGCATTTCAATTACGCCGTCTGGCGGCATTATCACTGGTAAGTTTTTGGCTGGCTGGCTGTAGTTCCGGCGATAATACGCAGGCACCTATCAGTCAGGTTGGCAGCAATAATGGCGGTATGCTTGCTTCGCAGGGCGGTGGCATGACAGCGCCGCAAACCGGGGGCATGGTTTCCGGACAGAGCTCGGCGGTTCCGGCAATGCCACGCGGTGGAATGCTGAATGGTAATGCATCGGCGACTGCTTCAGCAGGTGGAGCTGCTGATAATGTGACCACTGAAAATGGTCGTATTGTCTACAATCGCAATTATGGGAGTATTCCTAAAGGTAGCTATGGCGGTGAAACCTACACCGTTAAGCGCGGTGACACGCTGTTTTATATCGCCTGGATCACCGGCAACGATTTCCGCGATTTGGCTCAGCGCAACAATATTCCGGCGCCCTATGGCCTGAGCGCAGGTCAGACCCTGCAGGTTGGTAACGGTAATGGACAGACCATTACTGGCGGAAACGCCATCACGGCAGCCGATGCCAGCCAGAGCGGTACGCCGGTCGCGCACTCTCAGACGCAAATAAAACCAGCGGTTGTTGCACAGCAACCGGTTATTACGTATTCTGAAGATTCAGATTCGACAGGTGGAAAAATGCTACCGTCGAAAGGAGCAACTAATGTGGCAACGACCACAGCTCCGGTTACTGCACCGCCTACAGTCAGCAGCACAACAAATAGTTCCACCCCAGTGGGGAGCTGGCGCTGGCCGACTGATGGCAAGATCATCGATAACTTCTCTGCTGCGGAAGGCGGAAACAAAGGAATCGATATCGCCGGGTCACGCGGACAATCTGTTGTCGCCACCGCATCAGGACGGGTGGTATATGCAGGTAACGCGTTACGCGGGTACGGTAATCTAATCATCATCAAACACAATGATGATTACCTGAGCGCCTACGCCCACAATGATACAATGCTGGTCCGGGAACAACAGGAAGTTAAGGCGGGGCAAAAGATCGCTACCATGGGTAGCACCGGAACCAGTTCAGTTAGATTGCACTTTGAAATTCGTTACAAGGGGAAATCCGTAAACCCGTTGCGTTATTTACCGCAGCGATAATCCGGCAGAACCTTTGGTGTTCTGCCCTTGGATCACGGGTAGGAGCCGCTTATGAGCCAGAATACGCTGAAAGTTAATGAGTTACATGATGATGCGGAATTCGAGGAGAACGGAGCTGAAGTTTTCGATGAGAAAGCTCTTGTTGAGAACGAACCTGGTGATAGCGAAGTAGCGGAAGAAGAATTGCTGTCACAGGGTGCGACGCAACGGGTATTAGATGCGACGCAGCTTTACCTCGGAGAGATTGGCTATTCTCCGCTGCTGACAGCAGAAGAAGAAGTCTTCTTTGCACGTCGTGCGTTACGAGGCGATATTCCTTCTCGCCGCCGCATGATCGAAAGTAACTTACGTCTGGTAGTTAAGATTGCCCGTCGTTACAGCAATCGGGGGCTGGCACTGCTGGACCTGATTGAAGAGGGTAATTTAGGCCTGATTCGGGCCGTAGAGAAATTTGACCCAGAGCGCGGGTTCCGTTTCTCTACCTATGCTACCTGGTGGATTCGTCAGACCATTGAACGGGCAATTATGAACCAAACCCGTACGATTCGTCTGCCAATCCACATTGTAAAAGAGTTAAATGTTTATCTGCGCACTGCGCGTGAACTCTCCCATAAGCTCGATCATGAGCCGAGTGCAGAAGAGATCGCTGAGCAGCTGGATAAACCTGTTGATGACGTGAGCCGTATGCTGCGTCTTAACGAACGTATTACCTCGGTTGATACGCCGCTGGGCGGAGATTCCGAAAAAGCGCTGCTGGACATTCTGGCCGATGAAAAAGACAACGGCCCGGAAGACACCACGCAGGACGATGACATGAAGCAGAGCATCGTTAAGTGGCTGTTTGAACTTAATGCCAAGCAGCGTGAAGTGCTGGCGCGTCGTTTCGGCCTGCTGGGCTATGAAGCGGCAACCCTGGAAGATGTTGGTCGTGAGATTGGGTTAACCCGCGAGCGCGTCCGTCAGATTCAGGTTGAAGGGTTACGTCGTCTGCGGGAGATTCTGCAGACTCAGGGCCTCAATATCGAAGCACTGTTTCGTGAATAAGCACTGACCAGGTGCACAAAATGGCGACCATTTGGTCGCCATTTTTTTTGCCATAACAGAGTGCAGGCGCTGAACCATAGCGGAAATTCAGCGCCGGCAACGTCAGAGCAGATTTTTCAGTCGGTAGATCCACTCCAGCGCCTGCTTTGGTGTCAGGCTGTCGGGATCAAGTGCTTCCAGCGCTTCAACGGCTGGTGACGTCTCTGCTACCAGCAGCGGCAGCTGTGATCCTTCTACAGTGGAGAGAGCCTGACTGCCGGAAAGCGTCTCCAGCTCTTTAAGCTTGTGACGCGCCCGTTTGATCACCTCTTTTGGCACTCCTGCCAGAGCGGCAACTGCCAGACCATAACTCTTGCTGGCTGCACCATCCTGTACGCTGTGCATAAATGCCACTGTATCGCCATGTTCAACCGCATCCAGATGCACATTTATCACACCTTCCATTTTTTCCGGCAGGGTCGTCAGCTCGAAGTAGTGTGTGGCAAACAGCGTCATCGCTTTAATCCGGTTCGCCAGGCTTTCGGCACACGCCCAGGCGAGTGATAAGCCATCGTAGGTTGAGGTTCCGCGACCAATCTCATCCATCAGCACCAGACTATTTTCAGTGGCGTTATGCAGAATATTAGCGGTTTCCGTCATCTCAACCATAAAGGTTGAACGGCCAGAGGCGAGGTCATCTGCTGCACCTACGCGGGTAAAGATACGATCAATCGGGCCAATCAGGGTTTCTTCAGCGGGCACATAGCTGCCTATCCACGCCATCAGAGCGATCAGTGCAGTCTGACGCATATAGGTACTCTTACCGCCCATATTCGGCCCGGTAATAATCAGCATCCGGCGCTGAGTAGAGAGCGAGAGCGGATTAGCGATAAACGGCTCTTTCAGTACCTGCTCCACAACCGGATGACGCCCGGCGCTGATCCGGATCCCGGCTTTCTCCTGCAACACCGGACGGCAATAGTTCAGCGTCCAGGCACGCTCTGCCAGAGTAGTGAGAACATCCAGCTCTGCCAGCGCCGCGGCACTCATCTGCAGCGCTTCCAGATGCGGCAGCAGGCGATCGAACAGCGCCTCATACAGACTCTTCTCCAGCGCCAGCGCCTTGCCTTTAGAGGTCAGAACTTTATCTTCGTACTCTTTCAGTTCCGGAATAATGTACCGCTCAGCGTTTTTCAGCGTCTGGCGGCGTACATAGTGAATAGGAACCAGATGGCTCTGCCCGCGGCTGACCTGAATGTAATAACCATGTACCGCGTTAAAGCCTACTTTCAGCGTGTCGAGCCCCAGCTTTTCACGCTCGCGGATCTCCAGTTGGTCAAGATAGTCGCTGGCACCATCTGCCAGTGCACGCCACTCATCCAGTTCGCTGTTATAGCCGGGCGCGATAACGCCGCCGTCGCGCACCAGCACTGGCGGTGATTCAATGATCGCCTGCTCCAGCAGTTCACGCAGCTCAGCAAATTCGCCCATCTGTTCGCGCAGGCTGACCAGTCGTTCAGCATCGGCTTCAGCCAGCAGCTGATTGAGTTCCGGCAACTGCTGGAATGCATGGCGCATACGCGCAAGATCGCGCGGGCGAGCGGTGCGTAATGCCAGACGTGCCAGAATACGCTCCAGGTCACCAACCTGCCGCAACACCGGCTGCAAATCCTGACTCAGCGTCTGCAGTCCGGCAATCGCATCCTGGCGGCGGGTGATCACTGCGATATCCCGCAATGGTAAATGCAGCCAGCGCTTTAGCATCCGACTGCCCATTGGCGTAACGGTTTTATCCAGCACTGCTGCCAGCGTATTCTCGCTGCCGCCTGACAGATTCTGGGTGATTTCGAGATTACGGCGCGTGGCGGCATCCATAATCACACTATCCTGCTGGCGCTCCATGCTTAGAGAGCGAATATGCGGCAGGGTGGTGCGCTGTGTATCTTTGGCATACTGTAACAGGCAGCCTGCGGCGCGCAGTGCCAGATGTGCCTGCTCCACGCCAAAACCACTGAGGTCGCGCGTGCCAAACTGCAGATTAAGTTGCTGTCGCGCTGTCTCGATCTCAAATTCCCACAACGGACGGCGTCGCAGACCGCGCCGCTGATCGATAAGCGACATCGCCTGCAGATCCTCGGGATAGAGCAGCTCGGCAGGGTTAGTGCGTTGCAGCTCAGCGGCCATGGTTTCGCTATCGCCCGGCTCGCTCAGACGAAAACGGCCAGAGCTGATATCCAGCGTTGCGTAGCCAAAGCCGCGCTGACTCTGGAAAATTGCGGCCAGCAGGTTATCCTGTCGCTCCTGCAACAGCGCCTCGTCGCTAATCGTTCCCGGCGTCACAATGCGCACAACTTTGCGCTCAACCGGGCCTTTGCTCAGCGCCGGATCGCCAATCTGCTCGCAGATAGCCACAGACTCACCCAGCTGCACCAGTTTGGCGAGATAACCCTCTACGGCGTGATAGGGAACGCCAGCCATTGGGATCGGCTCACCGGCTGAAGCACCGCGTTTGGTCAGCGAGATCTCCAGCAGCTGTGACGCGCGTTTTGCGTCATCAAAAAAGAGTTCGTAGAAATCACCCATGCGGTAAAACAGCAAAATATCCGGGTGTTCTGCCTTCAGACGAAGATACTGCTGCATCATGGGGGTGTGGTTTGATAGATCCTTATCAAAAGACTCTTTCATATCTGTTTTGCTCATGTCTTAAGCCTGTTGGGTGCCCGGGTGGTGCTGTATCAAACCCCAGAAAACCCATGTTTAAATCATTCTGCCTGTCAGAATGACCTGGGTTGCCGTTTGATATACCTGCCTGAACTGCTGGTGTGTGCTGATTGAACAGGAAACGTGCAGGTATAATAAAATCAGTGCGCTGGTTATGTGGCTGACTGGCCTGGTGAAGATGATAAGCAGAGTGAGCGCTTATCGGTTCTGGCCGAAACATCTATCTTATCACTGAGAGGCAGTGTGATTCATCCGCCGGTTCTGAGATTAAGTCAATTGTACGCACTAAAGCCCGGATGCTTTCTGTTTAAGCTGTTTTTCGACAATCATCTGTAAGCGCTGCACTCCGCGACTGAGCGTATCAGTTCTGCTGCGGGGCGCTGTGCGGATTTAACGACCAGTGAACAGATCTGTGAAACTGCCCCGGAAAAACCGCAATGCCAGGCTCCGGGCGAGAGTAAGCTTCTGATCCGGGCCAGGTAAACAGTTCGCAGACCGCTTCAGGAGCGACTGGAAACCCTGAGGTCATATCTGCTGCAGGGCAGAGTAACGCGTGCCTTGTTCAGGGCTGTTTTGCACAGAGAAGGGGAGTTTGCAGGCAGGCCAGTGCGACAGAGCCTTCTGCAGCACGTTATGAAAATGTCTCCCGTACTCAGGCCGCTCAAAAGCCTGATAAAAACATGATTAAAATTGTGATAATGCAGGTAGCAGAAAAGAGGTCATAGCTGCTTACAGCGCGTAAAGTTAATACATTATTCTGTAAGTCAATGCGTTGAGCGACTACCATAAGTATTCAGGTTTTCAGCTGGCTTATGGATACTTAATGCGTACAAAGGTTGCCCTCATTCCGTGCTTTTTACTGCTTGCTGCCTGCAGCAGTAAGCCTGCACCTCATCAGAAAAACGAAGTCGTGGCTGCGCCTAAGGGCGGATTTTTACTGGATTCTTCCCATGCTGTCCAGCCTATGTTTGGTGACTTTGCCGGTAACCCGGCGGCTGAACAGTTTATTGATCAAATGGTTGCTAAACATGGCTTTGATCGCGATCAGCTGCATGCCGTTATTGGTCAGGCAAAACGACTCGACTATGTACTGCGGCTAATGGATCAGCAGGCGCCGAGTTACACGCCGTCACCCGGGCCTAATGGAGCATGGCTTCGCTATCGTAAAAAATTTATTACGCCTGATAACGTTCAGAATGGCGTAGCATTCTGGAATCAGTATCAGGACGCTCTGCAGCGTGCTCAGCAGGTATATGGTGTTCCGCCAGAGATTATTGTGGGTATCATTGGCGTCGAGACACGCTGGGGACGGGTAATGGGCAAAACGCGTCTGCTGGATGCGCTGGCAACGCTCTCATTTAATTATCCGCGCCGTGCCGCCTACTTCAGCAGTGAGCTGGAAACCTTTCTGCTGATGGCGCGCGCAGAACAGGATGACCCGCTGGATTTGCGCGGCTCTTTTGCCGGTGCCATGGGCTACGGGCAATTTATGCCCTCCTCATATAAGCAGTACGCTGTAGATTTTAATGGCGATGGGCATATCAATCTCTGGGATCCGGTTGATGCCATTGGCAGCGTTGCCAACTATTTCAAAGCGCACGGCTGGCGCAGCGGTGAAACAGTGGCTGTACCAGCCAGTGGCCAGGCTCCGGCACTGGAGAATGGTTTTAAAACGCGTTATCCGGTCACGACGCTTGCAGCCAGTGGTCTGACGCCACAAGGCTCACTCGATGGTAACAGCGAAGCCAGCCTGCTACGCCTTGATCTTGGCACCAGCTATCAATACTGGTATGGCCTGCCAAACTTTTATGTTATCACCCGCTATAACCACAGTACCCATTATGCGATGGCAGTATGGCAATTGGGTGAGGCAGTGGCACAGGCGCGTCAGGGTAATCTGCTGTAATGCTATCCTTATAAACTGTAAGGGTATAGAATGGCACCTTATTTGCGGTGCCATTTCACCGCATAGCGATTATCAGGAGCCGTTATGAGTAGTTTACCCGCCTGTCCGCTGTGTCAGGCTGATTACAGCTGGCAGGATGGTGATGACCTGAATTGTCCGCAGTGTGGTCATATCTGGAACATCAGTAGTGCAGAGCCGGAAGCAGGGCTGATAGTGCGCGACGCCAGCGGTAATCTGCTGGCTGATGGTGATAGCGTGACGATTGCCAAAGATTTAAAGGTCAAAGGCAGCTCTTCTGTGCTGAAGATTGGCACCAAAGTTAAAAGCATTCGTCTGGTTGAGGGTGACCACAACATTGATTGTAAAATTGACGGCTTTGGTCCGATGAAACTTAAATCTGAGTTTGTGAAAAAGAGCTGACTGCCGGACGGTCAGAGGCCGTCCTGCTTTTTCGCGCTGCATATCATTACGTTTTCTGCCTTTCGTTTCCCGCTTCATTTCCAAAAAATCTGCTCTGTGCTTCCGTTTTTCACATCGGGAGGTTGCTATGCAAGAGTGGGATCCTCAGCTTTATCTTCAGTTTGAAACCGAACGCACCCGACCTGCACAAGAGTTACTGGCGCGTATAACGCATGATAATGCCAGATGGGTGACCGATCTGGGTTGCGGTCCGGGCAACAGCACTGAGCTGCTGGTGCGAACCTGGCCTGCAGCAACAGTAACCGGTATAGATAGCTCTGCTGCCATGTTGCAGCAGGCGCGTAAAAGATTACCTGTGTGCACCTTTTTACAGGCTGATATTCGCAGCTGGCGCGCCGCACTTCCTCAAGATGTAATCTATGCGAACGCTTCACTGCAATGGCTTGAGCAACATACTATTTTGTTGCCGCAGCTGGCAGAGCAACTGGCACCAGGCGGTATCCTGGCAGTGCAGATGCCCGATAATCTTGATGAAAGTTCTCATCGTCTGATGCGTGAGGTCGCGGCCAGTTCTCGCTGGCAGGCACTAATCTCAGCTGAAGCCTCAAAACGTAAGCGCTTACTTACTTCAGAGCACTATTATGACCTGCTTACAGCTTCAGGCTGTAGCGTGGATATCTGGCGAACGACTTACTATCACCCGATGCGCGACACTGCAGCGATTGTAAACTGGTTACGCTCAATCGGTCTGCGGCCTTTTCTTGCGGAGCTTCATAGTGCGCAACAGAGCGATTTCCTGCAGGATTATCTGACAGCACTTACGCCAGCTTATCCGTTACGTCGTGATGGCGGCGTTATGCTGGCATTTCCCCGTCTGTTTATTGTTGCAATGAAACAGGCCTGAGTCCGCTGGAAGCGGAGTCGCATATTTCGCAGTAGTTGGTTGAAAAGCTTCTTCGGGCACACCATCTATTGCTAACGTTGTTCGCCTGAGGAGAGCGCTATGCATGATGAGCAGTTAACACAGCTAAGCAGGGAAATTGGTGACAAACTGATTGCGCGTCAGGCCACGGTAACAGCGGCAGAATCCTGCACTGGCGGCTGGATTGCTAAAGTTTTTACGGACATCAGCGGGAGTTCTGCGTGGTTTGAGCGCGGATTTGTCACCTATAGTAATAGTGCTAAACAACAGATGGTGGGCGTACAGGAGAGTACGCTAATGCGCTATGGCGCGGTCAGCGAACAGACAGTGCGTGAGATGGTCGCTGGAGCCTGTCAGGCAGCCAGTGCCCCCTATGGTATTGCCGTTAGCGGTATTGCCGGGCCGGGTGGTGGCAGTACAGATAAGCCTGTTGGCACCGTCTGGTTGGCTGTTGCCGGGCCTGATCGTGTTATCGTTCAGCGCCATATTTTCACCGGCGATCGCGAGGCAGTACGGCGTCAATCGGTGGCGTGGGCATTGCAAACGTTGCTGGATGAATTTCTGATAAATTAGGCTTGATACTGTATGACTATACAGTATAATTGTTGGCAACAGAACGAGCGGACACAATCAGTGTTTGCTCACCCGGCATGATTAGGAGTGTAAATGGCGATCGACGAGAACAAACAGAAGGCTTTAGCTGCCGCACTGGGCCAGATTGAAAAACAATTTGGTAAAGGCTCCATCATGCGTCTGGG
>CAJYKU010000009.1 GCA_913775175.1 uncultured Pantoea sp.
TGGGGTCACAGGTTCGATTCCCGTCGTAGCCACCATCTTTTTTTGCGGGAGTGGCGAAATTGGTAGACGCACCAGATTTAGGTTCTGGCGCCGCAAGGTGTGCGAGTTCAAGTCTCGCCTCCCGCACCATTTCATTCTTCGGCAGCCGGATGGGGTATCGCCAAGCGGTAAGGCACCGGTTTTTGATACCGGCATTCCCTGGTTCGAATCCAGGTACCCCAGCCAATCCGATACGTTCTCGTGGATACGAGTCGACAGATGGGATATCGCCAAGCGGTAAGGCACCGGTTTTTGATACCGGCATTCCCTGGTTCGAATCCAGGTATCCCAGCCAGTATCGGGAGCAGTAAAGCAGTATTATGGCTACGTAGCTCAGTCGGTTAGAGCACATCACTCATAATGATGGGGTCACAGGTTCGATTCCCGTCGTAGCCACCAGATAATTGGGGTGTCGCCAAGCGGTAAGGCACTGGTTTCTGATACCAGCATTCCGGGGTTCGAATCCCTGCACCCCAGCCATACAAAGACAATTTGAACAAACACCTATTGGGGTGTCGCCAAGCGGTAAGGCACTGGTTTCTGATACCAGCATTCCGGGGTTCGAATCCCTGCACCCCAGCCAAATTGCACAACAGGCCCGCTTTTGCGGGCTTTGTTGTTTTTGTCGTCTGGCAAACAACGGGTTGCCAGCGCATAACGCGCCAGCAGAAAAGTACGTTACAGTCCCAGTGCGTAGCGCAATGCACGGCGTTTTAAACCGCCAGCATGCTCCGCCGCAATCAGTCCCAGGTTACGTGCCAGCCGTAGCGGCGGCAGCGCATTGCTAAACGCAAAATAGAACAGATCCATGCCGCCCTGCATCAGCAGATTATCGCGATAGCGTTCGCGCTGATAGCGCTGCAGCACCGGCAGCGTTGACCACAACTGCGCCTGACTGCGTGCCTCGGTTAACACAGTAATCAGCGCATCCACATCGCGGTAACCGAGATTTACGCCCTGCCCGGCCAGCGGATTAATCGTATGTGCCGCATCCCCGACCAGCGCCAGCCCTGGCATTACATAGCGTGAAGCGTGGCGGCGCACCAGCGGGAACGATGCCGCAGACTTCGCCTGGAACCGGCCAAGACGTGCCGGAAAATGCTGTTTAATCTCTTTTTCCAGCTGACTCAGCGGCAGCGCCTGCAGCTGACGAATACGTGCTGGTGCGTCATACCACACCAGCGACGCATGGTTATCAAACAAAGGTAAAAAAGCGCGAGGTCCCTGCGGTGTAAACTGCTGCCAGGTGGCGTCGCCAGCCATATGTTCGCACTCCACGCTGATTAACATGCAGGATTGTGCATACTCCCAGCCATGTACGCCAATACCTGCCAGCTGGCGGACGCGAGAGCTGGCACCATCAGCACCGACAACAAGCCGCGTATTCAGCGTGTCGCCCTGCGCCAGCGTAATATGCCAGCCAGCACGGTGTGGCTGCATATCCTGCAGCGTTGCCGGACAGAGCAGCGTCACGCCATCCTGCTGCATCTGCTCCCAGAGAGCCCGCTGCAGCACCCGATTTTCAACCATGCAGCCCAGCTGCGGCAGGCCAAGCGAGGCCGCATCAAAGGTGACATGCGCACTCTGCCACTCCCAGGTTTCCAGCTTCCGGTAAGGTGCACTCCGCATCGCCTCTACACGCGACCATGCGCTCAGTTGCTGCAGCAGAGCCACAGAAGAGGCACCAATTGCAGAGACCCGGATATCGGGCTCGCGACTGGCTTCAAAAGGTTCCGGCTCCGTGCGCTCAATTACCGCAACGCGAAACTGCTGTTGTGCCAGTCCGCACGCCAGCGCGGCACCCACCATGCCACCACCAACGATGACCACGTCATACTCTCTCTCCTGCATCAACTCTCACCTTTCCTGTTACTGTTGCGCCTTGCAGCGTTCGCTGATAAACAAAGTGTACCGGAAATCAGCCGTCATAGGTGCCTCAGGCCCGATTCCCGCGCGTTTTCCCGCGCGGCTGCCTCTCTGTCACTAAAGCATCAATCAACAGTGCGAAGTATAACGGGTACGCTGGTCACATCCCGCTCAAAGCATTACACTATGCCCCCTGCACTTCCCTGCTCAGATTCAATGGCTGGTTCAATGACCAAAAAACTGCATATTAAAACCTGGGGCTGTCAGATGAATGAATATGATTCATCGAAGATGGCTGACCTGCTGAACAGCACGCACGGCTACACTCTGACGGAGGAAGCCGAAGACGCAGATGTTCTGCTGCTCAATACCTGCTCTATCCGTGAGAAAGCGCAGGAAAAAGTGTTTCATCTGCTCGGGCGCTGGAAAAAGCTCAAGCAGGCAAATCCGGATCTCATTATTGGCGTGGGCGGCTGCGTTGCGTCGCAGGAAGGCGATAAACTGCGCCAGCGTGCGCAGTGCGTCGATATTGTCTTTGGTCCGCAAACGCTGCATCGTCTGCCGGAGATGATCAACCAGGTACGCGGCAATAAAAGCCCGGTGGTTGATGTCAGCTTCCCTGAGATTGAAAAATTTGACCGCCTGCCTGAGCCACGTGCTGAAGGCCCGACCGCATTTGTCTCCATCATGGAAGGCTGCAATAAATATTGCACATTCTGTGTGGTGCCCTATACCCGCGGTGAAGAGGTAAGCCGTCCGTGTGACGATATCCTGCTGGAGATTGCCCAGCTGGCGGCACAGGGCGTACGTGAAGTTAACCTGCTGGGACAGAATGTTAACGCCTATCGCGGCGCAACTTTTGACGATCAAATCTGTACCTTTGCCGAGCTGCTGCGTCTGGTTGCAGCGATAGATGGCATTGACCGCATTCGCTTTACCACCAGCCACCCTATCGAGTTCACCGATGACATTATTGATGTCTATCGTGATACGCCAGAGCTGGTGAGCTTCCTGCATCTGCCGGTACAGAGCGGCGCAGACCGTATTCTGACGCTGATGAAGCGTGCACATACAGCGCTGGAATATAAGGCGATCATCCGTAAGCTGCGCGTGGCGCGTCCTGATATTGAAATCAGCTCCGATTTCATCATCGGGTTCCCGGGCGAAACCCAGCAGGATTTTGAACAGACAATGAAGCTGATTGGCGACGTCAACTTCGACACCAGCTACAGCTTTATCTATTCTGCCCGTCCTGGTACACCCGCGGCCGATCTGCCGGATGATGTGCCGGAAGAGGAGAAGAAACAGCGTCTCTATATTCTGCAGGATCGCATTCAGCAGCAGGCGATGGCAATCAGCCGTCGTATGGTTGGCACGGTGCAGCGTATTCTGGTTGAAGGCACTTCGCGTAAGAACGTTATGGAGCTGAGCGGTCGTACGGAGAACAACCGTGTGGTCAACTTTGAAGGGTCTGTAAATATGATTGGCAAATTTGTTGATGTTGAAATCGTCGACGTTTACGCCAACTCACTGCGCGGTGTAGTGGTACGTACAGAAGATCGTATGGGACTGCGTGTGGCACTCAGCCCGGCAGCCGTTATTGCCCGCACCCGTAAAGAAGATGAGAGCGGCGTCGGCATCTATCAGCCCTGATAGTGTGACAATTGTGCGACAGCACGCATTGTGCTGTCGCCTGTTTCATCCGGCAGCGCTTGCATTCTGCAGTTGCCGCCCAAATATCTCCTCATGAGCTTGCACCCTGACGCTGTCCCATAAATAATTTTGTCATAATGCCAGTACGCGCAAGCGCGGCATCCATACACCTTTCAACTGGCCCTGAGTGACCCAAAGGATTCAATTGAACATCGAAACTCGTGAAATCGCCCTGGAACCAGCAGATAACCATCGCCTGATGAGCCTGTGTGGCCCTTTTGATGACAATGTAAAGCAGCTGGAACGTCGTCTGGGTATCGAAATTAATCGTCGCGACAATCAATTCAAACTGGTAGGTCGTGCGCTAAGTGTGGACGCCGCCGCCCATATCTTACGCACACTTTATGTAGATACCGCACCCGTGCGCGGGCATATCCCGGATATCGAGCCAGATCAGATACATCTGGCGATTAAAGAGAGTCGGGTACTGGAGCAGACCGCTGAGAGCGTGCCGGAGTATGGCAAAGCGGTCAATATCAAAACCAAACGCGGTGTAATCAAACCGCGCACGCCGAACCAGGCGCAGTACATTGCCAATATTCTCGATCACGATATTACGTTCGGCATCGGGCCGGCAGGTACCGGTAAAACCTATCTCGCCGTTGCTGCCGCCGTTGACGCGCTGGAGCGACAGGAGATACGCCGTATTCTGCTGACGCGCCCTGCTGTGGAAGCGGGTGAAAAGCTGGGATTTCTTCCTGGCGATCTGAGCCAGAAGGTAGACCCTTATCTGCGACCACTTTACGACGCACTGTTTGAAATGCTCGGCTTTGAACGAGTGGAAAAACTGATGGAGCGTAACGTAATCGAAGTGGCGCCGCTTGCCTATATGCGCGGTCGTACGCTAAACGACGCCTTTGTTATTCTTGATGAGAGCCAGAACACAACCATCGAGCAGATGAAGATGTTCCTGACACGTATTGGCTTTAACTCAAAAGCAGTGATCACTGGCGACGTCACGCAGATTGACCTGCCGCGCAGCACGAAGTCAGGACTGCGTCACGCGATTGAAGTGCTGTCTGAGGTTGATGAGATCAGCTTTAACTTCTTCCATAGCGAAGATGTGGTACGTCATCCGGTTGTCGCCCGTATTGTTACTGCTTATGAAGCCTGGGAAGAGGCGGATCAGAAACGCCGTGATAAACTGGCAGAAGAGCGTAAACGGGAAGCGCAGGCAGCACAGGCTGCTGCATCCCATTCGGCACAGGAGCCGTTATGAGTTCGGTAGTTTTAGATTTACAGCAGGCTTGTGCCGATGAGAGCGGTCTGCCTGCTGAGGCTGATTTTCAGCGCTGGCTGGAAGCGGCGGTGACGCCTTTTCAGCCTGAAAGTGAAGTGACTATTCGCCTGGTGGATGAAGCAGAGAGCCATGAGCTGAATCTGACCTATCGAGGTAAAGATAAGCCCACGAATGTGCTCTCCTTTCCCTTTGAGGCACCGCCAGGTATTGAGCTGCCGCTGCTGGGCGATCTGATTATCTGCCGTCAGGTTGTAGAGCAGGAAGCAGCAGAACAGGGTAAAACCACCGACGCCCACTGGGCGCATATGGTGGTGCACGGTACGCTGCATCTGCTGGGCTATGATCATATAGAAGATAGTGAAGCCGAAGAGATGGAGTCACTGGAGACTGAGATAATGCTTGCTCTTGGTTATCCCGACCCGTACATTTCGGAGAAAGAAGACGCCTGAGCCACGGGTTCCGGTTACTACGCTGCCAGCGGGATGCTGGCAGTAATCCTTTTGCTGACAGAGAGATCTTAATTAAAACGCCATGAGCGACGACCATTCTCAAAACAATGACGCCCCCAGTAGTAAGAAGGGCTTCTTTTCCCTGCTGCTTAGCCAGCTGTTTCACGGTGAACCAAAAAATCGTGATGAGCTGCTGGGTCTGATCCGCGATTCTGAACAAAAAGAGCTGATTGATCAGGATACCCGCGACATGCTGGAGGGGGTACTCGATATCGCTGAACAGCGCGTGCGCGATATCATGATCCCACGTTCGCAAATGATCACCCTGAAGCGCAATCAGAGTCTGGAAGAGTGCCTGGCGGTGATTATTGAATCCGCGCACTCACGCTTTCCGGTTATCAGTGAAGACAGAGATCATGTTGAAGGCATTCTGATGGCGAAGGATCTGCTGCCATTTATGAGCAGCAGCAGCGAGCCGTTCAGCATGGAAAAAGTGCTGCGGCCTGCAGTGGTGGTGCCAGAGA
The DNA here is from genome assembly GCA_913775175.1 of uncultured Pantoea sp. Lineage (GTDB taxonomy): Bacteria > Pseudomonadota > Gammaproteobacteria > Enterobacterales > Enterobacteriaceae > Pantoea. The sequence goes on from CAJYKU010000009.1 coordinate 5,832, forward strand.
GTAAACGTGTTGATCGGATGCTCAAAGAGTTCCGCTCGCAACGCTATCATATGGCGATTGTGATTGATGAGTTTGGTGGCGTTTCGGGTCTGGTGACTATCGAGGATATTCTTGAGCTGATCGTCGGCGAAATTGAAGATGAGTATGACGACGAAGAAGATCGCGATATCCGCCAGCTTAATCGTCATACATATACTATTCGGGCGCTGACGCCGATTGAAGACTTCAACGACGCCTTTGGTACAGATTTCAGCGATGATGAGGTCGATACCATTGGTGGCCTGGTGATGCAGGGCTTTGGCCATCTGCCAGCGCGCGGTGAAAGTATCGATATTGAAGGCTACCACTTCAAGATTGCCATGGCTGACAGTCGCCGTATTATTCAGGTGCATGTGAAAATTCCGGAAGATTCTCCACTACCGCAACTCGAAGACGAATAAGCGTATGGCACCAGCCCTCTTTTTTTCACGCCAGCGCGTGCGCCTGCTGCTGGCGTTATTAACGGGTGCCACTGGCACCCTCTCCTTCTCTCCCTATGATATCTGGCCTGCCGCGCTACTCTCCCTGGCGGGTCTGCAAATGCTGTTACTGGGGCGTCGGCCCGGCCAGGCTGCTGCTATCGGTTTTGCCTGGGGCTTTGGTCTGTTTGGCAGCGGCATTAACTGGGTATATGTCAGCATCGCTACCTTTGGCGGTATGCCCGGGCCGGTTAACATCTTTCTGGTGCTGCTGCTGGCTGCGTATCTGGCACTCTATCCGCTGCTGTTTGCCCTGGTGCTTAACCGTTTCTGGCCGCGTCCTACGCTATGGCGTCTGGCGCTGGCAGCCCCGGCACTCTGGCAGATCAGTGAATTTCTGCGCGGCTGGGTACTGACAGGCTTCCCGTGGCTGCAGTTTGGCTATAGCCAGATTAATGGGCCACTGAAAGGCATTGCTCCGCTGGCTGGTGTGGAAACCATCACGTTCCTGCTGATGGTTATTGCAGGTCTGCTGGCTTATGCCCTCTCGCAGCGCAGCATCAAAAGTGTGATTATCGCGGCTGCTCTGCTGCTGCTTCCCTGGCCGTTGCGTATGCTGCAGTGGTATCAGCCGCTGACGTCGCAAAGCGTGGATGTGGCTATGGTACAGGGCAACATAGCTCAGTCGATGAAGTGGGATCCGCAGCAGCTGCGCGATACGCTGCAAATCTATTCCCGCTATAGCGCGCCCTATATTGGCAAAGCGCCGCTGATTATCTGGCCAGAGTCAGCTATCACCGATCTTGAAAGCAATCAGCAGCCCTTTCTCCATGCGCTGGATACGGAACTGCGTGCACGCGGTAGTAGCCTGATCACCGGGATCGTGGATTCCCGCATTGAGGGGGATAACCGTTATCATGACTATAACTCAGTGATTGTGCTTGGCGGCGATCGGCCCTATAGCTATCAAAGCCATAACCGCTATCAGAAAAATCATCTGGTGCCGTTTGGTGAATTTGTCCCACTCGAGAGTCTGCTGCGTCCGCTGGCACCTTTTTTTGACCTGCCGATGTCCTCATTCAGCCGTGGTGCTTACATCCAGCCGCAGCTGAAAGTAGCCGGCTATAACCTGACCAGCGCTATCTGCTATGAAATAGTGCTCGGTGAACAGGTTCGTGCCAATTTCCGACCCGATACCCGTTTTCTGCTGACCGTTTCGAATGATGCCTGGTTCGGGCACTCTATTGGACCCTGGCAGCACTTCCAGATGGCCCGCATGCGTGCACTGGAGCTTGGCCGCCCGCTACTGCGTTCAACCAACAATGGCGTCACTGCGGTGGTGAATGCTGATGGTGAAGTCGAAAAAATGATCCCTCAGTTTACCCGGCAGGTGCTGGAAGCGCGCGTCACTCCCACTACCGGAGAAACGCCTTATGCGCGCAGTGGTATCTGGTCAGTGTGGCTACTTACACTGGCGGCAATAACAGCAGCGATACTGCGTCGCCGCGCCTGATCCTCTCCGTTTGACTGCGGCAGGCTTTGTCCTGACCGCAGCTCTCCTTTCGTCAGCTACGTCTGTTGCTCTAAAAATGGCACGAAGTTTGCTGCTGATTACCCTGTCAGTCAGCAAGCCGTTCTCTGCACTCTGCCTGATTAACTGACGCACCATTATCTGGCACCACCGCGCACTGAAATCGCGCAACAGCATCGTTTTGCGTTGCAATGGTGCGGTGCTGGTCGCAAAAAACAAACTTTTTTGTTTCATTGCGTTAACATTTCGCTATGTTAATCACTATCCTGCGCGCAGTTGCGCTAACGGATTATAAAAAAGCAGCAGGACACAGACACAACATCACACTCTGCGCAGTTTTATTCTGCGCGCAACAGAAATAAAGGAGTTGGAACATGCAAATGCGCAAAGTGGCTTTATCACTTCTGTTACTGGGAGCAGCAGGCGCGGCTCAGGCAGAAGATCTCACTGGTACGCTGAAAAAAATCAACGACAGTGGGGTGATTGTTGTTGGCCACCGTGAGTCATCCGTTCCCTTTTCTTATTATGACAACCAGCAAAAAGTCGTTGGCTATTCGCAGGATTACTCCAATGCGATTGTTGCCGCAATCAAAGCCAGACTTAATAAACCCGATTTGCAGATCAAAATGCTGCCAATCACCTCGCAAAACCGTATTCCACTGCTGCAAAACGGCACCTACGATTTTGAATGTGGTTCAACCACCAACAACGTTGAGCGTCAGCAGCAGGCTGCTTTCTCTGACACGATTTTTATCATCGGTACGCGCTTACTGGTGAAAAAAGGCGGCGAGATTAAAGATTTCGACGACCTGAAAGGGAAAACAGTGGTAGTGACCTCAGGCACCACGTCAGAGATCCTGCTGCGTAAGCTGAATGATGAGAAAAAACTCAACATACGCATCATCAGCGCTAAAGATCATGGTGATTCATTCCGTACGCTGGAAACCGGCCGCGCAATGGCCTTTATGATGGACGACGCCCTGCTGGCTGGTGAACGCGCCAAAGCCAAAAAACCTGACAACTGGGAGATCACTGGCACGCCGCAATCCAAAGAAGCCTATGGCTGTATGCTGCGCAAAGATGATCCGCAGTTCAAACAGCTGCTGGATGACACTATTGCCAAAGCACAGACCTCTGGTGAAGCCACCAAATGGTTTGACAAGTGGTTTAAGCAGCCTATCCCGCCCAAAAATCTTAATCTGAATTTTGAGCTCTCATCCGATATGCAGGCGCTGTTTAAAGCACCTAACGACAAGGCTCTGTAACTTAACAACGATAACAAGGGCAGTCTGGCTGCCCTCCTGATTGCTGAACACACGATGCGGACAGACAGACTGAGGCAGGTCGTTCCCCTGCCTCAGGAAAGCAGACATCGCTCAACAATCTTATGGGTAGCCTGGCTACCCTTTTTTTACCGGAGCTCGTTATGGGTATCGACTGGAACTGGGGCATCTTTCTGGAGCAAGCCCCGTTCGGCAACACGACTTACCTTGGCTGGCTGTGGTCCGGATTCCAGGTGACCGTTGCGGTCTCCTGCTGCGCCTGGATTATTGCCTTCCTGGTTGGATCTTTCTTTGGCATTCTGCGTACCGTGCCCAATCGCCTGCTGGCAACCATCGGCACCTGCTATGTAGAACTGTTTCGTAACATCCCACTGATCGTACAGTTCTTCTTCTGGTATCTGGTGGCGCCAGAGCTGGTTGGCGAAAAGCTTGGCATGTGGTTTAAAGCTGAAATTGATCCCAATGTTCAGTTCTTTCTCTCATCAATGATCTGCCTTGGGCTCTTCACCGCTGCGCGCGTATGCGAGCAGGTGCGTGCTGCAATTCAGTCGCTGCCACGCGGTCAGAAAAATGCGGGTCTGGCTATGGGACTTACGCTGCCACAAACCTATCGCTATGTACTGCTGCCCAACGCCTACCGCGTCATTGTACCGCCCATGACATCAGAAATGCTGAATCTGGTGAAAAATTCTGCGATTGCATCAACGATTGGTCTGGTCGATCTGGCAGCACAGGCAGGCAAACTGCTCGATTATTCAGCGCACGCCTATGAGTCTTTTACCGCCATTACGCTCGCCTATGTGGCGATTAATCTGGTGATTATGCTGATTATGAGTCTGGTAGAACGCAAAATCCGCCTGCCCGGCAATCTGGGGGGCAAATAATGTACGATTTTGACTGGAGCTCTATTCCACCCAGTATGCCCTATCTGCTCAACGGTATGGCGATCACGCTTAAGATCACCGCCGTAGCTGTAGTATTTGGCATTATCTGGGGCACAATTCTGGCCGTTATGCGCCTCTCAAATTTGGCCCCCGTGCGCTGGTTTGCAAAACTCTACGTTAACCTGTTTCGCTCTGTACCGCTGGTTATGGTACTGCTCTGGTTTTACCTGGTAGTGCCCAGTTTTCTGCAGCGCGTGCTGGGTCTGTCGCCGCAGACCGATATTCGCCCTATCTCCGCCATGGTGGCGTTTGCCCTGTTTGAAGCCGCCTACTACTCAGAGATTATTCGTGCGGGTATCCAGAGCATCTCCCGCGGGCAGTCAAACGCCGCGCTGGCACTGGGTATGACTCAGTGGCAATCGATGAAGCTGATCATTTTGCCTCAGGCGTTTCGTGCCATGGTGCCGCTGCTGCTTACCCAGGGCATTGTGTTGTTCCAGGATACCTCTCTGGTTTATGTACTCAGCCTGGCTGATTTCTTCCGTACTGCATCAACCATCGGCGAGCGTGATGGCACGCAGGTGGAGATGGTTCTGTTTGCCGGTCTGGTCTATTTTGCGATCAGCCTGAGCGCGTCGTTACTGGTTAGCTATCTGAAAAGAAAAAGGACAGTGTCATGATTAGCCTGAAAAATGTTTCTAAGTGGTATGGGCACTTTCAGGTGCTGACCGACTGCTCAACAGAAGTCAAAAAAGGTGAGGTCGTTGTGGTCTGCGGGCCGTCAGGCTCAGGTAAATCAACGCTGATTAAAACCGTGAACGGACTGGAGCCAGTGCAGCAGGGCAGCATTCAGGTCAACGGTACGGAAGTGAATAATAAAAAAACCAATCTGGCAAAATTACGCAGTCAGGTCGGCATGGTATTCCAGCATTTTGAGCTGTTTCCACATCTCAGCATCATCGACAACCTGGTACTGGCACAGGTAAAAGTGTTAAAGCGTGATAAAGCCGCGGCGCGTGATAAGGGCCTGGCACTGCTGAAACGCGTTGGGCTTTCCGCGCATGCTGAGAAGTTTCCGGGCCAGCTCTCTGGCGGACAGCAGCAGCGTGTGGCAATTGCGCGTGCGCTCTGCATGGATCCTATTGCCATGCTGTTTGATGAGCCGACCTCAGCGCTGGATCCGGAAATGATCAATGAAGTGCTGGATGTGATGGTTGAACTGGCGAATGAGGGCATGACGATGATGGTGGTCACGCACGAGATGGGCTTTGCCCGTAAAGTAGCCAATCGCGTTATTTTTATGGATGAAGGCCGGATTGTTGAAGATACCCGCAAAGATGCGTTTTTCAATAATCCGCAGTCCGACCGCGCCAAAGAGTTCCTGGCTAAAATCCTGCATTAACCTGTGACTTTATGCGCCGCTAACGCAGCAGAAAGCGGCGCATATTTTTATCTTATGCGCTATCAGGGCTCAAATGGCTGACGCTGAAACTGATCATGATTGCACTCCGGGCAGCGGGTTAGTACCTCCGGGGTATAAATTGCCCGGCTAAAGCCGCACTGTTCGCACACCAGATTACCCAGCCCTACCACCTCACCGCTTTGATAAACCCCGTGATGATGCAGATCCTTAAATACTTCGCGCCATTCCAGCTGACTTTTATCGGTGATATCTGCCAGCTCTTTCCACAGACTCTCGCGGATCACCCGTAAAAACAGCGAATCATCCGACGTGCTTTCTGGCTCCGGATAGCTGCGGGCAAACTCATATAAATCGCGGCGTACCGCTCGTATAACCTCATCCACTTCCGAAAATGAGAGGTTCTCATCAGCCTGCAGATTGACACGCGCCTCAGCCACCAGCGCCTCAACGTCACGCTCACCACGCTCCAGCCGCTGAGTTAACGTTGCTATCGTTGTCCGGTACGCCTGCGCCACGTTATGCATTTTATTCTCCTTTGTGCTGTAGGGGCTGCTATTAGTTTAGCCGCTTAATGACAAAAGCTCTGACAGCTACAGGGGAAATTGCAAATGTCGCGAGGCAGCGCCCTTTTCGGCAGAAAAGCGCCTGCTCAGGTGCGGTGAAATGTTGTTGAGGGCCTGCCTTATGGGTATGCTATGCGGATCAAAACTATGCAAACCCGTCCTGCCTGATACGGCAGTAAGGCCGCCGGGCAATTACGCCAGCAGTTTTATTGCAGCGTCAGACAGCCAGGGCAAAACGATTTTCACTAAGGATCACAGGCAGCCATGCAAGAGCAATACCGCCCGGAAGAGATAGAATCCCGCGTCCAGCAGCACTGGGACGAAAATGAAACCTTTAAAGTTACCGAGCAGGAAGGCAAAGAGAAATATTACTGCCTGTCAATGCTGCCCTATCCTTCTGGCCGCCTGCATATGGGCCATGTGCGTAACTACACCATTGGCGATGTTATCGCTCGTTATCAGCGTATGCTGGGCAAAAACGTTCTGCAGCCCATTGGCTGGGATGCCTTTGGCCTGCCCGCAGAAGGTGCGGCGGTAAAAAACAATACTGCGCCAGCCCCCTGGACTTACGACAATATCGCCTATATGAAAAACCAGCTTAAGCTGCTGGGTTTTGGTTATGACTGGAGTCGTGAGCTGGCAACCTGTCAGCCAGAGTACTATCGCTGGGAGCAGTGGTTCTTCACTAAGCTTTATGAGAAAGGCCTGGTCTATAAAAAAACCTCGGCGGTAAACTGGTGCCCGAACGATCAGACCGTACTGGCTAATGAGCAGGTTATTGATGGCTGCTGCTGGCGCTGCGATACCAAAGTTGAGCGTAAAGAGATCCCGCAGTGGTTTATTAAAATCACTGACTACGCTGAAGAGCTGCTGAACGATCTGGATAAGCTGGATGAGTGGCCTGAGCAGGTGAAAACCATGCAGCGCAACTGGATTGGTCGCTCAGAAGGGGTTGAGATCACCTTTGATGTGGCGCAGAGCGAAGAGAAAGTCACCGTCTATACCACCCGCCCTGACACCTTTATGGGTGCCACCTATGTCGCGGTTGCTGCGGGTCATCCACTGGCACGTCAGGCTGCAGCCGGTAATCCAACGCTGGCTGATTTTATTGCTGAATGCAGCACCACCAAAGTTGCCGAAGCTGATATGGCGACAATGGAGAAAAAAGGCATGGCCACCGGGCTGCATGCTATTCATCCGCTGACAGGTGAAGAGATCCCGGTATGGGTCGCTAACTTCGTACTGATGGAGTATGGCACCGGTGCCGTAATGGCAGTGCCAGGTCACGATCAGCGCGACTGGGAATTTGCCACTAAATATGGTCTGAATATCAAGCCAGTTATCCTGAATCTTGACGGTTCTGAGCCTGATTTAAGCAGCGCTGCTATGACCGATAAAGGCGCCCTGTTCAACTCAGGTGAGTTTAGTGGTCTGGATCACCAGGCGGGCTTTAACGCGATTGCCGATGCGCTGGCAGCCAAAGGCGTGGGCGTCCGTAAAGTTAACTATCGCCTGCGTGACTGGGGTGTTTCACGTCAGCGCTATTGGGGTGCGCCTATTCCGATGGTGACGCTGGAAGATGGCACTGTTATGCCTGCGCCAGAAGATCAGCTGCCTGTGATCCTGCCAGAAGATGTGGTAATGGATGGTATCACCAGCCCAATTAAAGCGGATCCTGAGTGGGCTAAAACCACAATTAATGGTCAGCCGGCACTGCGCGAAACCGATACCTTCGATACCTTTATGGAGTCCTCCTGGTACTACGCACGCTACACCTGTGCAGATTATAACGAAGGTATGCTGGACCCGGCTGCGGCTAACTACTGGCTGCCAGTGGATCAATATGTTGGTGGTATTGAACACGCGATCATGCACCTGATGTACTTCCGTTTCTATCACAAGCTGCTGCGTGACGCCGGGCTGGTTAACTCTGATGAGCCAGCCAAACGCCTGCTGTGTCAGGGCATGGTACTGGCTGATGCGTTCTATTATGTCGGCGTTAACGGCGAGCGTAACTGGGTCTCTCCGGTTGATGTCACCGTTGAGCGTGACGATAAAGGCCGTATCACCAAAGCCGTTGATAATCAGGGCCGCGAAGTGATCTATGCCGGTATGAGCAAGATGTCCAAGTCGAAAAACAACGGCATCGATCCTCAGCTGATGGTTGAGCGTTACGGCGCTGATACCGTACGCCTGTTTATGATGTTCGCTTCGCCAGCGGATATGACGCTTGAGTGGCAGGAGTCTGGCGTTGAGGGAGCAAACCGCTTCCTGAAGCGCGTCTGGAAACTCGCTTACGATCATATTGCCAAAGGTGCGACTCTCTCTCTGGATGTCAACACGCTGAACGATGAGCAGAAAGCGCTGCGTCGCGATCTGCACAAAACGATTGCAAAAGTCGCTGATGATATTGGCCGTCGTCAGACCTTTAACACTGCAATCGCTGCTATCATGGAGCTGATGAACAAGTTGCTGCGTGCGCCGCAGGAGAGCGAGCAGGATCGTGCGCTGATGCAGGAAGCGCTGATCGCGGTTACGCGTCTGCTCTATCCTTTCACGCCGCACGCCAGCTATGTACTGTGGCAGGCGCTGGGTGGTGAAGGCAATATCGACGATGCCCGCTGGCCTGAAGCAGACGAATCTGCGATGGTAGATGAGTCAATGCTGGTTGTGGTTCAGGTCAACGGAAAAGTACGCGGTAAAATCACCGTTGCCGCTGATGCGACTCAGGAGCAGGTGCAGGCACGTGCTGCAGAAGAGCCGCTGGTGGCAAAATATCTGGACGGCGTCACTCTGCGTAAAGTGATCTATGTCCCTGGCAAACTGCTTAACCTGGTCGTGGGTTAGGTTCAGGAGGAACTGTGCGACAACTAGTTATCAGGCTGTTTGTCCTGCTTGCGGTGCTGGTCACCGCTGGCTGTGGATTTCATCCGCGCGGCACCACTCAGGTGCCACCGGAGTTGAAAACGCTGATTGTACAGAGCGGTGATCCCTATGGCCCGCTGGCACGTACCGTGCGTCAGCAGCTGCGGATCAACGATGTGAACATCGTTGAAGACAGCAAAGAGGCCAGCGCAAAATATGCCACGCTGCGTCTCGGCGCTGAAACTCAGGGACGCGATACCGCCTCAGTATTTATCAGCGGTACCACTGCGGAATATTCGCTGGTGATGACGCTGACCGCGCAGGTGGTACTGCCCGGCAAAGGGATCTATCCAATCAGCACTACGGTTTATCGTTCGTTCTTTGATAACCCGAACGCTGCGCTGGCAAAGGATGCTGAGCAGGAGTTGATTCAGCAGGAGATGCGTCAGCGCGCCGCAGACCAGCTGGTGCGTAAGCTGCTGGCGGTTCACGCAGCACAGCTTGACGACAAAACCACGCTGCCGAAGCCCGAGGTCATTGCGCCAGGCGCTGACTCGCCGGAAGTGCCCTCTTCTTCCGCCACCAGTCTGCAATGATCAGGATTTATCCTGAACAACTGCGCGCGCAGCTCCGTGAGGGGCTGCGCGCCTGTTATTTTCTGGCCGGTAATGAACCGCTGCTGATTCAGGAGAGTGCCGACGCGATCCGGTCAGCAGCCAGCAGCCAGGGCTTCGATGAACACTTTACGCTTACACTGGATGCGCAGACTGACTGGGAAGCGATATTTGCCAGCTGTCAGGCGCTGAGTCTGTTCACCCAGCGGCAAACGCTGACACTTACCTTGCCGGAAAATGGCCCGAATGCGGCAATGGCAGAGCAGCTGGTCAGACTGGCAACTCTGCTGCATAACGATATTTTGCTGGTGCTGCGCATGGCCAGACTCACCAGAGCGCAGGAGAACAGCGCCTGGTATAAAGCCCTGAGCGCACAGGCGGTGCTGGTACCCTGCCAGACGCCAGAACATGCGCAACTGCCACGCTGGGTTATTGCCCGAGCCAAAGCGATGCAGCTCAGCGCTGATGATGCAGCAGTACAGCTGCTCTGCTACTGCTATGAAGGTAATCTGCTGGCGCTGGCGCAGGCGCTGGAGCGGCTTTCGCTGCTCTGGCCCGATGGCAAACTCACGCTACCGCGCGTGGAAGCCGCGGTCAGCGATGCCGCACACTTTACACCGTTTCACTGGGTTGATGCGCTGCTGGCAGGTAAAGGTAAGCGTGCACTGCATATTCTGCATCAGCTACGCAAAGAAGATAGTGAACCGGTGATTCTGCTGCGTACTCTGCAGCGCGATCTGCTGACCCTGCTGCATCTGCAGCGTCAGCAAAGCAAACAGCCGCTGCGCAATCTGATGGATCAGCAGCGTATCTGGCAGAATCGCCGGGCGCTGTTTACTGACGCACTGCAGCGTCTGGATGCGCAGCACCTGCATCACGCAGTACATCTGCTGGCTAAACTGGAACTCGTCATTAAACAGGATTATGGTCAGGATCTCTGGCCACAGCTGGAGACGCTTTCGCTGTTAATTTGTCACCGCAATTTTCCGCTGGGATTGAGTCATGTCTGAACTCTGCGCGCTGTTTGGTGGCACCTTTGATCCGGTGCACTATGGTCATCTGCATCCGGCAGAAGCGCTGGCGCATCAGGTAGGGCTAAAAACCGTTACGCTGATGCCAAACAATGTGCCACCACATCGACCACAGCCTGAGGCGAGTGCCGCGCAGCGACTGGCCATGCTGCAGTGCGCCATCAGCGATCGTCCCCTGTTTGATATTGACACCCGTGAGCTGCAGCGCACCACGCCCTCCTGGACCGTGACTACACTGGCATCGCTACGCCAGGAACGGGGCGGGCAGCAGCCACTGGCTTTTATTATTGGTCAGGATTCGCTGCTCTCTTTACATCAGTGGCATCACTGGCAGGAGCTGCTGTCGCTGTGTCATCTGCTGGTATGCAAGCGTCCGGGTTATGCAGCAGAGATGGCCTCTCCGGCACTTCAGCAGTGGCTGGAACAGCATCAGACACAGGATATAGCCGCGCTGCATCAAACCCCTGCCGGACATATCTGGCTGGCAGATACCCCGCTGTATGATATCTCAGCGACTGAAATCCGCCAGCGGCGTCATCGTGGGCAATCCTGTAGCGAACTGCTGCCTGCGGCAGTGATTGATTACATCGATCGCCATAACCTCTATCTCAATCCACCAGCAGCCGGCGCGGGTAAATAATCCGGGTATATATCCCGCCTGATTGTAGCGTGTTATACTGCGCGGCTTAATTTCCGGCTGCGTTTCCGGGCATTCAGCCAGCCCGCATTACCTGTTTCTAAGGGGAACCTTTTGCAAGGCAAAGCACTCCAAGATTTCGTTATTGATAAGATTGATGATCTCAAAGGCCAGGACATCATTGCGATTGATGTTCAGGGCAAATCCAGCATCACCGACTGCATGATCATCTGCACCGGTACATCAACCCGTCACGTTTCCTCCATTGCTGATCATGTTATGCAGGAGTCGCGTGCTGCCGGCCTGACCCCGCTTGGTGTGGAAGGTAAAGCGGCAGCAGATTGGGTCGTGGTTGATCTCGGCGACGTTATTGTGCATGTGATGCAGGAAGAGAGTCGCCAGCTCTATGAGCTGGAAAAACTCTGGAGCTAAGCAGTGAAACTGCAACTTGTGGCCGTTGGCACCAAAATGCCAGAGTGGGTTCAGACCGGCTTTATGGAATATCTGCGCCGCTTTCCCAAAGATATGCCGTTTGAGCTGACTGAAGTCAGCGCCGGCAAGCGCGGCAAAAACGCTGATATCAAACGTATCCTGGAAAAGGAAGGCGAAGCGATGCTGGCGGCGGTCGGTAAAGGCAACCGCATTGTCACGCTCGATATTCCCGGACAGCCGTGGGAAACGCCACAGCTGGCACAACAGCTGGAGCGCTGGAAACTCGATGGCCGCGATGTCAGCCTGCTGATTGGCGGCCCCGAGGGTCTGGCACCGGCGTGTAAAGCGGCGGCAGAACAGAGCTGGTCGCTTTCGGCGCTGACGCTTCCGCATCCGCTGGTTCGTGTACTGGTGGCAGAGAGTCTCTATCGCGCCTGGAGTATTACCACGAACCACCCTTATCATCGTGAATAAACGCCTGACAACCTCCTGATAAAAACGCAGCGGATGAAACTACAGAGCAACGCTTTTCGCGATTATACCGCCGAACAAAAACTGTTTGTCCGCCGCGCACTGGTGGCATTCTTTGGCATTCTGCTGCTCTCCTGCGTGCTGGTTTTTAACCTCTATCATCTGCAGATTCTGCGTTTTGATGACTACAGCACCCGCTCTAATGAGAACCGCATTAAACTGGTCCCGGTAGCGCCCAGCCGCGGCATTATTTATGACCGTAATGGGATCCCGCTGGCGCTGAACCGCACCATCTATCAGGCTGAACTGGTACCGGAAAAGGTAGACGATCTGAAGCAGACGCTGCAGGCGCTGCGCCCGGTACTGGATCTCACGGATGATGATATTGATGCTTTTGAAAAAGAGCGTAAGCGTTCGCGCCGCTTTACATCAATTCCGGTTAAAACCGGCCTGAATGAAGTTCAGGTGGCACGCTTTGCAGTTAATCAATATCGTTTTCCTGGCGTGGAAGTCAAAGGCTACCAGCGTCGCTACTACCCCTACGGCCAGACGTTAACCCACGTAGTGGGCTATGTGTCAAAAATCAACGACCGCGATGTCAAGCGTCTTGATGAAGAGGGTAAATGGCCAAACTACGCTGCCACGCACGATATCGGCAAGCTCGGTATCGAAAACTATTATGAAGATGTGCTGCATGGCAAAACCGGCTATGAAGAGGTTGAGGTCAACAACCGTGGCCGCGTGATCCGTCAGCTGCATGAGCAGTCCCCTCAGGCGGGCCGCGATATCTGGCTCACGGTTGATCTCAAGCTTCAGCAATATATTGAAACCCTGCTGACAGGCAGCCGGGCAGCGGTGGTGGTCAGCGATCCGCGCACCGGTGAGATTCTGGCACTGGTTTCCACGCCAAGCTATGACCCTAATCTGTTTGTCGATGGGATCTCCAGCAAAGATTACAAAGCGCTGCTCAGCGATGAAAACCGGCCGCTCTATAACCGTGCGCTACAGGCCGCCTATCCACCCGCCTCCACCGTTAAGCCCTATGTCGCGGTCTCAGCGCTGAGCGCCGGCGTGATTAACCGCAATACCAGCCTGTTTGATCCTGGCTGGTGGCAGCTGCCCGGCTCTGAAAAACGCTATCGCGACTGGAAAAAGTGGGGACATGGTCGTCTGAACGTGACCAAATCGCTGGAGGAGTCGGCCGATACCTTCTTCTATCAGGTTGCCTATGACATGGGTATTGATCGCCTTTCTGAGTGGATGACCAAGTTTGGCTATGGTCATCGCACCGGCATCGATCTGCCGCAGGAGAGTGCCGGTAATATGCCGACGCGCGACTGGAAAATGAAACGGTTCAAAAAGCCGTGGTATCAGGGTGATACCATCCCGGTGGGTATTGGTCAGGGCTACTGGACCGCGACTCCGGTACAGATGAATAAGGCGATGATGATTCTGATCAACGACGGCATTATCAAAGTTCCCCACCTGTTGCGGGCCACCCGTGAAGGCAATGCGATGGTGCCCTATCGTCAGCCGCCCGATGCGCCGATTGGTGATATTCACTCCGGCTACTGGGAGATTGCCAAAGATGGTATGTATGGCGTCGCCAATCGTCCAAATGGTACGGCGCACAAAAGTTTTGCCGATGCTCCATATAAAATTGCGGCTAAGTCCGGTACTGCTCAGGTATTTGGTCTGAAAGAGAATGAAACCTATAACGCGCATAAAATTGCTGAACGTCTGCGCGACCATAAACTGATGACCGCGTTCGCGCCTTATGATAAGCCGCGCGTGGCGGTAACGATGATTCTGGAAAATGGTGGTGCTGGCGCAGCGGTCGGTACTGTAATGCGCCAGATCCTCGACCATATTATGCTCGGCGATAACAATACGGTACTGCCTGAAGCTGCTCCGACGCCGCCTGGCTACGAAGGTGAATAATCATGTCGATGAACGATAGTCCACAGAAAAGGACGATCTGGACGCGTATCCATATCGACCCGCTGTTTATGTTAATCATTATTGCGCTGCTGACTTACAGCGCTATCGTGATCTGGAGCGCCAGCGGTCAGGATCCTGGCATGATGGAGCGTAAGCTGGGCCAGATTGCTATGGGTACCATTGTGATGCTGGTGATGGCGCAGGTGCCGCCACGTGTCTATGAGAGCTGGGCACCCTATCTCTATATTGTCTGCGTTATATTACTGGTGGCGGTTGACGCATTTGGTCATATCAGTAAGGGAGCACAGCGCTGGCTCGACCTCGGATTTGTACGCTTTCAGCCATCAGAAATTGCCAAGATTGCCGTACCGCTGATGGTGGCGCGCTTTATCAACCGTGATGTCTGTCCGCCCACGCTGAAAAATACCGGTATTGCGCTGGTGCTGATCTTTATGCCCACGCTGCTGGTGGCGGCGCAGCCCGATCTCGGTACCTCTATTCTTATCGCCGCGTCCGGGCTGTTTGTCCTGTTTCTGTCAGGCATGAGCTGGAAGCTAATCGGCATTGCCGTGCTGCTGGTCGCCGCTTTTATTCCGGTGCTCTGGTTCTTCCTGATGCACGACTATCAGCGCGATCGCGTGATGATGCTGCTGGATCCGGAGAGCGATCCGCTGGGTGCGGGCTATCATATTATTCAGTCAAAGATCGCTATCGGCTCAGGTGGCTTGCGCGGCAAAGGCTGGCTGCATGGTACGCAGTCGCAGCTGGAGTTTTTGCCAGAGCGACATACCGACTTTATCTTTGCTGTTCTGGCAGAAGAGCTGGGGCTGGTAGGGGTACTGCTGCTGTTACTGCTCTATCTGCTGCTAATCATGCGCGGTTTGATTATCGCTGCACGTGCGCAAACCACCTTTGGCCGCGTGATGTCTGGCGGTTTGATGCTGATTCTGTTTGTCTATGTTTTCGTTAACATTGGCATGGTAAGTGGTATCTTACCGGTAGTAGGTGTTCCGCTGCCGCTGGTCAGTTATGGCGGATCGGCACTTATCGTATTAATGGCGGGGTTTGGCATCGTAATGTCGATCCATACTCATCGAAAAATGTTGTCTAAAAGCGTTTAAGAGGCTGCACATGCGTAAGGACTGGCTTGGGGTTGCACTGGCTTCACTGGTACTCAGTGCCTGTACCACACAGGAGCCACAAACAACGATGGCCCCACCACAACCGGCATATAATGGCCCGGTGGTGGAAATTCCGGGAGTCGAGCCGCGTTATGAACCTGTTAACCCCGCGACCAGCCAGGATTACAGTGTCAATGGCAAAACCTATCGCGTGGTTAACGATCCGGCCAACTTTAGTCAGATCGGTCTGGCTGCCTGGTATGGTGATGAGGCAAAAGGCAATCGCACGGCTACCGGCGAAAGCTACGACCCGGACGCGCTGACCGCCGCACACCCTACCCTGCCACTGCCGAGCTATGTGCGTGTAACCAATATGGCAAATGGCCGGCAGATTGTGGTGCGCGTAAACGATCGCGGCCCCTATCAGTCAGACCGGATTATTGACCTTTCGCGTGCCGCTGGCGATCGCCTGAATATCTCCAACAACACGCGTGTCCGGGTAGATTTTATTAACGTTGCACCTGACGGCACGCTCTCCGGCCCGGGCACAATCGGTACTACCGTGGCAAAACAGAGCTATGCGCTGCCTGCCCGCCCCGACCTGAACAGCGGCAATGTCATGAGTGGCGACAGTGCGCCGCCGCCAGCGACCAGCGACGTGCGGGAAATTGATAACCGCACGCTGCAGAGTGATAATGCGCCTGGTGCTCCGGTACAGAGCAGCGGTTTTCTCGGCGCGCCGCAGCCGTTAGCCAATGGTGTACTGGAGGGCAGCGAACCTGAGCCTGCGCCAGTTGCCGCACCAGCAGCCGCACCTGCTGTTGCTGCTGCCAGCCAGAGTTCTGCTGCCAGCGGCAGCTTTGTTGTTCAGGCAGGCGCGCTGAATGATGCCGCCCGGGCAGAACAGCTGGCCAGCACTCTGGGCAAGCGTTTTGGCGTGCCA
Organism: uncultured Pantoea sp.; assembly: GCA_913775175.1. GTDB lineage: Bacteria > Pseudomonadota > Gammaproteobacteria > Enterobacterales > Enterobacteriaceae > Pantoea. The sequence continues at coordinate 22,029 of CAJYKU010000009.1, forward strand.
GGTCGCGTAGAAACCAGTGGCAATATCTATCGCGTGCAGCTCGGCAACTTTGCCCGTCGTGCTGATGCAGCCGCACTGCAGCAGCGTCTGAATAGTGAAGCGCAGATCAACGCCTTTATCACCACCGCTCGCCCGTCAATGTGACGGGCAGTAACACTTTCTGCTGAAACTGATGTGTAATGCAGGATGTCGCCCGATCGCGCGTTTGCTATAGTAAGGCACTTTTTTCACTCTTAACCCCACGGATGTTGTAGTCCAAAACATGAATACGCTGAAAACTTCTCGTTTGCTGAAACGCCTGACAGTGGGATCACTGATCGCCTTCTCCCTCAGCCATGTTGCCTTAGCTGATGATATTAATCTCAAAACCATGATCCCGGGTGTACCGGATATTGACGCTGAGGCTTACGTTCTTATCGACTATAACTCTGGCAAAGTGCTGGCTGAAAAGAATGCCGATGCACGCCGCGATCCTGCCAGCCTGACCAAAATGATGACCAGCTACGTGATTGGTCAGGCGGTCAAAGCAGGTAAAATTCATCAGGATGACATCGTTACCGTGGGTAAAGATGCGTGGGCCACCGGTAATCCGGTATTTAAAGGCTCATCTCTGATGTTTCTTAAGCCAGGCGACCGTGTGCCAGTCTCACAGCTGACGCGCGGTATTGTGCTGCAGTCCGGGAACGACGCCTGTGTTGCTATGGCTGACTATGTTGCGGGTAGCCAGGATGCATTTGTTAACCTGATGAATAACTATGTTGGCGCACTGGGTCTGAAAAATACCCACTTCCAGACCGTACATGGCCTGGATGCCGATGGGCAATATAGTTCTGCACGCGACATGGCACTGATTGGCCAGGCCCTGATCCGTGACGTACCGGATGAGTATGCCCTTTACCATGAAAAAGAATTTACCTTTAACAATATCCGGCAGATGAACCGTAATGGCCTGCTGTGGGATACCAGCCTGGCCGTTGATGGCATCAAAACCGGCCATACCGAAGCCGCAGGCTATAACCTGGTCGCCTCTGCAACTGAAGGTCAGATGCGCCTGATCTCCGCCGTGATGGGCGGACATAGCTCTAAAGGACGCGACACCGAAAGCAAAAAATTACTGACCTGGGGCTTTCGCTTTTTTGAAACCGTGGCTCCCCTTAAGGCTGGTAAAGAGTTTGCTTCTGAGCCAGTGTGGTTTGGTAACACCGACCGCGTACAGCTGGGCGTCGAGAAAGATGCCTATCTGACAATACCGCGCGGCCGTATGAAAGATCTCAAAGCGAGCTATGTGCTGGATAATAGTGAACTGCACGCGCCGCTGAAGAAAAATCAGGTTGTTGGCAGCATTAACTTCCAGCTTGATGGCAAAACTGTTGAGCAGCGTCCGCTGGTGGTGCTTAACGAAGTCGAGGAAGGTGGCTTCTTTGGTCGCATCATCGATTACATCAAACTGATGTTCCATCACTGGTTTGGCTGATAGCCGGTTGAAAAAGCATCAACCCGCCCATAAATAAGATATGATCAAGGCTCTCGCCCAGGCGGGAGCCTGTTTTTTTAAGCACCGGAGTGAATATGAAAACCAAACTGAATGAACTGCTCGAATTTCCTACCCCGTTTACCTATAAAGTGATGGGTCTGGCACAACCAGAGCTGGTTGATCAAGTGGTTGAAGTGGTGCAGCGCCATGCGCCCGGCGACTACACCCCTGATGTTAAGCCAAGCAGCAAAGGCAACTACCACTCAGTTTCAATTACTATCAATGCGACCCACATCGAGCAGGTTGAGACGCTTTACGAAGAGCTGGGAAATATTGAGATTGTGCGCATGGTACTGTAATACCGATGCTGGCAAAGGCGGCTTTGCCAGCGTTATACTCAGACTTTCCCTCTGACCGGACCTCTGCTTTGTCTGCAAATACACTTCTTGTACGTGATCTCGGCCTGCGCAACTGGCAGCCTGTCTCTGATGCCATGCATCAGTTTACCGATCGGCGCGATGCCGAAACGTCCGATGAAATCTGGCTGGTTGAGCATCCGCCGGTATTTACTCAGGGTCAGGCGGGTAAGGCGGAACATCTGCTGATGCCTGGCGACATTCCGGTCGTGCAAAGCGATCGCGGGGGACAGGTTACTTTTCATGGTCCGGGTCAGCAGATTATGTATGTGCTGATTGATGTAAAGCGACGCAAACTCGGTGTACGCGAGCTGGTGACCGCACTGGAAGAGACCGTGATCGCAACGCTGGCTGAATATGGGGTCACAGCGCGCGCGCGCGCCGATGCGCCAGGCGTCTACGTTGACGATGAGAAAATATGTTCGCTGGGGCTGCGGATCCGCAAAGGCTGCTCGTTTCATGGCCTGGCGCTTAACGTGGCGATGGACCTGGCTCCTTTTCTGCGCATCAACCCCTGCGGTTATGCGGGTATGCAGATGACACAACTCACCCGGTTTCAGCCCGATGCCACAACTGCCGGGGTGCGTCCGCGTCTGGTCAGCCATTTTGCCCGCCTTACTGGTTTTAACCAGAGCGAATGGCACGATGAGACACACTCTGACCTTGTCTCTGCGTGCGAATTTACAAAATTGTAACTTTCATCGCCCGGTAGTGGCTGCTTCTGCTGCGCCGGAATGATATAATTTTTGCAAATTTTTCAAAAAAAGTTGAAAGCCTGGTTCTCAGTTTGAGTGAGGAAGCTTTCAAATCGCAATCCCGATCGGAACCTGCAGATTTATGAGTAAACCAATTCAGATGGAA
>CAJYKU010000010.1 GCA_913775175.1 uncultured Pantoea sp.
TCGGGTTCGGGTTCGGGTTCGGGTGCGGGTTCGGGTTCGGGTGCGGGTTCGGGTTCGGGTTCGGGTTCGGGTTCGGGTTCGGGTTCGGGTTCGGGTTCGGGTTCGGGTTCGGGTTCGGGCAGAATGATAATCCGGTTCTGCACATTATCAGCCAGTTATCTGTCCTGAATAGCTCACACAACGTAGCATCCGATAGCTCTTCTTAATGCCACAGGCAGGGAGTGTGCAGCCGCTGCAGGCCAGAATTCTGACGCAATGTTTGTTATTAGACGATGTTGCCCTCTACCCCGATATCAGGCAGGTTACGCACTTCTGACCTGATTGCCAGGGAGAGATCATTCCGGTATCCGGCTTCATGCTCATACTGTGTAGTTAGTTAAATCTTTGTTCCTGCCCTCTGCTTAGCCCGTTAGCCCGTTAGCCCGTTAGCCCGTTAGCCCGGGTATTGTGGTCTCCGGAAATAATCACTATCAAGCACATTAACTTAGTAATAGTGATCTTAGATGCATTACCTGAAGTAATTAAATAACAGGCATATCACGTTGTTAAATTTAATCTCTTGATCAGCATAATTATGGAGTCGCATTTCGTATGCGTTACCAATATTTTCGCAAAGTTCACGATCAGGTTTGTTGTTCGGGAGTATCTGTAAACAGATAAACATCAACAATATTGACGGATTGGTTAATCACCTCGCTAAAGCATGATACGGCGCAGGTACGCAGCAAAACCCTCTAGGCGCCCTTCCCGGTGTGCCGCGTGACAGCAGCTATCTGATTCTGCATCTCAGTCCTGTACCGAACGATTAAAATGCAGATTTACTCTTCTGCATTCAGCCACGATAACTGAAATATCTTACTCTGGCTCTCACCTGGAGCAGTCCGCATACGCTATTTCTTATCTGCCAGGATATTTTTCTCTACTAAGGCATCTCGCAATCTGATTTCAAAATATTTCAAATAAATTAAAAATGTTTAAATCGATAACCGGAGCAGAGAAGCTATGAAACTACATCAGCTTGCCTTAAGCATTATTATTGCGTCCTCACCTGCTGTTTTCACCAGTGTGGCTAATGCCTCTGATACCCCCTGGTGGGAGAACTATCAAAATCAGGCAGGCTTTATTGGGGCATTGCCGTATATTGGTTACAGCCTGGAAGGGTTACGAGAGGATCGCCAGCAAGGGCTGAAAGATTCAGCCGACAGTCGTACGCCTTTATACTGGCTAAAACGTACTATGCACATGTATCCGTTGTCGTCTCCTAATCGCTATAACATGCCCATTGCTCACCACGAAACCAGGGACTGGACCAACGGGCTTTATGCCACCATGGGACGCGGGATTTTTTATTTTACCCGTACGCTCGGAGATAAAAACCAGACCATTTATATCTCTACCGGCAATATTCCTCAGGGTGCCAGCTGCTATGCGGCGACAGGGGGTAAAGGATTCGCAGCCGATAAAGAGTACCTTAATCAGGTTGCGCTCAAACCCAACACCGAAACGGCCTATACCTTTCAGGAAAAGGGGATACTAGCGCTGGGCTGTGGCGATCCACAAAAACAGCACAACAATGTCTTTGTTAATTTAACGGTTAACGGCGGTCAGAACAGCCATCTTTATATTCTGGGACAATCCGCTCCTGCCGACTGGGCGAAGAGTAAAAAGGTGGCCGCCGAAACGGGTTCTGCCTACCTGTTTGACGGCAGAGCCAATGTCGTTATTCCCAATCAAATAGCTCAGGTGGCAAAAGACGATATCAACAAAACCCTTGGTGATACGCTGCGCACCGTCGCGCTGTATGAAAAGATCAATGGAATGGATGGCTCTGAAGCGATGTTCATCTCATCTCAGGGCTCCATGTTATGGAACTACGAAGCGTGTTGCAGCGCCCGCTACCGTAACGGCGTCGCCAATATTAAATTCTATAACAATAGTATTCAGGGCTCGGGGATCAGCTGGGGGATCTGGCATGAGCTTGGCCACCTCTACGAGCCTTTTTACGAATATCTGACGTTGTTCCCGGAAATTCAGGTTAACCGTTATTCGCTGGAAGCCTGTCGGCTCTTTAAAAAAGAGGCGACACCTGCCCAGTGCCACCAAAACTTAGGAGATTACCCTAACTGGGATAAAAACTCGGTAATCAATTTCCTCGACTCCAGCCAAAGCTACGATGATTATGACAGCGTAAAAAACAAACCTTTCGAAGGGTTAAAATTTTTCGCCTATTTACAGTTCAGCTATGGAGAAACGTTTTTCCCTAAAGTTAACCAGGCGCGATTAAAAGCCGTTTATGCAGCGCCGGGCAATACAATGGCGGAAAAATATCATGCTGTGATGGGCAATAAACAGCGACTGATTGATTTCTCGGTTGTCGCTTATAGCCAGGCCGCTGGCGAGGATTTACGCCAGTACTTTTCTCGCTGGGGTTTACATTTCAGCGATGCGGCAGGCAAAAAAGTCGCAGAATTAAATCTGCCGCAGCCTGGCGAGTCAGATGGTAATAGCGATCTGCCTGTCGCTTCGGTTCCTGCCGATGTGACGGTAAAAGTCAGTACTTCAGGTTCTGGTGTGTATACGATGGACGGCTCGAAAAGTCTGAACGCGGTGAACTATACCTGGCGCTCGCTGACGAACGGCTTCTGGCTGCAAAAAGAGCATAAAGGAGAATGGCAAAAGGTGATTACCGGCATGCCGACAGTACGGGCGTTATATCCGGAAAATAAGACCGGTATAGCGGAATATGAGCTAACCGTTGAAAACGCCGACGGCAAGACCGACAGCAAAATTGTGAAAGTCACGGTGGTGAAAGAGGAGCAGAACCACGACGCCGCGTTTATCGCTGGCCTTCGCGCTCTGAACTTAGCCGCTGTGGATAATGGCGACAGCGTCTCATTTAAGGGTTCGGTGAACTCGTCGGTGCAATCCACCAGCACGCCTGGTTATCAGTGGTCGCTGCCACCGGGTGCGCAGGGAGCAAGTCAGAGGCAGGCAAACCAGCACTTTACGATCGCAAAAACCGCCCAACAGCAGACGTTGCAGGTTTCTGTGGAGGTCAGGGCGGGCAAAGAGAAACGCACACTGACGCAAATGCTGGCAGTACCAGCCGCCAGCAGCGGCAGCCACCCGGCATGGGTATATGGAACGCAGTACCAAAAAGGCGAGGTGGTGCAGCACAAAGGCAAAATCTTTGAGTGTGTTGTCGCAGGCTGGTGTAGCCAGACTGGTCCCTACTCTCAGTTGCACTATGAGCCTGATGTCGGTCTGAACTGGACGATGGCCTGGAAATACCATTAATTCTCCCGGCGCAGGCTACGGCAGCAGTTGCCGCAGCCTGCAACAATGAATAATAGGTAGTGCCTCTGATTGGTTTAATTTGATATGCAGTACCCGCCTTTGAGATGCTTTCATGAAATGGTACAGCGATATGCTCATTTGGCGCCTAACCACTTAACTGAACATGCGAGGCAAATTGACGCGATTTTTGGCAACCGTGTCCCAAATCTGTCCCATGATGAAAATATGAAGGCTAGAAGTAACAGGTAAGTCATTGATTTTATTTGGCGCGCCCTACAGGATTCGAACCTGTGACCTACGGCTTAGAAGGCCGGTGCTCTATCCAGCTGAGCTAAGGGCGCTGAGGAGTTGGGTCGAATTATACGTCGGGAAGCGTCTACGTCAACGTTTTTGCCGCCTTCGGCGGCAGAGTGCTGAGGGAATGACCAATCTGCCTAATGACGTTTGCGCCATTCGCTCAGTGATATCAGGTTACTGCTGCTGTCTGACTCCCCTTCCAGCTCAATGCCCTGCAGAGTAAAACGGGCATTATAGAGCTCGCGTAACGTATGCAATTCCTGACTGTCTGGTTCAAGCTGACGCAGAAAGCCCAGTGCCAGCAGCAGCTGCTGACGGCTAATCAGTGCCGAAAATCCCGCCTGGCTCAGAATCCTGTGCCAGCGCTGGCTGTTTTCCTCACTGCCATCCACAATCAGCACCTGCCAGATTAGCAGTACCATCGCGCCATTCTGCAGATGGGTTTCATTGTCGCTGCTGATGTAGTCAGTAAACTCTTTTGCCGCTTCCTTTCCCATCAGAGATAGCATTGACTCCACCTGCACGGGTGGCAGCTGGAGGCGTTTGCTCAGCCGCTGAGCGGCGTGGCGCGAACCCGCAGTGAGCAGCTGAAACCCAATCACAAATACCACAACCAGCGTGGCGAGCATTATCCAGATCATGAACATCGGTCCCAAAGTATCCTGTCGCTATCATACGCATGCCAGCTGGTACACGTCACGGCGAAAAATCGGGAAACCACACGTGCTGTTGAAACTGTGACTGACAGCCGCCTGCGCTTCTGCCAGAATAGGCACATCCCCGATTTAACTCTCTACAGATGGATTTCCTCTCTGATGGCAGCAAAAATTATTGACGGTAAAACGATTGCGCAGCAGGTGCGCAGTGAAGTTGCGGAAAAAGTGCAGCAGCGTCTTGCGGCTGGCAAACGTGCGCCAGGTTTGGCAGTGATTCTGGTAGGTGAAAATCCTGCTTCACAGATTTATGTCACGCATAAGCGCCGTGCCTGCGAAGAAGTTGGCTTTGTCTCTCGTGCTTATAATCTGCCAGATAGCACCAGTGAAGCAGAGCTGCTGGCACTCATCGATGAGCTGAATAGTGAAAGCGCGATTGATGGCATTCTGGTGCAGTTGCCGCTGCCCGCAGGTATCGATAATGTCAAAGTGCTGGAGCGCATCACGCCTGATAAAGATGTTGATGGCTTTCATCCCTACAACGTCGGTCGTCTGTGTCAGCGTGCGCCAAAACTGCGCCCCTGTACGCCGCGCGGTATTGTCACCCTGCTTGAGCGCTATAATATAGATACCTACGGCCTGAATGCGGTGGTAGTGGGCGCATCCAATATCGTTGGTCGTCCAATGAGTATGGAACTGCTGCTGGCCGGCTGCACCACTACAGTCACGCATCGCTTTACCAAAGATCTGCGTCACCATGTTGAACACGCTGACCTGCTGGTTGTCGCCGTGGGCAAGCCTGGCTTTATTCCCGGCGACTGGATCAAACCGGGTGCGATTGTGATTGATGTTGGTATCAACCGGCTGGAGAGTGGCAAAGTCGTCGGCGACGTCGATTTCGCCAGCGCTTCTGAGCGCGCCTCTTATATCACTCCAGTGCCAGGCGGTGTGGGTCCAATGACCGTAGCAACCCTGATTGAGAATACGCTGCTGGCGTGTGAAGCCTATCATGACGTGGAGCAAGCATAATGGCGAATTTTTCCCTCGGTAAACATCAGCATGTCGATCTCTGCGATCTGCTGAAACTTGAAGGATGGGTTGAGAGCGGCGCGCAGGCTAAAGCAGTGATTGATGAAGGCGAAGTGCGCGTTGACGGAAACATTGAAACCCGCAAGCGCTGCAAAATTATTGCCGGACAAACTGTAGAGTTTGCCGGGCAACGTATTACCGTTGTTGCATAACGATCAGGTACCCCGCATGGGGTACCCTGATTCACGCTTCTTCTGCTATTCGCGTTTCTCCATCGATCTGTTCCAGCTGTATGTGATTGACCTCTGCATGCTGCGCAATCAGCGCGGCCAGCTTTGGTGAGTGGCTGGTAACCCATAGCTGACTGAACTGGCTGGCTTCAGCAATGAGCTCTGCCAGCGCTGGCAGCAGATCCTCATGCAGACTGTTTTCAGGCTCATTCAGCGCCATAAATGCCGGCGGTCGTGGGCTAAGTAGCGCAACCACAAGACAGAGAAAACGCAGCGTTCCGTCAGAGAATTCAGCGCTTTCCAGTGGGCGCAGAATGCCCTGCCGCAGCATTAGCATCTGAAAACGCCCATCCTTAACATCCACCTGAAACTCAGCGTCGGGGAAAGCTCGCCCCGTAACCTTATACAGCAGCTCATGATGGCCCTGTTCAACAATGGTTGCCCACGCCGCTGCAAGATTAGCACCGTCATGCGCCAGAACAGGCGCACGCACGCCAATTTGCGGCGCGCGAAGAGGTGAACCAGGCCAGACAGCAAACTCATGATAAAAGCGCCACTGACGCAGATGTTCCCGCAGCAGGGAGAGTTCAGGATAACGATGAGGTTCACTCAGCTGACCAAACAGCGATTCTTCAGACTGAAGTACTGCAGAATAACTTACACGCTCTCCTTCAATATTATGCAAAAAGGCGGTCTGATTGGTACGCTGCATAATGCAGGAAGAGGGGCGTCGCTGCTGGCCACTTAGCCAGATGCGTTCTTCTTTGACCAGGGGATCCAGGTCAAAGAGGCTTGATCCGGGAGAGGGGAATCCTATCGCCAGCTCATATTCCATGTCGTCCATTTCAACTGAAAGAATCAGTCGATTAGCCTCCTTACGACTGGCGCTACAGGACTTTTTTCCTGCCCACATCACTTTTTGAATACCGCCCTCTTCTGCCAGAGCGCGCGCGAGGCGACCATTGGTCGCCTCATGCAGCAAACGCACAGCCTTGTAGAGATTAGACTTCCCGCATCCATTAGGCCCGCTTACTACATTAAGTTGCTGCAGCGGCAACGTTATATTTTTTATCGAACGAAAACCGTGAACATGAATCTGTTTTATCGTCATAGATAAACACCTCCTTGTCAGTATCCATTCTTAACTCACTTATAATTCACTCTTATTTACGACGCCAGCTGGACCCCTGCGGGCCATCTTCCACAATCACACCCAGTTCGTTTAGCTTGTCACGGGCAATATCTGCCTGTGCCCAATCTTTGGCAGCGCGCGCATCGGCACGGGCTTTAACCCAGCGCTCAATCTCAGCCACTTCATCATCGCTGGCCTGAACGCCGCTCTGCAGAAACTGCTCCGGATCCTGTTGCAGAATACCCAGCACGTTGCCCAGTTGGCGCAGCTTAGCAGCCAGCGCATCAGCTGCAGCTTTATCTTCATTTTTAAGACGGTTTACATCGCGCGCCATATCAAACAGCACCGAATAAGCTTCCGGCGTATTGAAATCGTCATCCATAGCTGTACGGAAACGCGCTTCAAACGCTTCACCGCCTGACGCCGCAGCGCTGGCATCAGTATGTCGCAGCGCAGTGTAGAGACGCTCCAGCGCCGCACGCGCCTGATTAAGGTTATCTTCGCCGTAGTTAAGCTGGCTACGATAGTGGCCGGACATCAGGAAGTAGCGCACGGTTTCCGCATCATAATGCTGTAACACATCGCGCACGGTAAAGAAGTTGCCGAGTGATTTAGACATCTTTTCACGGTCAATCATCACCATTCCCGAGTGCATCCAGTAGTTCACATAGGGACCATCATGTGCACAGGTAGATTGTGCTACTTCGTTTTCATGGTGCGGGAACATCAGGTCAGAACCGCCGCCATGAATATCAAAATGGCTGCCAAGCTGTTTGCAGTTCATTGCTGAGCACTCAATATGCCAGCCCGGACGCCCTTTGCCCCACGGCGACTCCCATGCTGGCTCATTGGCTTTGGACATCTTCCATAATACGAAATCCATGGGGTTACGTTTAACATCCGCAACTTCCACGCGTGCACCGGCCTGCAGCTGCTCCAGATCCTGGCGCGACAGCGCACCATAATCTTTGTCGCTCAGGACATCAAACATCACGTCACCATTCTCCGCAACGTAAGCGTGACCGCGTTCAATCAGTTTGCCCACCAGCTCAATAATCTCTGTGATATGACGCGTTGCGCGCGGCTCGAGATCGGGTGGCAAAATGCCCAGCGCATCAAAATCGCGATGCATCTCAGCAATCATACGATTGGTCAGCGTTTCAATCGTTTCGCCATTCTCATTGGCACGCTTGATGATTTTGTCATCAATGTCAGTGATATTGCGCACATACTTAAGCTGATAGCCAACATAACGCAGATAACGCGCCACCACATCAAATGCCACAAAAGTACGCCCATGGCCAATGTGACAGAGATCGTAAACCGTAATACCACACACATACATGCCGATTTCACCAGCATGGATAGGTTTAAATTCCTCTTTCTGTCGACTCAGGGTGTTATAGATCTTTAGCATTGAACGGTTCCGTTTTGCGTATGCGTGATAAGTAAATCAATATCGGGATAATACACATTGTGCCGTATTTTTCTGACTTGTGCATCGCTGAGATGCCAGATGCCGTTGCTGTGCTGACGTGTCATTGGAAATTGTGATATAAGAGGCGTCGACAAAATGTCACGCCCCCTGCGGGCGCGGCAGCTGATACTGAAGACAACCTCCACAGGACGAATATAATGGTCACTTTCCAGACGAACCATGGCGACATCGTAATCAAAACTTTTGATGATAAAGCGCCGGCCACCGTACAGAACTTCCTGGATTACTGCCGTGAAGGTTTTTACGACAACACTATTTTCCATCGCGTGATCAATGGCTTTATGATTCAGGGCGGCGGCTTTGAGCCAGGCATGAAGCAGAAAGCGACCAAAGCAGACATCCGCAACGAAGCGAACAATGGCCTGAAAAACACCAAAGGTACGCTGGCAATGGCGCGCACCCAGGCTCCTCACTCAGCCACTGCACAGTTCTTCATCAACGTTGCAGACAATGACTTCCTGAACTTCCGCGACGAAAGCCTGCAGGGCTGGGGCTACTGCGTATTTGCAGAAGTGGTTGAAGGGATGGATGTGGTTGAGAAAATCAAAGCGGTTAAAACCGGTCGCAGCGGTATGCACCAGGATGTTCCGGTTGAAGATGTTGTGATTCAGAAAGTGACCGTTAGCGAGTAATGTCGCGTACGCTTTTTATCGCAGATCTGCATCTGTGTCAGGAAGAACCGGCAATCACTGCCGGTTTTATGCATTTTCTGCAGCGCGAAGCGCCGCAGTGTGATGCGCTCTATATCCTGGGCGATCTGTTTGAGGCCTGGATTGGCGATGACGATCCCAATCCGCTGCATCAGCAGATCGCCGCTGCGCTTAACGCGCTGCCGATACCCATCTATTTTATTCATGGCAATCGCGACTTTCTGCTGGGCAAACGCTTTGCTCACGCCAGCGGCATGACGCTATTACCTGAAGAACAGGTGCTGGAGCTCTACGGCCAGCGCGTGCTGATTATGCATGGCGATACGCTCTGCACTGATGATGAAGGCTATCAGCGCTTTCGGGCAAAAGTGCATCAGCGCTGGCTGCAAACGCTGTTTCTTGCGCTACCGCTACGGCTCAGAATGCGCGTGGCAGCTAAAATGCGTGCCAGCAGCAAACAGTCTAACCAGCATAAATCGTTGACCATTATGGATGTCAATCCTGCGGCGGTAACCCGCGCAATGCAACGTCATCAGGCTTCTCTGCTGATTCATGGTCACACCCATCGCCCCGCTATTCATGAGATCTCGCTTGCAGGCACTACAACACAACGCGGCGTGCTGGGCGCATGGCATCATAGCGGATCGATGATTCAGCTCGATGCCAGCGGTATGACGCTTATCGACTTTCCATTCTGAAAATCGGGCATGATTGCCCACTTTCCGCCCGCGCAACCGTTTTCCTTACTGCTATCTCATGCTATTCTCTGTGCCCTTCTTACCTGCCCGCCCGGCCAGGTTCGTTTGTCTATTCACAGGAGTCGACCGCATGTCATCCACCGCCACCCCGGCCCGTATCGCCATTGTCATGGGTTCCAGAAGTGACTGGGCTACCATGCAGTTTGCCGAGGAAATTCTCAACAGCCTGGATGTTCCCTTCCATGTGGAAGTAGTCTCTGCTCACCGCACCCCGGATAAGCTGTTTAGCTTTGCGGAAGATGCTGCGGCTAACGGCTACCAGGTGATTATCGCCGGAGCAGGTGGTGCTGCACATCTGCCCGGTATGATTGCCGCTAAAACCCTGGTGCCGGTACTGGGTGTGCCGGTTCAGAGCGCTGCACTCAGCGGCGTTGACAGTCTCTATTCGATTGTACAGATGCCGCGCGGCATTCCGGTGGGAACACTGGCGATTGGCAAAGCAGGTGCGGCCAACGCTGCGCTGCTGGCCGCACAAATTCTGGCTACGCACGATGCCGCGCTGGCAACCCGTCTTGCTGCATGGCGCCAGGCACAGACCGACGACGTGCTGGAGAATCCGGATCCGCGGGGTAACGTATGAAACCGGTTTGCGTACTGGGCAATGGTCAGCTGGGTCGTATGCTGCGTCAGGCGGGCGAACCGCTGGGAATCGCGGTCCATCCGGTGGGACTGGATGCTGAGCCCGCCTCACTGCCAATCGCCGCAAGCGTTATCACTGCTGAGATTGAACGCTGGCCAGAGACAGCACTGACGCGCGAGCTGGCAAGCCATCCGGCGTTTGTGAACCGCGATATTTTCCCCCGCCTTGCTGATCGTCTGACACAAAAGCAGCTGCTGGATCAGCTCGGCCTGGCGACCGCACCCTGGCAGTTACTGGCAGATAGCAGCGAATGGCCAGCCCTGTTTGCCCGACTGGGCGAACTGGCGATTGTGAAACGTCGTACCGGTGGCTATGACGGTCGCGGACAGTGGCGGCTGCGCGCCACTGAGACTGCCAGCCTGCCTGCTGAATGTTATGGCGAGTGCATTGTTGAACAGGCTATTAACTTCGCTGGCGAAGTCTCCCTGGTTGGCGCCCGGAGCCAGGATGGCAGCATGGTGTTTTACCCACTGACGCACAATCTGCATGAGGCAGGAATACTGCGTACCAGTGTGGCGTTTCCACAGGCTGATGCCGCGCTACAGCAGCAGGCAGAAGCGATGCTCAGCGCCATTATGCAGGAGCTTGAGTATGTAGGCGTAATGGCTATGGAGTGTTTCATTACGCCACAGGGATTACTGATCAATGAGCTGGCACCGCGCGTGCACAACAGCGGCCACTGGACGCAAAATGGCGCTTCCATCAGCCAGTTTGAACTTCATCTGCGTGCCATACTCAACCTGCCGCTGCCTCAACCCGTGATAATGGCACCTTCAGTGATGATAAATCTGATTGGCAGCGAGGTGAATCTGGCCTGGCTTGAACAGCCGCTGGTACATCTGCACTGGTATGGCAAAGAGGTGCGTCCCGGACGTAAAGTAGGACATCTCAACCTGACGGACAGCGATCTGCCGCGTCTGGAAGCCTCACTGCACGCGCTGCAGCCACTGCTGCCTGCAGAGTATGCATCAGGCCTTAGCTGGGCGACTGACAAACTTCACGCATCAGGCTGATTTTATGCTGGCTCTCCCGTTAAGAGAGAGCCAGCACATAAAGTATCAGCTGTGACAGATTACGCAGCATCAAAGGTTCTGAATAGCGCTTTCCCCTGCAGCAGACGTACGCCGAGCCAGCCACCACAAAGTGAGAGCAGCAGCGCACTGCAGAGTGGCAGCGTGAGCCAGAGCACCCAGTCGGGTTGCCATGGAAAGTCAAAAATCTGCCGCTGTAATCCCCATAGCGCGGCTTCCGCACCAAGTGCAGCAGCAACGCCCGACACGACACCCAGCAGCGCAAACTCACACCAGAGCGTGCCGCGCAGCAGCCGTTTGCTGGCACCCAGCGTGCGGTAGACCACCAGCTCCTGCCGACGCTGACGCATACCTACCTGAATCTGTGCCAGCAGCAGCAGCACGCCGCAAATCATCACCAGTACCACCATAACCTCCAGCGCCCGGCTTACCTGTGCCAGTACCTGCCCTATCTGCTTCATAATACTGCCGACATCCAGCAGGCTAAGTGTCGGGAATGTCCGGTTTAGCTGCGCCAGCATGGCGGGATCGCTCTGCATACGAAAGCTGGTCAGCCAGGTCTGCGGCTGCTGATCCAGTGCACCGGGTGGAAATATAAAGAAGAAGTTGGGTCGCAGGCTCTCCCAGTCCACTTTACGGGTGCTGCTGATTCGGGCGCTGAACTGCTGAGTATCACCACTAAAGGTGAGCGTATCGCCAGGCTTAACGCCCAGCCGCTGGGCCAGTTCCGCTTCTATCGATACTTCCCCCGCTTCAGGCGGCCAGTGTCCGGAGAGCAGCGGATTATGATTCGGTCGCTGCGCCTGCCAGGTCAGATTGAGCTCACGGTTCAGTGCGTTATCCAGCGCGGGATCGGCGGGATGTCCGTTCAGCTCCACCAGGCGCGCCCGAATAATCGGATAGAACGTGCCGGCAGTGATCTGATGCTGCTGCAGGAAATCACGCACCTGTGGCAGCTGATCCTGGGTCATGTTCAGCAGAAAGTAGTTCGGGGCATCTGGCGGCAACTGCTGCTGCCAGCGATCGAGCAGGTCACCACGCATCACCAGCAACAGCGCCAGCAGCATAAATGAGAGAGAAAACGCCGCCAGCTGACTGATTGTGGTGGCAGGCTGCCGCAGCAGACGATTGATCGCCAGCCGTAGCGCCAGACTCCGCACCACCAGCCGGCGCAGCAGCAGCAGTGTGCCCCATCCCAGCAGGGCCAGCAGCAGAGCCAGCACAACCACGCCCGCCAGAAGCGTCCAGAGCATTTTGCTGTCACCCAGCAGCAGTGCCAGCATCGCAACCACAATCAATGCCATCACTGGCAGGTAGATGCGCAGTGGCCAGACACGCGCCACAGCATCACGGCGCAACACGCGCAGCGGCTGTGTCGCCAGCAGCAGGCGATAAGGACGCAGCCCCACCAGCAGCGAAATCACAAACATCGTGCCCAGCGCCCATAGCCATGGCCAGACGCTGGCAGGCGGCAGCATCGCCGGTAGCACCGGTTTGAGCAGCCTGAGCAGCAGCAGCTCAATCCCCTGCCCCAGCGCACTTCCGGCTACCGCCGCCAGCAGAAGCACGGCCAGCCACTGGCCAATAATCAGCCGCTGCAGCGCGCTGCGCCCGGCGCCGAGCGTTTTCAGCACCGCAACCAGATCGTATCGGCTGCGGCAATAGTGACTCATCGCTACCGCAACGGCGGCGATTGCCAGTAACAGCGTCAGCAGGGCTGACAGTAGTAAAAACTGCCTGGCGCGCTGCATCGAACGTCCCAGCGCATCCTCGGAGTTTTCTACGCTGATCCAGCGTTCACCCGCGCTAAGCTGTGGCGTAATCCAGCGATCGTAACGCGCCAGCGCTGCCGGTTCGCCGGAAAACTTATAGCGCCAGCTCAGCCGGCTGCCAGGCTGAATCGCACCGGTTTTTTCCACATCAGCGAGATTCATCAGCAGGCGCGGTGCCGTCTGAAAAGGATTAAATCCTGCATCCGGCTCCTGAATCACCGTACCGGCAATGCGCAGCGTGGTATCACCCACATCAATTGTCTCGCCCACCTGCACATTCAGGAGTGCCAGCAGGCGCGGCGCGACCAGTACACTGCCTGCCGCTGGCCGCTGGCCAGGTGGCTCAGTCTGCAGCGTCCCAAACATCGGATAAGCACTATCTGTTGCTTTAACATCCGCCAGCTGCGGTGTCTCATGCGCAAACGTCATGGTAGTAAAACTGAGCTGGCGGCTGAGCATTAATCCCTCATCCTGCGCCTGCTTCAGCCAGCGTTCCGATACCGGTTTACTGCTTACCAGCGTCCTGTCGCCCGCCATAAACTCCCGACTCTGCTGGCTGAGCCCTTTTTCCATGCGATCGCTGATTGAGCCCAGCGCCAGCACGCAGGCAACAGCCAGCGTCAGCGCCATCCAGACAATCAGCAGTGATGGTGAGCGCCATTCGCGCCAGAACCAGCGCCAGATCATCTCTCCTCCCACAGCTTGCCATCACGCAGCCGCAGCCGCCGATCGCAACGCGCAGCCAGCTGCTCATCATGGGTGACCAGAATCAGCGTCGTCGCGTAATCACGGTTCAGTGAAAACAGTAAATCAACAATGCGTTCGCCGGTATGCCGATCCAGATTACCGGTAGGTTCATCGGCAAACAGCAGGCCCGGACGACCACTAAAGGCGCGAGCCAGCGCCACCCGCTGCTGTTCACCTCCGGAGAGCTGTGCCGGCAGGTGATGCAAACGCGCACTCAGCCCCAGCTGTGCCAGCAGTTCGCTGGCCTGTGTACGACTCTCCCGATCGCTTTCGCCACGCAACAGCGCCGGCAGCTGTACATTTTCCAGCGCATTCAGCGTTGGTACCAGCATAAAGGACTGAAAGACAAAACCCACTTCGCGCGCACGCAGTGCAGCTCGCTGCTCTTCGTTCATGCTATGCAGCGGCTCTCCCAGCAGATAGACCTCACCGCTGCTGCCGTCATCCAGACCAGCAAGGATCCCCAGCAGCGTCGATTTTCCCGATCCTGACTCGCCAATCAACGCAATGGTTTCAGCTGGTTTGACAACCAGCTCAACTCCGGTAAGGATTGACAACTCATGCTCTCCCTGACCGACGGACTTAGTAAGATGATGAACCGCAACAATGTTTTCCGCTGGCATTATTCCTTCCTGTGTGTGGTACTGCTGCTGGTATCGCGGATTGCCGCCGCAGATACGCTGATGGTTTTAGGTGATAGCCTGAGTGCGGGCTATCGTATGCCGGCCACTACCGCCTGGCCTGCACTGCTGAATACGCGCTGGCAGCAACAGCCAGCGGTGGTGAACGCCAGCATCAGTGGCGATACTGCCGGCCAGGGGCTGGCGCGTCTGCCCGCCTTATTAAAACAGCATCAGCCGCGTTGGGTGTTAATCGAATTGGGCGGTAATGATGGTTTACGCGGCTTTCCGCCCCAAACAATTGAGCAGACAATCGGCAACATTATCAAAACGGTTAACGCCGCCGACGCGCAACCGTTGCTGATGCAAATCCGGTTGCCTGCTAATTATGGACGACGTTACACCGAAGCGTTCAGTGCGATTTATCCGCGCCTGGCAGAGCAGTACAATCTCCCGCTAATACCTTTCTTTATGGAGCAGGTCTACCTGAAACCAGAATGGATGCAGCAGGATGGTATTCATCCCAATCCGGATGCACAGCCGTTTATCGCCGGCGTAATGGCTGACGCACTGGCACCACTGGTAAAACCGACTCACGCTAAACCGTGATAGCACAGGTATATACATGCAAAAATCAGTTTTAATTACCGGCTGCTCCAGCGGCATCGGGCTGGCAGCTGCCAGCGATTTACAGGCGCGCGGTTATCGGGTACTGGCCGCCTGCCGTCGCGCAGATGATGTTGAGCGCATGACTGCGCTGGGCTATACCGGCATTCAGCTCGATCTCGATGATGCAGCCAGCGTTGACGCTGCCGCCGACCGGGTACTGGCGCTCACTGACCACGTTCTGTACGGCCTGTTTAATAATGGCGGTTTTGGACAGTACGGCCCATTAAGCAGCCTTAGCCGTCAGCAGCTGGAGCAACAGTTCTCAACCAATCTGTTTGGCACGCATCAGTTAACCGTGCGACTGCTACCCGCGTTACAGAACAGCGGTGACGGACGCATTATCAACACCAGTTCAGTACTGGGACTGATCTCCACGCCAGGACGTGGGGCATACGCCGCCAGCAAATGGGCGCTGGAGGCGTGGAGCGATGCGCTACGTATGGAGTTGCATGGCAAAGGTATACGCGTCAGTTTGATTGAGCCCGGCCCGATTGCCAGCCGCTTCACGGATAACGTGCAGCAGGGCGAACAGGATAAGCCGGTGCAGAATCCCGGTATAGCTGCCCGCTTTACTCTGCCACCAGAGGCGATTCTGCCCAAACTACGTCATGCGCTGGAGAGCCGGCATCCGCGTCTGCGTTATCCGGTTACACTGGTTGCCTGGATGATGACCGCGCTGAAACGCCTGTTACCAGGCTGGATGCTGGATCGCATTTTGCGCAACAACTGAGCTGCAATGCATACTGGCGCTTGAAGCTGGCAGGTTTATCCCCATATTCTTTACACACTTTTTGCAGGAGCGTTTTAATGTCACACGCTTTGATTATCGATATCAATGAATCCAATCTGCAGCAGACGCTGGAGCAATCCATGCAGCTGCCGGTTCTGTTCTATTTCTGGTCTGAGCGCAGCCAGCACTGTCAGCAGCTGACGCCGGTGCTGGAGCGTCTGGCACAACAGTATGCGGGTCAGTTCCTGCTGGCGCGACTCGACTGTGATAAAGAGCAGGCGGTGGCAGCACAGTTTGGGCTGCGCTCACTGCCAACTGTCTACCTGTTCCAGAATGGACAACCGGTAGATGGTTTTCAGGGTCCACAGCCGGAAGAGGCTATCCGCGCGCTGCTGGAAAAGGTGCTTCCGCGTGAAGAGGAACTAAAAGCACAGCAGGCCATGCAGCTGATGCACGAGGGAAAACCACTGGAAGCGCTGCCCCTGCTGAAAGATGCCTGGCAGCTAAGCAATAAAAACAGCGAGATCGGCTTTTTGCTGGCGGAAGTGCTGATTACCCTGAACCGCAGTGATGAAGCAGAGGCCGTGCTGGATGTGGTTCCGCTGCAGGATCAGGATACACGCTATCAGAGTCTGGTATCGCAGATTGACCTGCTTAAGCAGGCAGCAGATACTCCGGAAATTCAGCAGTTGCAGGAGCAGCTCAATGCTAACCCGGCGAATGCCGTTCTGGCTGCTAAACTTGCATTACAACTGCATCAGGTGGGCCGCAATGAAGAGGCGCTGGAACTGCTGCTGAGCTTTCTGAAAAGCGATCTCAGCGCGGGCGATGGTGAAGTACGCAAAATGTTTCAGGAGATTCTGGCAGCGCTGGGCACCGGTGATGCACTCGCCTCGCGCTACCGTCGTCAGCTCTACTCGCTGCTCTACTAAGCGGGTACGCACACGGGCCGAAGCGACTCGGCCCGATAATCTGACAGCCAGGAGGTTATATGTTGACAGTTATTCCGGTTCTCATTGTGCTGGCGCTGGTAACAGTATGGGCCGGCATCAAGATCGTACCACAGGGCTACCAGTGGACCGTCGAACGCTTTGGCCGTTACACCCGCACTCTCTCGCCTGGCCTCAATCTGGTTGTGCCCTTTATGGATCGCGTAGGCCGCCGTATCAATATGATGGAGCAGGTACTCGACATCCCCTCCCAGGAAATTATCTCCAAAGATAACGCCAATGTGACTATTGATGCTGTCTGTTTTATTCAGGTGATAGATCCGGCACGTGCGGCCTATGAGGTCAGCAATCTGGAGCAGGCAATTATCAATCTCACGATGACAAATATCCGAACCGTTCTGGGCAGTATGGAGCTGGATGAGATGCTCTCTCAGCGCGATAATATTAATACCCGTCTGCTGCATATTGTTGATGAAGCAACTAATCCCTGGGGCGTTAAAATCACCCGTATAGAGATCCGCGACGTGCGGCCGCCGCAGGAGCTGATTGCCGCCATGAATGCGCAGATGAAAGCAGAGCGTACCAAACGCGCGGATATTCTGGCGGCAGAGGGAATACGCCAGGCGGCTATCCTGCGCGCTGAAGGTGATAAGCAGTCGCAAATCCTTAAAGCAGAGGGTGAGCGTACCTCCGCCTTTTTACAGGCAGAAGCACGCGAACGACAGGCAGAAGCGGAAGCCAATGCTACCCGGCTGGTGTCAGAGGCGATTGCAGCGGGCGATATCCAGGCGGTGAACTACTTCGTGGCACAAAAATACACCGATGCATTACAGAAAATTGGCGAAGCCAGCAATAGCAAAGTTGTTATGATGCCGCTGGATGCCAGCAGCTTACTGGGATCGGTTGCAGGTATCAGTGAACTTCTGCGGGAGAGTCGGCAGGAGCGTACACCGTGATGCTGTCAGAGCTGGTTGCTCATCCGCACTGGTTCTGGCTGACTCTGGGCGGCTTGCTGCTGGCAGCAGAGATGCTCGGTACCAGCGGCTATCTGCTCTGGAGCGGACTGGCCGCGCTGCTCGTGGGGCTGACTGAGTGGCTATGGCCCTTATCCTGGGCGAGTCAGGGATTGCTCTTTGCCGTGCTGACACTCTCAAGCGCTCTGGTCTGGTATCGCTGGATGCGGCATCAGGACGCTGCACAGCAGCCTAATACGCTGAACCAGCGCGGCAGTGAGCTTATCGGACGCCAGCTAACGCTTGATACGCCGCTGAAAAGCGGCATTGGTCATGTGCAGATTGGTGAGAGCAGCTGGCGCGTGCAGGCAACTGACGATCTGCCCGCAGGCACCCGGGTAACGGTTATTGCCGTGAAGGGCATTACCCTGCTGATTCAATCTTCTTTATCGCCAGAGTGAAGGCCGCAGCCAGCCAGCTGGCTGATAATCGGGCACTCCGCCCCCTGGTCTCCCGGGCAGGCCTCTGCCAGTGCCAGCAGCTGTGCCTGCATCGCCTGTAGCTCTTTAATATGAGCGGCAATCTCCTCCGCTTTACGCAGCGTACGTGCTTTGACATCTGCGCTGTGACGGGCAGGATTGTTAAACAGCGCAATCAGCTCGCGGCACTCATCCAGCGTAAAACCAACCTGGCGCGCCTGGCGCAGCAGATGCAGCTCCTCCAGGTGGTGAGCGTTGTAGTGCCGGTAGCCGTTGTCACTGCGTAGCGGAGGCGTAACAATCCCTTTTTCTTCATAAAAGCGGATAGCTTTGCTGGTCAGCCGGGTTTCCCTGGCAACGTCGCTGATATTCATCTCTGCTCCTTGACCTTGACCTGAATGGAAGGTTTACGCTTATAACTACTGCAACCTGTGCAGTCCGTCAAATTTGCTCTCTGAGGAGTCAATGATGTCTGATACTCAAATACTGGCGCTGGAAGGTCTCTCCTGCGGTCACTGTGTAAAACGGGTTAAAGCGGCGCTGGAACAGCGCAGTGATGTGGAACAGGCTGAGGTAACGCAGCGGGAAGCGCACGTTACCGGTGCAGCCAGCGCCAGCGATCTTATCGCTACCGTTGAAGAGGCTGGTTATCATGCCACATTGAAAGATAACCCTACCCGCCCAAAGTCTGAACCGTTGCCAGCGGAAGATCCGCCGCCGGAGGGGCTGACAACGGTATCCCAGCCGGCAGAAGAGGCACTTCCGGTACAACATTTGCTCATCAATGGTATGAGCTGTGCCAGCTGTGTCAGTCGGGTTGAGCATGCGCTGCAGAGTGTTGCGGGTGTGACTCAGGCTCGCGTAAACCTTGGCGAGCGCAGCGCACTGGTGCTGGGCGACGTTGCCGCACCAGCGCTGGTTAAAGCAGTGACTGACGCAGGCTATGATGCCGAGGTTATTGACGATGAGCAGACCCGACGTGAACGTCAGCAGGCGAGCGCGCGGCAGGCGATGCGCCGCTTTAGCTGGCAGTCAGCGCTGGCGCTGGGTCTGGGCGTACCCATGATGATCTGGGGTATGAGCAGCGATAACATGATGCTGACACCAGCCAATCAGACGCTGTGGCGCATACTGGGCGTTGTTACGCTGCTGGTCATGGTGGTTGCCGGTGGTCACTTCTACCAAAGCGCCTGGCGTGCACTGCGACACGCTACATCAACCATGGATACGCTGGTAGCACTGGGCACCGGTGCAGCGTGGCTCTACTCAATAAGCGTAACCCTGCGGCCTGACTTTTTTCCACCGCAGGCGCGCCATCTCTATTTTGAAGCCAGCGTCATGATTATAGGCCTGATTAATCTTGGTCATGCACTGGAGCAGCGCGCCCGTCAGCGCGCTTCACGTGCGCTGGAGCGCCTGCTGGATCTTACTCCGGCACAGGCGCGTGTGATCACTGAACAGGGCGAAACCTTGTTGCCACTGAGTGAGATAACTACTGGCATGCATCTGAAGCTGGTCACCGGCGATCGCGTTCCTGTGGATGGTGAGGTGATTCAGGGCGAAGGCTGGTGCGATGAAGCGATGCTGACGGGTGAAGCAGTACCGCAGCAAAAAGCGTCCGGCAGCAAAGTCTACGCCGGCACGGTGCTGCAGGATGGCACACTGCAGTTTGTTGCCAGCGCCACTGGCAGCCATACCACACTGGCGCGCATCATTAATCTGGTGCGTCAGGCTCAGAGCAGTAAGCCGGAGATAGGTCGTCTCGCGGATCGTATCTCAGCGATCTTTGTTCCTGTGGTAGTGGCGATTGCGCTGCTGAGTGGCGCCATCTGGTATTTTACCGGACCTGCGCCACAGCTGGCTTATGCGCTGGTTGTCGTGACCACAGTATTGATTATTGCCTGTCCCTGCGCACTGGGACTGGCTACACCGATGTCGGTTATTGCCGGGACGGGCCGCGCAGCAGAGCTGGGTATTCTGGTGCATGATGCGGATGCACTGCAGCACGCCAGTGAGGTTGATACCCTGGTATTTGATAAAACCGGCACACTGACCCTGGGATCGCCACAGATCGATGAAGTTTGTCGCTATGCTGACTGGGATCGTCAGCAGATCCTGACAGCGGCGGCACAGCTGGAGCAGGGATCGAATCATCCGCTGGCCAAAGCGATTGTTGCCGCAGCACCAGCACAGCCGCAGCACAGCGTTGCGCAATTTCGTACAATACGCGGCAAAGGCGTCAGCGCTACAATCGATGGCAGAACCCTGCTACTGGGTAACAGTGCCCTGCTGGATGAACAGCAGGTCAGCTACGAGGCTGCCCGTGATGATATTGCTCGCGTTGCAGCTGCCGGCGCGACCCCGGTACTGCTGGCAACCTCCCGGCAGTTGCTGGGGCTGATAGCACTGCGTGACAATCTGCGTCCTGAGAGCAAAGCCGTACTGCGGCAGCTGCATCAATCTGGCTATCGGCTGATCATGCTGACTGGCGATCACCAGACCACCGCCCGCGCTATCGCGGATGAAGCTGGTATGGATGAAGTGATTGCCGGCGTACTGCCGGAGGGAAAAGCAGCTGCGATCAGCGGTTTACAGCAGCAGGGGCGTAAGGTGATGATGGTAGGTGATGGCATCAATGATGCGCCGGCACTGGCACAGGCAGAAGTGGGAATAGCACTGGGCAGCGGCAGCGATGTGGCAATTGACACTGCCGCACTGACACTGATGCGCAATGACCTGCACGGTATCAGGGATGCGCTGGCAATTTCACGTGCCACTCTGCGCAATATGCGGCAGAACCTGCTGGGCGCATTTGTCTATAACAGCTTTGGTATTCCCATTGCAGCCGGCCTGCTCTACCCCTTCACCGGTCTGCTGCTGAGTCCGGTTGTCGCGGGTGCCGCAATGGCGCTCTCCTCGATTACCGTGGTCAGTAACGCCAATCGCCTGCTGCGGTTTACACCCGAACGTGAGTAACAGCAGCCTGTGTGCTGTTCTTTAACCCAAAGAAATCGCTGGCGTGGCTTTTTTACACTTACAGGAGCGGGCATGAAAGGCCAGATCTGGCAACAAATAGAGCGGCTGACCGCCATCCTTTTTCCGCCAGCCTATCGCTGGCCTGCAATGGATATGCATCTTGGTCAACGACGTCTGCATCTGGCGGGCAGTATTCATATGGGCACGCACACCATGCAGCCCTTGCCAGCCGGATTGCTGCGCCAGTTGCAGAAAGCGGATGCACTGATTGTTGAAGCGGATATTACCAGCAGCGCATCACCTTTTGCGGATACAGAGACGCTGCCGCCGCTTAACACTCGGCTTGATGCCGCGACACTGGTGCGGCTTCAGACGCTGTGCAAAGAGCTGGCGCTGGATGTTGCCATGTTTGACTCCCTGCCCTGCTGGCAGATTGCCCTGATGCTGCAGGTTCAGCAGGCGCAGCGTCTTGGATTACGCCCGGAGTATGGCGTGGATTATCAGCTGCTACAGGCAGCTAAGCGCAGCGGCAAAACAGTCATTGAACTGGAAGGCCCGGACACGCAGATTGCTCTGCTGAAATCGTTACCGCATGAGGGACGTGACCTGTTGCTGGATACGCTGGAACACTGGCATACCAATGCCCGGCTGCTCCAGACCATGATTAGCTGGTGGCTTGAATCTCCACCGATGCAGCAGCCAGTATTGTTGCCAGCCACATTTAGCAGCGAGCTGAATAATACGCTGATGCGCAACCGTAATCAGCAATGGTGCGAACGGCTGCTTGCACTGCCGCCCGGGCGTTACCTGGTCGCAGTTGGTGCTCTGCATCTTTATGGCGACGACAATCTGCCCGATCTGCTGAAACAGGCGTAACTGAATTCAGAAAGCAAGGCTGCAGTACAGGGGCTGGCGAGGCAAAAAAAGAAGGCCGATATCACTATCGACCTGTCAAAGAGAAGTTTGTTTATGATTTTGGTTATCGCCAGCAGAACTGGCGCGGACCAATTCTCGCGCAAAGTTCAGATTTTCGCCACTACTATTACTGCAATTTTTAAGAAGAATTTTTGTCGTAAGGATTAATGATGACGCCTGCGGTCAAATTACTGGAAAAAAATAGCGTGCCATTTACGCTGCATCCCTATGAACATGACAGCAGCGAAACGCACTTTGGCGACGAAGCAGTACGTAAGCTCAATCTCGATGCACGTCAGGTATTTAAAACGCTGCTGGTTGCACTGAATGGCAATGCCAAATTGCTGGCAGTAGCGGTAACGCCAGTCTCCTCACAGCTGGATCTCAAAAAAGTTGCCCGGGCACTGGGCGCTAAAAAAGCGGATATGGCCGATCCTCAGCTGGCACAGCGTGTCACTGGCTATCTGATTGGCGGAATCAGCCCGCTGGGACAAAAAAAGCGTCTGCCAACGGTGATTGACCACCAGGCCAGTGAGTTTGCCACGCTGTTTGTTTCCGGTGGCAGACGCGGTCTGGATATTGAACTGGCGCTACCGGATCTGGCACATCTGCTTGATGCTGTTGTAGCTGATATCGCGCGGCGCGACTAATCGGGCCGCTGTGCACAGAGCTGATCGATCATCCAGCGCCCGGCGGGTCCGGGTGGATTACGCCGCGACCAGACTACATCCACAGCAATATGCTGCGGCCAGCCGGGTACGCAGAGCTCTTTAAGCACCTTGTGGCCAAACTGCTCCACCAGCCAGCTCGGCAGGACACTCCAGCCAAACCCCTGCTCGGCCATCTCCAGCAGCAACAGATAGGTTGGTGCTGACCAGGTCCGGCCTGCCGCAGGCAGGGGTTCCCGCGTCTGTACCCAGGTATTCAACCGTAACTGACGCAGCTCGCTAAGCTGAGCCTCACTAACCTGCCGCTGCTGTGCCAGCGGGTGATCCTGATGCAAAAAAATCGCCATTTGTGCCTCTACCTGGAGCCGTGCAACAGCCAGATCGGGCGGCAGCGATGGCTGGGTTCGCACCACACCAAGATGGATGCGCCCTGCCTGCAGCAAATCCAGAACATCGTCATCTTCCGCAATCATGCATTCAAAATCGATATCAGGATAACGGGCATCAAAACGTGTCAGCAGCGTTTCGTGGTGATCCGCCTGCCAGAAATCGGAAATAGCCAGACTCAGACGTGGCTCGACCCCCTGCGAGAGACGCAGAGCCAGCTCATCAAGCCGCTGGCTGGCAGCCAGAATCTGCTGCACCTGCGCCAGAGCGCGCTCCCCCTGCGGCGTCAGTACGGGCTGCCGACCGCTACGATCAAACAGCGCAAAACCCAGGTCAATTTCGAGATTAGCAATTGCAGTACTAATAGTGGACTGGCTTTTTCCCAGTGCCCGTGCTGCCGCAGAGAATGAGCCACTGGCAACCGTCTGAACCAGCGCCTCCAGAGATTCCGGAGAGTATTTCATATTAAACCATCGCTTTTATCGATAGATGCTCATTTTATCTCAGAATAATCCAGTGTCAAAATAGGCGCCACTATCTAACCGGAGGTGTTTATGCGTACCCGTTCGCTGAAAGAACGAATTATTCATGCTGCTGGCTTTGAAGGCCTGGCCATTGTGACAATCTCGCCGCTGGCAGCGTGGATCATGCACAAACCCCTGTTCCAGATGGGTGCACTGGCGCTTATGCTCTCCACCGTTGCCATGATCTGGAATATGATTTACAACACGCTGTTTGATCGCATCTGGCCGCCGCATCAAAAACGCGGTCTGGGATTGCGTGCCATGCATGCGCTCTGCTTTGAGGGAGGATTTATTCTGATCGGATTGCCTGTTGCAGCCGGTATGCTGAATATTTCGCTTTCAGCCGCGTTTATGCTGGAAATTGGCTTCTTTCTGTTTTTCCTGCCTTACACCATGGCCTATAACTGGGTGTGGGATAAGCTGCGGCCACGCTGGTTTGCCCGGACGTCATGCCGCGCGTAGCACTATGATGGATATGGCTTCCGGTGATAACGTTTATCGCCGGAAGCCGGAAGTGATACACGCTTACTGCTGTGCGGCACGCGGCCAGATCCAGGCCATAATCATCTGCGGATAGCTGCGCTTACGCGCTTTCTCCTGCGCTTTGTCGCGCTCCTGTCGCTGCTCGCTGGTGAGATGCACAATGGCGGGCGGCACAAAATCTGCGACTCTCAGTGGTGAGTGCTGTATAACATAGTCGCGCAGTACCTCAGCATCACGTTTGCCGCTGTTGTGATAACCCACAAGCGTAGTCAGCTGTGGATAACCATCGCCGCCGCTGGCATTAAAGCTGTTAGTCGCAAGACGATAGATTTTCTCTTTCTGCAGCGGCACACCATTGATTTTTACCTCGCTGACCGTTTTACCATCTGCAACCAGGCTAAGGCCGGCAAACTGGGCAAAGCCGCCGGAGTTGGCGCTGATATTGGCAACGTTTGCGAGATAGTCGAGCAGTGCTTTACCACTCAGCGTAACTGACACCACCTGATTATTGAATGGCTGAACCTGCAGCAGGTCGCGCCAGCTTAATTCACCGGCAGCCAGCGAGGTACGAATGCCGCCGCCGCTGATCACCGCCACGTCTGCTTTGGTCGCTGCCATCTGCGCACGCAGGATCAGCTGCGCCAGATTGGTCTGTTCAAAGCGCACTTTGTTGCGCTCACCGACAAACAGACCATCGCTGCTGCCGACCTTCACATCCAGCTCTTTACCGGCTCGTAACTGGAACGGCGTGAGTAACTTCATCATCGCCGTATTAGGCGCAATTAACTGCTGATAAGGCAGCCAGGTTTCGCTGCCATCCTGGTTGGCAATCTTATGCTTGAGGTTAACCGGAATAAGCTGATAGTTATCCAGCGTCAGCTTGCCATTGAGAAAGGTAAAATCGCCACGTCCGACAAATTTGCCCCACTCTTTGGCCTGCATAATCCAGACCCCGTTCTGCTGGTCAGGACGGCAGGGCTGACCAGGCTGATAATCCTGCTCGCTGCGGTTATCCTGCGCCATACAGACGGCATCATGCGAGTGACCGCCAACAATCACGTTCAGCGTACCGGGCGGCAGGCTGCGTGCCAGCTCCACATCACCAGGTGCATTGCTGCCATGCTCGCCATTGTCGTAATGCCCCATATGTGTCAGTGCGACGATAACATCAGGCTTTTCCTCTGCACGCAATTCCGCCACCGCTTTCAGCGTCTCTTTGACCGGATCGCGGATATCGATCTGCGCCACATTCTCCGGATTAGTGATATGCAATGTATCGGTGGTGGTCAGGCCAATCACCGCAATTTTCAGTCCCATACGGTTAAATATGGCCCAGGGCTTAAACAGTCGCTGATCGCTGCCTTTTTGATAAATATTGGCGGCAAGAAAAGGAAAACGGGCCCATTTTTGCTGTTGTGCCAGTACTGCGGGCGGGTTATCAAACTCGTGATTGCCCAGCGCCATTGCATCATATCCCACCAGATTCATGCCGCGAATATCAGGTTCTGCTTTCAGCAGATCAGATTCAGGTACGCCGGTATTAATATCACCTGCCGACAGGATCAGCGCCCCGCCGCCATGTGCCTGGACATCATAACGCTGCTGATCCATCAGCGTCTTTTGTGCCGCCAGACCATATTCGCCCTGCGCGTTACTCCAGAAATGACCGTGGTGATCGTTGGTATGCAGGATGGTGAAGCGATAGCTGCGGTCGGTTTGCCACGCCTGCGCCAGCAGCGGTGCCAGTAAAACCAGCAGTGCCAGCCAGCGCGTGTTCAGGGATGGTAACAGCACAATGCTCTCCTTGTTTGATGATTCCCACTGCAGTGTGGACCTGATAAATCTTCTCACCTCTGTGTCGCACAGTTCACCGTTTAACTCAAGCCGAAAGGCAAACTGAGCGCTAATTAAAAAAACAGGCTCTGTAACGCTCAGGTGTAATCTGCTTTTTTCTCTCCATCTCACAGCACTAACTAATGGCTTTTAGCCATGGATAAGTAAGAAAAATAGCACTCAGCCACGCTTTACTGCGTTTTTTTTCGATTTATCCAGCTTTAGTCGCTAAATCTTTGAACGTCAGTGCCGAAGATGCATTACACTTTACTGTTACAAGCGGACACATCTGTATACAAGGAGAAAGGCATGCATCACACCACACCGTTGATCACCACTATTGTCGGGGGCCTGGTTCTTGCATTTCTTCTTGGCATGCTGGCAAATCGTCTTCGCATCTCTCCACTTGTGGGCTATCTGCTGGCAGGCGTGATGGCAGGCCCGTTCACACCCGGTTTTGTTGCCGATACCAATCTGGCGCCGGAACTGGCAGAGCTTGGCGTTATTCTGTTGATGTTTGGTGTGGGTCTGCACTTTTCACTGAAAGATCTGATGGCGGTGAAAGCGATAGCCATTCCTGGAGCGATAGCGCAGATTGCCGTTGCGACGCTGCTGGGAATGGGACTCGCCTGGAGTATGGAGTGGTCGTGGATGACCGGGCTGGTATTTGGTCTCTGTCTCTCTACCGCCAGCACCGTTGTGCTGCTGCGGGCGCTGGAGGAGCGTCAGCTGATTGATAGTCAGCGCGGGCAAATCGCCATCGGCTGGCTGATAGTAGAAGATCTGGTGATGGTGCTGACGCTGGTGCTGCTGCCTGCGATTGCCGCTATGCTGGAACAGGGTAATGCCAGCCCGACGCTGCTGGCCTGGGATCTGCTACTGACTATCGGCAAAGTTGCCGCCTTTATGATATTGATGATGGTGGTGGGTCGGCGCGTGATCCCGTGGATTCTGGCAAAAAGTGCTGCTACCGGATCGCGCGAACTCTTTACTCTGTCGGTGCTGGCGCTGGCGCTGGGTATCGCTTTTGGTGCTGTCGAGTTCTTTGATGTCTCCTTTGCGCTGGGTGCCTTTTTTGCCGGCATGGTGCTTAATGAATCTGAGCTAAGCCAGCGCGCAGCGCGCGACACACTGCCACTACGCGACGCGTTTGCGGTTCTGTTTTTTGTCTCAGTCGGCATGTTATTCGATCCGATGATCCTGGTTGAGCAGCCGCTGGCAATACTGGGCGCGCTGGCCATTGTAGTTCTGGGCAAATCGATCGCCGCCTGGGCGCTGGTGACGCTGCTGGGCCATTCGCGCCGCACGGCGCTGACTATCTCAGTCAGCCTGGCGCAGATTGGCGAATTTGCCTTTATCCTTGCCGGTCTCGGCATCTCTCTTGATCTGTTAAGTGAAGAGGGGCGTAATCTGGTACTGGCAGCGGCAATCCTGTCGATTATGCTCAACCCCATCCTCTTCTCGCTGCTTGAGCGCTATCTTGATAAAACCGAGACGATAGAAGAGCAGACGCTGGAAGAGGCAATGGCTGAGGAGAGCCAGATCCCGGTGGATATCTGTAATCATGCAGTGATCGTGGGTTACGGTCGTGTGGGCAGCCTGCTTGGACAGCAGCTGCTGGAAGCAGGCATACCGCTGGTGGTGGTCGAGAATTCACGTCCACGCGTGGAAGCGCTGCGTGAACAGGGGATTCGGGCGGTGCTCGGCAATGCGGCCAGAGCAGAAACCATGGAGCTGGCGCGTCTGGACTGCGCCCGCTGGCTGCTGCTGACAATTCCCAACGGCTATGAAGCGGGCGAAGTTGTGGTCGCCGCACGCGAAAAACGCCAGGACATTGAGATCATTGCACGAGCGCACTATGACGATGAAGTGGCCTATATCATGGATCGCGGTGCTAACCGGGTGGTGATGGGCGAACGTGAAATCGCCAGCAGCATGCTGAATGTGCTGAAAGCAGAGATTGCTGTTAACCCAATCTCCCGCGAATGCCCAATCTGAACGCCACAACGCTCCTGCCAGCGCAAGGCTGGCAGGCTTTGTTTAGCGATCCCAGTAGGACTCTTCCAGGCTATCCTCGCGCTCAGGCAATCCGCGCGTAAGGCGCGGCGAGTGCTGATTAAGTACCTGATAGCTTACACGGTTGGCATATTTACATACCTGCGCCAGCGATGAATAGGTCAGATACTCGCGCGCATGCTTGCTCGAATTGGGTACGTTGTGACGATGGAAGTTATTGGCGGTGATATCGTGCAGCAGTGCAGCCAGCGCACCATCGCCTGCACCATTGGTATTCATGATTTTCTCAGGCCCGCCCATATAGGGAGCGATATGTGAGAAAATGCGCAGCGGCTGCTGACAATCCTGGCGACGCATTGCACGGCTGAACTCATACTGATTAAACTCAGCGATCGCGCCCGGCAGCAGCGGGTGGTTGGTTTTACGCCGGAATGCCTCTTCAGTAAAGCCTGCCATATAGAGTCCGCCCGGCCCGG
Source organism: uncultured Pantoea sp. (assembly GCA_913775175.1). Lineage (GTDB taxonomy): Bacteria > Pseudomonadota > Gammaproteobacteria > Enterobacterales > Enterobacteriaceae > Pantoea. The sequence continues at coordinate 28,414 of CAJYKU010000010.1, forward strand.
CGGTACAGAGCACCAGATCGACCCACTCCAGCGCCATATCAGCTGCCAGCAGCGGATCCTGTTCGCCCGTCAGCGCAAAGGCTTCCTCTTCATTCATGGCTACAATTGAGACATGCTCACGCAGGAAATTGCGCCAGAACTGCGGATCGTCCTGGATAACATATTTGGTCCCCAGCGTCAGCACGACCGGCACATTGTGCTTTTTCGCATAGCCAATGGCGCGCAGCGTGGCGTCCGGCATAGGTTCACCTGGCTGACAGCGCACCAGATAGGAGGTCAGCACCAGCGCCGATGCACCCGCTATCGCCTCTTCCGGGATCCGATCGGCATGCAGCTGATTCATCTGTCCCGGACTGATAGCAAAAGTGCGTTCGCCATGTTCATCAATCAGCGTAAAACAGCGGCCAATGGCACCATCCACACCCTGCAGAAAGTTGAGGTCCATGCGGCTGGAGGTGTTGCAGAGGTAGCGATAAGCATAACCTCCAATCTGGATGTTGTTACACATCACGCCCAGCAGCACTGAGCGGTCATCAGCCAGCACCGAGTAGTTATGCAGCGTATTGCCAATGGTTCCGCCCGCAAACTGGTGCGTGATAAGCTGATTCTGCATCAGCTCACCATAGAGAGCCTCTGCCGTATCATCATCAATCACCAGCGAGTGTCCCGCACTCAGACCGTAACGCTGCAGGAAATCATCATCAACTTTGGCTTCAATATCGACCAGCGTCTGGTCAATACCCACGACCCAGCTGCCCTCCTCCTGCTCCTGCTGAATCGCCTGCAGTAGCGGGTCGCGCGCATTAACGGGAAAATAGTGTTTGGATTTACGTTTGCCGGGAAATTTCATGAAAAGCAGTCATCAGAGAAACAGAGGCAGAGAAGCATATCACATTCTCTGCCCGATGCGGTTAGCGGCGCGCGTTGACCAGTTGCACCATCATCTCGATATGTTCGTCATCGGCGTTAAGCGCTGGAATGTATTCAAACTTCTCACCACCAGCGTGCATAAAAATTTCGCAGTTTTCGCCGCTGATCTCCTCCAGGGTTTCCAGACAGTCTGCGGCAAAGCCCGGACTCATGACCTGAACGTGCTTGACGCCTTTTGCCGGCAAACTCTTCATGGTTTCATCGGTATAGGGCATCAGCCAGGGTTCACGACCAAAGCGCGACTGGAAGGTCATCATGATCTTCTCTGGCGCAATGTTTAATGCTGCCGCCAGTGCCGCTGTGGTGTCCTGGCAGCGCAGTGGATAGTCATCACCCTGATTCGCAAAGCGCTGCGGAATACCGTGATAGGAGAGCACCAGCAGATCGGGTTCACCGTGCCGGGCGAACGACCGCTCAACAGAGGCTTTAAGCGCAGCAATATAGGCCGGATGTTCGGCATAATCGCGAATAAACGACACCTGTGGCAGTGAGCGCAGCGGCCTGAAGCTGCTGGCAAGTCCGTCCCATACTGCGGCAACCGTTGAGCAGGAGAATTGCGGATAGAGCGGCAGCACAATCAGATGCGTAACGCCCTGCTCCAGCAGACGATGAACAGCGCCATCCAGACTCGGCTGACCGTAGCTCATGCCAAGTTCAACCGGCATATCCACACGCTGTGCCAGCGCAGCCTGCTGCCGTTTGCTGAACACCATTAGTGGTGATCCCTCCTCCATCCATACCGAAGCATAGAGCTTCGACACGCGTGGCGAGCGAAACGGCACAATAATAAAGTTCAGGATAGGCCACCACAGCCAGCGCGGCGTATCCACTACGCGCGGATCGCCGAGGAACTGTTTCAGATAGCGTTTCACCGCAGGGGTAGTGGGTGCATCGGGGGTGCCTAAGTTAACCAGCAGTACACCGGGCTTATCTTGCCTCATTCTATTTCCTTGATGTCGCAACAAAGAGGGGTGGATCGGGGGAAATTGTAGCGGAATTCACGGGAGGGAAAAGCAATTGCTGTAAAAGGGCCAGACATCCGGCCCTTGCTGAACTTAACCGAGGATACGCGCCAGCTCTGCACTCACGTCAGCAACCGGGCGGGTGCCGTCAATTTTGTGATAGGCCGTATTGCCTGCTTCTGCTTCTTTGCTGTAGTAAGCAATCAGCGGCGCAGTGAGATCGTGGTACTCTACCAGGCGCTTACGCACGGTTTCTTCCTGGTCGTCTTTACGCGTGGTCAGCTCTTCGCCCGTCACATCATCTTTGCCTTCCACTTTTGGCGGCTTGTTTTTGATGTGATAAACGCGGCCTGATGGCGCGTGGACACGACGGCCTGCAATGCGATCAACAATCAGTTCATCCGGCACAGCGAACTCCAGCACGTAATCCACGCTGATACCCGCCTCTTTCATTGCGTCAGCCTGCGGAATGGTGCGTGGGAAGCCATCGAGCAGGAAGCCGTTTTTGCAGTCTTCCTGCGCGATACGCTCTTTAACCAGCGCAATCACCAGTTCATCTGTAACCAGTTTACCGGCATCCATAATGGCTTTTGCCTGCTGGCCGAGCTCAGTACCCGCTTTTACTGCTGCGCGCAGCATATCACCAGTAGAGATCTGCGGAATACCGTAGTTCTCCATAATAAACTGAGCCTGAGTGCCTTTACCTGCGCCCGGTGCCCCGAGCAGAATAATACGCATTGCGTAATTCCCCTTGCGAATCGCATTGATCAATCTATGAAGGCCAAGAACATACCATTATGACCCGCCTGCCACAAGGCAATGGCTATGCTATCACTGACCCGCTTACTGTGACCTGCTTTATCTTTGCGCACCAGAGCGCAGAGCGTTTTTAAGAATTCAGACTAAGTTGCAGTAGCTCTTTTAGCTGCTTTTTTAATCGGGCAGTCATATTTGTATATTTACGGCCGCTGCCACGCTGGCTGGCTGGTATCAGCAAACGCCTATGCAGGGGCAGCAGCTCTATATTCGCCGGCAAACTGGCGGTCTGCAGTACAGGGGGTAAGTCAATAAGGGCAAAGGGTAAACCTGGCTGCTGTAGCGATACCAGCGCCAGCGGCGTTTCCAGTATAAATCGGTCAACCACGGCGATATTGAACGGTTTCCAGTCAGCACTATCGATAGTATCCAGAGCCTGCTGTGGTGCCACTCCCAGTGCAACACCCTGTTCAATCAGGCGCAGTTCACTGCGCACCAGTGTACTGAAATCAGCCGTGCGTAGCGCAATTAATACCAGATTATCGCTGAGTGCGGCGTGACGATTGAGCCGGGCGACAAAGACGCGCGCTTCATCTATCAGCGGTTTATGCAGTGCGCTGGCAAATGACTCAGACGCATCAGTAACGCCCTGACTCTGGCAGATATCAAGCGATCTGACGCAGCCGTTTGGGAGATCAATATGCTCCACCAGCGCAATGTTGCCAGCCATCATCGGAACCGCTGGCACCATGTTCAGCTCGCTGACCGGATGATACGACGCGTAACGCGTCTGATTACGTACCTGTTCCTGACGCAGAAAAAGCTGAGAGAGCACCACGCGGGCAATATGCAGCGACGGCACAAAAAAGAGGTCGAAATGTTCCAGTCGATAGAGGCGGGATAGCTGAGTACGCAGCCGATCGCATGTCACTATCCCGGCAGAAGCGGGTTCTGTAGCCATCGCGTATCCTTCCCTGAACTGATTGCGAATTAGCGTCTGCAGGCGGGCGCGGCGGTGCTTTAAACATAGTCGGCACCGCCCGTCAACCCGCCAGAATCTGGAGCAAAGGTTAGGACAATGCGGCTGGACATTAAAATGATATAAATTGACAATCCCTGTTAGATTTTTCAACAAAGGACAGGTATGACTGCGCTTCCGTCACTACGAGCGCTGCACTATTTTCATCAGGCAGCGCTGCATAGCAGTTTCAGTACGGCAGCGGAGAGTCTGCATGTTACACATAGCGCGGTAAGTCATCAGATCCGGCAGCTGGAAAGCTGGATGGGTAAGCCACTGTTTGTGCGCGCCAGCGGGCGCGTCAAATTAACCTCACATGGTGAACGCCTGCTGGTCAGCTGCCAGAAAGCATTTAGCGAGCTCAGCACCAGCTGTGAAAGTATTCGCACCGGAATGCGTCAGCATCTCTCGGTATCCTGCGCGCCCAGCTTTCTCTCGCAGTGGCTGATCCCGCGCATCAGCAGCTTTTATCAGCGCTATCCCGATATCGATATCCGCTTTCAGCCGCTGGCTGAAATTGCGCAGCTGCGCAGTGAACATACCGATATCCTGTTTCTCAGTCATGAACAGCTGCCTGACGACGAGGATATCGATGCCATCCTGATCAGTGATGACTATATCGGGCCACTTTGTGCCCCGCGTTTCGCCAGCTGCCTGCAGAGTGCGGGCGATCTCTCTGCCCTGCCGCTGCTGCACGCGGATACCCGGCTCCACGCCTGGGCTGAATGGGCAAAAACCAGCGGCGTACGTGGTAACTTCTGGAACGGCAAACATTTCGATAACCTGACGCTGGCGATTCAGGCCGCCAGAAATGAGCTGGGAATTATAGTGGCTCCACGTCTGCTGGTGCGCCAGGAACTAAGCGATGGCACGCTGATTGCGCCACTGGGATTTGTACGGGTTGATCGTGCAACCTGGATGATGACCAAGCGATCGCGCGACCAGGATGTCGGGATCAGGCTGTTTCGCGCATGGCTCAGCGAACATACGCCGGGCTGGCAGGAGAGTAACAGGGCGCCCTGATCGGCGCCCTGTGAGTCTGAACGTGTTGCGCTGGCGTTATGCCGTTAGCAGCTGGTTCATACGACGAATAAACTGGTTAGGATCGTCCAGCGTGCCGCGCTCTGCCAGCAGTGCCTGATCCAGCAGCAGCTCAACCCACTCTGCAAAACGCGTCTCATCCTGCGTATCAGCCACGCGCTTCACCAGGTTGTGTTCAGGGTTGATCTCGAAGATATATTTTACCTCCGGTACATCCTGACCGGCAGCAGCAAACAGCTTCGCCATTTGTGTAGTCATATCGCTGCCATCGGTGGTCACAATCGCTGGCGTATCGGTAAGACGATGCGTCAGACGAACCTCTTTCACGCGCTCACCCAGCAGGGTTTTCACACGCTCCACAAAAGGTTCCAGCGCTTTTTCCGCCTCTTTCTGCTCTTCAGTTTCCTCATCCGCCAGCTTGCTCAGCGATTCATCAGCCTTGCTTACTGACTGGAAGGTTTTACCTTCGAAGCTGGTAAGATAGCTCATCATCCACTCATCAATGCGATCGGAGAGCAGAAGCACCTCAATGCCTTTTTTACGGAACAGTTCCAGATGCGGACTGCTTTTCGCAGCGGCGTAGCTATCAGCCGTGATGTAGTAGATCTTCTCCTGGCCTTCAACCATGCGGCTCAGATAGTCACTCAGCGAAATGGTCTGCTCGCTGCTGTCACTCTGCGTAGTGGCAAAACGCAGCAGTTTCGCAATCGCTTCCTGATTGGCGTGATCTTCTGCCGGTCCCTCTTTCAGTACCAGACCAAACTCTTTCCAGAACTGCTGATATTTTTCTGCATCATCTTTCGCCAGTTTATCCAGCATCTGCAGACTGCGCTTAGTCAGTGCAGCACGCAGGCTCTGGGTGACGCGGCTATCCTGCAGGATTTCACGCGATACGTTGAGTGGCAGATCGTTTGAATCTATCAGACCGCGTACAAAGCGCAGATAGTTCGGCATAAACTGCTCAGCATCATCCATGATAAACACGCGCTGGACATAGAGTTTCAGCCCATGCTTGCTGTCACGGTTCCACATATCAAAGGGTGCACGCTGTGGGATATAGAGCAGGCTGGTATACTCCTGCTTACCTTCCACACGATTGTGACTCCAGATAGCCGCATCGCTGAAGTCGTGTGCGATGTGCTTATAAAACTCCTGATACTCTTCGTCGCTGATATCAGACTTATTACGTGTCCAGAGCGCCTGAGCTTTATTGACCTTTTCCCAGGTCAGCGTGTCACTCTCTTCATCTTTGGTTTCGATCTCTACCGGCAGTGCAATGTGATCGGAATATTTGCTGATAACATTGCGTACACGCCATGCATCCAGAAAGTCATCTTCGCCTTCACGGAAATGCAGGGTAATCTCAGTACCACGATCCGCTTTCTCAATCTCAGCCAGGGTATATTCACCCTCGCCTTTTGATTCCCAGAACACGCCTTCGCTGGGTGAAGCACCTGCTGCACGCGTCCGCACGGTAACGTTGTCTGCAACAATAAAGGCCGAGTAAAAGCCCACGCCAAATTGACCAATCAGCTGGCTATCTTTAGCCTGGTCAGAGCCCATTGATTCCAGAAAAGCTTTGGTGCCTGATTTGGCAATGGTGCCGAGGTTTTCAATTACCTCGTCACGGCGCATACCGATACCATTATCGCTTAGCGTCAGGGTGCGTTTTTCCTTATCAACCGCGATACGTACCCGCAGTTCGCCATCACCTTCATAGAGATCCGGGGTTGAAAGCGCACGAAAACGCAGTTTATCCGCGGCATCGGAGGCGTTGGAGATCAACTCACGCAAAAAAATCTCTTTGTTTGAGTAGAGGGAATGGATCATCAGTTGCAGAAGTTGTTTTACCTCTGACTGAAAGCCACGCGTCTCTTGTCCTTTCATGGTCATTGCTACCTCAACAGAATCAGGGTTGATCAAACGTTGAGAGAGAGATGGGGATGGTGGGAAGTTTTTCAAGCCGGTTTCCGTGAATGAAACCGGCAAGTGCTTAAAATTTGATCTTATGCCGTCCGGCAAGGGAGTGCGACAGCGTAGTACCGTCGACCATCTCCAGTTCACCGCCAACCGGTACACCGTGCGCAATGCGGCTGGCATCAACACCATACTGACCACATAACTCAGCGATATAGTTGGCGGTTGCCTCACCCTCTACCGTTGGATTCGTCGCGAGAATCACCTCCTGCAGCGTCTCGTGCTGCAGGCGCTGTTCAAGACGATCAAGCCCGATATCCTGCGGCCCGATGCCATCCAGCGGCGACAAATGTCCCATCAGCACAAAGTAGCGGCCGCCAAACTGACCGGTCTGCTCAATGGCGTGAATATCTGCCGGGCTCTCAACCACACAGATTTGCCCATTCTGCTGTCGCCGCGTATTGGCGCAGATGGTGCAAATTTCCTGTTCGGTAAAGGTGCGGCAATCAGCACAGTGGCCAATCTCCGACATGGCTCGGGTCAGTGCCTGCGCCAGACGCATACCACCGCTGCGATCGCGTTGTAACAAGTGAAACGCCATGCGCTGCGCTGACTTCGGACCCACGCCCGGCAGACAGCGCAGTGACTCCATTAAGGCTTCAAGCAGTGGACTGGTCTGCATCAGAATGGCATCTTAAAGCCAGGCGGCAGCTGCATACCCGAGGAGACTGAAGCCATTTTCTCTTTCTGCGTCTCTTCAATGCGGCGTGCGGCATCATTAAACGCTGCGGCGATCAGGTCTTCCAGCATCTCTTTATCATCTTCCAGCAGGCTTGGGTCAACCTCTACCCGGCGGCAGTTATGTGCGCCGTTGATGGTGACTTTAACCAGTCCGGCGCCCGATTCGCCGGTTACTTCCAGCGCGGCAATCTCTTCCTGAACTTTGGCCATTTTATCCTGCATCTGCTGGGCCTGCTTCATCAGGTTGCCCAATCCGCCTTTACCAAACATAGTTTTCTCTCTCTGCTGGGGCTGCGCGCAACCTCTGCGCGACAGCGTGATCATACGGGTCGGATACTCTCTTCATCCAGGTCGGCATCAAAAAATTGCTGCAACATCTGAATGTGGGTATCACTTGCGATTGACTGACGCGCCTGCGCCAGTTTCTCTTCATAAATAGCCTGACGCCACTCCAGCGGCGTTCGCACCGCCGGATTATCATCTTCCACGATTGTCAGTTCAACCTCCTGCGAGGCCGCCTGACTCAGCGCTGTCTGAATAGCCTGGCGCGCCGATGCTGAGTTCAGGTGACGCTGACTGCTGCGCAGATGCAGCGTAACGCCCTGTTCGTGTGTCTCTTTCCATGCGTTAAGCGCAATCTGCTGCACCAGTTTTGGCAGCGTAAGCCGGGCAATTTCCGCTGCCCACGCATCGCGCTGCTGTGCCTCTTCGGCCAGCCGCAACGTCAGCTCCGGCGTTTTCTCATGCTCAAGCGCAGAACGCAAGGCTTTTGGTGTAGCCACTGGCTCACTCTTTACTTCGCTCTGCTGCTGCGCTTTCCAGCGATACGCTTCTGGTTTTACCGGCGCGCGTACAGGCTCGACGGTGCGCTGCTGTACCCGTTCAGTAACCGTTGCCAGCCGCTCCAGCGCCGGATTTGCCGGCCGCGCAGGATGCGCCGCCGGCTCACTCTTTTTTGCTTTACCTGCCCCCTGGCGCAGCAGTTGCGTGCGCGCCTGCAGCAGTTGACTGGTGGTATCGGGCAGATTCCCGGCAGCTGGTGCTGGCGCCTGCGACGGCGGCTGCTGCGAACTCTGTGGCTGCGGCGTCTGCGGTGGTGCCATCTGCGCCTGCGCAGCAATATTCGCCTGCGCCTGCGGTACGTCTGCTGTGCCGCTCTCTTGTGGCATTGCCTGTGGCATCGCCTGTGGTGTCAGCGACGGACGCGCCACCGGTTCAGCAAGTGTAGCCTGGGGATGGAAAGCCAGCGCGCGCAGCAGTGTCATTTCCACACCCAGCCGCCGGTCGGGCGCCAGGGGAAGATCTTTGCGCCCCATCAGCAATGTCTGGTAGTAGAGCTGTACATCAGCAGGCGGTAGCGTACGCGCCAGTTCCCGCAGGCGCTGCGCTTCGCTAAACTCATCATCATTCAGTGAGGTGGGCAGTAACTGCACCATGGCGATGCGATGCAGCAGGCGCAGCATTTCTACCAGCAGCGCCTCCCACTCAACACCGCGTGAAGCGGCCTGATTCAGTCGCGCCATTACCTGTTCGCCACTGCCTTCCACCAGCGCTTCAATCAGCGCCAGCGGCTGCTCATCATCAAGTGTACCCAGCATCTGCGCCACACTGTCGCGCATTACGCTGCCCTGACCAATGGCAATAGCCTGATCGGTCAGGCTTAGTGCATCACGCATACTGCCATCGGCGGCACGGGCCAGCAGGTGCAGCGCCCGCGGTTCAGCCGCGATCTGCTCCTGCTCCAGCACCCAGGCCAGCTGTTGCTGAATCTGTTCTGTATCCAGTGCTTTCAGATGAAACTGCAAACAGCGCGACAGAATGGTTACAGGCAGCTTTTGTGGGTCGGTCGTAGCCAGCAGAAATTTCACATGTGACGGCGGCTCTTCCAGCGTTTTCAGCAGAGCGTTAAAGCTGTGACGCGACAGCATATGGACTTCGTCTATCAGATAGACCTTGAACCGCCCGCGCGCTGGCGCGTACTGCACGTTATCCAGCAGATCGCGTGTATCTTCCACTTTTGTACGGGAAGCGGCATCAATTTCAATCAGATCGACAAAGCGACCCTGTTCAATCTCGCGGCAGTTATCGCACTCACCACAGGGAGTGGCCGTGATGCCGGTTTCACAATTCAGCCCTTTTGCCAGCAAACGGGCAATTGAGGTTTTTCCTACGCCGCGCGTACCGGAGAAAAGGTAAGCGTGGTGGATACGTCCCAGTGATAGTCCGTTCGCAAGTGCAGTCAGCACATGTTCCTGACCCACTACGTCAGCGAAAGCCTGGGGACGCCATTTTCGCGCAAGTACCTGATAGCTCATGTGGATGTGGTCACTGGATTTTATTGAGTTGGCACAGCGGTACCGAAATGCAACCGGCCGCCACCGTCAGAAAAAGGGAGAAAATGCAGCTTCGCAAACCCTGTCTATTTAGGCAGTAGTTTATCAGTCACAGCGAAATATGCCTATACCCGTTATCAGGCAGACACAGCGTGCAGCATCAGCAGAAGGAGAAATGGCAGGCGCCCTGTGCTCAGACAGGGCGCAACAGACCTTAATGGCCGGGGAAGTTTACAAGGCTGTAGCAGTTTATATCTAATGCTTTCAGGCGCGCTTCACCACTGAGATCAAATAAGTTGATCACAAACGCGGCGTCGCTGACCTCACCACCCGCACGGCGAATCAGTTTTACTGTAGCTTCAATCGTGCCACCGGTTGCCAGCAGATCGTCGACTACCAGCACGACATCGCCGGGTTTGATCGCATCTTTATGCAGTTCCAGCGCATCAGTGCCATACTCAAGCTCGTAACGCTCCTGCCAGGTTTCACGTGGCAGTTTGCCTGGTTTGCGTACCGGAATAAATCCCACGCCCAGCCCCAGCGCAACCGGCGCACCAAACAGGAAACCACGGGCTTCCGTACCCACAACTTTTGTAATGCCTTTGTCGCGATAGCGATCGACCAGAATGGTGATTGCCGCAGCATACGCCTGCGGATCTTCCATCAGGCTGGTAACGTCGCGGAACAAAATGCCCGGCTTCGGATAGTCGTGAATACTTTTGATGCTGTTTTTGATCAGTTCAAGCTGCTGAGCAGTTGCGGTCATAAATGTTACGCCTGGAAAAATATCTAAAACGCGCAGCTTCGACAGCGCCAATACCCGGAGACCGGGTTAAGCGAAGTCGTTTCACACAGGGAAGCCACGCACGAAGATGCCCAAATCTAAGCAAATGGCGGGCTAAATGCAACCCTGACACCTGGGTTAATGTTGTTTTGTCTTTTCTGCCACTACCGGGATCCGCCACATTATCAGCAGAAGCAGCACCAGTATCAATGCAAGCAGAAGGCGTACCCATAACAGGTGCACCAGCCAGCCGGAAATCGCAAACGTGACAATAATCAGAAACATGGCACGTGCTTTTACCCCAGGCGGCATTGCCCGATGCTGCTGCCAGTGGCGCAGATAGCGTCCGAACGGTGAACGCCACAGCAGCCAGTGGTGAAAGCGAGGAGAGGAGCGGGCAAAACACCAGGCAGCCAGTAACACAAATGGCGTTGTCGGGAGTAATGGTAATACAATGCCCAGCGTACCCAGCACAATTGCCAGCCAGCCAAGACTTATCAGAAAAAAACGCTGCATACCGGGTGCCCGAATGTTTACTATTCTCCTACGTTAACAGCTGGAACCAAAGTATGTCTCTGCTTTCCGCGCCTGAGCGTCTGCAAAAAATCGTTGATAGGCTACGGCAAAGCGTGGCACAACAGCCAGATGGTGCCTGTCAGCTGCCACGTTTTGATACCGGACTGTTTTACTCTAAAGGTACGCGTCTGGCTGATTATCTGCAGGAGCTGGAGCAGAATCTGGCGCAGCTGCAGCGACAGCAACATCACGCCCGGCAGCAGTGGCTGGCGGAGCGCATTCTGCATCAGCTGGCGGCACTTCAGCGGGAGTGTGAGAGCCAGCAGCTGCGCCCCTGGCGTGAGCAGCCCCGGCACGATACCCGCCAGCAAAAACGCACAGAGTATCTGGGTTATGAAGCACGCCTGCTGACAATGCTGCAACAGCGTGAAGCGCATCTTGCCGGGGCGGAAACACTCAGCGTACAGCAACAGTTAATGCGGGATGTAGAGCAGCTTAAAGCGCGACTTGCGCGCTGTCGTGCGGCAATCTGGCAGCTGGATGTGCCAGCGGTGCGCGACTGATCTACTGTCGCGTATCTATATTTAACAGAGAGTCCGAAAGGAGACAGGTGTGACGCTGATTATCTGGATAGTAACCGGACTGGCGGTAGGCTGGCTCAAGCGAGTGCTGCTGCCTGGCAGACCTGGCGGTTTTGTGCCGACGCTGATCCTGGCGGCGATAGGTGCCCTGATTGGCGGCTATATTGCCACCTACTTTATCAATGGTGAGATTGGTTCTCTGCATCTGGCTGGTATCGTCGCTGCACTGGCGGGTGCGCTATTGATGCTGCTGATAGTGGTTAAATTAAAGATTTAGGAGAGTCTATGTCGCTCGATACTGCCCCAGACGAAGTGAAGCTGGCAGTGGATCTGATTCAGCTTCTGGAAGAGAATCAGATTCCTCCGGCTACCGTGCTGGCTGCGCTGGCAATTATCCGGCGCGACTATGAACATAAGCTGGCAGCAGAGCAGCCCGCTTAACGGGAATTTAGTGTCGGGCTAAGCCGCAGCATATCGATAAACGCATCAACTATTTGTGGCGCTTCAGTAGCCAGCTCAAAACTTTGCGGATTGAACAGCCAGCTCTCCATCATGCCGTTGATATAGCCGCGCATAAGCAGCGCCGCCTGACGCGTATTCAGCGCCGCAGAGAGCTGACCGGCCTCAATACAGCGGCGCAATACCGTCTCAATGCGATCGTAACACTCCTGTAGCAGCCCCTGCTGCATCGCCACCAGTGTGGACATTTCACCCACAAACTCACATTTATGGAAGATAATTTCCATAAGTGCACGTCGCTGCGCATCTCTGGCTGTAGCGTCAAGTATATAGATCAGCATAGATCGCATCACTGACAGTGGATCGTCCGGATATTTTGTTTGATACTCAAATTCCACATTGTCGAGCCCGGCATCGCAGCGCAGCCAGATTTCCTGTAACAGATCGGCCTTATTTTTAAAGTGCCAGTAGATAGCGCCGCGCGTGACACCTGCCGCTGCGGCTATATCTGCCAGCGACGAGTCAGCTACACCGTGCCGGGAAAAGTGTGCTAAGGCGGTGTCAAGAATTTGATTACGCGTTTCAAGTGCTTGCGCTTTGGTTTTTCGTGCCATAGGGAGTGGTTTTTACAAACAGGCAAGTTTACATACATTTGTGAATGTATGTACCATAGCACGACCCGTATTTTAACGCAGCAATGGGTTTATCGGTTTGTGATCCATTGGACATTCGATATCGGACACTAGAGGTTTTATTTATGAATAAAAACAGAGGGTTACTGCCTCTGGCGGCCGCCATGATGCTTTCAGGCAGCTTTTTGTTAACAGGATGTGATGATAAATCTCAGCAAACCAGCCAGCAGCAACAGCAGCCTCCGGAAGTCGGCGTTGTTACGTTAAAAGCTGAGCCTCTGAAGGTCACGACTGAGCTGCCAGGGCGTACTTCGGCGTTTCGCGTAGCAGAAGTCCGGCCTCAGGTGTCAGGTATCATTCTGAAGCGCAACTTCACGGAAGGCAGTGACATTAAAGCAGGCCAGTCGCTTTATCAGATCGATCCAGCGACCTATCAGGCCACCTATGATAGCGCTAAGGGCGATCTGGCTCAGGCTCAGGCTAACGCACGTGTCGCACAGCTTACGGTAAATCGCTATAAGCCACTGCTCGGCACCAACTATATCAGTAAGCAGGATTATGATAACGCTGCGGCCACCGCTGCTCAGACAGCCGCCGCCGTGCAGGCTGCCCAGGCAAACGTTGAAACCGCCCGTATCAACCTTGCCTATACCAAAGTCACCTCCCCTATCAGTGGCCGCATTGGTAAATCATCAGTAACTGAAGGAGCACTGGTCTCTAACGGTCAGACCAGCGCGCTGGCTACTGTGCAGCAGCTTGACCCGATGTATGTCGATGTTACTCAGTCCAGCGACGACTTTCTGCGTCTGCGCGCTGAACTGGAAGCTGGCAAGCTGAAACAGACTGATGGCAAAGCCAACGTTACCCTGTTAATGCAGGACGGTAACGCATACCAGCAGCAGGGAACACTGGAATTTTCTGATGTTTCTGTCGATGAAACCACAGGTTCTATTACCCTGCGCGCGATCTTCCCAAATCCCGATCATCGTCTGCTGCCCGGCATGTTCGTACGTGCACGTCTGGATGAAGGGGTAAATCCCACTGCGCTGCTGGTACCGCAAACCGGCGTGACGCGTACCCCAACCGGCGACGCAACTGCCATGGTAGTGGGCGCAGATAACAAGGTGGAAGTACGCAAAATCACGGCGAATCAGGCATATGGTGATAAGTGGCTGGTTACGCAGGGCCTGAAAGAGGGCGACCGTGTGATTACCGTGGGCATTCAGCGCGCTAAACCCGGTGCGCAGGTAACGCCAAAAGAAGTCTCAGATGATGCCAAAGCAGCACAGGATTCTCAGTCTGCTAAATCATCGTCATAACAGGAGCCGTTGATACATGGCTAAGTTCTTTATCGATCGCCCCATTTTTGCATGGGTGCTTGCCATCATCATCATGATGGCGGGTGCGCTGTCGATTATCAGCCTGCCGATTGAGCAATATCCTAATGTTGCGCCACCGGCGGTTGAAGTCCAGGCATCATATCCGGGTGCGGATGCAAAAACGCTGCAGGATTCGGTAACTCAGGTTATTGAACAAAATATGAACGGCATCGACGGACTGATGTATATGTCCTCGAGCAGTGACTCTTCCGGTACACTGACGCTGACGCTGACGTTCCAGTCCGGTACTGATGCAGATATTGCACAGGTACAGGTGCAGAACAAACTGCAGCTGGCAACGCCGCTGCTGCCGCAGGAAGTTCAGCAACAGGGGATTCAGGTTAAAAAATCCTCCAGCAGCTTCCTGATGGTAGCCGGCTTTGTCAGTGATGATGGCAGCATGACGCAGAATGACATTTCTGACTATGTGGCCTCCAACATCAAAGATCCGATCAGCCGTACCACGGGTGTAGGTGATACCCAGGTGTTCGGTGCTCAGTATGCAATGCGCATCTGGCTTGATCCGCACAAGCTCAATAACTATCAGCTGACGCCTGTTGATGTTATCAGCGCGCTGAAAACGCAGAATACCCAGGTTGCAGCGGGTCAGCTTGGTGGTACGCCGCCAGTGCCGGGTCAGCAGCTCAATGCCTCAATCATTGCTCAGACGCGCCTGACATCCACCGACGAGTTTGGCAAAATCATGCTCAAAGTGAACCAGGATGGTTCACAGGTGCGGCTGCGCGATGTTGCGAAAATTGAGCTGGGTGGTGAAAACTACGAGATTATTGCCCGCTACAATGGCAAGCCTGCTTCCGGTATCGGTATCAAGCTGGCAACGGGTGCTAATGCGCTGGATACTGCCAAAGCTGTTAAAGAGGAGCTGGCTAAACTGGAGCCATTCTTCCCTTCCGGGATGAAGACTGTCTACCCGTATGACACCACGCCATTTGTTAAAATCTCGATTTTCGAAGTTGTAAAGACACTGTTTGAAGCAATTGTGCTGGTGTTCCTGGTTATGTATCTGTTCCTGCAGAACTTCCGCGCCACGCTGATCCCAACCATCGCCGTACCGGTGGTGCTGCTGGGAACGTTTGCTATCATCAATGCCTTTGGTTACTCCATTAACACGCTGACCATGTTCGGGATGGTGCTGGCCATCGGCCTGCTGGTAGATGATGCCATTGTCGTGGTTGAAAACGTCGAACGTGTTATGGGCGAAGAGGGATTACCGCCCAAAGAAGCGACTAAACGTTCGATGGAGCAGATTCAGGGTGCGCTGGTGGGTATCGCACTGGTGCTCTCAGCAGTATTTATTCCTATGGCGTTCTTTGGTGGTTCTACCGGGGTAATCTATCGCCAGTTCTCGATTACCATTGTTTCCGCGATGGCGCTGTCAGTACTGGTTGCCCTGATCCTGACCCCTGCCCTCTGCGCCACCCTACTGAAACCGATTAAAAAGGGCGAGCATGGCAAAACCAAAGGCTTCTTTGGCTGGTTTAACCGCCTGTTTGATAAGAGCACCAATCACTATGTCGATAGCGTAGGGCATATTATCCGCAGTACGGGTCGCTATCTGGTTATCTACCTGGTTATTGTGGTGGGCATGGCGTGGCTGTTCCTGAAACTGCCTACCTCGTTCCTGCCAGAAGAGGATCAGGGTTTATTGCTGGCGCAGGCGCAGTTGCCGGCAGGCGCAACTCAGGAGCGGACACAGAAAGTTCTGGATCAGGTCACTGACTACTTCCTGAACAAAGAAAAAGATAGCGTGAAATCGGTCTTTACCGTTAACGGCTTTGGTTTTGCGGGTCGTGGTCAAAATACCGGTATCGCGTTTGTCAGCCTGAAGCCCTGGGACGAGCGCAGCAGTGCTGACCTCAAAGTACCTGCTATTGCCGGACGTGCGATGGGGGCCCTGAGCCAGATCAAAGATGCGATGGTATTCCCGTTTAACCTGCCGGCAATTATTGAACTCGGTAACGCCACCGGCTTTGACTTCCAGCTGATAGATCAGGGCAACCTGGGTCATGAGAAGCTGACTGAAGCACGTAACCAGCTGCTGGGTATGGTGTCGCAACACTCAGATACGCTGACGGGTGTACGTCCTAACGGACTGGAAGATACCCCGCAGTACAAGCTGATTATCGATCAGGAGAAAGCGCAGGCGCTGGGTGTATCACTTTCAGATATCAACACTACGCTGGCTGCTTCATGGGGTGGCTCATACGTTAACGACTTTATCGACCGCGGTCGTGTGAAGAAGGTTTACGTAATGGGTAAAGCTGATGCGCGTATGCTGCCTGATGATATTAACAAATGGTATGTTCGTAACAGCGACGGTGAGATGGTCTCCTTCTCAGCTTTCTCGTCGGCGAAGTGGCAGTATGGCTCACCGCGTCTGGAGCGCTACAACGGTCTGCCCTCGATGGAGATTTTGGGTCAGGCTGCGTCAGGTAAAAGCTCCGGTGACGCGATGGATATGATGGAGAATCTGGCGTCGAAGTTGCCAACCGGCATCGGCTATGACTGGACGGGCATGTCTTATCAGGAGCGTCTCTCTGGTAATCAGGCTCCTGCACTCTATGCTATCTCGCTGATTGTGGTCTTTCTCTGCCTTGCTGCACTTTATGAGAGCTGGTCGATTCCATTCTCAGTGATGCTGGTGGTGCCGCTGGGGGTAATAGGTGCACTGATCTTCACCACCCTGCGCGGTCTCAGTAACGACGTCTATTTTGTTGTCGGACTGCTGACCACAATTGGTCTCTCCGCGAAAAACGCCATTCTGATCGTCGAATTTGCCAAAGATTTGATGGATAAAGAGGGCAAAGGTCTGGTGGAGGCGACGCTGGAAGCCGCACGTATGCGTCTGCGGCCGATTCTGATGACCTCGCTGGCGTTTATTCTGGGCGTACTGCCGCTGGCTATCAGCAGCGGCGCAGGCTCCGGCGCACAGAATGCGGTAGGTACTGGTGTAATGGGCGGGATGGTTACAGCGACTGCGCTGGCAATCTTCTTTGTTCCGGTATTCTTTGTGGTCGTGCGTCGCCGTTTCAGTAAGCATAAAGCTGACCTGGAACAGGGACACCCTGCAGAGCACAAGCACTAATCTCTGACTCCGTTAAGGCCGCTAATGCGGCCTTTTTTTTTCTTCTGACTATAGCGTCAACAGCACCTGATCAGAGGGTTGCAATTAGAAAACCTGCGGTTCATAATATTGTTATAGTATAACATTACACAGGAAGCTTCTGATGAAATCAGGTATTCACCCGCACTATCGTCCCGTGGTATTCCATGACACCACCGCTGATGAATATTTCAAAGTTGGTTCAACTATCGCCACCGAACGTACCATTGAGTTTGACGGTGAAGTGCTGCCTTACGTCACGCTGGATGTCTCATCTAAATCGCACGTCTACTATACCGGCAAGCAGAAAGAGTTTGCCAAAGAAGGCAGCGCCGCGCGCTTTAATAAGCGTTTTGGCAGCTTCCTGACACGCAGTAAATAACAGGATAATCAGATGCAGGTTCTCAGTTCATTGCGTTCAGCAAAGCGTCGGCATCGGGATTGCAAAGTGGTCAGGCGCAAAGGACGTATCTATGTCATTTGCAAATCAAATCCGCGCTTTAAGGCGGTACAGGGAAGAAAGAAAAAAGCTTAAGGATGTGTCGTGATGATTGGCCGGGTTGCTCCCCGGCCTTTTTTATGCTGACCATGCCCTGGCGGGCATGGTCAGCACCGTGGTTCAGTGCTGTTGCGCGATTTCTGCCCGGCAACTCTTCTTCATTGATCGGCATAATAATGGCCTGATCAATCCGGCATCCTCTGGCGCAGCAACCACTGTTGCCATCCGCATCATCTTTTACTGCATACTCCTGAGCATCGCTTCTGCATTGTGTTCGAAAGCGGCGATGTAGGTCGGAGCCGGCCCACTGGCTGCAGAGAGCGCCTCAGGATAGAGCTCGCCGCCGGGCTGTGCGCCACTTGCGCTGGCAATCTGTTTTACCAGACGCGGATCGGTCTGATTCTCAATAAAGTAGGTATGAATATGTTCACGCTTCAGCTGGGTAATAAGCTGTGCCACATCCCGGGCACTGGCTTCTGCTTCCGTAGAGAAGCCAACCGGAGCGAGAAATGTCACGCCATAGCGTTGACCAAAATAGCCAAAAGCATCGTGGCTGGTCAGGATGTTTCGCTTGTTGCTGGCAATCGCAGCAAATTTTGTTTTTGCCTGGCTATCAAGTTGCTGTAGCTGCTCTATGTAGTGCTCGCCGCTGCGCCTGATATCTGCGGCGTCCTGCGGATCGGCTTTGATCAGTGCCTGCATAACATTACGCGCGTAAATCACACCATTTTGCAGGCTGTTCCAGGCGTGAGGATCGGTGATCACTTTGCCCTCCTCCTGCATTTTTCGCGTGGTAACGCCAGCGGATGCCACTACCACCCTGCCCCTGTAACCGGAAGCGCTAATCAGACGATCCATCCATCCCTCCAGGCCAAGCCCGCTGACAAATACAACATCTGCTTTGGCCAGCGCCTGACTATCCTGCGGGGTTGGCTCAAACGTATGGGGATCACCATTTGGCCCCACCAGCGATGTCACGCGGACATGCTCTCCGCCTACCTGCTTCACAATATCTGCCAGCACGGTAAAACTGGCGACCGTATCAATAGTTTTCGCCTGGGTGAAGGGGCTAAGCAACAGGGTGCTGCTCAGCAAACTCAGAGCAATTAATTTCATTTTATCCTCGCACATTTATTAACGGCGGCGCATAAGCCCGCCATGGGGTCCTGCCAGAACTGACAACAAAAACAGGCCTGCCGCGCTCAGCACGACTGCCGGTCCGGCAGCCAGCGAATAGTGCCAGGAGATCATTAACCCGGCTATCGCCGCCACGATAGCCAGCAACATCGCTATCAGCAGCAGGTGAGAGAGGCGTCGGCTCCAGAAACGGGCGCTGGTGGCTGGCAGCATCATCAAACCCACTGACATCAGCGTTCCCAGTACCTGAAAGCCAGCAACCAGATTAAGCACCACCAGCAGCAGAAACAGCGCATGTACCAGCGGTGCGCTCCAGCGGTTTTGCGTTCGCAGAAAATCGGGATCAAAAGCATCGATAACCAGCGGACGGAAAATCAGCGCCAGCGTTATCAGGGTAAATGCAGCAATAGCGGCCACCAGAATAACGGCGCGGTTATCCACCGCCAGCAGGGAACCAAACAGCACATGCAGCAGATCCACGCTGGATCCCCTGAGTGATACCAGCGTCACCCCCAGTGCCAGCGATCCCAGATAGAAACCTGAAAAACTGGCATCCTCTTTAAGTGGTGTATAGCGGCTGACGATCCCTGAGAATAGCGCAACCGCCAGTCCGGCCAGCAGGCCGCCTACTCCCATCGCCACCAGGGAAAGTCCGGAGATGAGATAACCAATCGCGGCGCCGGGCAGCACGGCATGTGATAGTGCATCGCCTATCAGACTCATTCGGCGCAGTGATAAAAAGACGCCAAGCGGCGTAGCACTCAGCGCCAGTGCGATACAGGCCACCAGAGCGCGACGCATAAAACCAAATTCAATAAAAGGCTGCAGCAGCGTCATGTCATCACCTGCTGAATAAACGATGAACTGCCGGACGGCAGCGCATCCAGCGCCAGCTCATGGCTGAAGTAACGCTCTACCAGCTGACGGTCGTGCAGGACGACCAGCAAAGTGGTGCCCTGCCGCTGCTGCTCTTTAAGCAGTTCCATAAGCAGGGTAACGGTTGGCGCATCGATTGCGCTGAATGGCTCATCCAGCAGCCAGACGCGGCTCTGCTGCATTAATAGTCGGGCAAACAATACCCGCTGCAGCTGCCCGCCAGAAAGTGTGGCGGGTTGCGCATCTGCATACGCCCGCATCTGCACGATATCCAGCGCACCATCGATCTCCTTACGTAGTGCCCGGTTAACCGCACCAAACCAGCCACAGCGTCGCCAGCATCCCATTGCCACCAGCTCGTAAACCGTAACTGGAAAGCGCGTTTCCAGCTCATTACGCTGCGGCAACCAGCCAATCGCATGACGTTGCTGAATCGTGCAGGTGCCGGAAACCGGAGTAATAATGCCCGCCAGCGTTTTTAACAGCGTCGATTTACCGCAGCCGTTTCCCCCTGTTAACGCCGTCATACTGCCATCGTTCAGTTCGCCATTAATAACCGGCGTTATGGCCTTACCATGATAGCCAGCCTGCAGCTGATAAAACTGAATCATGCTGATATGCCCCAGGCTATACAGAGCACCAGTAGTGCAATAAGTACCCCTACTACGCCCAGTCGTGCGCCAGCCCCGAGCAATAAACCACCGTCAGACATAGGTCTATCCATTACGTTATAACATAACAATATCCTACGCTTTTTTTACGGCAGCAGTGGGCAAAAAAGTGTTGCAAAACTTAACCAGAAACAGGTTCAGCAAGCCGTCAGTCGCGGGTAACGTGCTACCCATTGCCGTAATCGTCTTTAACAGGAAGCCAACACTTGCAATAAATCTGCAGAGCTTTGATGATACTGATACATTCTTTTTTACGAAGTGCGCAATGCAGTCTATTATTAGTGTGTCAGCTAACGTTGACGAAGCGAGGCAATGGATGTTCAGTAACGCCATCCAGGGGAATATTCTTAAAATATCCAGAGCACTGGCAGTTAACTCAGGCTGAACTGGCTAACGTATGCTATTCGCGTCACCATAATTCTGACTGTTCAATAAAGTGTGCTTATAACTATAGTTTTAAAATTCTTTACGAATCTGCGTTAAACTTTTTTATTCACTATCCCGTTGTTGACGAAACACTTACCTTTTTTAGCAATTAAGTTCATAAAAGTCTTACTGCACTGTTGGCGAACAACGATTAACAATAGATCTCTTCCCACCCATCGGCGAATTGTAATATTTGGTAATTGAGGTGAGAAAAACTGATGATTCTGGATTATATTTAGCAGGTCATTGAATTATTTTTATTCATGATCGTTCCCTGGTAGCTCTTCCTGAACTCGCCGCACTGCGGCTACTGCGCTCGCTATGGAGGGAAAAAGATGGACGAATACTCACCGAAGCGGCATGATATTGCTCAGCTTAAATTCTTGTGTGAGAACCTGTACGACGAAAGTATGGCTACCCTGACCGCAGCTCATCGCGACTGGGTGAATGACCCCACTTCGCCGGCCAACTTGCAGCTCAACGACTTTATTGAGCATATCGCCTCTTTCACCATGAATTACAAAATTAAGCATACTGAAGATAACGCGCTTAGCGCTCAAATTGATGAATACCTTGATGATACCTTTATGCTTTTCAGCAGTTATGGCATCAATGCTCAGGATCTTCAACGGTGGCAGCGCTCTGCTAAACGCTTATTTAATATTTTTGCCGAAGAGTGTGCTTGTCTTCAGCAACCGAGCCATTCCTTTTAGCATCAGAGTGAGAATCTTTTATTTATGAGTAATCAAACCTTAACCAAAACCGACTATTTGATGCGTCTGCGGCGTTGCAGATCAATTGATACCCTTGAGCGGGTTATCGAGAAAAACAAGTATGAATTACCTGACAGTGAACTGGCAGTGTTCTATTCTGCTGCCGACCATCGCCTGGCTGAACTGACAATGAACAAGCTGTACGATAAAGTACCAGGTTCGGTCTGGAAATATGTTCGCTAATCTGGCGAGTGTTGCCACAAAGGCATGAGGTAACAGATAAGAGGCAAGGGATTGCCTGTTGATTTCAGAAAGATAATGCCCCGATTACCGGGCTGAAATGGGTGGAGGCCCTGCCAGCTACATCCCGGCACACGCGTCGCCTGCTGCGGCTGCTTCCTTCCGGACCTGACCGAGTTCACAAGTTAGCATTGCGGGAGAACCAACAGAGCCTCCATTGAGTGCTCTCTTGTCGAGAGCGCAGGCATTATCTGTGATGCCCCTGGCAATTGCAAGGGCAGACCGGACAACCGTTGTTTTCTTGAACAACTCTCTCCGACAGGCTAAGTTACGCTGCAAACTCCGCACTTCAGCCCGATTAAATAATGAATGAGACACTGAACTTCGCTGCACGTGTGTGGCAAATTATTGCCGCTATTCCACCTGGTCAGGTAGCGACTTATGGCGATGTTGCACGGCTGGCAGGCTCGCCGCGCGCGGCGCGTCAGGTTGGTGGTGTACTTCGCCGCCTGCCACCGGACAGTACCCTGCCCTGGTTTCGCGTTATCAACCGCCATGGATGTATTTCACTGCAAGGCGATGATCTGCTGCGTCAGCGTGATGCGCTTGAGGCTGAGGGGGTGGTTGTCAGTGAGACGGGCGAAATAGATCTCAGCCGCTTCCGCTGGTGCTATTAATCAGCAGGCCCGTATCGGACCTGCTGATAGCACAGCATTACATTGTGGTCGGTGCCGGAATCGATGCCGATGGCGTTACCTGCGTTGGCGAGGTTGCTGGTACAGTTGAAACTGCACCCGGCTGCGTTGGCATAGCCCGGTTGGCAACCGGTACCAGCAGCAGTTCGGCTTTGGTGCCTCCCTGATTAATTACCGGCTTAATCGTATCCGTAATAAATGCCAGTTTACCGTCAATGGTAATCGCCGCACTCAGCAGAATGCGTGCATTGGGCTGAATATCTGCTGGATTAAAAGGCAGAGTAAACTGGAAAGGTGCCTGTTTACCCGCAGTGCGAACTGCACGCTGCGCCAGCACCTTCGATGGCGCATCAGCCATTGATGCATCAGCCAGCGTAACAGTCAGTACTGCATCAGGTGGCAACGCAATGCGCTGACGGATATAGACTGAGCCACTTACATTGGGCTGCTTGATCGTTGACTGCTGACCAGCAACCGCTGAACCCAGCGTTGGTGTGGGTACTGGCTTACTGTGATCGGCGCATCCTGTAATAGCCGCAGCCAATGTCATACCGCTAATAACATGCCAGAATTTCATCGATGTCGTCTCCTTGTGAACACTATAATTAATGGCGTTTGCTCTCTCTGAATGATATTTCAACCGCCAATTGCTCTTAATTCTGGCACAGAAATTCGTATTACGCCCGATGCGGCGTACAGGTTGCGAAATAAGCCTGAAATCCATTGCGGAAACTGGTCTGATCTTTCACACTTGCGCAACGTTTGTTAATAAGGAGCTGAGAATGAGCCAGGCGCTGACTAACCTGCTTACGCTGTTGAATCTGGAAAAACTGGAAGAAGGTCTGTTCCGCGGGCAGAGCGAAGATCTGGGCCTGCGTCAGGTGTTTGGCGGTCAGGTGGTAGGTCAGGCACTCTATGCAGCAAAACAAACCGTACCGGAAGAGCGTATTATTCACTCATTTCATAGCTACTTTTTGCGTCCCGGCGATAGCCATAAAGCGATTATTTATGATGTGGAAACCTTGCGTGATGGTAAAAGCTTTAGCGCACGCCGTATCAGTGCAGTGCAGAACGGGCAACCTATCTTCTATATGACAGCCTCATTCCAGGCCCCTGAAACGGGTTTTGAGCATCAGAACAGTATGCCGCAGGTACCTGCTCCCGATGCTCTGCCCTCAGAAAGCGATCTGGCGCATAAACTTGCCGCGCACCTGCCGGAAAAACTGAAAGAAAAATTTCTGGCTGAGCGCCCGCTCGATATCCGTCCGGTGCAGATCCATAATCCGCTAAAGGGTCATGTTGCAGAGCCGCTACGTCAGGTGTGGGTACGGGCAAATGGAGAGCTGCCAGCCGATCGTCGTATTCATCAATATCTTCTCGGCTACGCGTCCGATCTTAACTTTCTGCCAGTGGCGCTGCAGCCACACGGCAAAGGTTTTCTGGAAGCCGATATGCAGGTCGCTACTATTGATCACTCAATGTGGTTTCATCGTGCCTTTGATCTCAATGAATGGCTGCTCTACAGCGTGGTAAGTACTTCAGCTTCGGGCGCGCGCGGCTTTGTGCGTGGCGAGTTTTATACTCAGGATGGCACTCTGGTAGCAACCACAGTGCAGGAAGGTGTTATGCGTCAGCGCGATGCATAAAAAAAGGGGCGATATGATCGCCCCTTTTTCATATACCCATATTACTGGTTATAGGCATTCTCGCCATGGCTGTTCACATCCAGCCCTTCGCGCTCCTGCTCTTCCGGCACGCGCAAACCCACAATCATATCTGCCAGCTTAAAGCCGACAAAGGCGACTACACCTGACCAGACCACCGTTACAAGACAGCTGAAAATCTGCACCCAGACCTGATGACCCATGGTGACGCCCTCTGCATAACCTACGCCACCCAGAGAGGTCGAGGCAAACACACCAGTCAGAATACAGCCGAGGATCCCGCACACGCCGTGCACACCAAATACATCGCAGGGATCATCAACACGCAGCCATCTCTTCAGCGTAGTCACACCCCAGATACCAGCCAGTCCGCCGGCCAGACCAATAATCAGTGCACCTCCTACCCCGACATAGCCGCAGGCTGGAGTAATCGCGACCAGGCCGGCGATAAATCCGGAGCAGGCACCCAGCAGTGATGGTTTGCCGCGCAGCGCCCATTCACCAAATACCCAGGAGAGCACGGCGCCCGCCGTGGCGACCACAGTGTTGACAAATGCCAGAGCCGCAATCTCGTTCGCAGAAGAGGCAGAACCGGCGTTAAAGCCAAACCAGCCTACATACAGAATCGCAGTTCCCAGAAACACCATCGGCAGGTTATGTGGTTTAAACGCCTCTTTGCCAAAGCCCGCACGTTTGCCTACCAGATATGCGCCGACCAGCCCGGCAACAGCAGCATTGATATGCACTACGGTACCACCGGCAAAGTCCAGCGCGCCATCCTGTGCCAGATAACCGCCACCCCACACCATGTGCGCAATCGGCAAATAGGAGAGCGTCAGCCAGACGCCAACAAAGATCAGCACCGCTGAGAAGCGAATACGCTCTGCCAGTGCACCCACTACCAGTCCCACAGTAATACAGGCAAATGAGGCCTGAAACACGACGTGGATATACTGGTAGAAGCTGCCCATCAGCGCTTTCAGCTCGATATTTTTCAGCATCGCCCACTTAAAGTTACCGAAGAACGCGTTGCCTTCGCTAAAGGCCAGTGAATAGCCATAAACGACCCATAACACGCAAACCAGAGCAAATGTCACTGCCACCTGAGTAAGCATGGATAAAACGTTTTTGCCGCGGATCAGGCCGCCATAAAAGAGTGCGATACCTGGAATAGTCATAAAAAGTACCAGTGCGGTACAAATCATCATAAATGCATTGTCTGCTTTATCCGCTACCGCGGGTGCCGCAGCCAGTGCCAGAGTGGGTAACAGCGCCAGGCTGGCGAGGCCCAGTTTCATCATCACTTTTTTCATTTTTTCATCCCATCTCAGGTCAGAGTCAGAGCCAGAATCAGAGTGCTGCTTCGTCAGTTTCACCAGTGCGGATACGGATCACCCGCTGCAGCTCAGCAACAAAAATTTTGCCATCACCAATTTTTCCGGTATAAGCCGCTTTGCTGATTACATCCACAACTTCATCCAGCTGATCGTCTGCAATCGCGATATCGATTTTGACTTTTGGCAGAAAGTTAACGCTATATTCAGCCCCGCGGTAGAGTTCGGCATGTCCCTTCTGACGGCCAAAACCTTTAACCTCAGACACTGTCAGCCCCTGAATACCAATGGAAGACAGCGCTTCACGCACATCCTCCAGCTTGAATGGTTTGATTACCACGGTAACCAGTTTCATACCCTTCCCTCCCGGTTAAATACCAATGCGTCGATATATATGCAATCTGTAAAGCAAAGGGTGTGCCAGAAGTGAAAACCGAGGGCTGGAGTAGTGGTGAGGCAGAAATAACGTCAGAAAAAGTCATTTAACGGGAAATAAATCGGGAGGATTGCACCTCTTTGGTGCTGACAGCGTCAAAGAGGTGCAAAGTGCTACGGTTTTTTACGCCCGGTGAGCAAAAAAGGTGCAACTCAGGCCGTTTCGCCCGCAGCGAGCTGCTCTCCTGCCTGTTGTAGCTGATACATCTGCCAGTAGCGTCCCTGCTGTGCCAGCAGGTCGCTATGGGTACCACGCTCGGCCACATGGCCACGATGCAGCACCAGAATCTGATCCGCCTCAACGATGGTTGAAAGCCGGTGGGCTATCACAACCAGCGTACTGTGCTGGCGCAGTGTGCGCAGCGCCTGCTGAATAGCGCGCTCAGTACCGGAGTCGATATTTGCCGTTGCTTCATCCAGAATCAGAATCTGTGGTGGCGAAACCAGTACCCGCGCCAGTGCCAGCAGCTGTTTTTGCCCGACAGAGAGCGTATTACCCTGCTCACCCAGTCGCGTATGAATCCCCTCTGGCAGCGTGCGCGCCAGCGCCGCCAGCTGTACACTCTCCAGCGCCTGCCAAACCTGCTGCTCCGGGATAGCACGCCCCAGCTGAACATTGGCCAGCAGACTATCCGCCAGCACCACAGGATCCTGCTGTACCATCGCCACGCCAGCTCGCAGTGCGTCATGCGACAAGGCTGCAACCGGACGTCCATCCAGCTCAATGGTGCCACGGGTCACCGGATAGTAGCCCATCAGCAGATTTGCCAGCGTGCTTTTACCGCTGCCGGTATGTCCGACCAGTGCCACAAAGCCGCGTGCCGGCACATCGAGATTGATATCGCTCAGCACATCGCGATTATCGCGATAGGCGAAGCTGACATGTTGCAGCGCAATACGCCCGGATTGCAAAGGCGTAATATCACTGCCATATCGCTGCTGATGCGCATCGATAAGTTCAAAAATACGTTCGCCGGATACCACCGCCTGCTGCAACATCGATTGCTGTGTGGTCAGCTCAATCAGCGGCTCATTCAGCCGTCCCAGATAGGTGATAAATGCGTACAGCACTCCGACTTCAAACACGCCCGGCGTCGCAAAGCTAAACAGCAGCAGTAAGCCGCACAAAATCAGTGCAGAAAAGAGGCTAAGCAGCGGGCGCAGTAAAAAACCGTCGAGCCGCAATGTTTGCATACGTGCCATATAGTGTGCGCGGCTTGCTGCACTCATTCGCGCACCAAAGCGCGCCTGCTGCCGGAACTGCTGGATCACACTCATGCCGTTAATGACTTCGTTGAAGCCGTTATTGATATCAGCCAGATAACTGCGCACGCGCCGGGCAATTGGCGTACTGAAACGCTGATAGATAAACATTACTGTCAGTACCAGCGGGAAAATAACCAGCGCCACCAGCGCCATGCGCCAGTCAAGAGCAAACATCGCAACCAGCATGGCACCAATCAGCGCTGCACTGCGCAGCACCGTTGCGACCACGGTAACGTAGAGATCTTTGATCACCTCTGTGTCATTGGTTACGCGTGAGATAATCTGTCCAACTGGCTGCGTGTCAAATGCACTTAGCGGCTGGCGCAGCGCAGCATTCATGACATCCACCCGCAGTTGCTGTACCACGCCAATTGCTGCGCGATTAAATAGCAGCGCCTGAAAGTAGTGCAGCGCGGCGGCCATAAGCTGCAGCAGAATAAAGCTCACCAGCAATCCGGCCACGATCCCCCACGGCATCTGATGTCTGGCAATCAACCGGTCAATGAAGTAGCTCACCAGCACCGGACCGGTGACTTCCGCCGCCGCCGCCAGCCAGAGCATACCGGTTGCCACAACCAGAGCACGGCGCCAGGGTTTGCCATAGGCCAGCAGTCGCTTCAGCGTGGGCCACAGCTGTTGTGACTTAGCCATGTCCGGCTCCTTACGCAATATCATTGTTATTTTCACTCTCATCGTCATCCAGCGCCGCTTCCAGCTGCTGGTAGCGGAACATATCGCGATACCAGCCTGGCTGTGAAGCAAGCTGCTCGTGGTCGCCGCGCTGCGCGATACCGCCCTGCTGCAATACAACAATTTCATCAGCGTCTGTCAGAGCAGAGAGCCGATGTGCACTGATAATCAGCGTGCGATTCTCTCCCCAGATGCGCAGATTATGCAGAATGTCATGTTCAGTCCGGCCATCAACCGCTGAAAGCGCATCGTCCAGAATCAGGATTTCAGCGTCCAGCAGCAGCGCGCGGGCAATCGCAATACGCTGCTTCTGACCACCTGACAGCATCACGCCCCGCTCGCCTACTTCAGTTTCATAACCCTGTGGCAAACGCAGGATATCGTCATGCACACAGGCCATTCTGGCAGCCTGTTCAATCTGCTGCTGAGAGGCCTCAGGTCGCCCCAGCGCCAGATTGTTCGCGACACTATCGGAAAAGAGAAATGGCGTCTGACTGACCACCGCCAGACGACCGCGCCAGCTATCCAGCTGCAACTGCACCAGCGGCACTGTGCCGTACCGGATCTCTCCCTGATCGATATCGAAATGGCGCTGGATCAGGCTCAGCAGTGTGCTTTTGCCGCTACCGGTCGGCCCGCACAAGCCCAGCATCTGGCCAGGCTGCAGCTGCGCATTAATATTGTGCAACACCGCTGTTTCCGTACCGGGATAGCAAAAGCGATCGACTGCCAGCTGGAGCGTTGCCGGTTCAGGGGAGAGTCGCATTGTGCCATCACTGACCGATGGCGCTTCTGCCAGCAGCGCACGAATACGACTCCAGGCCGCACTGCCGCGCTCAACGATATTGATCATCCACGCCAGCGCCAGCATCGGCCAGATCATCAGCCCCAGATACATGACAAAGCTGGTGAGCTGGCCCAGCGTCAGCATATCGTGCCAGACCATCCAGCCACCACCGGCAATGGCCAGCAGATTGGAAAAGCCCACCGCCACATAAATAATGGGATCGAACCTGGCATCTACCCGCGCAACGCGCAGGTTTTTCTGCCCGGTATCGCTGGCAATATCGGCAAACTGCTGTGACTGATGATCTTCCAGCCCAAAGGCTTTAATCATACGAATACTGGTCAGGCTCTCCTGCGTCTGATCGTTAAGGCTGGAAAAGGCTGCCTGCGCTACCTTGAAGCGCTGATGCAGACGCGAGCCATCCTTGCGGATCGCCAGCGCCATAAAAGGCATCGGGATCAGTGCCAGCAGCGTAAGCTGCCAGCTGATTTGCGTGCTCATCACCGCCAGTACCACCAGCCCCATGACCAGCGAATCTACCAGCGTCAGCACCCCTTCCCCGGCAGCAAACACCACACGATCCACATCATTTGTGGCGCGTGCAATCAGATCGCCGGTGCGATGACGCAGATAGAATGCGGGATTCTGCCGGCTTAGCTGACGGTAAAAGTCTTCGCGCAGCTCCACCGCCAGTTGATAGGAGGCACCAAACAGCAGCACGCGCCAGACGTAGCGCAGCAGGTAGACAAGCGCTGCTGTCGCCAGCATGACGCCAATCCACAGCAAAATCTGGCCACCAGAGAGCTGGTGCTGGGTTACACCATCCACAATGACCCCAACCAGGTGAGGTGGGATGAGCTGCAGAAGCGCAATAATAATAAGCAGGCAAACGGCCCCGG
The DNA here is from genome assembly GCA_913775175.1 of uncultured Pantoea sp. GTDB lineage: Bacteria > Pseudomonadota > Gammaproteobacteria > Enterobacterales > Enterobacteriaceae > Pantoea. Next base: position 57,919 of record CAJYKU010000010.1, read on the forward strand.
CATAGCGACGCCATTCGCGCAAAAAATACCAACTAAGCTGGCTGAATAATCGCACAGATCTCTCTCTTGTTTATGCTCTTCAGGGCACTACCGGCAGCGCCGTTGAATATTTGATCTCTTCCATGGCAAAACTGGAGGTCACATCAATCAGCCCAGGCACCCCATTCACCAGTCGCTTGTAAAAGGCGTCATAGCTTTTCATATCGGCAACCTGAATCCGCAACAGATAGTCGTACTCTCCCGCCATGCGATAAAACGCCATGACTTCCGGCATCGGCTCAACAACGGCAACAAACTGGCTGAACCACTCACTGCTATGCTGCTGAGTTTTGATCAGCATAAAGGCAGTCAGCGACAGCCCCAGTTTCTCACTATCCAGCAGCGCCACGCGCGCACGGATAACACCATCATCTTCAAGTTTTTTCAGGCGTTTCCAGCAGGGAGTCGTGGTCAGGTTAACGGCATCGGCCAGCGTTTGCAGCGATAGCGTGCAATCCTTCTGCAACATCGCCAGTAGCTTACGGTCAGTTTTATCTGTCATTGCGACTCTCTGGAGAAATTTTTTCTCTTGACGGGCGATTATAACCCAATTTTAGCAATCTCTTTTTCCTGCCCGTGCCGTAGACTGAGCGCATTACATGCAGGAGAGACAAGCTATGCAAACCCCCTGGGTCCGCCATGCTATCCACGAGATCAATGCTGATATTCAGCGCTCTGCCGATACGCATCTGATTCGCTTTACGCTGGATGATTTTCCCGGCATCCGGTTTTACCTTAAAGATGAAAGCACACATCCCAGCGGAAGTCTGAAGCATCGTCTTGCTCGTTCACTATTTCTCTACGGGCTGGCTAATGGCTGGATAAAAGAGAATACGCCGATCATTGAAGCCTCATCAGGCAGCACGGCCGTCTCTGAAGCCTATTTTGCCCGGCTGCTTGGCCTGCCGTTTATCGCTGTTATGCCTGCCAGCACAGCAAAACGCAAAATTGAGATGATTCGTTTTTATGGCGGTCAGTGCCATTTCGTAGCCGATCCCTGTCAGCTCTATACCGAGTCTGTCCGACTGGCACAGGAACTGAACGGTCACTTTATGGATCAGTTCACCTATGCTGAGCGCGCTACCGACTGGCGCGGCAATAATAACATCGCAGAGAGCATTTTTCGCCAGATGGCGCATGAACCCTTTCCGGTTCCGCATACCCTGATTATGAGTGCCGGTACCGGTGGTACATCTGCCACGCTGGGGCGCTATATACGCTATCAGGGCTATGATACCCGCCTGCTGGTGGTTGATCCGCAGCATTCAGTGTTTTTTGATTACTGGCACAGTCGCGATACTACGCTGCGCAGTACTCGCGGCAGCCTGATTGAAGGTATTGGTCGTCCACGCGTTGAGCCCTCGTTTATGCCTGATGTTATTGATGAAATGATCAAAGTGCCTGACGGCGCTACCCTCGCCGCGATGCTAAGGTTAGAGCAGATTCTGGGGCGACGCCCGGGAGCCTCCACCGGCACTAACTTCTGGGGCATGATGCAGGTGGCAAAACGTATGCGCAGCAGTGGCATGCAGGGGTCTCTGGTCACCCTGCTCTGCGATAGCGGCGATCGTTATCCTGATACCTACTACAACCCTGCGTGGGTCGCTGAACATATTGGTGATTTTCAGCCCTGGCAACGCGAGTTGCAGTAAAAAGCCGATCTCAGGCCAGGTTTATCACTCAGCTTACTGCCCGGAAGAGTAGTCGGGATGAGGCGTACTCAGCCAGTGGTTGAGATAGCGGGACACCGCCTGGGTCTCACAATGCCCGATAACCGGTAAATGTGGCAGCGCAGCTTTCAGCTGATGCATGGCGTTGCCCATAATAAATCCCTGTCCTGCCTGCTCCAGCATCTCACGATCGTTCATCGCATCACCAAATGCCATGCACTCTGCCAGCGGCAGATCGAGATGCTGGCAGAGTCGCGCCAGCGCTGCTCCCTTGTTGCAGGCTGGCGGTAATACTTCAAGACAATCCCAGGCTGAGAAGCAGATATTGGCGCGTGCGCCGAGTGCCTGCTGCAACCTCTGCTGCAGCGTCAGCAATATCTCATGCGGCGCGATAAAACATATTTTGGTGATATCTCGTCCCGACATCTGCTGCAGATCGCACAACTGATACGCAAACCCGCTGATCGAATGCGCCTCCAGCGCGCCAGGCAGCGGCTTATCAGTGAACCAGCCCTGATCAGTAAACAGATGTATAGACGCTGAAGTCTGCCAGGGAGTACGCATCACCAACTCTGCAACCTCTTCCTGCAGGTCGCAGCCATAAAGAAGATTGCCCTGTGGATCGTGAATACGTGTGCCGTTGCCAGTTATCAGCCAGGCTGGCAGCGTAGTTTGCGCGCGTACCGCCTGCATATCCAGCAGATGACGGCCAGTGGCAAAAGTGAGGATCACATTACGCTGGTGCAGCGCATACAGACTCTCCAGCGTCTCTTTACCTAACTGATGGGTGGGCAGCAGCAGTGTGCCGTCCATATCAAATGCTGCAAGACGAGCCATGCGTATTCTCCTGTGGAGTGAAGGATCTTATCATCGCCTGGGAATGGCAGAACGAACAGTAAAGCATGCTTAAAAATTGCTTTCGCATTGATCACAGACATACTTCAGCTCTGCACGATCCTGCCTGCTCCCCTGTTCACTGCGGCGCTGGCAAAGTACCATAGCAGGATAAACCAGGAGAGTAGATCTGATGAAACGCGCCGTTGTCGTTTTTAGTGGAGGACAAGACTCCACCACCTGCCTGATTCAGGCACTACAGCAGTATGATGAAGTGCACTGCGTAACGTTTGATTATGGTCAGCGTCATCGTGAAGAGATTGATGTCGCAGCCGCGCTGGCACATAAACTTGGGGCGCGGGCGCATAAAGTGCTGGATGTTACCCTGCTCAATGAGCTGGCGGTGAGTAGCCTGACCCGTGATAACATCCCGGTGCCGGCCTTCAACCCTGACGCCAGCGGGTTACCCAGTACTTTTGTTCCCGGACGCAATATTCTGTTTCTGACGCTGGCCTCGATTTACGCTTATCAGGTCGAAGCTGAGGCGGTTATCACCGGTGTCTGTGAAACGGACTTTTCAGGTTATCCGGACTGCCGCGATGAGTTTGTAAAAGCGCTGAATCATGCAGTCAGTCTCGGCATGGCGCGCGAAGTACGTTTCGAAACGCCGCTGATGTGGCTTGATAAAGCAGAAACCTGGGCACTGGCTGACTACTGGCAGCAACTGCCGCTGGTTCGGGCTGAAACATTAACCTGCTACAACGGCATCAAGGGCGATGGCTGTGGTGAATGCGCCGCCTGTCATCTCCGCGCACGTGGACTGGCAGAGTACCAGGCCGGCGCATCAGCAATTATGGCCGCGATGAAGCAGAAAAGCGGCCTGGCGTAAAACTGTTTACTTTTGTGGCGTCAGCGATGGCGCCGCTTATTCACTCTCTTCTGTCACCAGTGCGGAAAGACGCTCATGCAGCTCACCCTCCAGCGCCACTGCTTTTTGCGTATTTAAATCGATACAGACAAAGGTCAGAGCCGCATCAGCCACTGTGATACCATCGTTTGCTCGCAGAATACGTTGCGTGATGATCCCACTGCGTCCGTTTAGCTGCGTGACGCGGCTTTCAATGTTCAGCACATCGCCAAGTATTGCCGGAGAGCGATAGTTAATATTGATATTGACTACGACAAACGCCAGCCGCTGCTCCAGCAGCCAGTCAAAAGCATCCACCTCTTCCAGCCACTGCCAGCGCGCCTCCTCGAGAAATTCAAGATAGCGTGCATTATTCACATGCTGATAAACATCAAGATGATAGCCGCGCACTTTTATTGTTGTTTGCATGAAAGCTCCTGAACAGGCTGTTAACGCCAACTGGTTTGACCTGTTGAGCGTAGCACAGCCTGTACGCCTGCTTTAGTTATCCTTCAGAGTCGCGAAGTGCTTCACAATTTAAGCCGGCCACTGTTGCGTTCGACCAGAGCACTACCGATACCCGGTACTTCTGTCAGCTGCTCCAGTGCGGTAAACCGGCCATACTCTTCACGATAGCTGACGATAGCCTGCGCTTTTTTTAAGCCAATACCGTTCATCGCCTGCGCCAGTTGCTCTGCCGTAGCATCATTGATACTCACCTGTCCTGTTACCGGCGAAGAGAGCTGCTTAGCCGGCGTTGCATCGTGCGCTTCTGCCGCCATCAAAGCGGTGGTACAGAGCGCACCACTCAGCGCCAGCGTCAGGCAACATGCGTGGAAAGTCGATTTAATCATGCTGTTTTTCTCCTTGTGTTTGACAGCAGCAACAGCGTGCCACAGGAGAAACATCCCCGCAAAAGCGGCGGTTAAGAAATGGAAAAGGCCGCAGAAGCGGCCTTTGGATATTGCAGGAAGTTACCTGGTTTTGTGAGGCTTACTGGTTCTGTGCTGCAGCACCATACTTGATTTTGGCCTCTTTCCGCAGATTCTCCAGCAGCGCCTCAAACGCGATCTGCGCATTGTTTTGCGTGACGCCTTTGACCATCTCATCCACCTGATTTTGCGGCAGGCTACCAGCAGAGACTTTATCCAGTGCAATCACTACCACATTGCCCTGCATATCTTCGCTGACGCCCCAGGAGGGTTTATTCTCTGCTGGCTGTGGCAGAGAAAACGCCGCCTGCGCCACCGGATCCTGAGCATTACGATCAACCGTTTTGCTGCTGCTCAGCGTCAGACCCGCTGCCTTCAGCGATTCAGTTTTGCCCGCTTTCAGCTCAGCCAGCAGCTGATCAGCCTGCGTCTTCGCCTGCTGAACCGCTTTATTATGCTTGATAGCGTCGGCGATCTGCGGCTTGACCTGATCCAGCGGCTTAACGACTTCAGGCTTGTGTTCGCTGATACGCAGAACAAATGCCCGATCGCCATCAACGCTGATGATATCGGAGTTATTGCCCGGTGCGCCATTCTGACCAACCAGCCCGCCGTTGAAAATCGCCTGCTTAACTGCATCAAAATCGAGATCGGCTGGCACGTTGTCGCGAGTGATCCAGCCAGTTTCGCTGACCTGCAGACCAGAAGCCTGCGCCGCACCTGCCAGCGATTCGTTATCGTTGCTGGCTGCTTCGCTGACTTTCTGCTGCATCTTATAGAAAGCATCAAGCGCTTTTTCCTGCTTCACTTTGTCAGCGATTGCAGTTTGCACCTCTGCCAGCGGTTTCACCTGCTCTGGCTGAATATCATCCAGACGCGCAACCAGGAAACCCACTGATGATTTAATCACGCCAGAGAGCTGGCCTTTTTGCGTAAGGTTGGCGTTTTTCAGCTCATCCGGGGTGGTTGCCGGCTCCAGCCAGCCCATATCGCCGCCTTTACGGGCTGAGATAGGATCGATAGATTTGCTTTTTGCCAGGGTTGCAAAATCGTCCCCTTTCTTCAGCGCGTCCAGTACTGCCTGCGCATCTTCCTGGGTTTTAGTCTGGATAACGCTGTAGCGATTACGCTGTGGCTGTGAATAGTCCGCTTTATGTTGATCGTACCAGCTCTGAATATCGGCCGCGCTGACAGGCTGTTGCATCGCTGCGGCATCCATTTTGATATAGCTGACACGGAACTGTTCAGGTGCCATAAAGCTGCTCTGATGCTGCTGATAATACTGGCTAATCTCATCATCGCTGGCTGACTGCTTCGCCGCCAGCGTCGTGACGTCGATAGTCGCCTGGCGGATTTCACGCTGCTGCGAAACCAGATCGACCAGCTTTTTAGTTTCATCTTTCAGCATAAAATCGGTGTTAGCGATAGCGTTGATCAGCTGCTGATTGAGCAGCTGTTTACGCAGTGCTTCAGCATACTGGTCGGCGGTGAAACCCATGCTGCTAATCAGGCCGTTATATTTTGCGTTATCAAACTTACCATTGGTCTGAAACGCTTTCTGATTGAAGATCGCCTGTTTTACCTGCTCATCGCTGATGCCAAGATGCAGATCGCTGATGTACTGATCCAGCAGCGCCTGATCGACCAGCTGCGACAGCGCCTGCTGGCGCATCTGCTGGATATAACCTTCGTTGCTTGCCAGCTGCGAGAACTGATCGCCCAGCATCTGCTGCTGACGATTACGCTCACTGTTGAAGGCCTGCTCCAGCTCAGCCCGGCTGATTTCGTGGCCGTTAACTTTTGCTGCATAATCGCCGTTACCGCCTATCAGGTAGTTACCCACTCCGGTAAGCACAAAGGACAGGATAATCAATCCCAGAATAACCTTGAGCACGACATGATTCGACGCCGCGCGTAAATTGTCCATCATGGTATGACAACACTCCGCTGTAGTGTGAATATAAAGCTCAGACACGATGTCATCATCGTGCAGCTGCGATTCAGGCTGGCAGCTGGCAACCATGCGGAGACTGAAGCCACAGGCTTGAGCTACGCATCAAATAAAAAAGGCACATCACTAACGATGTGCCCGTATGTTACATGAGAACGGCTTTTTCGTCCTCAATCCAGGAAAGAAAATGCTTCAATGGTTTCTGCTGTCGTGATTAGTTGACAGAGTCTTTCAGCAGTTTGCCGGCACGGAATCCAGGCACTTTGCCTGCCGGAATAGTGATCTCTTTACCTGTCTGTGGATTACGGCCTGTACGCTCAGCACGCTCGCGTACAGAGAAGGTGCCGAAACCAACCAGCGCAACTTCATCTCCGTTTTTCAGCGTATCAGATACTGATTCCATAAAAGCATCCAGGACGCGACCTGCTGCTGCTTTGGAAATATCAGCATTTGCAGCAATTTTGTCGATCAACTGTGACTTATTCACTCTTTTCATCCCCTCTTTTATTATTCACTCTGCTTCGATTTTCCTGCCGAAGCAAACGCGCAGCCAGTTATAACAAGCCTGTGGTGCTGAAACAACGGTATTCATCTTAATCGTCACTCCAGCAGTATCCTAACTTAGCGGCACAAAAAAAAGCTGGCAAGCCTGATATGGCCTGCCAGCTTGGCTTTTCAACATTGTTTGCCGCTAATCACTATTTGGCGGTAACAACCTGCATACCGGTCGGCGAATTTTCCAGTGCCAGATTCAGCACTTCTTCAATCCGCTTCACCGGATGAATCGTCAGATCAGCAATCACGTTCTGTGGAATATCTTCCAGATCGCGCTTGTTCTCATCCGGGATCAACACAGTTTTGATACCACCACGGTGTGCTGCCAGCAGCTTTTCCTTCAGGCCACCTATAGGCAGAACCAGACCACGCAGCGTGATTTCACCCGTCATGGCGACATCAGAGCGTACCGGATTGCCTGTCAGGCAGGAAACCAGCGCGGTACACATTGCAATACCGGCGCTTGGGCCATCCTTCGGTGTTGCACCCTCTGGTACATGCACGTGAATATCGCGCTTCTCGTAAAAATCAGCGTTGATACCGAGTTTCTCAGCCCGGGCACGAACCACCGTTAATGCCGCCTGAATCGACTCCTGCATCACTTCGCCCAGCGAGCCAGTATAGGTCAGCTTGCCTTTGCCCGGCACGCACGCGGTCTCAATAGTCAGCAGATCGCCGCCTACCTCAGTCCAGGCGAGTCCGGTGACCTGACCTACGCGGTTTTCGCTATCAGCACGACCATAGTCAAAGCGCTGTACGCCAAGGAAATCTTTCAGATTGTCGCCATCGATAGTAATGCTCTTCTGCGTTTTATCCATCAGCAGCGCTTTAACTGCTTTACGACATAACTTAGAGAGTTCACGCTCAAGGCTACGTACACCTGCTTCACGCGTGTAATAACGGATGATGCCAACAATGGCACTGTCATCGACGCTGATCTCTTTTTCTTTCAGCGCGTTACGTTCAATCTGCTTCGGCAGAAGATGCTGTTTGGCAATATTGAGCTTCTCATCTTCGGTATAGCCCGACAGACGGATCACCTCCATACGATCCAGCAGCGGTGCCGGAATATTCATGGAGTTAGAGGTTGCTACGAACATCACATCAGAGAGATCGTAGTCAACTTCCAGATAGTGATCGTTAAACGCGATATTCTGCTCAGGATCAAGGACTTCCAACAGCGCCGAGGCAGGATCGCCGCGCATATCGGAAGACATTTTATCAATCTCATCCAGCAGGAACAGCGGGTTTTTCACTCCCACTTTCGCCATTTTCTGAATCAGCTTGCCAGGCATTGAGCCGATATAGGTACGGCGATGGCCACGAATTTCCGCTTCATCACGCACGCCGCCCAGCGCCATACGCACATATTTGCGTCCGGTCGCTTTAGCAATCGACTGACCCAGAGAGGTTTTACCCACGCCCGGCGGCCCTACCAGACAAAGAATCGGTCCTTTGATTTTGCTGACGCGACTCTGTACCGCAAGATACTCAAGAATGCGATCTTTCACTCGCTCCAGACCAAAGTGGTCGGTATCCAGCGTCTCCTGCGCCTTGCGCAGATCTTTTTTCACTTTGCTGCGCGCGTTCCACGGAACCTGCACCATCCAGTCGATATAGCCACGCACTACTGTGGCTTCCGCTGACATCGGTGACATCATTTTCAGCTTCTGCAGCTCAGCTTCTGCTTTTTCACGCGCTTCGGCAGGCATTTTGGCTGCGTCAATCTTACGCTTCAGCGCTTCATACTCATCCGGGGCGTCATCCATCTCGCCCAGCTCTTTCTGAATCGCTTTCATCTGCTCATTCAGATAGTATTCGCGCTGGCTTTTTTCCATCTGCTTTTTAACGCGATTGCGAATACGCTTCTCAACCTGCAGCAGGTCAATCTCCGATTCCATCATCGCCATCAGATATTCCAGACGTTCGTTAACGTCGGACATCTCCAGCACTGATTGCTTGTCTGCCAGTTTCAGCGGCATGTGCGCAGCAACGGTATCAGCCAGTCGCGCCGCATCATCAATGCTGTTCAGGGATGTCAGTACTTCAGGTGGAATTTTTTTATTCAGCTTGATGTAGCCTTCAAACTGATTAATTGCTGTACGGACCAGCACTTCCTGCTCGCGCTCTTCAATTTCTGGCGAGGTCAGATATTCAGCCTGGGCGACAAAGTGGTCGCCATTGTCAGAAAGCGTCGTGATACGTGCACGCTGCAACCCTTCAACCAGCACTTTAACTGTGCCATCGGGTAGTTTCAGCATCTGCAATACGGACGCAACTGTCCCTATAGCAAAGAGATCGTTAATTCCAGGTTCATCCGTTGAAGCCTCTTTCTGGGCAACCAGCATGATCTTCTTGTCATGATCCATCGCCGCTTCGAGGCAACGAATCGATTTTTCCCGACCAACAAACAACGGAATTACCATGTGCGGATAAACCACCACGTCGCGCAGCGGCAACACGGGGATTTCAATGCGTTCAGAACGCTCAGGATTCATAGAGCTCTCTCTTAGTTTAATGTCCGCCAGGTGATGGGAACCGCGTAATTCAGGTTTTATGCAGTTAAACCCACAGGATTATGAGTATATGGGGATGCTTATACGACATTCAACGTCACAGAGGTGAGAAAAGTAAAAGGGGAATGAAATTCCCCTTTTTTGGCATAACAACGTGATTTAATTGTTTATTTATTCGCCAGAAGCTTGCGCTTCGTGCTTACCATAAATCAGCATAGGATCTGACTCACCTGCAATCACAGAGTCGTCGATAACGACTTTCTCGACATCTTCCATCGATGGCAGGTCATACATCGTTTCCAGCAGTGCAGCCTCAACAATAGAACGCAGTCCACGTGCACCGGTTTTACGCGACATCGCTTTGTTGGCGATAGCCGTCAGCGCTTCATCGCGAAACTCAAGCTCAACACCTTCCAGGTTAAACAACGCCTGATATTGCTTGGTCAGTGCATTTTTAGGCTCACGCAGGATCTGAATCAGCGCTTCTTCACTCAGCTCATTAAGCGTGGCAACCACGGGCAGACGACCGATGAACTCAGGGATCAGACCAAACTTGATCAAATCTTCTGGCTCAACCTGCGACAGCAGTTCGCCTTCACTCGCTTTTTGCGATTTGCCTTTTACTGTGGCGCCAAAACCGATACCTGAACCGGTTTCCACACGCTGTGAAATCACTTTATCCAGACCGGCAAATGCACCGCCGCAGATAAACAGAATTTTTGAGGTATCAACCTGCAAAAACTCCTGCTGTGGATGTTTACGTCCACCCTGTGGTGGCACAGCAGCAACGGTGCCTTCAATCAGTTTCAGCAGCGCCTGCTGTACACCCTCGCCCGAGACGTCACGGGTGATTGAAGGGTTGTCAGATTTGCGCGAAATCTTGTCAATCTCATCGATATAGACAATACCGCGCTGCGCTTTCTGAACATCGTAGTCGCACTTCTGCAGCAGTTTCTGGATGATGTTTTCAACATCTTCGCCCACATAACCCGCTTCGGTTAAGGTGGTCGCATCAGCCATGGTAAATGGCACATCCAGCAGACGCGCCAGCGTTTCAGCCAGCAGGGTTTTACCGCTTCCGGTCGGACCGATCAGCAGAATGTTACTTTTACCCAGCTCGATACCGTTGCTGGTATCGCCGTTGCGCAGACGTTTGTAGTGGTTGTAGACTGCAACCGCCAGCACTTTTTTCGCCTTTTCCTGACCGATAACATAGTCGTCAAGATGGTTACGGATTTCGTGCGGCGTTGGCAGCGCACTGCGCTCGCGATGTGGCGCAACTTCTTTAATCTCTTCACGAATGATATCGTTGCATAGATCAACGCATTCGTCGCAAATATAGACTGACGGCCCGGCAATCAGCTTACGGACTTCGTGCTGGCTTTTGCCGCAGAAAGAGCAGTACAGCAACTTACCTGAACCGTCTTTGCGCTTATCTGTCATCAGCTAACCTCTTTTCGTTCTCAGACCTGTGTAGGTGTACGGCACTGGCCGTACAACAACGGCCGGTATACATGCAACTCAGCTGCCTGCCCACTTAACTATAGCGTAAGGTGCAGGCAGATGTGTCTTATTGGCGATGTGTCAGAATGGAATCAACCAGACCATACTCTACCGCTTCGCTGGCCGAGAGAAAACGATCGCGTTCAGTATCGCGCTCAATCTGCTCCAGCGATTTACCGGTATGTTCTGCCATCAGCTCATTCATCCGCTGCTTCACTTTGAGAATTTCACGTGCGTGGATCTCAATGTCTGTTGCCTGTCCCTGATAGCCACCCAGCGGCTGGTGGATCATCACACGGGAGTTAGGCAGACAGAAGCGCTTGCCTTTGGTACCAGCCGTCAGCAGGAATGCACCCATTGAACACGCCTGTCCCATACAGATAGTGCTGACATCTGGCTTGATAAACTTCATGGTGTCGTAGATCGACATCCCGGCGGTGATGACGCCACCCGGCGAGTTGATATAGAGATAGATATCTTTTTCAGGGTTCTCCGCCTCCAGAAACAGCATCTGGGCCACAATCAGATTCGCCATATGATCTTCAACCTGACCGGTCAGGAAGATAACGCGCTCTTTAAGCAGGCGGGAATAGATGTCGTAAGAACGCTCGCCGCGCGAGGTTTGTTCGACCACCATTGGCACCAGCGCATTGGTTGGTGCAGTAAATTCACGATCGCCACTGTATGACATTACCGTCTCCTGATAAATTTCATTGGCAACTTTCTGTACCGATTCTACGTGAGACGCGCTGTGAAAACTATGCACAGCCGCCTCGTTCCGACATTTCAGGACGGTTAATCAGCCAGCCTCACGTTTTTTCCACATTCTTCTTCTATCTGGGGATGCAGCCCGGTTGTTTCAAGCATAACAACCTTTTCCTTATTCGCTAACATCCAAAAGCAGCATACCGGATAATTTGCCGCTTAATTACTCAACCCAGCGTAATAAGCTGTATTTTGCTACAAAAAGAAAAAAGCCCGCGACGACGACGTCACGGGCTTAGCTCATTCCGTTAACTTACTAATCAGGCTGCGGAAGTCTGATTCATCAGTTCCTGGAAAGAGGTGGCTTTGTCGCTAACTTTGGCTTTAGCCAGCAGAGTTTCAACTGCCTGCTCTTCCAGTGCAACATTGCGCATATTGTTCATCAGCTCGTTGTTTTTGCCGTAGAACTCAATAACTTCCTGCGGATCTTCGTAAGCAGAAGCCATCTCCTGGATCAGCGCGTTTACGCGATCTTCGTCAGCTTTCAGCTCATTGATGCGGATCACTTCGCCCAGCAGCAGGCCGACAACCACACGACGTTTAGCCTGCTCTTCGAACAGCTCACGTGGCAGTTCCAGCGCCTGCTTCTCATTGCCACCAAAGCGCTGAGCAGCCTGACGACGCAGTACGTCGATTTCGCTGTCGATCAGCGCCGCAGGTACGTCGATGTTGTTAGCCTCTACCAGACCGTCCAGCACCTGAGATTTCACGCGGTTGCGGATAGCGCCTTTCAGCTCGCGCTCCATGTTTTTACGCACTTCTGCACGCAGGCCATCTACTGAGCCATCTTCCACACCAAAGCGCTTGATGAAGTCAGCGGTCAGTTCTGGCAGCTCGCGGGTTTCAACTTTCTTCAGAACGATCTCAAACTTCGCATCTTTACCTTTCAGGTTTTCTGCGTGGTAATCGTCCGGGAATTTCACGTCGATAGTGAAAGTTTCACCTGCTTTCTTGCCGGTAATACCTTCTTCAAAACCTGGGATCATACGACCCTGGCCCATTGCCAGTACGAAGTCAGACGCTTTGCCGCCTTCAAACTCTTCACCATCAACAGAGCCGGTAAAGTCAATGGTCGCGCGATCTTCTGCGGTGGCAGCAGCGTCAGTCTCTTTCCAGGTTGCCTGCTGCTTCTGCAGGGTTTCCAGCATGGTATCGACGTCAGCGTCAGTCACTTCAACAACCGGTTTTTCAACTTCGATTGCATCCAGACCCTGCAGTTCAACTTCCGGGTAAACTTCAAACTCAACCGCGTAGTTGAAGTCTTCACCTTCTTTATACTCACCTGGCACATAGTTTGGTGCGCCAGCTGGGTTGATCTTCTCTTTGATAATCGCGTCAACAAAGTTACGCGTCATCAGCTCGCCCAGCACATCCTGACGAACAGAAGCGCCATAGCGCTGATTGATGATATGCGCTGGCACTTTGCCTTTACGGAAACCATCGATACGGACTTTCTTAGCCACTTCAATCAGTTCTTTCTTTACCGCGGTTTCGATGCTGTCAGCAGGAACAGTAATCGAAATGCGACGGCCCAGACCCTGAGTGGTTTCTACTGAAACTGTCATCTTGTTACCTCAAAAAATCACGTGCTCGGTCAACTTCAGACACCACACAATTAATGCGCCGTATCCAACAACCGGGACGGCCTCTGCAGGCAGAACCACATCCCTGTTACCAGAAGCGTCCCGAAGACATTCCGGAAAAATAGACGCCGCATTATAGCCGCATCACCGGAATGAGTCGAGGCTGCAAACTCACCACTTTTTACGGGCTTTGCTGCTTTTTTGCGCCATAGATCGCGTTTAACGCGCGACAAATGAAAAAACGGCCCGCAGGCCGTTCAGGAAAGCAGCAAAATAAGCTTCAGGCGAGCGTACCGGCACCCCGACAATTTGGTGAAGCCAGCACGGTATCCTGTAATCCATGCCACTCTTTTTGTGTGTAGGTATGCAGCGCCAGCGCATGAACGCCATCCGCCAGTTCTGCTGAAAGTTCACTATAAATGGCACGATGCCGTTGCAGGAAGCGCTGTCCGGTAAAAGTGTCACTGACAATCACCACTTTAAAGTGACTTTCAGAGCCAGCAGGCACGTTATGACGATAGCTTTCGTCATGCACTTCAAGGTGTGCAGGCGTGAAAGCGTTGCGCAGCTTTTCTTCTATTTGTTCGCGAATCATTGTTTACACCCTCTTCGGCGAGCGCTGTGCCCCATCTGTTTAAATATTAGTAGGTTTTGCACCACTGCCGGATAAAATAAAATAAAATTTCCTGGCGGGCTGCGCATCATAGCTGGCTAAGCGCAAGGGTCAACCGGGATGAATTCCACTGTTCTGAAAAAAGCCTTTACAATCAATTTCCAGGCAGGCGGGGCTTTTTTCGCCCGTATGCAATGCTATGATGACCCGCAACTTGCCCCCAAACTTAAATGCTAACGAGAAAGAGTATGTTGAAAAAACTGTTATTTCCTCTGCTGGCTGCTTTTGTTTTAGCCGGCTGTGCCAGCAACAGCACAACCCTGAATATTCAACCTAAAATTCAGCTGCCGCAGCAGGATCCCAGCCTGATGGGTGTCACCGTGAGCGTCAATGGTGCCGACCAGCGCAGCGATCAGGCGCTGGCGAAAGTTAATCGTGATGGCCAGTTGATAACCCTGACGCCTTCACGCGATCTGCGCTTCCTGCTGCAGGAAGTACTGGAGAAGCAGATGACGTCACGCGGTTATATGATTGGACCTAACGGTGCGGTTGACCTGCAAATTGTGGTGAATAACCTTTACGCTGATGTTACCCAGGGTAACGTGCGCTACAGCATCACCACTAAAGCGGATATCTCTATTATTGCCACGGCGAAAAACGGCAACAAGCAGGTGAAAAACTACCGCCAGACCTACAGTATTGAAGGCGCGTTTAACGCCACTAACGATAAGATCACCAATGCGGTCAACGCAACGCTGAGCGACGTGATTGCTGATATGGCACAGGACACCAGCGTAAACAACTTTATTAAACAAAACGCACGCTAACTCTTCGCTGTAATCCGCCCGGCAAACCACTGCCGGGCCCTGGCTCAGGCTCGCTATGACCTCTCCCTATCTGAGAATTTTTACGCAACGTAATGCGCTGGTACTGCTGCTGCTGGGTTTTGCGTCTGGTTTACCGCTGGCGTTAACAGCTGGCACGCTTCAGGCGTGGATGACAGTTGAAAATGTCGATCTGAAAACCATCGGCTTCTTCTCGCTGGTGGGTCAGGCATATGTCTTCAAGTTCCTCTGGTCACCGATGATGGACCGCTATACCCCGCCTTTTCTCGGACGCCGTCGGGGCTGGTTACTGCTCACCCAGCTGGCACTGATTGCAGGTATTGTAGCGCTGGGCGCTATGCAACCGGCGCAGAACCTGACACTGCTGGCCATGATTGCTGTACTGGTGGCTTTCTGCTCTGCATCGCAGGATATCGTTTTTGATGCGTGGAAAACCGATATCCTGCCACCGGAAGAACGCGGTAGCGGTGCAGCGATTACCGTCCTCGGTTATCGTCTGGCTATGCTGATTTCCGGCGGACTGGCGCTCTGGCTCGCCGATCGCTATCTCGGCTGGCGCGCAACCTACTGGCTGATGGCACTGCTGATGGTGCCTGGCGTCATTGCAACGCTGCTGGCTCGCGAACCGGCAGCGCCAGCACGTGAGCCTCATACGCTGCGTCAGGCCGTGACTTTCCCGCTGGCCGACTTCTTCCAGCGCAACAATGCCTGGCTGCTGATTACCCTGATCATCCTGTATAAGCTGGGCGATGCGTTCGCCGCATCGCTTACGACTACATTTCTGATTCGTGGCGTTGGCTTTAGCGCTGGTGATGTAGGATTGGTTAACAAGACGCTGGGACTGCTGGCTACTATTGCCGGCGCACTGTATGGCGGCGTGCTGATGCAGCGTCTGACCCTGTTTCGCGCTCTGATGCTGTTTGGCATTCTGCAGGCAGTCTCCAATGCTGCTTACTGGCTGCTGGCTGTCACGCCCCCCCATCTCTGGAGCATGGCCACTGCTGTATTTATAGAAAATCTCTGTGGTGGTATGGGCACCGCAGCGTTTGTTGCATTGCTGATGACCATGTGCAACAAAGCGTTCTCTGCGACCCAGTTTGCGCTGCTTTCTGCTCTGGCAGCAGTGGGGCGTGTCTATGTCGGCCCTGCCGCAGGCTGGCTGGTCGAGCTCTGGGGCTGGCCAACATTTTACGCCTTTACTGTTGTTGCCGCGCTGCCCGGATTGCTGCTGTTATGGCTAAGCAGGAGAACGCTGATACAGATGCAGCAGAGCGGCACATTTCTTAGCCGTTCGCTGTGGCCGGCAGGCTACCGCTGGATTATGCGCCTGTTTGCGTCAGGCTGTGGCCTGCTACTGATCTGGCTAATGGCACTGGCAGCGCACGCCTGTGGCGTAACGCAGGCCGCGTTGTTGCTGACACCGCTGTTTGAGGCGGGGATTGCCGTTGCTGCGGCAGCTGTAACACTGGGCGTATTACTCGACGTTCTGGCGCTGAAAAAAACCTACTCACTTTCTGAACAATAGTTCGCCACTATTTGCAGGTGCAATTTAATTTGTTTTAAATAGCGCCTGCAATTTATCGCAAATAGCATTTTTTTTAACGCAAAATAAAAACATAAATTTAACAAAAACCAGGACTGTTTTAATCCGGTGAGCAATCAATTTGTGGAAATTTGATTTCTCAAATGATGCGAGATTGTTAAATAAGCGGGTATTAAAAGCACAGTTTATACTCTCCCTGTTTTCTCTGAGGTTTTTGTCATCGCTTTTTGTTATATTGCCGCCAACTGCCTGTCGCAGTTAATAATTTGTCACCTTACGTAACATCTGTGACCCCCTTAGCAAAAGGTGTCAACACCGCTCTGACACATCCTTAAGCTGGTTTACACTACATAAACCTTACCGTAAAATACGTGCACACTTAAACGACAATAGAGCCCTTGTCATTGAGGTCGTTAAATGAGACTCATGAAATACAATAAATGTTTGGGGATTTTGTCATTAATCGCAGGCGCAGTTTTACTCAGCGGCTGCGATAGTGCGTTGTTAAATCCCAAGGGACAGATTGCACTGGAGCAACGTTCGCTGATTCTGACAGCCTTTGGCCTGATGATGATCGTGGTTATTCCGGCAGTCTTGATGGCTGTGTTGTTTGCCTGGAAATATCGGGCAACTAACACCAATGCAAAGTACAGCCCTAACTGGTCACACTCTAACAAAGTGGAAGCTGTGGTCTGGACCATTCCGATCCTGATCATCATTTTCCTCGGCGTGCTGACCTGGAAATCAACACATGCGCTGGAGCCAAGCAAACCGCTGGTTTCTGACGTTAAGCCTGTTGAGATCGATGTGGTTGCACTGGACTGGAAATGGCTGTTTATCTACCCGGAACAGGGTATTGCAACCGTTAACCAGATTGCCTTCCCGGCAAATACGCCAGTTAACTTTAAAATCACCTCTAACTCCGTGATGAACTCGTTTTTCATTCCTACGCTCGGCAGCCAGATCTACGCGATGGCAGGTATGCAGACCAAACTGCACCTGATTGCCAATGAGCCAGGAACGTTTGACGGTATCTCATCAAACTTCAGTGGTCGCGGTTTCTCTGGCATGAAGTTCAAAGCCATTGCTACCAAAGACGATGCGGAATTCCAGCAGTGGGTTGCTAAGGTTAAAGCTGCACCTCACACGCTGACCACCATGGATGAGTTTGAGAAACTGGCTTCGCCAAGTGAGAATCATCCGGTGGAATATTTCTCAACTGCTAATCCTGAACTCTTCAAGCAGATTATTGATAAGTTCATGATGAGCCACGGGAAAATGGACATGTCACCACATGAAGGCATGGACATGAATCACGCCGCTGCTGCGGGAACCGGGGAATAATACGATGTTCGGAAAATTAACACTGGATGCAGTGCCCTACCATGAACCCATTATCATGGTTACGGTCGCCGCTATCATCATCGGTGGTCTGGCGCTGGTTGCAGCCCTCACCTATTTTGGTAAATGGCAGTATCTGTGGTCAGAATGGCTCACCTCCGTTGACCACAAAAAACTGGGTATTATGTACGTCATTATGGCGTTCGTTATGTTGCTGCGCGGCTTTGCCGATGCGGTAATGATGCGTACTCAACAGGTTATGGCATCAGCCGGTGAGGCGGGCATACTGCCACCGCACCACTACGATCAGATCTTTACCGCGCATGGCGTGATTATGATCTTCTTCGTTGCGATGCCATTCGTTGTGGGTCTGATGAACATCGCGGTTCCGCTGCAAATCGGTGCCCGTGACGTTGCGTTCCCATTCCTGAATAACCTGAGCTTCTGGTTTACCGCAATCGGTGTGATTCTGGTAAACATCTCTCTGGGTGTGGGCGAGTTCGCACAGACTGGCTGGCTGGCTTATCCCCCGCTTTCGGGCGCGGAGTATAGTCCTGGCGTCGGGGTAGATTACTGGATCTGGAGTCTCCAGCTCTCTGGTATCGGCACCACGCTGACCGGTATCAACTTCTTCGTGACCATTCTGAAGATGCGTGCGCCGGGCATGGACCTGTTCAAAATGCCGGTGTTCACCTGGGCTGCACTCTGCACCAACGTCCTGATCATCGCTGCGTTCCCGGTTCTGACCGTGACGCTGGCACTGTTGACGCTTGATCGTTACCTCGACTTCCATTTCTTTACTAATGATATGGGCGGTAACATGATGATGTACGTCAACCTGATCTGGGTCTGGGGTCACCCGGAGGTGTACATTCTTGTTCTGCCGGTCTTTGGTGTCTTCTCTGAAGTTACCGCGACCTTCTCGAAAAAGCGTCTGTTTGGCTATACCTCACTGGTATGGGCGACCATTGCTATTACCGTTCTGTCGTTTATCGTCTGGTTGCACCACTTCTTCACCATGGGTGCGGGTGCCAACGTCAACGCCTTCTTCGGTATCATGACAATGATCATCGCGATTCCAACTGGCGTGAAGATCTTTAACTGGCTGTTCACCATGTATCAGGGTCGTATTGAGTTTAACTCAGCGATGCTGTGGACCATCGGCTTCCTGGTGACCTTCTCAGTAGGTGGTATGACCGGCGTACTGCTGGCTGTACCGGGTGCTGACTTTATTCTGCACAACAGCCTGTTCCTGATTGCACACTTCCATAACGTTATTATCGGCGGTGTTGTCTTCGGTTGTATGGCGGGTGTGACCTACTGGTTCCCGAAAGCGTTTGGCTTCACGCTGAACGAAACCTGGGGTAAACGTGCCTTCTGGTTCTGGATTATCGGCTTCTTTGTTGCCTTTATGCCGCTGTATGCGCTGGGCTTCATGGGTATGACCCGTCGTCTGAGCCAGGATATCTATCCGCAGTTCCACTCTCTGCTGGTTATTGCAGCAGGTGGTGCAGCACTGATCGCCTGCGGTATTCTCTGCCAGGTTATTCAGTTCTGGGTATCGGTACGTGACCGCGATCAGAACCGCGATCTGACTGGCGACCCGTGGGGCGGCCGTACACTGGAGTGGGCAACCTCTTCACCACCGCCGTTCTACAACTTTGCTGTTATCCCTCAGATCCACGAGCGTGATGCGTTCTGGGAAATGAAAGAGAAAGGCGAAGCGTACAAGCAGCCAGAAAAATATGAAGAAATTCATATGCCGAAAAACAGCGGCGCGGCCATTGTTATCGCTGCATTCATGACAGTCTTCGGTTTCGCCATGATCTGGCATATCTGGTGGCTGGCGGGTCTCACCTTCCTGGGCACAATTGTTACCTGGATCGTGAAGAGCTTCGATGAGGACGTGGATTACTACGTTCCGGTTGCTGAAATCGAGCAGATCGAGAAGAAGCACTTTGATGACATCAGCAAAGCAGGTCTGAAATAATGTCGACTCAAACCGTAAAACACCACCACGACGCCCATGCGGAGCATGGGCATCACGATGCAGGAGCCAATAAAGTCTTTGGCTTCTGGATCTACCTGATGAGTGACTGCATTATCTTCGCAACGCTGTTTGCGACCTATGCAGTAATGGTCAACAACACTGCCGGTGGTCCGGCAGGTAAAGATATTTTCGAACTGCCGTTTGTGCTGGTTGAAACTGCACTGCTGCTGCTCAGCTCCATTACTTATGGAATGGCAGTTATTGCAATGAACAATCAGAACAAAGGTTCGGTCATTGGCTGGCTGGCTTTGACCTTCCTGTTCGGTGCCGGATTTATCGGGATGGAAATCTATGAGTTCCATCACCTGATCGCAGAAGGCTTCGGTCCTGACCGTAGTGGCTTCCTGTCTGGCTTCTTTACCCTGGTTGGTACACACGGTCTGCACGTAACCTCAGGTCTGATCTGGATGGCTGTCCTGATGTTCCAGGTCGCTAAACGTGGTCTGACTGAAAACAACCGCACCCGTATCATGTGCCTGAGCCTGTTCTGGCACTTCCTGGATGTGGTGTGGATCTGTGTATTCACCGTTGTCTATCTGATGGGGGCCATGTAATGAGTCATTCTGTAAACGAACATGGTGCATCACACGGTAGCGTGAAGTCTTACATGATCGGCTTCATCCTCTCTATCATCCTGACGGCAATCCCGTTCTGGATGGTAATGGATGGCAGTGCCTCACACGGCACCATCCTGGGTGTGGTTCTGGTGTGTGCAGTGGTTCAGGTGCTGGTGCACCTGGTCTACTTCCTGCATCTGGACAGCAAATCAGAGGGTGGCTGGAACATGGTGGCCATTGTCTTCTCAGCAATCATTATTCTGATTGTTGTGATCGGTTCACTGTGGATTATGTGGAACCTCAACTACAACATGATGGCCCACTAAAGAGTCACGCGTAATGATTAAGCAATACCTGCAAGTAACAAAACCAGGAATTATTTTCGGCAATTTAATTTCTGTCATCGGTGGATTTCTGCTGGCTTCTAAAGGCAGCATCGATTATCCCCTGTTTCTCACCGCGCTGGCTGGCGTGTCGCTGGTGGTCGCATCTGGTTGTGTATTCAACAATGTGATCGACCGCGACATTGACATCAAAATGGAGAGAACGCGGAACCGGGTACTGGTCAAAGGCCTGATCTCGGCGAAAGTAAGCCTGGTTTATGCCACTGCGTTGGGTATTGCTGGCTTTGCGTTGCTGTACGTTGGCGCTAATCCGCTGGCCATGTGGCTGGCGGTCATGGGCTTTGTTGTCTATGTCGGCGTCTACAGCCTCTATATGAAACGTCATTCGGTATACGGTACGCTGATTGGCAGTCTTTCCGGCGCTGCGCCACCGGTGATTGGCTACTGTGCCGTCACCAATGAGTTTGATGCTGGCGCACTGATTCTGCTGGCTATCTTTAGCCTGTGGCAGATGCCGCACTCCTATGCGATTGCCATCTTCCGCTTTAAAGATTATCAGGCTGCCAATATTCCGGTGCTGCCAGTAGTAAAAGGGATCTCCGTGGCTAAGAATCATATTACGCTCTACATTCTGGCGTTTATGATTGCCACTCTGATGCTCTCACTGGGCGGCTATGCTGGTTACAAATATCTGGTCGTCGCCGCTGCAGTAAGCGTCTGGTGGCTGGGCATGGCACTTTCAGGATACAAAACCTCAAACGATAAAGTCTGGGCGCGTAAACTGTTTGTGTTCTCTATTGTGGCTATCACCGCGCTGAGCGTCATGATGTCTGTGGATTTTATGGCACCGGCATCGAAAGATCTGCTGACTTACGTCTGGTAAGCGGATACCGTAACGCAGGCAAAGGGCGCGATTATCGCGCCCTTTCTTTTTGTTACCACTGCTTAAAAACAAATATTTTACCCGCCCTCCCCTGCTCCCTAAAATGGAAGTTAAATGCCTGGAATATACTGAGTTGCAGCAAGGCGATATCGCTGGCTGCCAGATAGTGCATGGCAGGCATACACTTACAGAGGTTGGAATGAACGACAATAAAATGACGCCAGTAGAGCTTCGCGCTACATGGGGTTTAGGTACAGTTTTTTCCCTGCGTATGCTTGGAATGTTTATGGTTTTGCCCGTGCTCACCACATATGGCATGGCTTTACAGGGCGCCAGCGAAACGCTGATTGGGCTGGCAATTGGTATTTATGGTCTGGCACAGGCAATATTTCAGATCCCGTTTGGTTTGCTCTCAGACCGGATTGGTCGCAAGCCCCTGATTGTTGGTGGTCTGCTGCTGTTTGTACTGGGTAGTGTTATTGCTGCGACCACGGCATCTATCTGGGGCATTATCCTGGGTCGTGCGCTCCAGGGGTCAGGAGCGATAGCCGCTGCGGTGATGGCGCTGCTTTCCGACCTTACCCGTGAACAGAATCGCACTAAAGCGATGGCATTTATTGGCATTAGTTTTGGCGTAACCTTTGCCATTGCGATGGTTGCAGGTCCGATAATTACACATACGCTGGGACTGCATGCGCTGTTTTGGATGATTGCGCTGCTGGCAACGCTGGGAATTGTTATTACTTTGCTGGTGGTTCCCAATGCACGCGATCATGTGCTGAATCGTGAATCAGGCATGGTTAAAGGCAGTATTCGCGCTGTACTGGCCAATCCCCGACTGCTGAAACTCAATCTTGGCATTCTCTGTCTGCACATATTACTGATGTCGAGTTTTGTTGCGCTGCCTGGCCAGTTTGAACTGGCGGGGCTGCCCGCTGCCAGTCACTGGAAAGTCTATCTGGTTACCATGCTGGTGGCATTTGTCGCGGTAGTACCGGTGATTATCTATGCGGAAGTCAAACGCCATATGAAACGGGTGTTTGTCAGCTGCGTTGCATTAATTATTATTGCTGAGATTGTGCTGTGGGGCGCAGAAGACCACTTCTGGACACTGGTGGCGGGTGTGCAGCTCTTTTTCCTGGCATTCAATGTAATGGAAGCCATACTGCCTTCGCTGATTAGTAAAGAGTCACCCCCCGGTTATAAAGGCACGGCGATGGGGATCTACTCCACCAGCCAGTTTCTTGGCGTGGCGATTGGCGGCACGCTTGGCGGCTGGATCTTTGGTCATATTGATGCGCAAACGGTATTTCTTACCGGCGCCGTTATCGCTGCTGCCTGGCTGTTTGTCGCGATGTCGATGTCAGAACCACCCTATGTCAGCAGTCTGCGTCTGGTACTGAGTGATGCAGCCCTTGCACTGCCTAATCTGGAAAAGCGTCTGAAAGCGCAGCCGGGGGTCGCCGCGGTATTTATTGTGCCGGAAGAGAAAAGCGCCTATATCAAAATTGATAGCAAGGTCACCAGCCGTATTGAGATCGAAGCGCTGCTTGCCAGTTGCTAATCTGAAAGCCCGACCTCTGCGTCGGGCTTTTTTACCACTGCTGCACATTCTCCAGTCATTACGATGATTGTTCAGATTAACCGCTGCTCTGACCAATTCGTCATGTTGACTTAGTCGCGGAAGTTTTTGAACTGGAAAGGTTGTCCCAGATTGCCACCGCGCACCAGCGCCATCGCGCTTTGCAAATCGTCACGCGATTTGCCCGTCACGCGCAGTTCGTCACCCTGGATCTGCGTCTGCACTTTCAGCTTGCTATCTTTGATTAGTTTTACCAGCTTCTTTGCTACGTCGCTCTCAATGCCTTTTTTCAGTTTGGCTTCCACACTCCAGCTTTTACCGCTGTGCTCAATCTCTTCCGGCACGTCGATTGCCGCATTTTCAATGCCGCGTTTCAGTAACTTTTCCCGCAGAATATCCACAATCTGTTTTACCTGAAAATCAGATTCAGTGGTGATTTTGATGGTTTCACTCTTTTCATTCAGCTCAACGTTAGCACTGACATTGCGAAAATCGAAGCGGGTTGAGAGTTCACGATTGGTATTTTCTACCGCATTGCGTACTTCCTGCAGCTCAACTTCGGAAACGATATCGAAAGATGGCATCTTTTCTTCTCCTGATACTAAAGTGACATGCATAATACGCGTCTTACTGCGCTAATAAAATATGCGGCGGCTCAAAGCTATACTGAGTTTATGTTGCAAAAGAGTACCCGTCTGCGGGAGGCTGAATGAAAATTACTGTGCTGGGTTGCGGCGCACTGGGGCAAATCTGGCTGACAGCGCTGGCCCGCCAGGGACATGAGGTTCAGGGCTGGTTACGGGTGCCCCACTCCTGGTGTCCAACCCGCGTTATCGATCTGCAGGGTCAGATAAGCAGCAATACCTTTATTGCCAATGATCCGCTGTTTCTGGAGCAGAGCGATCTGCTGCTGGTCACTCTGAAAGCACCTCAGGTTTCTGCTGCAATAAGCAATCTGCAGAGCCTGCTCCGGGCTGAAACTCCTGTGCTGCTGCTGCATAACGGTATGGGGACTCTGGATGAACTGCGCGATGTCACACAGCCGCTGCTGCGCGGGATCACTACACACGCAGCGATGCGTGCGGGCACTACAATTCAGCATATTGCCGCGGGTATTACCCATATTGGCCCGGTGAGTCGTGAAGGTGCCCGTTACAGCTATCTCGCCGATTTGCTACATCAGGCGCTGCCTGATGTAGCCTGGCATGACGATATCGCCTCGGCATGCTGGCGCAAGCTGGCAATCAACTGCATTATCAATCCGCTCTCAGTAGAGCACAATTGTCAGAATGGCGCACTGCGCGCCTGGCCTGAGCAGATCGCATTGCTATGCGATGAGATCGCGCAGCTGATGGCGCGTGAAGGTCAGCACATAGAGGTAGATAATCTGCGCGCGATTATCTACGACGTTATCGATAGCACCGCCGCTAATGTCTCTTCAATGCTGCAGGATATACGCGCGCAGCGGCAAACTGAAATTGATTACATTACCGGTTATCTGCTGCGGCGCGCACGCAGTCAGGGCATCACTTTGCCGGAAAACAGCCGCCTTTATGATTTGGTAAAACGCAAGGAGTCACAATATGAACGCCAGCCCATCCGTACTGGTATGCCTCGCTCATGGCAGCGAAGAGACTGAGGCAGTCACCACCATCGACGTACTGGTTCGCGCGGGTATTAACGTCACAACGGCCAGTGCAGAGAGTGATGCAACCTGTGAAATTGTCTGCTCGCGCGGCGTACGCCTGCTGGCGGATGCAGCGCTGGTAGAGGTAGCGGATAATGACTTTGACGCCATTGTGCTGCCAGGCGGCTTACAGGGAGCAGAAACGTTTCGTGATAGCCCGCTGCTGATAGAAACGGTACGTCAGTTTCATCTGGCTGGCAAAATCGTTGCTGCCATCTGCGCTGCGCCCGGTACAGTACTGGTGCCGCACGATCTTTTTCCGCTAGGTAATATGACCGGCTTTCCCGGATTAAAAGAGACAATTCCGGAGGCAAAATGGATGGAGCGCCGGGTTGTATGGGATCCACGCGTTAATCTGCTGACCAGCCAGGGGCCAGGAACTGCATTCGATTTCGCGCTTAAGCTGGTGGATTTGCTGACGGATAAAGAGCGCGCACGCGAAGTGGCATCGCAGCTGGTGCTGGCAGCAGGTATCTATAACTATCAGGAATTTGAGTAATTACGGCTGATGCCGCTCCATTCGGCGCTGCACTGGCACTGAGCAGTGCCAGTGCAGCGTTAACCAGCACTTAAGGGCGATAAACTTTGACGTTTTTATAGCCCTGCTCATAGAGATAGAGGGCCTGTAGCTTGCTCATTACGCCGCGGTCACAGTAGAGCAGCCAGGTTTTACTCTGATCCAGCTCGCCAAACTGCCGGCTGAGTTTATAAAACGGCAATGACTTTACCTCAACGCCGGTCAGCGTCAGCGGTGACTCATCCTGCTCATCCGCTGCGCGGATATCCAGCACAACATCGTTGCGGGTAAATGAGTCCACCGTCTCTACTTCAACAACCTCTTCCTGTGTCTGCTCCGCTATCTCGCGAATATCAACGTTGGTAGCTTCCTCAATCACGCGATTAAGAATAGCGAAGTCAAAGCGTTGTTCTTCCGCTTCAATTTTCGCTTTCACCGCTTTTACGGTCGGGCTTTTTGAGATAACACCGCAATACTCTGGCATGGTGCGGGCAAAATCTTCCGTGCCGATTTGACGCGCCACATTAATAATATGCTCTTTATCATGTGAGATCAGCGGCCGCAAAATCAGCGTATCAGAGGCGTTATCTATCAGACGCAGGTTGGTCAGCGTCTGGCTCGATACCTGCCCCAGAGCTTCTCCCGTCACCAGCGCCTGGACGCCATACCGTTCAGCAATCATCGATGCAGCACGTACCATCATACGCTTCAGCACCACGCCCATCTGACCATCATCGACGTTTTCGAGAATTTCGCCTACTACCGGCTCAAAGTTGATCGCGACAAAGCGCACGCGATGCGAACGGCCAAAGCGATTCCACAAATAGTGCGCTACCTGGCGCACGCCAATCTCATGTGCTGCACCACCCAGATTAAAGAAGCAGTAGTGCACACGGCAGCCACGACGCATCAGCATATAGCTGGAGACGCCAGAATCGAAGCCGCCGGAGATCAGCGACATCACATCTTCCTGTGTACCAATCGGGAAACCACCCAGCCCTTCAAAGCGGCCAGTGATTAGCAGCAGGCGATCGTCCTCGATCTCCAGATTGACTGTCTCATCCGGCTGTTTAAGCTGTACGCGTGCGCTGGCAATATGCTGATTCAGCCCGCCGCCTACATAACGCTCTACATCCTGCGAACTAAAGCTATGGGTGCCACGGCGTTTAACTCGTACGCTAAAGCTTTTATTCTCCAGTCGCTCACGGTTAAGCGCCAGCGTCTGCTCAAAGATATCGTGCATGTCGGTATAAGCACGATCCTCTACCGCCAGCACATGGTGGATCCCGGGAATACGCGTCAGTTCATCCACAATGGTTTCACGCAGTGCTTCATTTTTAGCACGCACCTCAATGTGATCCCAGTGGCGCACCACCTTGATATCCTCATTAAGAGAACGCAGGGTATTACGGATATTACCGGTCAGAATTTTAATAAAGCGCAGCCGCACCGACTGACTTTTGATGGTGATTTCAGGAAAGAGCTTGATGATAAACTTCATAGCGACACAGCTTCGTTGGGCAAATAAGTGCTAAAATCAAGAGCACTTAGCTGATAAAATCATAATATTGCGGGGATCGCGAGAAGCGTCCGCATCCGAGGCGCAAAAGTATACCATCTTTGCCGCGTGACTGCTTCTGCTACCTTAATCACATTCAATATTTTGCTTATTATCCCCTGTCAGATACCATGACCGATTGCATCATGATGTTCCAAACTGTGAGTCGACACTGATTATGCCGAAAAAAGCCGAAGCGCCCGTGAGTTTTGAAACTGCTCTGCAGCAGCTGGAACAGATTGTTACCCGTCTGGAGAGCGGCGAGTTACCGCTGGAAGAGGCGCTCAACGAATTTGAACGCGGTGTGCAACTGGCGCGCAGCGGTCAGCAGACACTACAGCAGGCTGAACAACGCGTTCGTATTCTGCTGAATGATGATAAAGAGGCCGCCCTTACTCCTTTTACGCCGGATAACGACTAATGGATTTTGTCCAGCTACAGCATACCTACTATGAGCGCGTGAATCTGGCGCTGACGCGATTGATTAAACCCCTGCCTTTTCAGAGTTCCCCGCTGGTGAACGCTATGCATTATGGGGCACTATTAGGCGGTAAGCGTCTGCGCCCTTTTCTGGTCTACGCGACCGGCGAAATGCTCCATGCGGATGCTGCCAGTCTCGATGCGCCTGCCGCCGCCGTTGAATGCATTCACGCCTATTCGCTGATCCATGACGACCTGCCAGCGATGGATGATGATGCACTCCGGCGTGGTCAGCCAACCTGCCATATTCGCTATGGTGAAGATACGGCGATCCTGGCTGGCGATGCACTTCAGACGCTGGCGTTCTCTATTCTGGCTGATGAACCCATGACGGGTGTTGATTCAGCAACGCGGGTTGCCATGATTTCACAGCTGGCGCAGGCCAGTGGCGTTGCAGGTATGTGCGGCGGACAGGCATTGGATTTAGCCGCTGAAGGAAAGCAGATTGACCTGCATCAGCTGGAGCAGATCCATCGTCATAAAACCGGCGCGTTGATTCGTGTTGCTGTGCGCCTGGGTGCGCTGGCGGCTGGCGAATCTGGTCGCCTGGCGCTGCCGCTACTCGACACCTATGCTGATGCTATTGGCCTGGCATTTCAGGTTCAGGATGACATCCTGGATGTTGTCGGCGATACCGCCATACTGGGCAAGACTCAGGGTGCGGATCAGGCTCTGGGTAAAAGCACCTATCCTGCCCTGCTGGGACTGGAAGGTGCCCGCGTAAAAGCGCAGGCCCTCTATCAGGAAGCCCTTGGCGCGCTGGAGATTCTGGCGGGTCAGGGATATAACACAAGCGCATTACAAGCGCTGGCAAGCTTCATAATTGAACGCGATAAATAACTTTCATAATGAGTCTCTGATGAGTTTTGATATTGCTAAATACCCGACACTGGCGTTAGCTGACACAGTGCAGGCACTACGTTTACTGCCGAAAGAGAAACTTCCGGCTCTGTGCGACGAGCTGCGTCAATATTTGCTGGATAGCGTTAGCCGCTCATCCGGCCACTTTGCTTCGGGTCTGGGCGTTGTCGAGCTGACCGTAGCGCTACACTACGTTTATAACACGCCGTTTGACCATCTGGTGTGGGACGTAGGTCATCAGGCTTATCCACATAAAATTCTGACCGGACGTCGCGATCGCATTGGTACTATCCGCCAGAAAGATGGCCTGCATCCGTTTCCGTGGCGTGGCGAAAGTGAATACGATGTGCTGAGCGTCGGTCACTCTTCGACTTCAATCAGCGCTGGCCTCGGCATGGCGGTAGCAGCGGAACGTGAAGGCAAAGGCCGCCGTACTGCCTGTATCATTGGCGATGGCGCTATCACAGCCGGTATGGCGTTTGAGGCTATGAACCACGCGGGTGATATCAAACCTGATATGCTGGTGATCCTCAACGACAACGAAATGTCGATCTCTGAAAATGTTGGCGCGCTGAATAATCGTCTGGCGCAGATCCTCTCTGGCAAAACTTACTCCCGTCTGCGTGAAGGCAGCAAGCGCGTGCTTGATGGCCTGCCACCGATTAAAGAGCTGGTTAAACGCACTGAAGAGCATCTTAAAGGCATGGTTGTACCGGGCACGCTGTTTGAGGAGCTGGGTTTCAACTATATCGGCCCGGTTGATGGTCACGATGTGCTGACGCTGGTGAGCACGCTGAAAAATATGCGCAGCCTTAAAGGCCCGCAGTTCCTGCATATCATGACCAAAAAAGGCAAAGGCTACGCGCCTGCCGAGCAGGATCCTATCGCCTGGCATGCGGTGCCAAAATTTGATCCCGCCAGTGGCGCGCTGCCTAAAAGCGTGCCTGGCCTGCCAAGCTATTCAAAAGTGTTTGGCGACTGGCTGAATGAGATCGCTGCGGACGACCCACGTCTGATGGCGGTAACGCCAGCTATGCGCGAAGGCTCTGGCATGGTGGGCTTCTCACGTGCCTGGCCACAGCAATATTTTGATGTCGCGATTGCTGAACAGCACGCCGTAACCTTTGCCGCTGGAATGGCGATTGGCGGCTACAAGCCGGTAGTGGCCATCTACTCTACGTTTCTGCAGCGCGCCTACGATCAGGTGATCCACGACGTTGCGATTCAGCAGCTGCCGGTGCTGTTTGCTATTGATCGCGGCGGTATCGTTGGCGCTGACGGTCAGACTCATCAGGGCGCATTTGATATTGCCTATCTGCGCTGCGTGCCCGGCATGGTAATCATGACACCGAGTGATGAAAATGAGTGTCGCCTGATGCTTTACACCGGTTATCACTACCAGGCAGGCCCGAGTGCCGTACGCTATCCGCGTGGTACCGGCACCGGTGCTACGCTGGATCCGCTGGCCAGCCTGCCGCTGGGCAAGGGTGTGGTGAAGCGCCAGGGCGAAAAGCTGGCAATTCTTAATTTCGGCACGCTGTTGCCAGATGCGCAGGCGGCGGCTGAAGCCCTGAATGCAACACTGGTGGATATGCGTTTCGTGAAGCCGCTCGATGAAGCGCTGATCCGTGAACTGGCACAGAGCCATGAAGCGCTGATTACGCTTGAAGAGGGCGCGATTAAAGGCGGCGCAGGCAGCGGCGTCAATGAGTATGTTATGGCGAAGCGCCTCGCGGTTCCGGTACTGAATCTTGGCCTGCCGGATGAGTTTATTCCGCAGGGCACCCAGGAAGAAGTACGTCACGACTATCAACTGGATGCTGCCGGTATTCAGCAGCAGATAGCCGCCTGGCTCGCGCAGTAACCTCCCTGCCCCACTCAGCTCCTGCTGCTATGCTTAGATCTCTCTATGCATAAGAGCAGGAGCTCTCAATGAAAACCGTTCGTTTAGGCCAGACCGATCTCCAGGTATCCCGACTCTGCTTAGGCTGCATGACCTATGGTGACCCTGTGCGCGGCAATCACGCGTGGACGCTGCCGGAAGAGAGCAGCCGTCCGCTGATCAGGCAGGCGCTGGAGGCTGGCATTAACTTTTTCGACACTGCGAACAGTTACTCTGACGGCAGCAGTGAAGAGATCCTCGGACGCGCGTTAAAAGATTTCGCCCGCCGGGACGATGTGGTTGTCGCCACCAAGGTCTACTTTCCGCTGAGCAATCTTTCCCAGGGATTATCGCGCCAGAATATTCTGCAATCGATTGATGACAGCCTGACCCGGCTGGGTATGGAGCATGTTGATCTGCTGCAGATCCATCGCTGGGACTATAACACCCCGATTGAAGAGACGCTGCAGGCGCTGGATGAGGTCGTCAGACAGGGTAAAGCCCGCTATATCGGTGCCTCCTCAATGCACGCCGCTCAGTTTGCGCAGGCTTTACAGTTGCAACAGCAGAATGGCTGGGCGCGATTTGTCAGCATGCAGGATCAATACAATCTGATTCAGCGTGAAGAGGAAAATGAGATGCATCCGCTTTGCCAGCGTGAAGGCGTTGCAGTGCTGCCCTGGAGCCCGCTGGCGCGTGGTAAGCTGACGCGGCCATGGGATGAAACTACTGCACGCTCTGTCTCAGATAATGTAATGGAAAAACTCTATACCGGCAGTGAAGAGAATGATGCTGCAATTGCTCAGCGGCTCGCTGCAGTTGCTGACGACAAAGGCGTTACGCGAGCGCAGGTGGCACTGGCGTGGCTGCTGCATAAGCCGGTGGTAACGGCCCCGATTATTGGGGCGTCGCGTGAGCAGCAATTCGCTGAACTGGTTAAGGCGCTGGAGGTTGAACTCAGCGCAGAAGAGATTGCCGAGCTGGAGATGGCATATCAGCCGCATGCGGCAACAGGGTTCGAATAAGCTATATCGGTCTCCCCGCAGCGTTTCAAGGCCGCAGGGAGGCCGCTACACCCGCTCAGAGCAGCAGGCTGGCACCATAGAGCAGAGCAGCAGAGATTACACCAGCGATAATATCATCCACCATGATGCCCATACCGCCATGCACATTTTTATCAAACCAGCGAATTGGCCAGGGTTTCCAGATATCAAATAGCCGAAAGGTGATAAATCCTGCCAGCACCCACCAGCCATTTATCACCGGGATCGCCATCAGTGTGATCCACATTCCGATAAACTCATCCCAGACAATACTGCCGTGGTCGTGCACGCCCATATCACGCGCAGTGCGATGACAGAGGTAGACGCCCACGCTGATGCCAACCAGCACCACCATGGAGTAGAGCTGCAGCGGCAGAAATGTCATCAGCCACCAGAATGGAATAGCCGCAATCGATCCTACAGTACCCGGCATCACGGGACTTAGCCCGCTGCCAAATCCGGTTGCCAGCAGATGCCAGGGATTACTCATCCGCAGGCGGCTTTTTGCCACATCTTTAGCGCGCGTCAAAATGATCGAATCCTGTATGGTTGAACTGACGTGGCTTCCCCTGCTCCAGCAGCGTCATTCCCTCTGCTTCCGGTGCAATCTGGCCAATGCAGGTATACGGCACGCCAAGGCGACCCAGCGCAACATCCAGCGCGCCGCGATTCACTTCCGGTACGGTAAAACAGAGCTCATAATCTTCACCACCACTCAGCGCCCAGCGTAACACCTGTTCAGGGGCGAAGTGATCGCGCAGCGTCGCTGACAGCGGCAGCGCGTCGAGATTCAGCCGCGCGCCCACCCGACTGGCAGTGAGAATATGGCCAAGATCGGAAATCAGACCGTCAGAGATATCGATAGCAGCAGTTGCGAGATTACGCAGCGCCTGGCCCTGCAGTACACGTGGCATCGGGCGCAGATGGCGTTTAATCAACACTTCATGCACTGCGGGATCGTTAACGCGATGATGATGCTGCAACAGCGATAATCCTGCGGCGCTATCCCCCAGAGTACCGGTAACGTAGATCCAGTCGCCGGGTCTGGCACCGGAGCGGCGGAGCGCACGGCCAGCAGGCACCAGGCCATGAATACCCAGCGTCATGCTCAGCGGCCCGCGAGTGGTATCACCACCAATCAGCTGCATATCATAGTAATCCAGCAGCTCAAACAAGCTATCGCTGAAGGCGGCCAGCCAGCTCTCATCCACTTCCGGCAGTGTCAGAGCCAGCGTCAGCCACGCCGGATCGGCGCCCATGGCAGCAAGGTCGCTAAGGTTCACCGCCAGCGCTTTGTAGCCAAGGTCAGCGGGATGGATATCGCGTAAAAAATGTACGCCTGCCACCAGGGTATCCGTACTGATAGCCAGCGTCTGTTTTTCAGCAACGTTCAGTAATGCACAATCATCACCAATGCCTTTCTCCACGTCGCGACGGGAGCTGGTGACACGGTTGAAGTAGCGTGCAATCAGTTCAAATTCACCACAGGACATACATCAGATCTCAATAAAAAAGGCCGGTTACCCGGCCTTCTGCACTATTTTTTGTTTGGCCGTATTTGCGGAGCGGCTTTATCCAGCACACCGTTGACAAACTTATGGCTATCTTCAGCGCCAAATACTTTTGCCAGCTCAATCCCTTCGTTGATTGCCACTTTATAGGGCACATCCGCACGCTTGCTCAGCTCATACAGCGAGAGACGCAGTATCGCTTTTTCTACCTGGCCCAGCTCTTCAAGCTGACGTGACAGATAGGGCTTCATCAGGCCATCCAGGAACGCGCTGTTGGTCGCCACACCGGCCAGCAGTTCGCGGAAATAGCTAATATCGACGTCTTTGACATCTTGTTCCGCCAGAAACTGGTATTCCACATCGGCAATGTCGTTGTTAGACAACTGCCAGGAGTAAAGCGCCTGGACAGCGCACTCACGGGCGCGACGACGAGCAGCAGGTTTCACAAAATTCCCCTTACAAAAATCAGGCTTTAATGGCTTTCAATACATTAATCATTTCGAGTGCGGTCAACGCGGCTTCAGCGCCTTTGTTACCCGCTTTCGTGCCGGCGCGTTCAATCGCCTGCTCGATATTTTCGGTAGTCAGAACGCCGAAGGTGACCGGGATTTCGCAGCTCATTGCAACATTTGCAATGCCAGAGCTTGCCTCACCTGCCACATATTCAAAGTGGGCAGTACCACCACGGATCACCGTGCCCAGTGCAACAATGGCATCATGCTTGCCGGAGTTTGCCAGCGCACGCGCAGCCAGTGGCAGCTCATAAGCACCTGGCACCCAGACCACGGTAATATTTTCTGCTTTAACCTGGCCGATACGCTTCAGCGCATCCACTGCACCATCCAGCAAGCTGTCATTGATAAAGTTGTTAAAGCGGGCAATAACAATGGCAATTTTTGCTTCAGGCGTGGCAACAGCAGCTTCAATAACGTTCATACATATCCTCTGGGTGTGTGTTTTATAGCCCCCACAGAAGGGGGCGGATTCTATCATACTCTTTGGCGGTGCGCTCAGGCTTTTCCAACCATGCTTAATACAGGGTCAGCGTAAGCCGCAGATCGTCACCCACTTTACGCACATCACTAAAATTAAGCTGCGGCGCGTCGCAAAGGTTCTCCAGACCAGGCAATGCGCACAGCGCACGTCCGGCATGGCCCAGCAGCTTCGGCGCCATATAGATAATCAGCTCATCTGCCAGCCCGGCCTGAATCAGTGCTCCTGCCAGACCCGCCCCTGCTTCGACCCAGACGCTGTTTATCTGTCGCTGGCCCAGCATCATCATCATCGCCACCAGATCCAGCTGCTCGCCGCGTGACGGTACTGCGATTTGCGTCACTTCTGCCGGCCATTCAGCACTATCTGGAGTGGTGCGCATCAGCCAGCTTTCGCCGGGCTGATTCACCAGACGGTGCTGCGGCGTTATCCGCTGCTGACTATCTATGACCACACGCACCGGCTGACGCAGCTGCTGCTTATTGAGCTGCTGACGTATGTCCGGGTTAAGTTCATCCCAGCGTACCGTGAGCGAAGGATCATCCGCCAGTACAGTGGCGCTACTGGTCAGAATAGCGGAACTTTGCGCCCGCAAACGCTGCACATCGCGTCGCGCAGCCGCAGAGGTAATCCACTGGCTTTCACCACTGGCCATCGCCGTACGACCATCAAGCGATGCGCCCAGCTTGAGCTGAACCCAGGGAAATCCGGTACGCATCCGCTTGAGAAAACCGCGATTAATCGCTTCAGCCTCTGCCATCATCAGACCGTGGCTGACTTCAATACCTGCCTGCTGCAGGCGATAGAGCCCACGCCCGGCTACCTGCGGATTAGGATCCTGCATTGCAGCGACCACCCGGCTTACCCCCGCTGCAATCAGTGCATCGCAGCAGGGAGGCGTGCGACCGTGATGGCTACACGGTTCCAGCGTCACATAGGCTGTAGCGCCGCGCGCCCGCTCTCCGGCCATGTGCAGAGCATGAACTTCCGCATGTGCCTCACCTGCCCGCTGATGCCAGCCCTCCCCCACAACAACGCCATTCTGCACAATGACGCAGCCCACATTGGGATTCGGTGTGGTGGTAAAACGGCCGCGCCGCGCCAGCTCCAGCGCACGCGCCATATAGCGTTCATCGCTCATCATTTAATCCTGTAGGCGGGCGATCTCTTCGCCAAAATCACGAATATCCTCAAAGCTGCGATAGACTGAGGCGAAGCGGATATAGGCAACCTTATCCAGCTTTTTCAGCTCTTCCATCACCAGGTTACCAATCATCTTGCTGGCAATTTCACGCTCACCAGTGGCACGCAGCTGAGTTTTTATATGATTAACCGCGCTATCAACCGCGTCTGCACTGACCGGCCGCTTCTCCAGCGCTTTCATCATGCCGCTGGTGAGTTTGTCCTCATTAAAGGGCTCACGCACATCGTTGCTTTTGACCACACGCGGCATGACCAGCTCCGCCATCTCAAATGTGGTAAAGCGCTCATGACACATCAGACACTGACGACGACGACGCACCGAAGAACCTTCGCTGACCAGACGCGAATCGATTACTTTGGTATCCACAGCGGAACAGAATGGGCAATGCATGACGTTTCCTGTCGCGAGATTTTGGGGCACATAGTGTAACGCGATCTCCCTTTTAACAAAACAGAGGCCACCTTTCCGGGGATTTTTTAACCCGCAATACGTTTCTCGTGGCAGATATGGGCAAAAAGGCACTACGCTTAAAGAGCCAATCCGGCACAACACAGGAGGAACTATGGGTCTGTTTAATTTCGTCAAAGAGGCGGGTGAGAAACTGTGGGATAGCGTGACAGGTGGCGATGACTCCAGTAAAAAGCTGCAGGAGCATATTAACAAGCTTGGTCTGCCTGACAGTGACAAAGTCAATGTCAATGTACAGGGCGATACGGTCACTGTGAGTGGTGATGGCATTTCACAGGAGCTAAAAGAGAAAATTCTGGTAGCTGCCGGTAACGTAGCGGGCATTACCAAAGTAGAGGACCAGGTCACCGTCAGCGATACCGCTCGTGAAGCCAGACTCTATACGGTGAAAAAAGGTGATACCCTCAGCGCCATCTCTAAAGAGGTGTATGGCACGCCTAATCAATACAACAAAATTTTTGAGGCCAACAAGCCAATGCTGACCCATCCGGACAAGATTTATCCGGGTCAGGTGTTACGT
The DNA here is from genome assembly GCA_913775175.1 of uncultured Pantoea sp. GTDB lineage: Bacteria > Pseudomonadota > Gammaproteobacteria > Enterobacterales > Enterobacteriaceae > Pantoea. Next base: position 93,656 of record CAJYKU010000010.1, read on the forward strand.
ATTCCGGAATAACAGACGGAGGCCAGCATGAGACTCAGGATGGTTTCAGTGCCAGCAGCGTTTGTGCTGCTGCTGGCCGGTTGCAGCTCTCCACCACCGCCAAAGCAGGTCACTGCCCTGCATCAGGAGGTGAGTCAGCTCAATCAGCAGATGCGCCAGCTTACCCGGCGCGCCAGTGCGCTGGAGATTCAGGCTCAGCTAAACAGCCAGTCAACGCAGGGAGCCTGGCTGCTGCCAAAAGCGGCGGCACCAGTTGAACTCCAGACTCAGCTGGGCAAGTTGCGCCTGTCGCTGGCAAATGTCAGCGCTGAAGCCAATGGTACACGGGCTAATCTGGCGGTGCATTCCACTGACGACAATCCGGTTCCGGCATTTAGCGCGACGCTGGTCTGGGGTGAGTTGGATCCTGCCAGCGGTCAGCCTCTCTCTGCGAATACACTGAGTCAGATAATTACGGTTCCTGCCAGTCTGATGCCTCGCAGTTCAGTTACCGTGCCGCTGCGCCTGAGCGGGCTGACGCCAGGGCAGCTGGGCTTTGTACGCGTACACAATGTGGTGCCGGTTGCCCACTGAACTGCGGCCTGACCAGCACAGGTAAGGTGACAATAGCGGGCTGGGAGCCATAACGATTTTGCTGCCAGCCTGCTGCCTAGCCAGCCTGTTGCAGACGTGATTTTTGCGTATAAAAAAGGCCCTTCTGTAAAGGGCCTTTGTGTTATCAGGGCGTCAGGTTACGGCAGAATAGAGGGCTGATCTGCACCCTCTTTTTCTACTTTCTGCACCAGCATATGTTCGCGCTTCATCCCCAGCTTCAGCGCCAGCGCCGAAGAGACATAGATAGATGAAACGGTACCGATAGTTACCCCGATCAGCATGGTAAGCGAGAAGCCTTTCAGCAGCGCACCACCAAAGATAAACAGGATCAAAATCATCATCAGCGTGGTGATTGAGGTGATCAAGGTACGGCTTAGCGTCTGCGTAAGCGACACGTTGGTAATATCGTAAGAAGAGCCGCGACGGATCTTACGGAAGTTCTCACGAATACGGTCAGATACCACGATTTTGTCGTTAAGCGAGTAACCAATCACTGACATCAGCGACGCTACAATAGTCAGATCAATTTCAATACTGAACAGCGCCAGAATGCCGCAGGTAATGATAACGTCATGCGCCAGTGCCAGTACGGTGCCCAGCGCCAGACGCCACTCAAAGCGAAAACCGATATAGATCAGGATCGCGATAAGCGCCGAGAGCAGCGCCATTGCGCCCGCCTGAGCCAGATCGCTGCCTACGCTTGGGCCAACAAACTCGATACGCTTCACGGTCGCATTCTGCTGGGTGGTCTGATTAATGGATGAAACCACCTTGTTACCCAGCTCCTGCCCTGCATTGCCCGTGGCGGGCGGCATACGCACCATTACATCACGGCTGCTGCCAAAGTTCTGTACCAGCGGCTCTTCAAAACCCGCCTTTACCAGACCTTCACGCAGCGTGTCGAGATCGGCTGGCTTCTCAAGGTTGATCTCAATCACCGTACCACCGGTGAAATCGAGCCCCCAGTTAAAGCCGCGCACACCGATAATGGCAATTGATGCCACAATCAGCAGAGCGGAGATGATAAACGCCAGCGTATCCCAGCGCATAAAGTCAACGACCTTACGCCCGTGGTTCAGCTGTTCAATACTATATTCCTGTGCCACAACGCACTCCTTAGATAGACAGCTTGTTGATGCGTTTGCCGCCGTACACCAGGTTAACGATGGCACGGGTGCCGACGATAGCGGTAAACATCGACGTCGCGATACCGATAGCAGTGGTAATCGCAAAGCCTTTGATGGAGCCGGTACCGACCGCATAAAGAATGATAACTTTAATCAGCGTAGTGACGTTGGCGTCGACGATACTGGAGAAAGCACCTTTATAGCCTTCATGAATCGCCTGCTGTACCGAGCGTCCGTTACGCAACTCTTCTTTAATACGTTCATTAATCAGTACGTTGGCATCAACAGCAACCGCCAGCGTCAGTACAATACCGGCAATACCGGGCATCGTCAGCGTAGCGCCAGGCAGCAGCGACATGATACCGACAATCAATACCAGGTTGCAGAGCAGTGCGCTGGTCGCGATCAGACCAAACTTTTTATAGAACACAACCATGAAGATGATTGAAGCAATCAGTCCCCACAGGCAGGCTTCCAGCCCCTGCGTAATATTCTGCTGGCCCATAGTCGGACCAATGGTGCGCTCTTCAACGATCTGAATTGGCGCAATCAGTGCACCGGCCCGCAGCAGCAGAGAAAGCTGGCGCGCTTCATTTGGATTACTGATGCCAGTAATACGGAAGCTGTTGCCCAGACGTGACTGAATATTCGCCACGTTGATCACCTCTTCCTGCTTCTCCAGGATCGCTCTGCCATTGGCATCTTTCTTGCCGCTGTCTTTATACTCGACAAACAGGCTCGCCATCGGCTTACCGATATTATCCTTACTGAAGTTCGACATGATGTTACCGCCAGCACTATCCAGTGAAATATTCACCTGCGGCTGATTGTACTCATCCATGCTCGATGTAGAGTCGGTAATATGGTCGCCCGTAAGAATAACGCGTTTGTAGAGCACAACCGGCTGCCCTTCGCGCGTTTTCTTCACTTCAGAATCACCTGGTACACGACCATTCGCCGCAGCGCCCGGATCCACCGTGGTATTCACCAGACGGAACTCCAGCGTCGCTGTCGCACCAAGGATCTCTTTCGCACGCGCGGTATCCTGAATGCCCGGCAGCTCAACCACAATGCGGTCTGCGCCCTGACGCTGCACCAGCGGTTCTGCAACACCCAGCTGGTTAACGCGGTTGCGCAGGATGTTGATGTTCTGCTGAACCGCATAGTCACGCGCTTCGCTCAGTCGCGCATCAGACATCACCACGCGCAGGCTATCGCTGCCTGAGGTGTTGAACACCAGATCGCGATGACGTGGCGTCAGATAGCTGATTGCGTCATCACGGCTTTTACCATCGCGGAAGCGCACTTCCACACCGTAGTTAGCGATTTTAGCGATATTGGTATAGGGGATATTTTTTTCACGCAGGTCGCTGCGCAGACTATCAGCATTCTGCTCCTGCAGCTTGCCCAGCGCAGTGTCCATATCCACTTCCATCAGGAAGTGCACGCCGCCACGCAGATCGAGACCGAGTTTCATCGGTTCTGCCGCCAGCATGGTCAGCCAGCGTGGTGTTGCCGGCGCGAGGTTTAACGCAACCACAAAATCTTCACCCAGCGCAGAGGTCAGCGCTTCGCGCGCGCGCAACTGCACATCGGTGTTATCGAAACGTGCCAGAATCGCGCCATTTTCCAGTGCGAGGGATTTACTCTGAATGTTGTCTTGTTTTAATACGTTCTGGATGCGATCCAACGTCTGCTCACTGGCGGCGCTACCGCGCGCACCAGTGATCTGAACGGCCGGATCCTCACCATAGAGGTTAGGAAGCGCATACAGCAGGCCGACGAGAATCACGACGACCAGCATGATGTACTTCCACAAAGGATAACGGTTTAACACGGCAGTTCCCTTTGGGAAGAAAAAATTAGAGCGCCTTCATCGACCCTTTCGGCAGAACGGCGGCCACGAAATCACGTTTAATCACTACTTCAGTGGTGTCGTTCAGAGCGATAGCGATATAACCGGTATCTGCGACTTTCGTGACACGACCAACCAGACCACCGTTGGTCAGTACTTCATCTCCCTTAGAGATAGAGTCCATCAGCTTTTTATGATCTTTGGCGCGCTTCTGCTGCGGGCGCAGAATCATAAAGTAGAAAATCAGGCCAAACACCACCAGCATGATCACCAGAGAGTAAGGACTTCCCTGCGACGGAGCGCCAGCTGCGGCTACAGCGTCAGAAATGAAAAAACTCATTTAATTTCCCTCATTGATAAAATAATCAGACGTTTAACGGCGGAGCCTCTTTGCCCCTCCGGAGATAGAACTCGCTAACAAAGTGCTCTAATTTACCCTCTTCAATGGCCTGGCGTAAACCCGCCATCAAACGCTGGTAGTAGCGCAAATTGTGAATCGTATTCAGGCGTGCACCCAATATTTCGTTACAGCGATCAAGATGATGCAAGTAGGCACGGCTGTAATTGCGACAGGTGTAACAATCACATTCAGCATCCAGCGGTGCGGTATCATCTTTATGCTTCGCATTCCGGATTTTCACGACGCCGTCGGTAACAAACAAGTGACCATTACGCGCATTGCGGGTTGGCATTACGCAGTCAAACATATCGATACCGCGACGTACCCCTTCCACCAAATCTTCTGGCTTGCCAACACCCATCAAATAACGCGGTTTATCCTGCGGTATTTGCGGGCAGACATGCTCCAGAATACGGTGCATATCCTCTTTGGGTTCACCCACCGCCAGGCCGCCCACAGCGTACCCATCAAAGCCAATCTCTACCAGACCTTTGACTGAGACATCTCGTAAATCTTCGTAAACGCCGCCCTGGATAATACCAAACAGCGCATTTTTATTGCCCAGCGAATCAAAGCGATCGCGGCTGCGCTGCGCCCAGCGCAGAGACATCTCCATAGAGCGCTTTGCATAGTCCCAGTCCGCCGGATAAGGCGTACACTCATCAAAGATCATCACGATATCGGAGCCGAGATCATACTGGATCTCCATCGACTTCTCTGGGTCGAGGAAAATCGGATCGCCGTTGATCGGATTACGAAAATGCACGCCTGCTTCGGTGATTTTACGGATATCGCCGAGGCTAAACACCTGAAAACCACCTGAATCGGTAAGAATTGGCCCCTGCCAGTTCATGAAATCATGTAAATCGCCATGCAGTTTCATGATCTCCTGACCCGGACGCAGCCAGAGGTGGAAAGTGTTACCCAGCAGGATCTGTGCCCCGGTCTCCTTTACTTCTTCCGGCGTCATGCCTTTAACCGTGCCATAGGTACCCACTGGCATAAACGCTGGCGTTTCAACTACGCCGCGATCAAAAACCAGACGACCACGGCGTGCGCGTCCGTCAGTTGTATCTAATTCAAATTTCATGTTTACCTCATCAGAGAAACAGTCTGATTTATCGGGTTGAATCGGGGCTGCTACGGGCAGCCCGATAGATCAAGGGTGGGTGCGCCCAACGGGTTCGTCAGGTGCGTCTGAATTACGGGTGATATACATCGCATCCCCGTAGCTAAAGAAGCGATACTCTTCGGCTACAGCGCTCTGATATGCCGCCATAGTATGTTTGTAGCCGGCAAACGCTGAAACCAGCATAATCAGCGTCGATTCCGGCAGATGGAAATTGGTGATTAACGCATCAACAATCTGATAGTGGTAGCCGGGATAGATAAAGATCTGCGTATCGTCGAAAAACGGTGCAATCAGCGCATCCTGGCTCGCTTTCGCCGCGCTCTCCAGCGAACGTACTGAGGTAGTGCCAACCGCAACAACCTTGTTGCCACGTGCTTTACAGGCCAGTACCGCATCCACGACATCCTGCGGAACTTCCGCATATTCGGAGTGCATAATGTGATCGTTGATATTTTCCACGCGCACCGGCTGGAAGGTGCCAGCTCCGACATGCAGAGTGACAAAGGCCATGCCAACGCCCTTCTCTTTTAGCGCCTGCAGCAGTGGCTCATCAAAGTGCAGTCCAGCGGTAGGCGCGGCAACCGCGCCCGGACGGGCACTGTAAACTGTCTGATAGAGCTCGCGATCGGCCTCTTCATCTGGACGATCGATATAGGGCGGCAGCGGCATATGGCCCACACTGTTGAGAATATCCAGCACCGCACGTTCATCGCTAAACTCGATCTCAAACAGCGCATCGTGACGAGCTACCATGGTCGCTTTCACGCTCTCATCATCACCCAGCAGCAGCTCTGTGCCCGGTTTCGGCGCTTTAGAGGCGCGGACATGGGCCAGCACGCGCTTATCATCCAGCATTCGTTCAACCAGCATCTCGATTTTGCCGCCGCTGGCCTTGCGTCCAAAGACGCGCGCCGGGATCACCCGCGTGTTGTTAAACACCAGCAGATCGCCTGGATTAAGCTTATCCAGCACATCTGTAAACACGCCGTGGGTCAGCGCACCGCTGGGGCCATCCAGCGACAGCAGACGACATCCGCTACGCTGTGCCTGGGGATAGTGGGCAATCAGGGACTCGGGCAACTCAAAGCTAAAATCGGCGACACGCATCTGTAACTTTTCCGGACTTAAAACAGGCGGCATAGTTTAGCGGAAAAGTGGGAAATTCTGAACAACTGGCTGCAACGCGCCGATTCTGTCTATAATGCCGCATGAATTTTCTTGCTCATCTTCATCTCGCTTCGCTGGCAAACAGCTCGCTTCTCGGCAATTTGCTGGCCGACTTCGTGCGCGGTAACGTTCAGGCCGACTGGCCGGAGCCGGTCGCGGCGGGCATCGCCCTGCATCGACGTATCGATGTCCTGACCGATAATCTGCCAGAGGTGCGCACGGCCCGTCAGTGGTTTCGCGCAGAAACGCGCCGCGTTGCGCCTATTACGCTGGATGTGATCTGGGATCACTTCCTGGCTCGCCACTGGGACAGCCTGCAGCCCGATATTTCTCTGGCGGCCTTTAGCGCCACTGCTGAGCAGCAGATTGTGCCGCAGCTGGCAGGCACACCACAGCCGTTTATTGAACTTAACGCCATTATGTGGCGCGAACGCTGGCTGGAACACTATGCCGACCCCGCGCATCTGGCGCGCGTGCTGAGCGGCATGGCACAGCGCCGTCCCCGGCTTGCTGCACTGCGTGACTCTTACCAGGATTTTGTTGATCACTACGCGGCACTGGAGGGACTCTTCTTCCAGCTCTATCCCCGCCTGATGGCAGAGGCTCGCGCACAGCGCCTCTGAATAAACTTTCCCGCTTTCGCTCTCTCTTCGCCTCTTGCCAGCCGTATTTATCTGCGGCTTAATGAAGTCTTGCTTAACTGTGTCCGGTTTGACCATGCCCTGATTACGCCAGCTGAAACGTGCATGGTCTTAACATCAGCCAGAAAATGATAAGAGGGAAAGATGTCATCAGCTACGTTAACCGAATTAGATGCACGTTATCGCGCTGCCTGTGAGGTTGCCAGTGCTGCTGGCAGCCGCGCAATGTCGTGGTATCAGCAGCGGCATCAGTGGGTTGCTGAGCAGAATAAAGCGTTACAGGATCTGGTTTATGAAGCGGAAAGCAATGTTGAACAGTTAATTACCTATCTAATCAATGAGCGGTTTCCACAGGATGACGTGTTCAGCAAAATGCAGTGCGATAGCGGCAGCCAGGCGCGCTTTGTCTGGGTGATCGAACCGATTAATGGAACCAGTAGTTTTCTGAATGGTACGCACAACTGGTGTATCACACTGGCTCTGCTCTGTGACGACAAACCGGTCATTGGCGTGGTCTGCGATCCCAACCATCAGGAGACCTTTCATGCCTGTCGCGGCAAGGGCGCATGGGTAAATCAACGCCCGCTCAGGGTACACAGTGCCGGGCAGCTCACTCAGGGCGTACTGGGCCTGGGCAGTAGTTCCGCTGCTCAGCCTGCAGCGCCGCTGCTCGAATTTATCGGTGCGCTGCTGCAGCAGGGCGGCATGTTTATTCGTAGTGATTCCGGCGCGCTGATGTGCGCATGGAGCGCTGCGGGTCGGCTGATTGGCTACTACGAGCCCTGTATGCAGCCGCAGGCCAGCCTGCCAGGTATTGTGCTGATGCAGGAGGCGGGAGGTCAGACTAATTACGACCACCAGCCACTGCAGCTGACACAGGGAAAGCCGTTGCTGCTGGCCAGTCCGGCAGTTTATCCCAGTCTCAACGCTCTGCTCGCGGAACCGCTGCTATGAGGCAGGGCACGCTGCTGCTGCTCACTCTGCTTCTGCCACTGCTGGCAACCGCCGCCCCGCAATGGCAGCTGGAGAAGGTGGTAGAGATCAGCCGGCATGGTGTGCGCCCACCCACAGCAGCAAATCGTCAGGAGATAGAAGCTGCGACACAACGCGCCTGGCCACGCTGGAGTACGCCTGACGGCGATCTTACCGGCCACGGCTACAGTGCTGTGGTTAACAAAGGTCGCTGGCAGGGTGAACATTATCGTCAGGCTGGTCTGCTGTCCGCTGGCTGCCCTGACAGGCAGCAGATTTATGTCCGCGCCAGTCCGCTTCAGCGAACCCGCGCAACCGCCCAGGCGCTGATGGATGGCGCGTTTCCCGGCTGCGGCGTGCCAGTACACTATATTGCTGATGCAGCCGATCCGCTGTTTCAGAGCGATCGCTTTCCGTTTGCTCAAACCTCTTCCACGCAGGAACGGGCTGCTATTGCCGCACGCGCAGGCGATCTGGCTGCTCTGCAATTGCGTCTGCAGCCCGCGGTACAGCAGCTTAAAGCCGCCGTTTGCAGCAGCGAATGCGACGTTTTCACACGTCCCTGGCAGCTGCGGCAGACGCGCAGTGGCCATACTTACGCAGAGGGCCTTAGCGTAATGGCAAGTATGGTAGAAACGCTACGCCTTGGCTGGAGTGAAAATCTGCCACTCAGCGAACTGGCGCAGGGGCGCATCACCTCTGCCCGGCAGATCAGCAGTATGCTGCCGCTGCTTACCGCTAATTACGATCTCAGCAACGATGTACCTTATCTGGCACAGAAACGCGGCTCAATATTACTGGATAACGTTATCGCGGCGCTGGAAGATCGCCCCGGACTGCCGGAGACACGCTGGCTGCTGCTGGTAGCGCACGACACGAATATCGCAATGGTTCGCACACTGCTGAATTTCAGCTGGCAGCTTTCTGGCTATGCGCGCGGTAATATCCCACCGGGCAGCAGTCTGGTATTTGAGCGCTGGCGTGATACGCGCACTCAGACACCTTTTCTGCGTATCTATTTTCAGGCGCAAAGCCTGGATGAGCTGCGCCAGCTGACACCTGTTGATCAGCAGCATCCTTTGCTGAGGCAGGAGTGGTATCAGCAAAACTGTCATACCTATGCGGTCGGAACACTCTGTCCTTATCAATCCACGCTGCAACAGATGAAGAGCGCGGTTGATTATCATGCGCTGACCGCGGTCTCATGGCCTCTCTGAGTCAGGAGTGCCGGGCGGTCTGGCTTATCAATCACCATGGTCAGTTTTCACCGACGCTAAAGCTTTTTCAGACCGCAATTGCGATAATTCTATATTTCCCTCGTGTTATCTAAGCAGATGAAAAGTAGCGTATTCTGAGGGCGTCAATCATCCCTTAGTTTTGACCAGTTTTTCTCTTTTGATACACTTTTCGGCGACAGGATGCGCCGAATACTTTTTTGGTCATAAAAAAAGTCGCCACCAGGGCGACTCTTCTCAACTCACGGAGATCAGCGTTTCCGCTTTTTCGCCAGCGGCCATGCCAGCAGCAGCAGTACAATCCATGCAAATCCGACGTAGAGTGACACTCGCGTATCCGGGAAATAGCCAATCAGCGCGATAATAAACGCCAGAAATAGCACGCCGACCCACGCTGTGGCACTTCCACCTGGCAGAGCAAACTGCAGATTTGCTGCCTCCGCCTTGCTGATTTTGCGACGAAATGCGATCTGTGACAGCAGAATCATAATCCATACCCATACCGTGGCGAAGGTCGCCAGTGATGCGATCACCAGGAACACTTTTTCCGGCATCAAATAGTTGAGGTAGACCGCAACCAGCATGGCGATCATCATCACAACAACCGTGACCCACGGAATACCGCGTGAGGAGACTTTCTGAAAAACTTTTGGCGCATGTCCCTGCTGCGCCATACCATGCAGCATACGGCCCACACCAAAGACATCACTATTGATAGCAGAGAGCGAAGCGGTCAGTACCACAAAGTTCAGGATAGAGGCTGCGGCGGCAATACCGAGATGCTGAAACGTCAGCACAAAAGGACTGCCCTCAGTACCAACCTGATTCCACGGATAGATCGACATAATCACAAACAGCGTGCCTACATAGAACACCAGAATGCGCAGCGGTACTGAGTTGATGGCGCGCGGAATAGATTTAGCCGGCTCATCCGCTTCGCCTGCGGTGATACCGATAATCTCAATTCCGCCGTAGGCAAACATCACCATCTGTAGCGACAGCAGCATCCCCACAATGCCATGCGCAAAGAAACCACCGTTGCTCCATAAATTATGAATGCCGGTAGGCTCTCCGCCGTTGCCAATCCCCCAGAAAATCATGCCGAAACCCGCGACAATCATGATGATTATCGTGGCCACTTTAAAGAAAGAAAACCAGAACTCGACCTCGCCAAACACTTTCACGCTCATCAGATTGACGGCGCCAATGATCAGCACTACCGACAGCACCCAGATCCAGTGCGGGACATCCGGGAACCAGACGCCCATATAGATACCAAAAGCAGTGACGTCAGCGATGGCAACAATCAGGATTTCAAAGCAGTAAGTCCAGCCTGTGATATAGCCCGCCAGTGGCCCAAGATAGTCTTGCGCATAACGGGAAAACGAGCTGGCCTGCGGATTGTTAACAGACATCTCCCCCAGCGCACGCATAATGATGTAAGCCACTGCGCCGCCAATGATGTAGGCCAGCAAAACGCTGGGCCCCGCCATCCTGATAGCATCGGCTGAGCCGTAAAACAGCCCGGTGCCGATTGCCGATCCCAGCGCCATAAACCGTATGTGGCGCGTGCTCAATCCGCGTTTGAGCGTGTTGGTTTCTTGCATAACAAACAGGTCCTGTGGAAATGAAAAAACCACGGGCAAGCCCGTGGTCGAAATTAACAACAGTGTGGTTTACTGCCTGACTGCTACCTGCTGTGATCCTTTTGCACGGTCCACAATTGCAGCAACTACCATTATTGCCAGCGACGGCGGCAGCCAGGAAAGTCCCTGATCAGCCAGCGGCAGATGCTGGCTAAACAGCGGCAGTATCTCTTTAAAGCTGGTAGTTTTAATGGCATCCACAATGCCAAACAGCAGGCTGACCAGCATCGCAGGAGCGATAATGCGTGAGCTGCGGTTCCACCAGTTAAGGGTGAAGCTTAGCACTATCAGCACAATACAGGGTGGATAAATTGCTGTCAGCACCGGAATAGAGATCTGAATCAGATGGCTCAGGCCCAGGTTTGACACCACCATGGAGAAAAGTCCCAGGATAAACACCAGTGCTTTATAAGAGAGCGGCAGATACTGCGCAAAAAATTCAGCACAGGCACAGGTCAGGCCAACAGCGGTTACCATACAGGCGATAAAAATCAGCGCCGCCAGGAAGAAGCTGCCCATACTGCCAAAGGTCTGCTGAACATACGCATGCAGAATAGCCGCGCCATTCGCGCTCTGCTCAACCAGTCCGGCACTGTCAGAGCCGAGCTTGAACAGGCTCAGATAGACCAGCGTCAGACCCACGCCAGCGATAATACCTGCCAGCATGGTATAGCGCGTCAGCAGTTTCGCATCTTCAACGCCACGCGAACGCGCTGCATTAACGATCACAATCCCAAACACCAGTGCGCCCAGCGTATCCATGGTGAGATAGCCGTTAACAAAGCCGCTGGAGAACGCGGCACGCTGATAATCTGCTGTGGCTGGTGCAATACCGCCAGCAGGCCAGATCAGCGCAGCCACGCCCAGAATAATCAGCGCCACAATTTTCAGCGGTGCCAGCACGTGACCCACAGTATCCAGCAGCTTGCCCGGATAAAGTGAAATACCAATCACCAGAGCAAAGTAGATCAGGCTGTAGATAAACAGCGGTAGCGGGCCCTCGCCGGTCAGCGGAGCAATGCCGACTTCGAACGAGACTGTCGCAGTGCGCGGCGTGGCGAATAGCGGACCGACGGCCAGATAACAGACGGTTGCAAGCAGCAGCCCCGCCGCTTTGCCAATTGGTGAACTCAGCGCATCAATGCCGCCGCCAACGCGCGCCAGCGCAATGACAGTGATAACCGGCAGGCCGACTGCGGTGGCGAGAAAGCCTAGTGCGGCAACCCATACATGTTCGCCGGATTGGATACCCACCATAGGTGGAAAGATGATATTGCCTGCGCCAACAAACAGGGCAAAGGTCATAAAGCCCAGCGCAAGGATGTCCCTCGAGGTTAAACGGTATGTCATAACTTCTGTAGTGCCTGTAGCTGATGTTGCGGTGGAAGTTGAGTTTGTGTTGTCCCCTCGATGCGCGAAACAATGGCTTAGCCGGCGAGTCCAGTGCAATATGCGGGCCGAATCGAGACAGCGCAGGTGAATTAATCTGCTTTTCTTCTGTTCACAGAGGGATGAATCGACAACAGGGCAAATTAAAACGTTTATAGCGAAGAAAGGCAATACAGGATCGAAAAACCAGAAGGATATCGCGTATACGCACTTAAAAGCAGTGTATATAGGGGGAATAGCCGGAAAACACCTCAGATGATTTGTTTAAAATTCAGACAAGGCAAAAGTTATTCTCGCATAAACATGACAAATAGTGCGCAAAAGGCGCGATTTACGCGCCTGTCTGCACAACTTTACGCCCTCACCATACCTGTTTAGCAATCTCCACCACCAGACGAATCTTCTGCCACTGATCCGCTTCACTGAGGCTATTGCCCTCTTCGGTTGAGGCGAAGCCACATTGCGGGCTGAGGCAGAGCTGATCGAGACTGATATAGTGTGACGCTTCCTGCAGACGCGCTTTTACCTGCTGCGGATCTTCCAGCGCACCGGTTTTAGTGGTGATCAGACCCAGTACAGCTTTTTGATGCCCAGGTTTAATAAAACGCAGAGGCTCAAAGCCACCAGAGCGTTCGTTATCATACTCCAGGAAAAAAGCGTCAACATTGACGGTGCCAAACAGGATTTCAGCCACTGGCTCATAGCCACCTTCGGAGATCCAGGTGGAACGGAAGTTACCACGACAGACATGAAGTCCTACCGTGAGATCGGCCGGCTTATCCTCCAGTGCGCTGTTCAGTACCTGAGCATAGATGCGGGCCAGCGCCTGCGGATCGTCGCCGCGCTCTCGGATCTGCTGCTGCTGTTCAGCAGAACAGAGATAGGCCCAGACGGTATCATCCAGCTGCAGATAACGGCAGCCTGCAGCATAAAAGGCTGCAATCGCCTCTTTATAGGTCTGCGCCAGATCAGCAAAATAGGCCTGAAGATCGGGATAGACAGTTGCATCAATTACCTTACGGCCACCGCGAAAATGCAGCACGCTCGGGCTGGGAATGGTCATCTTAGCAACGGCGTTGCCAGCGATGCTCTGCAGAAAATGGAAGTGTTCCAGCATAGGATGAGCAGGATTAAACGACACCTTACCGGTGACTTTAACGCCATGAGCTTTAGTCTGGACGCCATTAAACTGGATGCCCTGCTCTGCCTCAAACAGTTCCACCCCATTCAGCGCGCCAAAAAAATCAAAATGCCACCAGGCGCGGCGAAACTCGCCATCGGTAACCACCTGCAAACCATTGGCACGCTGCTGTTCTACCACCTGGCGGATCGCCTGGTCTTCTGCCTCACGCAACGCTGCAGCACCAATCTCACCACGGGCAAACTGTTCGCGTGCCTGTTTGATGGTGGCGGGACGCAGAAAGCTGCCAACAGTATCGGCACGGAATGGTGTGGTATGTGACATAGATTCTCCTTGCGAACCACGATAGTTGTGGTCAGGTATAATTTCGCTTTGTTAGATTTGGCCGTCTGGATGGCTATATATTCAGGAGAGTGCCACGACCACGCATCGGTAGCAACAGAATAATTTTCAGCAGACATGAAGAGATTTCATGTTTATGTCCTGCCAGCTTACCGCGCCTCAATCACCGCTCTGGCCGCCGCCATCTGCGCATCTGAGAGGGGCAGATAGCCCGCTTCCGTTACCCGCTGCTGCCCCTGAGGTGACAGAACCCGATGCAGAAATGCATCGACCAGCGGCGGCAGCGGCTTGCCTGGCGGTTTGTTAACGTAGATATAGAGCGGACGCGACCAGGGATAACGCCCGGTGCGAATGGTTGCAGCGTCCGGCATAATACTCTCACCGCTGGTGGTTACGATTGAGAGCATCTTCACGCCGCTGAGATGAAATCCAAAGCTGGCATAGCCGATACTGTCTGGTGCTGATGCCACTGCCTGCACCACGGCGGCTGAACCGGGAAACTCAGCGACATCGGCACGAAAATCACCGCGGCAAAGCGCCTGCTGCTTGAAAAAACCCCATGTACCAGAGGCGGAATTACGCCCCATGCGCTGAATACGGCGCCCGGTCCAGCCCGCTTCTGCCACGCCTAAATCGCCCCAGCGCTGCGCGACTGGCGCGGCACCACATAGCCGGGTGATCGAGTAGAGCGCATCAAGCTGTGACTGGCTAATCTCATTTAGCGGATTAGTCTGGTTAACGACTATTACCAGCGCATCCAGCGCTACCGGCACCGCGAGCGGTGGATAGCCATAGCGGGCAATAAATAGCTGGCGTTCATCTTTTTGCATCGGCCGGCTCATGGCTCCCAGCTGAGCAGCGCCAGCAGCCAGTGCTGTCGGCGCGGTTGAAGAGCCCGCCGCCTGAACCTGAACATTCACGCCAGGGGACTGCAGACTAAAATCTTCACCCCACAGGGTCATCAGGTAACCCAGTGTATCAGAGCCAACGCTGCTAAGGTTGCCGGTCAGCATCACTTTCTGCCCCACGGCATGGGCAGAAAATATCAGCAGGAAAGCGGTCAGCAGAGTTTTTATCATGGGCCGCCATCTGAGGAGAGGTTGCAGAAGATAATGCTATTGTGGCGCGCCAGCCGCACGTGCGCAACGTTAATCAACCTGCCCTGTTCTGCGTTTCATCCGGCACAATAAAACGGGGTGACAGCAGAAAGCTAAAGCAGGTCTCCTGCTGCGGCTGGCTGCTAATCTCCAGCCGGCTATGGTGATGTGTAAGCGCATGTTTTACGATCGCCAGCCCCAGTCCGCTGCCGCCAGTGGCGCGCGAGCGCGCTTTATCAACGCGATAAAAGCGTTCAGTCAGGCGCGGCAAATGCTCTGCGTCGATACCCGGCCCATTATCACATACCTTCAGCTCTGCGCCCTGACGGGTGCGCCGCCAGCTGATACTGATATGTGTACCTTCAGGCGTATGATTCACTGCGTTATAGACCAGGTTGGAGATTGCGCTGCGCAGCTGTTCATCATTACCAAAGACCCGCAGAGTAGAATCGATGTGGAAATCGATAGTGTGCTGTCCCTGACTCAGTGCCGCTGCCTCACGCTGCAACAGATGCAGCATAGCCGGAATATCGACCTGCTCTGTTAGATCAAGAGCTGGCGCTGCTTCGATCCGTGACAGCGTAAGCAACTGCCTGACCAGTCCATCCATGCGTCTGGTCTGCTCCTGCATCGTTTTCAGCGCTTTGCTGCGCGTACGCGGATTCATCGTCTCATCGTCCATCATTTCCAGATAGCCCTGCAGCACCGTCAGCGGCGTACGCAGTTCATGACTGGCATTGGCAAAAAAGTTACGACGAGCCCCTTCCAGCTGATGCATCTGAGTAACATCGCGAGCTACCATCAGCCACTGCCCTTCGCTGTAGGACATTACGCGAAATTCCATATGGCGCTGATTGTTCAGCACAACGGTAAGCGACCTGGCAAAGTCACGCTGGCGAATATAGCGCGAGAATTCAGGATAGCGCAGCAGATTCAGGATGTTCTGGCCGTTATCTTCCGGCCAGCGCAAGCTGAGATATTGCTGCGCCAGCCCGTTGCACCAAAAAATAGTCCCCTCTTCGGTAGTCAGCACTACCGCATCCGGCAATGACTCCGCACCGCTGCGAAAGCGCTTGATCAGATTACCCAGCTCGCGACGGCGACGACGATTGCGCAGCTGCATCTGATACAGACCATAAAAGAGTGGTTCCCAGCTGCCGCGTCCCACCGGTGGCGTCATAGAGCGGTCTACCCACAGCCAGTGGGAGAGCCGCATCAGATTTAAAAAGTGCCAAAACAGCATGCCTGATACTGCAGCCAGCAGCCACCATGACAGGTAACCCAACACAAGCCCGGCCAGCAGCGCAGGCAGACAGGCCAGCGCCAGCTCAGTCAGTAATCTTTTCCACGAGAGGCGTTCCAGCACAGTAGCAGGCTCCGTTAGTAGCGGGCAGAGAAACGATACCCTGTTCCGCGCACGGTTTGTACCATACGATCGTGGCCAGTGGTTTCCAGAGCTTTACGCAGGCGGCGAATATGCACATCAACCGTACGATCTTCGACATAGACGTTGGTGCCCCAGACGTGATTCAGCAGCTGCTCACGGCTATAGACCCGCTCCGGGTGCGTCATAAAAAAGTGCAGCAGCTTGTATTCAGTTGGCCCCATTTCCAGCGAAGTTGTGGCCGACATCACACGATGCGAAGAGGGATCAAGGCTTAAGCCCTGCATCTCAATAACCTCTTCTACCGCCATCGGAGAGATACGCCGCATAACTGCTTTAATGCGCGCCATCAGCTCTTTAGGCGAGAATGGCTTGGTAATGTAATCATCCGCGCCCACTTCCAGTCCGCGTACCCGATCTTCCTCTTCACCGCGGGCGGTCAGCATCATTACCGGAATGTCGCGCGTCATGGCTTCACGTTTCAGATGTTTGATAAACTGGATACCGCTGCCGCCAGGCAGCATCCAGTCCAGCAGAATGAGATCGGGCCAGGGTTCAACCAGCTTGCTAACTGCGCTGTCGTAATCTTCCGCCTCAACTGGCTGATAGTCATTCTGCTCCAGCACGAAACACAACATTTCACGAATGGGCGCTTCATCTTCCACAACCAAAATGCGCTTAGCCATTATTACTCCTGCGAATAGGACGGGATGTCACCTCAGATTTGCGGCGTCATTATGCGTCAGTTTTGTGACACTTTTATGAAAAACTCCCTCTGTGATAAATAGATAAAAAGCCGGCGCGTGACAACCAAAATCGTGTTTTTTGCTTTATGGCCTGAGCCGTTATACTGAGTGCCGGTTTTTCTGCAGGACACCTCATGCGCATCATTCACACCGCCGACTGGCATCTTGGTCAGTTTTTTTACAGCAAAAGTCGCGCCGCCGAACATCAGGCATTTCTCGACTGGCTACTGCACCAGATCACAGCCCATCAGGTTGATGCGCTGATTGTGGCAGGCGATCTCTTTGATACCGGTTCGCCCCCCAGCTACGCGCGCGAAATGTTTAACCGCTTTGTGGTGGCGCTGCAGCCCAGCGGTTGTCAGCTTATTGTGCTGGCGGGAAATCATGACTCTGTTGCCACGCTGAACGAGTCGCGTGAGCTGCTGGCATGCCTGAATACCCAGGTGATCGCCAGCGCCACTGCTGACGGCAAACAGCAGGTGCTACAGCTACGGCAGCGTGACGGTACCCCAGGCGCGCTGCTCTGTGCGATACCTTATCTGCGCCCGCGCGATATTCTGCGCAGCCGCGCCGGTCAGTCTGGCCGTGATAAGCAGCTCTCACTATTGCAGGCAATAGAGCAGCACTACCAGCGCTGCTATGAAGCTGCGCTGGCAGAGAGAGCGTCACTGGCAATGCCGCTGCCGATTATCGCAACCGGGCATCTGACCACCGTTGGCGTAACCAAAAGTGACGCAGTGCGTGATATCTACATCGGCACGCTGGATGCATTTCCGGCGCAGGCTTTTCCACCTGCTGACTACATTGCGCTTGGTCATATTCATCGCGCGCAGCGCATTGCCAATAGCGATCACATCCGCTACAGCGGCTCCCCTATCCCGCTTAGTTTTGATGAGGCGGGACGCGATAAGAGTGTCTATCTGCTGGAGTTCGGTACCGCGCTTGAGCGTGTCACTCCGCTGCCTGTACCACTGTTTCAGCCGATGCAGATGCTGAAAGGCTCAATGGCTGAGATTGAGCAGCAGTTAATGCAGTTTGCCAGTCGTGCAGAGCCGCTGCCGGTATGGCTCGATATTGAGATCACCACTCAGGAGTATCTCACCGACCTGCAGCGCCGCATTGAACTGCTGACGGACTCGCTGCCGGTAGAGGTGTTGCTGGTGCGCCGGAGTCGTGCACTGCGCCAGCAGCGTCTGGAGCGGCTCAGCAATGAAACGCTCAGCGAGCTTAATGCCGCAGAGGTGTTTGCCCGCCGTCTTGCACTGGAGACAGAGCTGGAAGAGCGCCAGTGCGCTGAACTGACCCAACTATTTCGCAGCGCGCTGGCGGCGCTGGAGGATCCCGCAGAATGAAAATATTGACCCTGCGCTTTAAAAATCTCAATGCGCTACGCGGAGAGTGGCTGATCGATTTCCGGCAGGAGCCGTTTGCCAGCAATGGGCTGTTTGCTATTACCGGCGCAACTGGCGCAGGTAAAACCACCCTGCTGGATGCAATCTGTCTGGCACTCTATCATCAGACTCCGCGCCTGGGCGGATTATCGCAGAGTGAAAATCAGCTGATGACGCGCGATACCGCCGAGTGTCTGGCAGAGGTAGAGTTTGAGATCAAAGGTGAAGCGTGGCGCGCTTTCTGGAGCCAGAACCGCGCACGGGGCCAGCCAGACGGAAAGCTGCAAACGCCCCGGGTCGAGCTGGCGCGGGTGGCAGACAACCAGATTATCGCCGATAAAGTTGGCGATAAACTAAAAGCGATAGAAGCGCTCTCCGGCCTTGATTTCGCCCGCTTCACTCGCTCAATGATGTTGTCACAGGGTCAGTTTGCAGCATTTCTTAATGCCAGACCTGCCGAGCGCGCCGAACTGCTGGAGGAACTCACCGGCACCGACGTTTATGGCCGGATTTCAGTGTATATCTTTGAACGCTGGCGTACGGCACGTGGCGAACTGGATACCCTGCGCGCTCGCGCAGGTGGTATTACGCTGCTGGATGATGCCCGGCGTGCAGCGCTAACGCAGCAGCTCTCAGCGCTGGGCAGCGAGGAAGCGACGCTGAGCGCCCGTTTAGGCGAGGCTCAGGCGCAGCAGCAGTGGCTACAGCATCGGCAGCAGCTACAGCAGGAGGAGAAGCAGGCTGCCAGTGCGCGTCAGGCAGCTGAACAGGCGTGGGCAGCGGCAGAACATGACCGTCAGCGACTGGCGCGAGCGGAGCCGGCAGATAAGTTGCGCGCCAGACTGCTGCAGCGCGAACAGTTACAGCACGATACAGCGACGCTCGGGCAGCAGATCCAGCAGCTACAGAGCGATCTGCAGCAGGCAGAGCACGCTATGCAGCTGGCAGATAGCCACTACCAGCTGGCGTTACAGACACGCGATGATGCAGCAAACGCCCGCCAGCAGCTGGAGACGCTGCTGGTGGAGCAGGTGATTCCGCTCGACCAGCAGATTGCCCGTGACGCGCAGCAGCTTAGCGATCAGCAGCAGCAGCTTTCGCAACAGCAGCATAGTGTGGTGCAGAGTGAACAGGCGCTGTATCAGCAGCAGCAAACCACCAATCGCTTACAGCTGCAGTTAACGGAGCAGCAGGCCTATCGCCAGCGCGAAGCCACAGTGACCAGATGGGGGCCGTTGCTGACCCGCTGGCAGGCAGATCTTGATGCGCTGCATGAACGTGAACAGGCCCTTATCCAGCTTCGCAAGCAGCAGCAGCAGAAACAGCAAATTCTCTCTCAACAGCAGCAGTTGCTGGCAGCTAAGAAACTGACAGCAACGCCACTGGAGCAGGCAGAAGCAGAGGCCTGCCAGCAACGCCAGCAAGCGGAGCAAGCACTTACTTCTTTGGAGAATGCAGCGCGCAGTGCCGATCTGCGTGAGGCACTGGCACGCTGTCAGCAGCAGCGCGAACCGCGTCAGCAGCTGGCGCTGCTGGCAGCGCGGTGGCAGTCGCTTCAGCCACAGCGCGCAGAGCGTGCCCTGCAGCTCACGCAGTTACAGCAGCGCTATCAGCAGGATGAACCGGCGTTGCAGAGACTACGCGACAGCTGGAAGCGGGAGCATCAGGCACTGCTCGATCTGCGTCGCCTGTGTGAACTTGAGCGTACTATTGCCCGGCTGAGTGACGAACGTGCCCGCCTTCAGCCCGGAGAGCCCTGCCCGCTTTGCGGCTCCTGCCAGCATCCTGCCATCACCACCTATCAGCAGTCTGAACCTGATGCAAACCAGCAGCGGCTCACGCTGCTTGAGGCGCAGGTGGCACAGCTCAGAGAAGCGGGCAGCGCAAAAGCAGAGCAGCAGAAACTGTCGCAGCAGCAGCAGCAGACGTTACAGCAGGAGATTGCCCGACTCGATAGCCAGCTCTCAGCCCTGGAGAGCGAGTGGCAATCACACTGCAGCACGCTGGGCATAAGTTTTACGCTGGCGCAGCATGAACAGGTTGCGGCGTGGCAACAGCAACAGGATGCGCATGAGCAGCGGCAACAGCAGCTGTTGCAGACGCGTGAACAGGCTGCAGCAGAGCTACAGCAGGCGAAAGATGCGCATCTGCAGCGCCAGCACACACATCAGCAGCATCTGCAACAGCAGCAGCTGGCGCAGCAGCAACTGCTCAATCTGCAGCAACAGCTTGATGAACTGAATCAGCGCCTTGCCGGCGAGCAGCAGACGCTTCAGCAGCACGACAAAGCGTTGCAGCAGCAGCTGGCGGCTCATCAGCTATCGCTGCCCCTCTCCGCAGAACGCGCCAGCTGGAGTGCCGCACTGCAGCAGCGCTGGCAGCAGTGGCAGGAGAGTGAGCAGCTGCTTACAACACTGCAGCCGCAGCTGGCGACTGCGGAGAATCAGCAGCTTAATCTGCAACAGTCGCTGCTGCGTGAACAACAGCAGCTGCAGCAGCTGCAGCAGACCGTTAACGATCGGCAGCAGCAACTGCAGCGTCTGCAACAGCAGCGCAGTACGCTGTTTGGTGAGCGCCGCGTCACTGATGCGCGCCAGCAGCAGCAGACGCTACAGCTTCAGCATGAACAGGCGCTGGCGCAGCAGCTGTTGCAGTGGCAGCAGGCGCAGAGCCGGCTGCACAGCATCAGGGGAGAGTGTTCTCAGACCAGCAGCCAGCAGGCAGCACTGACGCAACGTTTGCAGCAGGCAGAACAACACTTTTCTCAGGCTCTGCAACAGAGTGACTTTGCTGATGAATCAGCAGTGCGGGCGGCGCTGCTGCCAGAAACGGAGATGGTGCAGCTGCGGGCGCAGCTCCGGCAGCTGGAACAGCAACAGCTGCAGCAGGTTGCGTTATATCAGCAGCTGGAGCAGCGCCTCCGGCAGCATCAGCAGCAGCGTCCGGCCACACTGAGTGATGAGGTAGCCGCCGGTTTAGATCAGCAACTGGAGACGCTGCGCCTGGCGTTACGCGACAACGCACATCAGCAGGGCGAAGCGCAGCAGCAGTTGCAAAGTGATGCCGCACTCCGCCAGCAGCAGCAAACATTGCTGGCACAGATTGCCGCTGAAGAGGCGGAATTTAAACAGCTCAGTCAGCTCAACGATCTGATTGGATCGGCTAAGGGTGATAAATTCCGCCGTTTTGCACAGGGTCTGACGCTGGATCATCTGGTCTGGCTGGCAAATCAGCAGCTTGATCGCCTGCATGGACGCTATCTGCTGCAGCGTCGTCTCAGCGATGAGCTGGAGCTGGAGGTGGTGGATACCTGGCAGGCGGATGCCACGCGCGATACCCGCACCCTCTCTGGCGGTGAAAGTTTTCTGGTAAGTCTGGCGCTGGCGCTGGCACTTTCTGATCTGGTGAGCCATAAGACACGGATTGAGTCACTGTTTCTGGATGAGGGATTTGGCACCCTGGATGCAGAGACACTCGATACTGCACTTGATGCGCTGGATGCGCTCAACGCCAGCGGAAAAACTATTGGCGTCATCAGTCATGTTGAGGCGATGAAAGAACGTATTCCGGTTCAGATCCGGGTGCGTAAAATGAATGGCCTTGGCTACAGCAAACTGCAACTGCCCGGCGCGTAGAATGCGACTGATTCTGGTTTTCCTGTGAGTCAGAGAAATGCCATAGCTTTCTGCCGGACAGTGAGTAGACTCAGGCTGCATACTTCGTTTGCAGGTTGCCCTATGAGAATCACATCGATCACCACAGCCGCGTTTCTGCTGCTGACGGCGCTGACGCTGGCTGGCTGTGCCACTCCGTCAGCCGTACCGCCTGCGGCGCTGACAAACCTGTGTCAGCCAGAGCAGGCACCGCATAGCGCCTCGTGCGACTGGACGCGCCATATCCAGCATCAGCTCAACCAGCAGTTTCGTGACGCGGCTCACTACGCCGGGCAGCAGTGCTGGTTACGGCTGGAGTGGCAGCGCAGCGGACGCTTCGCAGTCACGCAGACGCAGGGCGATGAAGCACTCTGTCTGCGCGCCTGGCAGCTGATTGCGCACTCAACCGATCTGCCGCCCCCGCCCGATCAATCGCAACCGGCATGGTTTGGTTTCGCCCCGCATAAAGTCTGATATCACACCGGCACACAGCCAGCAGCAGCATGCCGGAAGCAATACCTTTCGCAGATCACTCCGCCAGCGGCCAGAGCCATGCTGCGCCGCGCACCCCGCTGGAGTCACCATGTACCGCTTTGCGTATCGGCGTTTCGCACTCACGCCCAAATACCCAGGGCTTCATGAGTGCGGGCAGCGTCTGATAGAGCTGATCAATGTTGCTCATGCCGCCGCCAAGCACGATAACGTCGGGATCAAGCAGATTGACCACCTGAGCCAGCGCTTTTGCCAGCCGCTGCTGATAACGGCTCATTGCCAGTTCCGCCACCGGATCGTGCTGCTCAATCAGTCGCATAATCTCTGCGCCTTTTAACGCCTGACCACTAAGCCGCTGATAATCTCTGGCGAAGCCTGTGCCGGAAACAAAGGTTTCAATACACCCGCTCAGGCCACAGTAGCACGGAACCTCCTGCTGAAAACGCTGCTCATCCGCATCCATCCACGGCAGCGGATTATGTCCCCACTCACCAGCATTTCCGTTCATGCCAATACGTGACTCACCGTTAATCGCTATGCCGGCACCGGAACCCGTGCCAATGATCACCGCAAAAACCAGCGGCTGACCCGCTCCGGCACCGTCGGTTGCCTCAGAAACCGCCAGACAGTTTGCATCGTTAGCGATACGCACCTCGCGCTGCAGCGCATGCGCCAGATCCTTATCCAGCGGCTGACCATTCAGCCAGGTTGAGTTGGCGTTTTTAACCCGCTGTGAATAAGGTGAAATGGACCCCGGGATCCCGATACCTACACTACCCCGCTCTCCGGTTTCCTTTTCTGCCAGCGTGACTAAATCTGCTATGGCCTGAACGGTTGCCGCGTAGTCATCACGTGGTGTATTGACCCGATGACGAAATAGCTGACTACCCTCATCTGAAAGGGCAATAACCTCTATCTTGGTGCCGCCTAAATCGATACCGATACGCACGGGGTATTCCTCATTGTGTTATGGGATGAAAATACAGTAGAGGCGTCATCAGGGAAAGGCAATGAAACCCGGCGCATGTTTCGCTATCATGCGCGCTCCCTGTTTGAGACTTGTGCGCCCGATCGCACCCACGGTAAGGAACCCTGATGTTGTGGTTTAAAAATATGATGGTTTATCGTCTGAATCGTGAGATTCCCCTATCCGCAGACGATCTGGAAAAACAGCTTGATGCCTTTACATTTACGCCGTGCGGTAGCCAGGATATGGCGAAAACCGGCTGGGTATCGCCTATGGGAAATCGTGGAGAGGCGCTGACCCATGAGGTAAATGGTCAGATCGTGATCTGCGCGCGTACCGAACAGAAAATTCTGCCCTCACCAGTGGTTAAGCAGGCGCTGGACGCCAAAATTGAGAAGCTGGAGGCTGAGCAGAGCCGCAAGCTGAAAAAAACAGAGAAAGATTCACTTAAAGATGAGGTGCTGCACAGCCTGCTACCGCGCGCGTTCAGCCGCCTCAGCCAGACATTTATGTGGATTGACACGGTTAATAACCTGATTGTCGTGGACTGCGCCAGTGCCAAAAAAGCAGAAGATACGCTGGCCTTGCTGCGTAAAAGTCTCGGCTCGCTGCCGGTAGTACCGCTGACGATGGAGAATCCAATTGAGCTGACGCTGACCACATGGGTACGCGGCGGCGATCTGCCAGCAGGCTTTGCCCTGATGGATGAGGCGGAACTGAAAGCGCTGCTGGAAGAGGGTGGTGTGATCCGCTGTAAGAAACAGGATCTGATCTCTGATGAGATAGCCAATCATATTGAAGCAGGCAAAGTGGTCACTAAGCTGGCACTGGAGTGGCAGGAGCGCATTCAGTTTGTGATTGCTGATGACGGTTCAGTAAAACGTCTGAAGTTCAGCGATACACTGCGTGAACAGAATGACGATATTGACCGCGATGATTTCGCTCAGCGCTTTGACGCTGATTTTATTCTGATGACCAGTGAGCTGGCAGCACTGATCGCCAGTCTGACTGAAGCATTGGGCGGCGAAGCGAAACGTTAGGGGTATCAGGAAGCTGCAGCCTGATGGGGTGCAGCTCCTGTATTGTCAGTTACAGGTAACGACAGAGGTATGAAGTGGGTTCTGCCACCTGCAGATGAAATTCACTATGGCCAGGGACATTGAAAATCGTACCTGCTTCATACCATTTCCATTCAACTTCACCGGGCAGCAATACTTTTAATGCGCCACTTACTACCGTCATCTCTTCTGGCTGACCGGTGCCAAAGGTATATTCCCCTTCAGCCATAACACCGACGCTGGCACGGCCAATGGTCACGCTGTCGAACCCGATCGATTTCACTTTTCCATCGAAATAATCACTGACATTAAGCATGCTTTTTCCTCGCAGCATAGTAAGGTTATCAGCAGATTACAGTGGAAGCGGTCGGGGTGTCACGCAAATTAATAGTATCCACCAGCGCACAGCGGTTGCTCAATGACAACCGGCATCCCTGCCCGTCACGGTTACTCTTTTTCCAGATCCTCATAGCGATCTTTTGCATCCTGAGCTTCCTGCTCAGATTTATGCTCGCTGATTAGCGTATTCTCTCGCGGGTGGTCGGCACGAAGCTCATACCAGGTAACAGTTTTGCCTTCAGGCCCTTTTTCAACAGCAACAATACGGGCTTCACGCGGATAGGGCGGTCTGGATGCCATTGTTTTCCCTCTCTGGTTGATATTCCACAGGGCAGGAGTTGCCCCGCTGCCTGTAGCTAAGTATAGACAAAAGAGGATCAATGCCAGTAAAGCGGGAATTTTCCGAACAGTGATTAACTGGCGCGCGCCTGCGCCAGCAGATGAACAATGTGCAGAGCGACCTGTTCAGGCGCCTGCGTTGCATCTACCTGATAGTGAGCACACTGCTGATAGAGCGGCGCGCGTTCACGCAGGATTTCGCTCATCTCTTCGGCAATAGGCTGGCCGGTAAGCGTAGGGCGTTGTGCGGCTTTTGGCTGCTGCTGTAGCCGGTTCGCCAGCGCATCGGCTGGCGCACTGAGCCAGATAACATGACCGTGGTCGCGCATATAGCGGCGATTTACTTCAGCGAGCACCATGCCGCCACCGGTCGCAATCACCGTTGCGGGTGCCGTCACAGCATGCAGTGCCTGAGTTTCCTGTGCCCGAAAACTCTCCCAGCCCTCGCTGGCAACAATCTCCGCAACGCTGCGCTGCACACTTTGCTGCAGATGGTAATCGGTATCGCTGAAGCTGTAATCCAGCGTCCGGGCCAGAACCTGACCAACAGTGGTTTTGCCGCATCCGCGGGCGCCGATCAGATAGATGGGTAATGACATTGTGGCTCATTCTCCGCCGTGCTCTGCCGCGCGGGCAAGGTCATCAGGTCAATAATGCGTCGCATAATACCTGGATTTTATTTTATCAGCCAGTTTCAAAGCACGAAATACGCGCAACTGAGGCAACGTTTTGGTTATTTTATTGAAATAACAAACAAAAATAACGCGTATTTTGTGCATGTATAGCGCTGTAAATGCGGGCAACATTTGCTTACCACGTGAGTGATTTACTTTCCGCCCCCTGGCTCCCATATAGTAGTTCTATAGCCAATGGAGGTTTATTATGCAGAGTCAGGAACAGCAGTTAATCGAGAGCCTGTTTAACCGGATAAAACAGGCTGAAAGCCAGAGCGGAGCTCGTGATGCGGGTGCTGAACAGCTTATCCGCCAGCATTTACACCAGCAGCCCGATGCGCCCTACTATATGGCGCAGGCGATCCTGATTCAGGAAGCGGCGCTGAAAAAGCTCAACGCGCAGGTTTCTGCGCTTGAAGGTCAGCTGGCGCAGGCGCAGCAACAGCAGCAGGCTCCCCAGCAGAGTAACGGCTTTCTTTCCAGCCTGTTTGGCGGCGGCTCACGCCAGCAGCAGCCACAGCAGCAGCAATCTCAGCAGCAGAGCGGCTGGAATTCCGCGCCGCCACAGTACGCGCAGCCACAGCAGCCAGCCGCACGCGGCACCGGATTTCTCGGCGGTGCGCTACAGACAGCGGCCGGTGTAGCTGGCGGTGTGGTCATGGCCAATATGCTGACCAGCATGTTTCATCACTCACAGCCGGAAGAGATTGTTAATATTATTAACGAGCCACCACTGCCGCAGGTAGATGACAATCTCAATACCTTTAACGGCAACGACAGCGATAACGCATTTCTCAATGAGAATAGCAGCTGGGATAATAACAGCTTCGCTGACAACGCCGGACTGAATGATTTCGACAGCGGTGGGTTTGACGACGATGACAGCTTTGTTTAATCAGCGCTGACGCAGCCACTTATCCAGCTCATTAGCAAACTGCTGGCGGTCACGCGGGCTTAGCGCCGCCGGGCCGCCACTCTGTATCCCGCTGGCGCGCAGGGTTTCCATAAAATCGCGCATTGTCAGGCGCTGACGAATAGTATCTGATGAATAGCGTTCGCCACGCGGATTCAGCGCGGCCGCGCCCTTCTCCAGCACCTCTGCTGCCAGCGGAATATCTCCGGTAATAACCAGCTCGCCTGGCGCTACCCGCCTGACGATCTCGTTGTCTGCCACATCAAAACCAGCTGACACCTGCAGCGTTTTCAGCCACGGTGAGGGCGGCACACGTAACGGCTGATTCGCCACAAAGGTCACGGTGATTTTGGCGCGTTCAGCGGCCCGGTACAGCACCTCTTTGATGACTACCGGACAGGCGTCAGCATCAACCCAGATCGACATAGTTGTTTCCTGATAAGCGATAACAGCCGTGATCTTGCCGTGCTGCTCAGGAAAGGCAAACGATATTTCACCATAGCTTGTTATTCATCGTCGCTGACGTAAGCTAGCTCTCAGAGAAACCCACTATATAAAGGATAGAGCGATGCTGGAGAAAAAAATCGGATTTATTGGCTGCGGTAATATGGCTCAGGCGATTATCGGCGGGCTGGTCAATAGCGGGCTGATTGCCCCGGCGAATATTCTGGTATGGGATCGCAAAGAGAGCACTAATCAGACTATGGCGCAACAGCATGGCATCACTGCCGCTGAGAGCGCTGAGGTGCTGGCGCGTGAGGCTGATATCCTGTTTGGTGCCGTAAAACCAGACGCTATTCTTAAAGTGCTGAAAGAGCTGGCTGGCGTGCTGAAAAAAGATGCGCTGGTGGTCTCTATTGCAGCTGGCGTCACGCTTGACGCTCTGGCAGGCGTACTGGGATACGATCGCAAAATTGTACGCGTAATGCCGAACACGCCTGCGCTGGTCGGTGAGGGAATGACCTCAGTCACCCCTAATGTGCTGGTAGAGCAGCAGGAAGTTGATGAAGTCGTCGCGATGTTTGCAAGCTTTGGCAAAGCTGCCGTGGTCAGCGAAAAACTGATCCATGCTGTTGTCGGCGTCAGCGGCTCAGCGCCTGCATATGTCTTTGTCTTTATCGAAGCGATGGCAGACGCTGCGGTGCTGGGGGGGATGCCGCGTGCCCAGGCCTATGAGTTTGCCGCGCAGGCGGTAAAAGGTGCAGCCACTATGGTGCTTGAGACCGGCAAACATCCGGCCGAACTCAAAGATCAGGTCTGCTCGCCGGGCGGCACAACCATAGAAGCGGTAAAAGCGCTGGAGGAGCACGGTTTTCGTGCCGCAGTGATGAAAGCGATGCAACAGTGCATGGCGAAATCGCAGACACTGAGCAAAGCCTGACAGAGAATACGCGCTCCCCCGCCGGGAGCGCGCTGCTGCTACTGCTGCTGATATTGTTTGTAGAGCGCTATGCCCTGCTCCAGCGTCACTGGCTGCTGCATCGTTTCCACCAGTACTGCGGTCAGCTTGTACATGCCGGCCGAACAGACCGCTGCGATGTTCCCCTGTTGACAGTAGAACGCAATAAACTGCTGATCGTCGAGGGAGCCAAACAGATGATAATCATCCCACTCCTCCGCATGGCCCAGATACTCATAGCGCGTGCCATAGTGAGCAGTCCAGAAAAATGGCACACGATCATAGTCGATCGCCCTGCCCAGCATGTTCAGCGCCGCTGTCCGACCCTGCTGTTGCGCCACGCGATAGTGCTCGATCCGCTGCGGGCCTTGCGCACCGGGGTAGGTTGCAATATCGCCCGCAACCCAGATATTTTCTGCAGTGCGTAGCTGGCTGTCAGTCAGCAGGCTGCCATCTTTTTGCAGTGCTAAGTCGTGTATAAACGCCGTGGCGGGCGCACTTCCGGTCGCCAGCAGCACCAGCCGGGTTGCCAGCGCCTCTCCTCCTTTCAGACGAACAGCTGTTACTGCATCACTTCCCTCCAGCGCTTCAGGCTCACCGGAGATAAAGGTCACGCCTTTATCTTCATGCAGCTTGCGAAAGTGCTGAGCAATCTCTTCGCCAAACAGTGTGACAAATGGCAGCGGCTGACGCGCCACCACAGTGACGTCCACACCCCGCGTTTTCAGAGCGCCAGCCACCTCCAGCCCAATAAAGCTGTTGCCGATAATCACCAGCTGTTGCCTGGCATCGACCTCGTTTAGCAGTGCTTCAGCCTGGTTAAGCGAACGTAGCAGGTGGACGCCGGCCAGATCGCGGCCGGGAATATCCAGCGACTGCGGCACGCCGCCTGTTGCCAGCAGCAGTCGATCAAATTTTACATGCTGACCACTTTTCAGGATCAGCGTCTGCGCCCGCGCCTGTAGCTCTACGACATCATCCTGCAGCAGCTCAGTCTCTGCCAGTATCTCCTCTGTTAGCAGTGCAGGCACCTCATCAATCGCCATATTGCCGGCGGGTACAAACTTGCTGAGTGCAGTACGATCATAGGGTGCAGCAGCTTCCCGCTCAATGCGAATGATGCGTCCGCTAAAGCCAGCATCGCGCAGGGTCCAGATAGCCGCGCTTCCCGCCGCTCCGTTACCCAGGATCACACAGGTTGATGATTCATCTGAATCAGCTGCTGCTGTTGCAGCAGGTTGCGGCTGCAGACTGACCAGTACTTTTCCCTGCTCAATCCGTACCGGATAACGCTGCAGATTGGCCAGCGCCAGCGGCTCGCACATCTTTCCATCCTGCAGCTGAAAAGCGGCTTTATGCCACGGACAGACCAGTCTGCCATCGCAGATTGCTCCCTCTGCCAGCGGTGCACCAGCGTGTGGACATTTAGCCTGAAATGCCCGCACCTCTTCACCTTCCCGAATCAGAATAATTTCGGTATCACCTACGCTGAATGGCACAGGCTGCTGCTGCGCCAGCGCATTAATATCCACGACAGATTGGTAGCTCACAGATTGCTCCTGTATTATTTTTAGTCAGCAGAACCACAACGTTCTGTAAGAGGTAAGTGTGGCAAAGCGTGAGAAATTGGCGGGAAAAATCGTGCACGCGGCAGCTAACTTTATGATTATCTGCCGCTTTTAATTTCGGAACTGGCTAATCAGAAAAACAGGCTGGGAACAATAATTGCAGCAAAAATTGCAGTAATCAGCCCATGTTTTACCCAGTAGTAGAGACGACGATTACGCTTTTTCAGATTCTGACCGGCATCGCGTAGCGCATAGACATATTTAAAAATTCGGTTCAGAAAGCCGGTGTGATCGTTTTCATCATTTGGCGATGCTGCTGCAGACATCAGCGATGAGCCCACCCAGCGGTTAACTGCCTGAGCCCAGCGCCATTTCATCGGACGTTCAATATCGCAGAACAGAATAATGCGCGTCTGCTCACTCTGATTCTGCGCCCAGTGCACATAGGTTTCATCGAAGATCACCGCTTCGCCATCGCGCCAGCTGTGGCGCTGACGATCCACCTCAATAAAGCAGCGGTCATCATTGGGTGTCTGCAGGCCAAGATGGTAACGCACCGATCCGGCATAGGGATCGCGGTGCTTACCCAGATGGCTGCCCGCAGGCAACTCAGCAAACATGGCTGCTTTTACGCCTGGGATTTTACTCACCAGCGCGGTAGTTACCGGACAGAGTTCACGTGCCGAAGGATGCGCCTCGCCATACCATTTAAGATAAAAACGTTTCCAGCCACGCTTAAAAAAAGTATTAAAGCCCGCATCGTTGTGGCTCTTTGCCGCTTTAATATGATCCTGCAAACGAATAGCTTCATCGCGGATCACCTGCCAGTTTTGCGTGAGCTCCTGTAGCTCAGGAAATGCCTCGGGTGAAAAGTAGGGCTGCTTACGCGGTAATGCAGAGAGGCCCGTCATAAATATATTGATGGGCGCCATAAATGTAGAGTGGTCAAAGAGTTGCCGTGAAAATTTCTGCTTTTCCACACCACGCGAGTGCGCGTAAATCACGCTGATTACAAAAATGCCAAGAATGATCGCAGCGATCATACAACAGGTTCCTTATGTTGCACGTTGATATGTTTCGGACACAGAATAGTGACCGAAATATGAGGATAATTCCGAATGAGAGTTTATGTAATCGAATTGTAAGTATTTAGCAATCAGTGCGCCAGCCACAGAGCGCAATCTGTAAAAAAGCGACCCGCAGGTCGCTTAGCGTCAGGCACTCTTTTTCAGGCAGTTGCTCATAAACGCTTTACGGCTATCGCCGCTCAGGTTCTTTTCGCCAGCCGCACTGTTGCAGCTTTTCATCTTCAGCTGCTGTGGTGTCATATTGCCGGTTTTGCTCTCTTTTTTCAGGCAGTCGCTCATAAAGGTTTTGCGCGCATCGCCTTTAAGATTTTGTGTACCCGCGAGCTGGTTACAGTGTGCCATTTTTGCCTGCTGAGGCGTTTTTTCGGCGGCCGTGGCGCTACCGGCAGCCAATAGCAACGTGGCGCTGATAACAATCAGTAGAGAGGATTTCATTGCCAGAATCTCCGTGTAAGGGTTGCTTTGATAGCCTGGCACGGAATACGCCAGCGAGCGAAAATTGCCACGCTAACAACGAGGATGTTTGAGCAACCTCTCAATATAGTTGCGCAGCCGCTCAGCATCGTCATGGTGCGCCAGCGGTGCAGCAGACGAGAGAGCATTTTCAATTGCACTGGCGATCTCATTACGCTGCGAGAGTTCCAGTTGTCGCAATAGCGCAGTCAGCACAATTTCCAGCGCCTCTACCTGAATGACCAGATCTTTTGACGCCTCTTCTTTTTCTGCCAGTTTAACCAGGAGTTCAGCTATCAGGTTTTTCATGCAGTGAACCCGAAAAGGGAAGGTGTGCTGACGTTAACATTTAGCAGAAGAACAGAACAAGTGATTTTCCTGCATTCAGCGAATAAAAAGGCAACAAAAAAGCGTAACAATTCAATGTGTAAAAGCGAAACGTTTTGCTGATGTGTCGCACCTCACATTGCCAACATTTTCTGCACCAGCTTAGCTTCCCCCCCCTTTACAGTTGATGAATTTTGCATCAATGTGAGCGCATTACATTTTGCGAGATATAATCATGACTCCTTCTCTCTCTCTGGCCGATATTCTGGCACGTCGTGACTGGGAAAACCCGGTCGTTACCAGTCTGCAACGACTTGATACCCACCCTCCCTTTGCCAGCTGGCGCAATGAGCAGGAAGCACGCGACGATCGCCCTTCGCCGTCATTGCAGTCGCTAAATGGCCAGTGGCAGTTCAGCTATTTTACTCAGCCGGAAGCGGTACCGCAGAGCTGGCTGCTACAGGACCTGCCAGACGCCGCGGCGCTACCGGTACCAGCCAACTGGCAGCTACATGGCTATGATGCACCGATTTACACCAACGTACAGTATCCGATCCCGGTTGATCCTCCTTTTGTACCGCATGAGAATCCAACCGGTTGTTACTCGCTCACTTTCCGGGTTGATAAACAGTGGCTGCAGCAGGGTCAGACGCGAATTATTTTTGATGGCGTTAACTCCGCCTTTTTTGTCTGGTGTAATGGCCACTGGGTCGGCTACTCGCAGGATAGCCGCCTGCCTGCTGAATTTGATCTCAGCGCTGTGCTACAGACAGGAAAAAATCGCCTGGCAGTCATGGTGCTGCGCTGGAGTGACGGCAGCTATCTGGAAGATCAGGATATGTGGCGTATGAGCGGCATTTTTCGTGATGTGACGCTGCTGCATAAGCCTGATACCCGCCTGGCAGACGTGCAGATCGAAACCGCCCTTAGCCCGGAATATCTGCGCGGCGATCTGCGCGTAAAGGTGAAGCTGGAAGGCGAGCGCACTGCGCTGGCGGGCTGTCGTCTCCGTGTCAGCCTGTGGCAGGATCAGAGCTGTATCGGGCAGATGGAGCAGGCGCCAGGCAGCGCTATTATCGATGAGCGCGGACACTATCCCGAGCGTGCGCTCATGATATTGCCGATTACGCAGCCACAGCTCTGGAGCGCAGAGATCCCTGCTCTCTATCGTGCGGTGGTTACACTGCTGGATGAGCACCAGCAGGTAGTGGATGTGGAAGCCTTTGATGTGGGTTTTCGCCGCGTCACCATTGAACAGGGCCAGCTCTGTCTGAATGGTCAGCCACTGCTAATCCGGGGTGTAAACCGTCACGAGCACCATCCGGAACGTGGTCAGGTGGTGGATGAAGCGAGCATGCGCCGCGATATCGAGCTGATGAAGCAGCATAATTTCAACGCGGTACGCTGTGCGCACTATCCTAACCATCCGCTCTGGTATCGCCTGTGCGATCGTTACGGACTCTATGTCGTTGATGAGGCGAACATTGAAACGCATGGAATGCAGCCGATGAACCGGCTCTCTGACGATCCACGCTGGTTTGCCGCTTTCAGCGAACGCGTGACGCGTATGGTACAGCGCGATCGTAACCATGCCTGCATCATTATCTGGTCACTGGGTAATGAATCAGGGCATGGCAGCACACATGATGCCCTCTATCAGTGGATTAAAAGCAGCGATCCAACGCGTCCGGTACAGTATGAGGGGGGCGGTGCCAACACCTCTGCAACCGATATTATCTGCCCGATGTATGCACGCGTTGATCAGGATCAGCCCTTCCCTGCCGTGCCAAAATGGTCACTGAAAAAGTGGATTGGACTGCCAGGTGAGCAACGTCCATTAATCCTCTGTGAATACGCGCACGCAATGGGCAATAGCTTTGGCGGCTTTGCCAAATACTGGCAGGCATTTCGTCAGTTTCCGCGCCTGCAGGGTGGTTTTGTCTGGGACTGGGCCGATCAGAGTCTGACCCGTTATGATCGCGACGGAGCAGCATGGCAGGCATATGGCGGCGACTTTGGTGATACCCCCAACGATCGCCAGTTCTGTATGAACGGGCTGGTTTATGCCGACCGTTCGCCCCATCCGGCACTGTTTGAAGCACAGCGTGCGCAGCAGTTTTATTGCTTTGAACATGATGCCAGTCAGCCGGGAAAAATCACTGTCCGCAGTGAATATCTGTTCCGGCATACTGATAACGAACAGCTGCGCTGGTCTATTGAGCAAAATGGCGAACCGGTAGCAGCGGGAGAGATTACGCTGGATATCCCGCCTCAGGGAACCTACCAGCTGATGGTTGAGATTCCGCCGGGCCTGCAGGATGCGGCATGGCTTAATGTGGAGGTCTGTCAGCCAGAGGCTACCGCCTGGTCGGACGCTAACACTCGTGTGGCGTGGGATCAGTGGCAACTGCCCGCCGCGCTGCCGCTGCGTCTGCCGGTTAAGGGTGAGCACGCGCCACAGTTGCTGATACAGCAGGATGAGATTGAGGTTGTCCTGCCTCAACAGCGCTGGCGTTTCTCACGCCATAGCGGTGAGCTGGTTCAGTGGTGGGTCGATAAACAGGAAACCCTGCTGACGCCGCTACAGCTCTGCTTTGTTCGGGCGCCCATCGATAACGATATCGGTACCAGCGAAGCGGCAAACGTTGATCCCAATGCCTGGGTTGAGCGCTGGAAGCGTGCCGGCTACGACGTACTGGAGCCGGTAGTGCTGGCGATACAGACTGATAATCTGACGCAGGGTGTTCAGATTGAGATCTGGCACCAGTGGCAGGCGCAGCAGCGTACCTGCTTTATCAGCCATCAGCGCTATTTTATCGATACACAGGGAGAGCTGACCCTCTCATTAAGCGTGGAACAGGCACCCGGCCTGGTTCCTCCGGCACGTATTGGCTGGCGCTGTCAGCTTGCGCAGCAGCCAGAGCAGGTTAGCTGGCTGGGACTGGGGCCTCATGAAAACTATCCCGATCGCCAGCTGGCCGCACAATTTTCGCGCTGGCAGCTGCCGCTGGCTGAACTGACAACGCCCTATGTATTCCCTGGGGAAAACGGTCTGCGCTGCGGCACGCGGCAGCTCAACAGCGGCAGCTGGCAGGTAAGCGGCGACTTCGCATTTTCACTGAGTCGCTACAGCCTGGAGCAGCTGCGAGATACCTCGCATCGTCATCTGTTGCAGCCTGAAGCTGGCTGCTGGTTGCATCTGGATGGCTTTCATATGGGAGTAGGCGGTGATGACTCCTGGAGTCCAAGCGTCAGCCCTGAATTTCTGCTGACGCAGCAGCGCTGGCAGGTTACGCTGACGCTGCAGCAGCGTGACCTGCAAATGTGAAAAAATATGACTAAACGTTACTGACAAGCCACTGCCGCGCATCTATGTTTAAAAAGCAACCAGATGCGCAGCCATCCTCTGCGACGATGCTGATACGCTCAGGTTTCACTTCTGCCGCCTGCAGACCAGGCGGCATGCTGTGTTGTCTCTGTGGAGGTTAGCTATGAGAACCTATCCTGACAGCGCCAGTCGCGCGATCACTGACTATTTCAATACGCCTGCCTGGCATCTGCCGCATGAAAGCGACCTGCTGGCAGCTATCATGCGTGAGCTGATGGAAGATGGTCAGCCCGCCACCAGCAAAGCAGTAGTGGCGCGGGTCATTGAGAAGCTCGAATTTGAGGGTGACGAAAAGCGACTACAGAGTTATCGGGCGCTGCTCACACAGTTGCTGGGCAATGATTCACCCGTCTGACAATCCGGCGGCTTACTGCGTTGCGCGCAGATGATCGGCTTCACTGACAACAGCTCTGCCACTTGCACGATGATAGAGGCAGAGCTCGCGCCCGATGCGATTTTTCATCTGCTTTTGCGGATAACGCCCTTCGAGCAGCAGCGCATCAAAACCAGTGCTGTCATCAAAGAGTACTGGTTTACCCACTATTTTCGTCTGCGCCAGCGTGCTGGCCAGCAGGCAGGCACGCTGGCGCTGCATCTCATTTTGCTGCCAGGCTGCGGCATCAGAGGCGTGAACCAGTGGCGCAGAGAGAGCAAATAGCACACAACTCAACAGCTTTTTCATCATCACTCCTCGATCTGACAGCGCGGCGAGTAAAAAAATTCCCGCCGCAGCGGGAAGAAACAAGACGAGCATTGCATATCTTTGTGACGATAATCTCTCTGTTTGCCAGAGTATCTTCGCCGCACGGCATGACAGCCTGATGACAATACAATGCGCTTTTTGTATCAGCCGCAATAAACGCGGGCGATGTTGCCCTCTTTATCGCCCATAAAATTCAGACGATGCAGATTAAAGTCCATCGTAACCGCACCATTCCACGGAATAGCCCGTACTTTGCTGGTAAATTGCTGACTGCTGAGTGCACTCAGCGGCTGACCAACAAAATGCTGGTATTGCGATGCACCACACTGATCGGTTTCCGGATCGACACTGGCCGCAGCCTGGGCGCTCTTTTTATCGCCCATCTGACAGGCACTCAATGCCATAATCGCGGTAAGCAGCAGCGCTTTTCCATAATAGGTCACAACTATCTCCTCCTGGATAACGTTAATAATCTCGCTTCTGAGAGTAGCAAACCCCTCTGCCCGTGCGAAATAGCCTGTTGTGTAAAGCTGCGTCTTTCTGCCAGAAATGCGCCATATTGCCAACATCTCTGAGATTGTTCGCAACTGATAAACAAAAAATGCAACCGGGCGCTGAGCAATTACCCTGTCGCGCCGCTCCCCGGCTTTTTCTGCAAATCCCGCGCAGCACTGAAATGTGCAGGCGTGTAACTCGACAGCATCTGGTGTCATTGCTACTATGCCTGCTCCTCTGCCCGCTGAGTCGCCTATGGATACCCAATCCGATAAAGTCACCCTAACCCTGTTCTATGCGGGCTGCTTTATTATCTATTATCTTGTGACGATGCTGATTACGCTTTTTCCCAACTATGGCACGTTACGCAGTAATGGCCTGCTGGTGCCGGTGCTCTGCCTGTTTGAGTTTGCGGTGATCTATCCGCTCTATCGTTTTTACTGCCAGCGGCGTAACGATATTCCGCTGGGAACACTGCGCCCGATGCAGACGCTGCTGTTTATTGGCGCACTGTTTCTGTTGATGGTTGCGCAGACTCAGTTTCTGCAGCCGGAAGGATGGCTGATCGAACAGAGCCAGCAGGGGCGTAATTCCATGCTGATCCTGCTGCTGACCGCAGTACTGCTGGCACCCGTGTTTGAGGAGGTGCTGTTTCGCGGTTTTTTACTGCAGGCGTTCCTGCTGTGGGCACCCCGCAGCCGCTTTGCCTGTATGCTGCTGACCTCGCTGCTCTTTGCCGCTCTGCATACACAGTATGTACACTGGGAAACACTGGTCGCCCTGACACTCTTTTCGCTGCTGCTCTGCTATGCGCGTCTGCGCAGCAATAATCTGGCGCTGCCGATCTTTCTGCATACGCTAAATAATCTGATTGCCATTCTGCCTGCCTGGTTCTTTGCCTGACCGGCTTCACTCTTTGCCACTCCTGCTGCCTGCCAGATAAATTTTTCAGGTAATATAGTGTTGATAAACTGAGAAGCGATGGACGGTCAGATGATTACAATGCTGGATGTAGCGCGTAAAGCTGGCGTCTCAAAGGCAACGGTGTCGCGCGTACTGGCAGGTACCCGTTACGTCAGCAAGGCAACACAGCAGCGAGTCTTTCAGGCAATTGAAGAGACGGGCTATCGCCCTAACCTGCTGGCACGCAGCCTTGCGACACAGAAGTCACAAAATATTGGATTAATTGTGACCCACTCGCTGTTTAATGGCCCCTATTTCAGCGAACTTCTTTATCAGACCGCCACACTGACCAATCAATATGGTCGTCAGCTGATCCTCGCTGATGGTAAAACCAGCGCCGATGATGAACGCGCAGCAATTGAGTTTCTGCTCGATCTGCGCTGTGATGCCATTATTATCTATCCGCGCTTTCTTGATACTGCCGCACTGGAAGCGCTGATTGAACAACACACCATCCCGATTATGGTGGTCAATCGCCAGCTAACCCGATATGCAGAACAGTGTGTCTGGGCTACGCATCAGCAAAATACCTTTGACGCCGTAAGCTATCTGATTAAACGCGGTCATCGCGATATCGCGTTTATTACCGGACTACCGGACTCACCCACTGCCGCAGCGCGGCTGGCGGGCTACCAGCAGGCGCTGGCGGCGCATCAGCTGCCTTTTGAACCGGCGCGCGTTGCTCAGGGCGCCTGGACACCACAGAGTGGTCAGCTGGCAGCGCAGCAGCTGCTTGCAGCAAATGTAACCTTCAGTGCCCTCATGGCCAGCAATGACGATATGGTAATGGGAGCGGCTCAGGCACTCTCAGCGGCGGGTAAACGGCTTCCGCAGGATGTCTCGCTGGTGGGTTTTGATGATATCAGTATGGCTGCGTTTTTTCTGCCGCCGCTGACCACGGTTCATGTGCCGGTTGCCGGGATGATCCAGCATACTCTCGCGCAGCTGGTCGCGATGCTGGAAGGAGAACCGGTTAAGGTATTGCCGCCCTTTAGCGGGCGGCTGATAGAGCGTGCTTCTGTTGCAGACGGACCAGCGTCAGGCTCTCAGTAGCTGACCGTCTCATCAAGCGTGGCACCGTTGCTGGCGATCAACTGCTGATACCAGAAAAAGCTCTTTTTGCGATAGCGTGCCAGATCTTTTAAATCGTGCTCATCGCGATTTACATAGATAAAGCCGTAGCGTTTACTGATCCCCTGGTGAGTACTGACCAGATCAATCGCGGACCATGGACAGTAGCCAAACAGCTCAACGCCATCCGCAATCGCCAGCTGCAGCTGCTGCAGATGCGTCCGCAGATAGGCGATACGGTAATCATCATGCACTTTGTTATCCGCTTCCAGCGTATCAAACGCGCCGAGACCATTTTCTGTAACGATAAGCGGCAGTGCATAGCGTGCATAGATTTCCCGGGCAGTGATACGGAATCCCACCGGATCGATATACCAGCCAAACTGATTTTGCTGCAGATGCGGATTATTACAGCCGACATAAACGGTTTTATCAATGCCCGCCATCTGCTGATCCGCCCGCTGTTTACTGTTTAATGCGCCCTGATCTGCATCAGGCAGATCGGCGCTGACGGTAGCTGAGGCGTAGTAGTTGAATGCGATAAAATCGGGCTTACCTGCGGCAATTGTCGCCATATCGCCCGCTTCAATCGCAGGCAGCCAGCCACGCTGCTGCAGAAATGCCCAGACCACCGCGTTGTAGCGACCATGCACCGCCAGATCGAGATAGAGCCAGTTGCGAATCGCAGAGAAGTTATCTGCGGCCAGTACATCTTCTGGCTTTGAACTGGCGGCATAGATACAGGAGATATTCGGTGCCGGGCCAATTTTTGCCTGAGGCAGTCGCTGATGGCAGGCGATCATCGCCCGCGCCTGTGCCAGCATCATATGGTGGTTTTGCTGGTAAAGCGTGCGCTGCACATCCCCGCTCCCCGCGGGCAAGGTGCCAATAATCTCACCTTTGAGAATCATCATGTTCTGTTCATTAATCGTCAGCCAGTGCTTCACCTGCTGACCATAATAGTCAAAGCAGGTGATGGCAAAGCGCTCAAATGCCGCAACGGTGCGGCGATTTGACCAGCCGCCATCCTGCTGCAGCGTCCAGGGCAAATCAAAATGGTAAAGCGTGACCAGTGGTTCTATACCGTGCTGACAGATCTCATCAATTAACCGCTGATAAAATGCCACGCCAGCCGCATTCAGCTCACCGTCGCCATCGGGATAGATCCGGCTCCAGGCAATCGAGAAACGATACGTTTTCAATCCCATCTCAGCCAGCAAAGCGATATCTTCTTTAAACCGGTGATAGTGGTCACTGCAGACAGTAAAATCGGTGATGCCATCGTGAAAGTGCGCATGATCAATCACGGATGCACCTTTGCCATCCTCATTCCACGCTCCCTCGACCTGATAGGCTGACGTTGAGGCTCCCCACAAAAACCCCTGCGGAAATCTGCCTGGCGGTTGATGTTGCATAGCTGCTCCTTACTGTTGGGTCGCCAGCTCACGACGTAACTGGATGATCTCTTCTGCCAGTTCGCGGCAGAGCATGGCATTCATCAGATGATCCTGCGCATGTACCATAATCAGATTGACCGGGATTTTGCCGCAGCCCTCATCGGCACCGATAAGTTCGGTCTGAATCTTGTGAGCCGTTCTGGCAGCCTCAGTCGCGGCGGTAAGCAATAAGTCTGCTTCACTCCACGCCTGGTTGCGTGCTGCACGCAACGCCTGCATCGCGCATGACCGCGCCTCTCCCGCATGAATAATCAGTTCCATTACGGTGGTTTCATCCATCTCCATCATGACTCCTTAGCCAGTTGGGCAGCGGCAGCCAGCTGCTCCTGCTCCTGCAGTAGCAATTGACGCTCATACATTTTAAAGAAGGGGTAGTAAATCAGGGTGGCAATGGCGACCAGCACGGCAATCAGCACAATAACGCGCCAGTCCCAGCCAGTAGACCAGGCCGCGCCAATCGGTGCTGGTGTGGTCCAGGGTGCCAGTGAGATCACATGACTGATAAAGTGGGTTTTGGTTGCCGTCCAGGCAATCGTTGCATTCACCAGGGGTGCCAGCAGAAACGGAATAAACAGAATCGGATTCATCACTACCGGCGAGCCGAAAATCACTGGCTCATTAATGTTAAACATACTCGGTACAACGCTTAACTTGCCGATAGAGCGCAGATGCGCCGACTGGCTACGCAGATAGAGCAGCACCAGCCCCATCGTTGAGCCAGACCCGCCAATCACAATAAAGAACTGCCAGAAAGGTTCGATGAAAATGTGGCTGACAGGCTCTCCTGCATTGAGCGCCTGCTGATTCAGCCCCAGATTAGTCAACCAGAAGGCCTGAAGGATCCCCCCCACAATTACTGCGCCATGGATGCCAGCAAACCACAGCATATGGCAGAGCAGCACCGCAATCAGCACAGCAGGCAGCGAATCTGAGGCAGAGATAACTGGCGAGAAAATAGCCATAATGGCCTGCGGCAGCAGCATACCGAACTGCGCCTGTACCCAGAGGCTAAGCGGAAACAGGGTGAGAAAGATCGCTATAATCGGGATCAGCAGATCAAATGATTGACGGATTTTGGGAGGAACCTGCTCCGGAAGTTTAAAACCGATATGATGTTTCTGCAGAAAGTGCATCAGTTCTGTGGCAAACAGTGCCACCAGAATAGCGGTAAAGATCCCCTCCCCGCCCAGTGACACCACCGGCAGCATCTTATCGCTCTGCGGAGCGGCCACAACCAGAAATGCCATCAGCGACAGGCTGGCTGCCATAAGGCCGTTCATCTTATAGCTGTTGGCCAGGTTATAGGCAATGGCGCTGGTGATGTAGAGCGCCATAATTCCCATGGTCATGTTATAGGGCATCATGATTTGTGCTTCATGCGCTTTCACCATGCCCAGCCACCACTGCGCAAAGGCCCAGGAGCTAT
The DNA here is from genome assembly GCA_913775175.1 of uncultured Pantoea sp. Taxonomy (GTDB): domain Bacteria; phylum Pseudomonadota; class Gammaproteobacteria; order Enterobacterales; family Enterobacteriaceae; genus Pantoea. The sequence continues at coordinate 134,688 of CAJYKU010000010.1, forward strand.
CCGCTGAGAAAGGCGGATGAGCAAACAACAGCATAAAAGAACCGACAATCAAAAACGGCATTGAGGCGATAAACCCATCACGGATAGCAATAACGTGACGCTGACTGGAGAGACGACCGGCAAACGGACTGATACGATTTTCAATCACGCCAAATAATGATTCGCTGATGCTGCTCATGGACTGACTCCTTGCAACAGACAACAAGTAAATTCACCTGCACATCTGCTATGCAGGCGGGAAATTTATTTTTACTGGCGGGGATTTCAGGTACGGATAAGTTTCAATGAGTCTGCTAATATTTTTTCGCCATTCATCATGCCGTAATCCATACTATTTATCACGGCAATAGGTTTATTCAACTGTTGAGCAACCGGAGCAAAATCAGCAAGCTTATATTTAATCTGCGGCCCCAGAAGACAGCAATCAACACCCTGAATTTCTTCATTAAATTCTTCAATGCCAACTGCTTTTATTTCAACATCTATACCCTGAACTTTTGCTGCTTTTTCCATTTTCTGTACCACCATACTGGTAGACATTCCGGCGGCACAGCAGAGTAAAATTTTTGGCATGATCGCTTCCTGTGTATGGGTTTTAATTAACGAATACACAGAGCGAAGATTTTCTGCAACCGGTTTCATATCGGGATGAAGAAAGTGTGAGAAATATCAAAACTCAGCAGCAGTAAAATAAACGGCAGGAAAATAGTTAAGCAGGGTTATTATATAAATGCAGGCTGTTTTGCGGTATAAATTCTCTGCCAGCAGAGAACAGGACATACAGAGATCAACTCTGCAGTCCTGGTTAGAGCGTAATCACCGCGACAGCTGTCAGGAGAGGGCAGACTCTTTCTGCTTATCTGTCTCGAAGTGATGTTTAAACTGCTCATAAATAGAGATCATATTAGAGGCATCGCCATGCAGCGGGCTCAGTTTACCTGCACGTACCAGCTCAATAACCAGCTGCAGTGCTGCCTGTTTTGGACTACTGGCTGGGTGGGCAATTTCAGACATGTTGTTCTCACTTACTAAAAGGGTCAACTGCACAGTTTAGCCCAGATTGAGCCCTGTTTGGATGGAGAGTAAACCTGCCTGCGAGCGTTTGGGCAAAAAAGCCGCTTGTGCTGTTTCGTGACCTGTTTATTGACCTGTAAGTCAATTGTCTATACTGATGCATAAAAGGAACACACAGTTACCTGTCCCGTATCTGCGCAAAGGTGTTGAAAGGAGCCTGATCATGCTGATTGGTTTTGTTTTATTAGTAAGTGCCTGTGGGCATGATGCCTGCGATGCACTGCCGGTATCTGAGCGTATTTATCCGACAAAAACGGCTTGCGAGCAGATGGCTAATCGTATTCATAAAGTGCGGCCTAATGTGGTTCTGCTCTGTGGCGAAGTGCATCGCTAAATCATTAATGCCATCATTAATCTGTACGTTTTTTAACCCAAACCATTGCAAGCAGCAGCATTAAGGTTCAAAATAGAGGTTGTTTCGCGTTAGCATCGTAGTGAATCCCATGAAAAAATTGCGCCCCCGTCGCCCTGCCGGACGCTGGGTTTATTACATTTTGTATGATGGAATTCTCTGGCCATGCCCGGTGCGCTGGGAGTGGGAGAGCGGCTTTGATGGCTGGCTACCCTTTTATTACTCACCCACATTTGAATTTGTGGCGGGCGATCCGCGTAAAGCTTTCCGTATTGCGCGTAGCAGCGCACGTCACGTTCGCCAGTCACTCTGTGATACAGAGTATGCCTGACAGCAGAAACAACAGTGCGCCCGCAGGCGCACTCCGATTACCCGTGCTGTTTCGCAGGGCATATCAGTTGTTCAGCGTATAATCCAGCGTAATCTCAGCATTGAGCAGCTGTGAAACCGGGCAGCCTGCTTTGGCTTGCTGAATAATTTCATCAAATTTATCTTTATCCACGCCCGGCAGAGCGATAGTGCTGGTCAGCGCGACTTTGGTAATGGCAAAGCCTTCACCTTTTTTATCCAGCGAGACATCGGCAGTCGTGTCAATGCTTTCTGGTGTATGTCCTGCATTACCCAGCATCAGCGACAGCGCCATTGAGAAACAGGCTGCATGCGCTGCACCAATCAACTCTTCCGGGTTAGTACCCTTCTTATCTTCAAAACGGGTGTTAAAACCGTAGGGCTGTTGATTCAGGACGCCACTCTCTGTGCTGACGGTGCCTTTACCTTTGATATCACCTTCCCAATGGGCCGATCCTTTCTTATGAATGGTCATGTCATTCCTCCTGTTAGTGGACAGCACTCAGTATAGTCAAGCGCTTTTATTTTGCCTGGCGCCATAATGTGGCATCTGACCCGCTTATAGCCGCGGGGGCATGGCGGAAGCAGATCTGACGCTGGCATATCCGGAGTAAGGAATAGTGTGGAGCACACCTGCGGCTTGCGTGTCATCCGCCGCAATGCACAGAAACGTTATCACGCAGCAGCATAGTGCGCTGAAACCATAGCGACGGTGAATGGCAGAACAAACGATAACGGGTACTGCGGTAAAGCATTTGCAGGAGCAGCTGGTCACAGCTGAAATCAGAAAAGCCTCCGGTCGGAGGCTTATATTCTACTTAAAGGCAGTCCATGCCGATAAAATCGTTACGATAACATCTGGATAGCCAGCGCATAGAGGCGCTGTTGTTCGTCGTCGCTGACTGGCTCTTCTTCTGCGTAACAGGCAATCATTGAGCTGACCTTATCCGATGATAAAGCTTCCCCGTGAAGATGCAGAGTTAGTACGGCACGGCCAACGATTTTCAGAACATCCTGATTATCTCCCTGGACACTATGACTCAATGAAATGACCTCTGAAGTAAAATCTAACGCTTAATGTCGCGCTCAATATAAAGCAAAACCACAAGTATTTTTAATCAGAATTTCCTCACCATGCTCAATAATCATTCAGACCATAGGAGGAATTTAACTTATTTAGCGTACCATGTCAGATATTGAGGTGTTAATTCACTCTTTTTTCGAATAAATTTTACACGTAGCTGATATTCAGCACGCAACAATCATTAATATTTTGCGATAATAAACCAGTAAACGCTATGACACTTTTCATGGTGCTTTGCCCGGCACGTTTGATGAATTACCGTTGCTGACTGTACGGCTTTCTGCCAGACTGGCCGCGCTATCTTCCCTCCTGACTGAGACATTTTTGTGACTGCTTTTTCAACCCTGACGCAACTGCCCGCCAGCCAGCTCGATAATCTGCGCGAAATGGGCTTCGATACGATGACGCCAATTCAGGCTGCATCGCTCCCTGCCATTCTTGCTGGTCGCGATGTACGCGCGCAGGCAAAAACCGGCAGCGGTAAAACCGCTGCGTTTGGCGTTGGGCTGCTTAATCGTATTGATAACAGCCAGTTTCATACTCAGGCGCTGGTGCTCTGTCCTACGCGTGAACTGGCCGAGCAGGTCAGCAATGTACTGCGTCAGCTGGCGCGCTTTACACGTAATGTCAAAATTCTGACACTGTGTGGCGGTCAGCCAATGAGCGCCCAGCGCGACTCGCTGGCTCACGCGCCACATATTGTCGTGGGCACGCCAGGCCGCCTGCTGGATCATCTCAGACGCGATAATCTCGATCTGAGCCAGCTGCAGACGCTGGTGCTTGATGAAGCAGATCGTATGCTGGAAATGGGCTTCCGTGATGATATGGAAGCGATTATTGGATTTACGCCAGAAGCGCGTCAGACGCTGCTCTTTTCGGCTACCTGGCCTGACACGATCGCCAGTCTGAGCCAGCGCTTTCAGCGTGATGCGCTGGCTGTCGCAACTGAAACTGAAGCGGAACTGCCTGCTATTGAGCAGCAGTTTATTGAAGCAAGTGCTGGTGAACGCATTAACCTGCTCTGCGGGCTGCTTAGTCAGCATCAGCCCGCATCCTGCGTGGTATTTTGTAACACCAAACGCGAGTGTGATGATGTTGCCGCCGCACTGAACGATCGTAATATCAGCGCGCTGGCGCTGCATGGCGATCTGGAGCAGCGCGACCGCGAGCGCGTTCTTATCCGCTTTGCAAACGGCAGCAGCCGTGTGCTGATTGCCACCGACGTTGCTGCACGCGGACTGGATATCAAATCGCTGGCACTGGTGGTTAACCTTGAACTGGCGTGGGATCCGGAGGTGCATCTGCACCGAATCGGACGTACCGGACGCGCAGGCGAACAAGGTCTGGCGGTAAGCTTTGTAGCACCTGAAGGTATGGCTCGCGCCCATGCGCTGGAAGATTATCTGCAGCAGAAGCTCAACTGGGTAGCCGCAGCATCACTGAAAGGCAAAGCCGCCAGGGCGCTGCCTGCAGAGATGATGACGCTCTGTATTGATGGCGGACGCAAAGCCAAAATCCGCCCGGGCGATATTCTGGGTGCACTGACCGGTGAAGCTGGCTTTAACGGCGACCAGATTGGCAAAATCGATCTGACGCCGACGCATGCCTATGTCGCTATCGCCGCTGCTCAGGCGAAAAAAGCCCTGATTAAGTTAAAAGAGGGCAAAATTAAAGGCAAAAGCGTGCGCGCTATTTTGCTGAAGTAATGCACTGAGAGCGTGAGGACAATCGCGTCCTTGCGCTTAATTTCGCAACGCACTCCATTTTTACCACCTCCTGCCGATAACCAGTTCATCACGGCATCTCTGCCCTGCTCCCGTTCCGCCCAGATTCCGCACCGAGGCCATAATGGATAATTTTCAGAAAGAGATCGATGAACGCGCGAATCTCGCGCTCTCTAATAAACTTGAACTGCTGCTGTTTCGGCTGGGAGCCGATCGGCTTCATGGCAAACCGGAACTGTACGGCATCAATGTATTTAAGCTGCGCGAAATTGTCCCCATGCCAGCGATTACCCGTGCTGCCGGCATGAAGTCGCCTTTACTCGGTATGGCCAATATTCGGGGGCAGTTTATTCCGGTCATTGACCTGCCTGCCGTGACTGGCTGTAAACCAGAGAGCGGGCTTAACCTGCTGCTGGTTACTGAATATGCGCGCAGTACGCAGGCGTTTGCAGTGGAGTCGGTTGAGGATATTGTACGCCTTGACTGGAGCCAGGTGCATACAGCGGAAGCCGGGATCAGCAACCGCAATATTACCAGTATCGCCAGCCTGAACAATCAGAGCGAAAGCAACGATCTCGCCCTGGTGCTCGATGTGGAGCAGATCCTCTATGATATTATTCCTTCAGTACGTGGCGCAGCGCCTGATACCGCCACAGCGCGTGATTTCAATATCAAACCTGGCGCGGTGGCGATTGTTGCTGAAGATTCCCGGGTAGCGCGCCAGCTGCTGGAACAGGGACTGAAAAGCATGGGGATCCCGGCGCTGATGTATAACACCGGACTGGAAGCCTGGATAAAAATCACTGAAATGCAGAGAGAGGCACAGGCCAGCAACACCTCAATTCACGATAAAATCGCGCTGGTACTGACCGATCTGGAAATGCCAGAGATGGATGGCTTTACGCTGACGCGCAATATCAAGCGTGACAATGTACTGCGCCATATTCCGGTAGTTATCCACTCTTCGCTCTCCGGCAGCGCAAATGAAGATCATGTACGCAAGGTTGGCGCTGACAGCTATGTCGCTAAATTTGAAATCAATGAACTCTCCAGCGCGATCTGCCAGGTACTGGAGCAGCAGCGCTGACAGCTCTCTGCTCTGACGGTTTCGGGCGCGCCTTACGCGCCTGTTACACGCCCCCTCCCTGCGCAACTACGTCATTTTTGTGACACCTCTCTTAAAAATTAAAGTTAACACTTTAACAACCGATAACTTTTGTGCTTGCGCTGACGTAAGCAAAGCGTCGCTGGCATCGGGTTCAAAGCTAGCTTTAACCCGCGCTACATATAGCAGGTAACAGGTCTGTTACGCATCTTATCGCTGACTGATTTCTGGCAAATGGGGAGAGCCAATGTTTAGCATTAGGAATATGAAAGTCGGGATCCGCCTGGGCATTGCCTTTGGGATAGTTGTGGCACTGCTGATGGTGGTTGGCGTGACCTCATGGTTAAAAATCAGCACTATTAAAACCGGTATTACCTCTATCGTTGAAGATCGCTTTGTCAAAGTTCGCCTGGGGTTTGATGTCCGTGACGGTGTCAACGATCAGATTAAAATTCTGCGCGGTATTGTCATCGACTCCGCCAACCCGGATAACAATACCAGGCGAATTGCTCAGCTGGCAGAGGCAACGGCACAGACCAATAGCGCGATGAAAAAGATTGAGGCGATTCAGGTCACCGTTATCGGAAAAAAAGAGATTGCCGGATTGCTGGCTGACAGCAAACTGTTTGATGTACAAAAAAATGAGCTGCTGGCGCTGCTACAGGCGGGCAAAACTGAAGAAGCAACCAGCTATGTGCTGCACAACATTATTGAGACGCAGAGTCGTTTTCTGCAGGACGCCAACGCGTTCGCAGACTCTCAGGCCAGTCAGCTGCATCAGGAGGGAGTGAATATTATTGCCGATGGCACAACCGCCATTCATATTTCGCTGATCTTTACTGCGATTGCTATTGCAGCCGCCGCACTGCTGGGACTGCTGCTGACCCGCTCGATTGTTCGTCCACTTAATGAAGCTGTAACGGTGGCCGGCAACGTGGCAGCAGGCGATCTCAGCTCGCAGATTCAGGTGCGCAGCAGCGATGAAACCGGCGTGCTGATGCAGGCGCTGCAAACCATGAATGACAACCTGCTGACGATTGTCTCCAATGTGCGGGCTGGCTCAGACACCATTGCTGTAGCGTCTAATCAGATATCGAGCGGTAATATCGATCTCTCTTCGCGTACCGAGCAGCAGGCCAGCTCGCTGGAGGAGACGGCTTCAGCGATGGAACAGATGACCGCTACCGTCAAGCACAATGCAGAAAATGCACGTGAGGCGAATTCACTGGTGTTAAAAACCTCGGAAGTTGCAAAAGAGGGTGGCGTGGTAATGACGCAGGTTATCGACAAAATGGAGGCGATCAGCCACGCCTCGAAAAAAATTGTCGATATCATTGGCGTCATCGACTCAATCGCTTTCCAGACCAATATTCTGTCACTGAATGCAGCAGTTGAAGCAGCACGCGCCGGTGAACAGGGACGCGGTTTCGCCGTTGTTGCCACCGAAGTGCGCAATCTGGCGCAGCGTTCAGCTTCCGCAGCCAAAGAGATCAAAACATTGATTGAAGATTCGGTCGCACAGGTTGACGAGGGCAGCCGGCTGGTAACCCATGCTGGCTCAACGATTGGTGATGTCGTTAACAGCGTACAGGGCGTGGCGAATATTATGAATGAGATTACTATTGCCAGCGGTGAGCAGAGCAGCGGTATCGGCGAGATAAACCAGGCAATTACGCAGATGGAAGCCGTTACGCAGCAGAATGCGGCACTGGTGCAGCAAGCCTCTGCTGCTTCACAGGCGCTGCAGGAGCAGGCCGATCGGCTGGCGAGCTCAATGAGCGTGTTTAAAACCGCAGCCGCATAATATGACCGTTGCGGGGTGCGCTGATCACGCACCCCGTTTGTGATTAACCGATCAGTGACCAGGCAATTGATGAAATCGCCAGCAGCCCTACCACCACCACAAACAGATTACTGAGTTTACCGCTATATTTTCGCATCGCAGGTACTTTCTGAATCGCATACATCGGCATTAAAAACAGAATAGCGGCAATAATCGGGCCACCCAGCGTTTCAATCATGCCAAGAATACTTGGATTCAGCGTCGCTACCAGCCAGGTTGTCAGCAGCATAAACAGTGTGGTCAGCCGGTTCAGCTTTTGGGCGGTAATCACTCTACCGCGGCTACGCAGCGATTTGGTTACGATGCCATTAAAGCCTTCGCGCGCGCCGAGGTAGTGCCCAAGAAACGATTTAGTAATTGCAACCATGGCGACAATCGGTCCCAGCCAGGCAATCATCGGGACATTAAAGTGATTAGCCAGGTAGGAAAGAATCGTGATGTTCTGCGCTTTTGCCGCCTGCAGATCGGCAGGTGACAGGCTGAGCACGCAGCTGAAAACAAAAAACATCACGGTTACAACCATCATCAGATGCGCGCTGGCGAGAATACGTGAGCAGCGTTTTTCCGCACCATCTCCATACTCATTGCGCTTTGCTACGGCAAAGGATGAGATAATAGGAGAATGGTTAAATGAGAATACCATTACCGGAATTGCCAGCCAGAGCGTCATCCACAGGTTGCCGCTGCCAGCTGACTGAGTGAATGATAAGGTTTCCAAAGCCGCACCGTGCCAGTGGGGTACCAGATAAGCGGCCAGCAGCATTAATACGGCGACAAATGGAAACACCAGAATACTCATGGCCTTAACAATCATTTGCTCGCCAAAGCGCACCACCATCATCATGCCGCAAATCAGCAGCAGCGATAGCAGCGCGCGGGGCGGAGAAACCATGCCCAGCTGATGCACGATAAAGCTGTCTACGGTATTAGTGATCGCCACGCTGTACATTAACAGAATAGGATAGATGGCGAAAAAATAGAGCAGCGTGATGATTTTACCCGCGCCGGTGCCAAAATGTTCCTCCACCACCTCCGTGATATCTTCACCTGGCTGCTTACCAGAGAGTACGAAACGCGTCAGCGCACGGTGCGCATAGAAAGTCATGGGAAATGCCAGCAGTGCCATCATCAGCAACGGCAGTAACCCTCCGGCTCCCGCGTTAATTGGCAGAAAGAGAACGCCTGCGCCAATCGCAGTGCCATACAGGCCCAGCATCCACACCGTATCACTCTTGCTCCAGCCTTTTGCTTCACGTGTTGTGGCAAGCGTGCTGGTTTGTGAGTTATTCATCAGTCTCTCCAGAATCGTCATCGTCATGCAGCCGGTTCGCGGCTTTTGGTTCGCAGTCAGCCTTAGCAAGCGCCCCGAGTAACCCGCGCACATGCTATACGCTTTTACTCTCGCTCGGGGAGATGAACGCAAGATATGCATCACAAAAGTGATAAAAATGCGAGGTACGGCTGTTTTTTAAGCAAAAATGCGAGGTGCGGCTGTTTTTTGAGCAAAAATGCACAAACCAGCCACGCAACCGATTGCCTGATGTTATTTGACCTGAGTCACAAAAAGAGTGCAAGTCTAAACAGAACTCAGAGAGCAGCGGAAAAGATCTCCGGCCACTTCCCTGCCCTGCAGCTAACAGATGACGGGGGGTAGCCGGAGAGATTCAACATCAGAATGCACGCATTCTGTAAAGGGCGAGAAGACAGTAGTAAGCTGTGAGCGAGTTTAAATTCATAATAATATATTTTAGTTTTTCGTTTTTATTCAGCAGCGTAAAAATCCCTTTTGAATATTTCCCGCGTTTTATCTGTTTTATTTCTGTCGCGATATCTGCTGACGAAAAAGAGGCATGATACATTGCGGTAACAATCTGCATATCCAGCGCCAGCACGCGCTTTGAAATACCTTTAAGGAAGTGATCCAGCTCGCTGCTTTTATACTTTTCAATCAGGGTATCATACAGTGCAGTTAGTGACTGCTTACGCACTTTGAGTTCACTGTATTGCACTTTCTGCTTTGAGAGTGAGCCAGCAGTATCTTCATAGTGATAAGCTGCACTGGGCGTCACCATAAAATTACTGATGCAGCTAAAATATTTCAGATTGAAGAGCAGATCCTCGCTCATAGAAATACCTTCCAGAAAGCGCAGGTCAAACAACTCTATAATCTCACGGCGATAGCATTTGTTGTGCAGATAACCGATATTGTCGCTAATCTCCAGCTCTCCCAGCACATAGGGAATATCGTGCTGGCTGAAAAAGCCCGTCTGCGACACGCTGCCAATACGGCTATCATTTAGATGCCCTACTATCAGATCCACTGTTTCTGCAGGCCAGGCATTAAGATCCTGCTTGAAATTCATTAAAAAATTGTCATCAACCCAGTCATCGGCATCCAGAAACAGAAGATAGTCACCTCTGGCCTGATGCAGTCCGCTATTGCGTGCCGCGCTGACTCCCGCATTAATCTGCTCCAGCACAGTGATCTGTGGATAGCAGGCGTACTCAGATAATATTTCTGCGCTGTTATCATTGCTGCCATCGTTAACGATAATCACTTCGTAATTATTGAATGTCTGATTTAATACGCTCAGCAGTGTCCGCCGGATCGTGCGTTGTGAGTTATAAACGGGAATGATAATACTAAATAATGGGTTGTCATTCATGATAAACTCTCTTTACTATCTGAGGTTTTGTAATTGCTAAATAACAGCCATAGCTTCCTGGGGTTGAAAAAAATCTGGTGAATACGCGCTACAGGTTGCGCGGTAAAAAAGTAATTAAGCAGTGAGAATGAGGCGAACTCAGTAATTACTACGCTTAAAGCAGCACCGTTCAGACCGTAATGCGGAACCAGCAGCAGCGAAGAGAGCAGGCAAACAACCAGCACAGCAAACGTTTTTTTAATCAAAAAGCGATAGCCGTTATATTTGACGATAAAGCGATCCATCAGACTGCTTAATACGCCGCACATCGCGCCAATACTGAGCAGCAGGGTTGGTGCCACGGCATCCATATAAGCGGCACCATAGAAATTGGCAATAAACCATCCTGACAGCAGCCAGATAGCCATAATGACGACAGCTGAAACACCCACCACCAGCAGATGCAGTTTCTGCGCTTTAACAATCACCCGCTCCGGATTGCGTTCGGCAAAAAATGCCGGATAGAACGATGCCAGTAGTGCAGAAGGCAGAAAGACCCACGCCGTGGAGAGCGTCAGCGCCACGGAAAAAATTCCCGCCTCTTTTACACCAAGAAAGTAAGAAACACTGACCTGATTGACGCGTGTATAGATGCCAACAGCAATCGCTGACACAATCAGCGACATGCCGGATGCCACCATGTAGCGCGAATATTTTTTGATTTCCCGCAGCGCTGGCAGCGGCTCCTGCCGATGCTGCCGACGAAACAGCGTCAGTTTGATAACGAAAGGCACAAAGGTGGCAAGCACTATCGGGATAGCCAGATAACGAGGATCCAGTGCCAGCCAGGAGATCAGAAAGCGCACGGATAAACTGATTGCCAGCCCGATAACGTTAGCAATGACATTGAGGCGGGCGTTAAGCAATGCTTCGTTGTAAATGTTGACCAGGTCCAGCGCTGAGAATAGACAAGCCAGCGCGGCGGCGCAGATAAACACCAGCGCCTCCGGGCTCCACTCCGCTTTCATAATAACCATGCCCGTCAGTGCCAGTATGCTGTATACCCCCAGCACCAGCAGACCTGCGGCCATCATCAGGCGGATCCCGGAACGACGATTCTGCGCAATACGCTTAAGCAAAATGACGTCACTGCCCATCACCGCAATACTCTGCAGAAACTGAAAAATCAGCATTGAGAGCGAGATAATGCCAAACGTGGTCGGACCGACATATTTTGCTACATAAGAGGTCACAAAAATCAGACCAAATATGGCGATTAGCTTTTCGGCGATCATCCACATCGAATTCTTTAGTTTGTCTTTCACTGTTTCTCTCCCTGCTATGTTTTACCTGCCAGCCGACGCAGCTGTGCTACGGCGCGCGGGCTGACAAAAAACAGCGTAAAATAGAGGCTCCAGGGGGTCAGAATTGGACCAGAGGCGAGCCAGGCGCGAAAATTGCGGCGATAGAGTGCGATGTAATCATCCAGAAATGCTTTGCTGAACTCGTGGCTGTTCACACCTTTGCTGATATAGGAGGAGGAGACTTTCAGCACCAGATGATAGTAATAGCGATGGTGCTGTGGCGTTATAAACGCTTTCATCCGGCCAAATGAGCGGGCAAAAGAGAAATGTTTCTCCCGCAGCGCTGAACGCGTGGCTGAGTTGTTCGATCTCACATAGTGATAAACTACGCGTTCAGTAACGATCACCTGCTGATGCTGCAGCAGATGCAGATAGTTCATCACAAATAGCAGATCTTCAAAGTTGAAGATCTCTTCGTTAAAACGCAGCTGATGCTGGCGAATAATATCGCCGCGGAATACCTTGTCGCAGATACCATGACGCGGATGAAAGTAGAGCAGATCATTCACTGCCGCAGCAGCAGTCAGCTCTCGTACTGCGTCGCGATTTGCCGGCTGATCGAGAGGCTCTCCTGCAGGCGTAAAGTGCTGCGACTCCCCTACGCACATGCCAATATTTTCCTGCATCAGAGTTACCCAGGTGGCAAAGGCAGTGGGTGGCAGAAAATCATCTGCATCTAAAAAGCAGATAAACTTGCCGCGAGCGCTGCGTAATCCCTGATTACGCGCTGCCGAAACCCCCATATTGGGTTGTTCAATAATATGAAACTGCGGGTGATGAGCAACACGTTGCAGAATGGCCAGAGAATCGTCAGTAGAGCCATCATTAATAAAGATCGCTTCAAAACGTTGCTCATCCTGCATCAGCAGACTGTTAATGCTTCTTTCCAGATAAGCTGCCGCGTTATATACCGGCACAATGACGCTTAATAACACGTCGTTAACAGGATTTTGCATAGAACCTCAAAACTCGGTTGATCACTATTAGTAAGCCGAACGCAATAGCGCTAAACATTGCTGTGCAGTAAAAGCGTGCGCATCAGCACATTTGCTTGTGTCCGGCTTAACTGTAATTTCGGATTTTTTCGGAGTTTCCTCAGCGAGGAACGCCATTTATTAAATTACGTGCCAGATAACATCAAAATAAGAATTTCGCCATGACTTAGCACCGCTGTTATTGCTTTTTTTCGCTGCAACGCCGAAAGTTCACCACAGAACTTCACCTCTGCGCCAGTAGCACAAAAACAGTCTATATATCTGTTATTTAACAATATTTTACCATAACCCGCTGCATTAAGGGCATAACCACAATGAGTTATTCGCCCTTTCCACGTTGCCGCAGGATCGGCTATAGCGCCGCTTAATTATTTATCCAGGCGGTAAACTACCGGGGCTTTTATTATCCAGCTGCGTTTCTTCCAGTACAGGGCAAGCAATAAGTATTAATTTCTGTATGGCTGTCACCGCTAAACGGCAGCAGGCATCAGGCGCTGAAAACGAGATCTGGTTCAAAGATTAAGAGATAGTTTCTCTGTCAGATGCGAGTGGGTCAATGGAGCACAGCAGAAAACAGAATTAACGCAGTGTTTGTTCTGCGAAGTGGAAAGCGGATTGATTAGCAGCAGTAAAGAAATTTCATTTTAATTGATTAGCGAAGCATTTAAAGATAATCAACAATAAATTGCCTTAGCCTGTGGCATTAATTCCTGCACGATTTGCAGATGCAATACGCTGGCGTGGCAAAATTTAAACCTGCCATTTCTGGTAGTCTCAGGATCGTTTTACAGACAATAAAACCACAAAAAAATATATTTTCAGTGATTAAAACTGCAAGATATAAATTTTTATTTTTTTAAACTACCGATGATATAAACACGCTGGCACGCGCCAGCCCGCGTCAGATAGCACCTAAATTCAGACCAGCAGGTGCCGATAACATAGAGACTCAATTATCTGGTGAACCTGTCAATGATAAGCCTGCAAACCAATCTTTCTGCGTTGAATGCCAGACAAAACATAGCCAAAAGTCAGACCGCGCTGGAAACGGCCATCCGTAATTTATCCTCCGGACGCATCAGTAGTGCGCGTGACGATGCTGCGGGTCTGGCAATTGCTAACCGATTATCCAGCCAGCAAAGTGGGCTGCAGCAGGCGCAGCGTAATGCCGGTGATGGGTTATCGCTTATTGACACAGCTGCTGGCGCACTTGATGAGCTTAACAATCGGCTGCAGCGTATCCGGCAGCTGGCGGTGCAGGGGCTCAATGGCACGCTTTCGCAAAGCGATGCAGATGCTATCCAGGCAGAAATTAATCTTAATCTTAAAGAGATTGACCGCCTTAACAGCAGCACTACATTTAACGGAATACATATCCTTGATGGCAGCGCTGGTAAAGTCGATATCCAGACCGGGGCTAACGATCGACAGAACATTGCGCTTGACCTCTCAGCACCTGGCTTTAGCGTAGATGCTCTGCAGTTAAAAGACCTGGTGATTAGTGGCATCAGCGGCAAGGTAACGCCAGTTGCCACTCTTAGCGGGCTTGCCACCAATATGGTACTGACTAATCCGGCCATCAGCGTCAACTATTCGCCTGCAGCAGATTCGCCTCAGCTGGTACGTAGTAGTGCAAATAACCGCCAGTATGTACAAAGTATTGGTGCTGATGGCAAACCCGTTTACTATCCCGCTGCCCTCAGTGCACGCTGGGATACGGCGACTGCCACAGGTACGGTTAATATAAGCAACAGCAGTGCGCTACCGCTCTATAGCGCTGTTAGCAGCATACCTGCACGCTCCTTGCCGGCGATCCAGTTTCAAAACAGCGATGGCAGCGCATTTACCTCCTCCCCGCCAGCTGCGCTAACGTTTGCCAGCGACAATTACTATATCGAACAAGGCGGCAACTATTACGCTGCTACGCTGAGTTTTAGCAGCAGCGGTACGGTAACAGCTCAGGCTGATAGCCTGATGGCAAAGAGCAGCTCCGATTTCGCCACACCGCCTGCTACAGTAACGCAAACCCCGGCTATCAGTGTCAGCAGTGCTGCTCTTAGCTTTACTGATGCCAGCGGTAACCCCCTTGATAATGCCCGACTATTACGTTCTGGTTCGCAGTATGTTATTGAAGTTGATAATGGCGGCGGCGATTATCAATATTACAATGCTGACGTGATTGCCCATACAGACGGCACCAGCAGCGCACTGGACGTCACCGCAACAGGTAACAGCGCCGATAACTATTTTACTCCCGTTACCAGTGTGGCGGGAACATCTTCTATCGCGCTGGATCCGGCAAATGTTGCGGTGCGCTATACCGACAAGGCAGGCCGAAGTGTCAGTGACGTACTGCGACTGGATAGTGACGGTAACTACTATATGGATGTCACTGAAAATGGTGTCAGTAAAACCGCCACTTTCGTCGTTAACAGCAGCGGCGCACTGATGCTGAAAACGCTTGAAGGTACAGGTGAGGTACAGATCTACTTTCAGGCAGATATCAGTGCCTCAACTGATGCAGCAACTAACTTTACCACCATGAGTGTTACAGAGGCGGGAGCAGAAATCCGGTTGAAACACCCGGACGATCCACTGGCCACGCTGGATCGCGCTATTGCCCGCATTGATAGCCGACGTAGTCAGTTAGGTGCCACAGCCAACCGGCTGGAGTCAGCACAGCAGCTGCAGAATCGTACAGCTACTGACTATGCAGCTGCCCGCTCACGTATAGAAGATATTGACTTTGCTCACGAAATTTCAGCAATGGCCCGGCAACAGATTTTGCAGCAGGCGGGTAATTCAGCACTGGCGCAGGCGCAACAGCTGCCGCAGCAAATACTTAAATTACTGCAAAATTGATTATCTCCTGACAGTAGTGCTGTCCTTGCAGTATCACAGCAAGGTTTTTGGTAACAGAGTTGTCAGGGCACCCTCTGGTGCTGTAAGTGGATATCAGCATACAAACAGTTGCTATCTTACAGCAGCCACAATGCTAAAAGATAAACGCCACCCTGCTGGTGACGTTTATCAGTGCTGAAAGGTAATGAACTAACGGGCAGCCCGGTTTATACCGTTATTTATGCATATTCCAGGCATCTCTCCAGTTTATTCCAATACCCGGCTCATAGTGGAAAGCTGAAGTACTGTTACACCAGCCTGTGTAAGGCCAGGGTTTGCATTCAAACAGATCACCATTGCGGTTTTTTACCACCTGCCCGGCTACATAGGCGCTGCCAGGCTTATAGAGTGGGATCTGTCCGCTTTCTGTTGCTGCTGGTACAGTGATCTCCTGCTCCAGCTCACGCGTCTCTTTACCTGCGGTCACTCTGACGAGGAGCATGACTTTTTGCTGCTGTTCCGCTTTTTTCATCGTAAACCGCTGCCGGGCCTGACTGTTATTCTCTGCCATTGCGCCAGATGGCAGCGTCCAGATATAACCAGGGGCACTGGCGACCGCTGAAGCAGATGTTACGTCCGCAGTAAAGGTTACGCTGTCGCTACTCTCCGCAGATTGCACAGCCATTTTCAGTCCGTTTATAAACATCTGATCGCTGTTCTGCGCCTGCTCCACTATCTTAATGGCATGATGTGCTGTTGCCTGACGCGCACCTTTTTCACTGGCAGCTATCACTTCAGCAATATAGTCACCAGCAGGCAGATGCTGGCTAAGCTCACCGCTGGCATCTATTCCGCCAGGCACATTTTGGCCATTTTTTTTCAGTGTCCATGTGTAGTGAGCCTGGTCAAAATTGGCTTTGGCTGTCACTCTGGCAGGGTTGCCTGCGGAAATCTCAGATATACCTTCAATCACTACAGCTGGCTTTATCACATTGATGGTAACGATAGACTCTCCGGCTTTACCCTCTTTGCTGGCAGAAACCTTAAACTTAGTAAAAGTGTCTGCAACCCCTTTTGGCACTACGATTTCGGCAGACGCTTTATCATAAGATTTCAGATAAATATTCTTATTTCCCTCCAGCCATTCCCACTTCCATGTAACATCATCCTGATTGCTGCTGGCGGTAACCTGATAGCCAAAGCCCCAGTTACTGGTGGCAACTGCATTAATATCAGAGCGGGTAACAGTCACAACCGGATGCACTTCCGGTACGCTCTGCTTTTCTATATCCGTCTGCAATGTAAGTGAATTGCGGTAACTACTCTCTTCCCACCCCTGTGCTTCCAGTTTAAAAGCGCCGCGATATGTTCCGGCAGGTAACTGCAGATTATCTTCTTCAAAATAGCGAATAATTAATCGGCTTGCTCCCCCATCGCAGGTAAAGGCATTATTCATAGCTGTTTGCTCGCAGCCGGTTTCACGCCAGGCTCGCAATACAACATCATATTCCTGCTGGTCACCCTGATGCTCAAGCGCAACCGTTATTCTGGATATGCCGGTACTATTCTCATTGATAATCTCTTCCGGCCCACTGATTCCATATTGTGATGGTACAGTATAAGCAACGCTGCCAGCGGTTAACTCGCGGGAAAAATCAGGCAGTGTCACTCCCGATATAGCCGTTATAGTAGTTTTTTCCTGCAAAGTCTGAGCATGTGGATAAATTGATTTAATCCAGTCAATATATTTGCTGATCCTGGCACCCGTAGAAGAATTAGCATTACCGCCATTAGTAACCGCGATTATAGTGTGAAAACCCTGCTGCTTCTGCCACCATGCCGATCCGCTATCGCCAGACCCGACATTTGTCCAGGCTTTGGGATCTTTTTCCGGAAAGAAAGATGCGCCAATGCCGTGATCTGCCTCCCAGATGCCGTTAATATAATTTTGTCCCCATGCGCGTCTCTGTGCAAACGCAGGCGAGAGACTGGCTTGCGCACCTGTTTTTCTGATTCCCCACACACCGTAACCAACAAAATCTACTACCTGATTGAGCTCACTGGTTCCATCATAGAGCCAGGGTTGCTGAGCAGGCTGTTTTCTGTCATCAAGCATTGGCTTTACTTTTTGAGCGACAATAACAGCAACATCCGTTGATGCACCGCCATGCCCTTCAGGACGGTTGAGTCGGTAAGGGTGTATATGAACTTCCCCCTCTCTGGCTACCATTTCATTGTTCCAGTTGTAAAACTGCCCGTGCCAGCGTATGGTTAAATCTTTACCATTTTCTACGCAATGAGCAGCCGTCAGGATATAGGTGTTTTTTTCATCTTCGCCAAGCCAGCTGGCCGAACAGAAACTACTGGAAGTACGAATGTTACCCACATTCAGAAAGGGGTATGAATAACTCTTTTTGGCCAACGGCGCATAAGCTTTATCAATTGTCCCTTTAATGTCGCTTAATGACCCGTTATTTTTTTGAAAAACTTCATCACTAATAACTAATGCGTGAGCTGCTGAACTAAGCGCGAGTAAAATAACGCTACCAATCATCGAGTAGCGAAATGTACATAACTTAATCATTAAGAAAATCCCTGGTGCTGCACATGGCAAATTAATTAAATTAAAACAGCAAAAATGCCCGATATCATCGATTGTGAAACGGAAAGTTAATCATCTTATCTAAAAATATGTTACACAATGAAACATTTAAGATGTCACTCTACGCTTTGCAGCATTCGTTACATATAAGAAAAAGGAATTAAAAACAGAGAATAATCCCAGATAGTTTAAGGTGTAGCGAGCAGCTTACAGAAAAACAGCATTAATAATTCTGTTACTCTGATTGTTTAATCAGAGAATAAGTGACTACCTGTAACCTCAGTAAAATGCGATTTGTAATAACAGATTTCCTGTGCCACTTCTGATTCAGAGCCGCGCCTGATACCGCTATCAGAGAAAACTTTAGTCTGCTTTATTTACCCGCCCTTAAATTAACTCTGATTTCTGCTGAAAATATTACGAATCTTTTCAGACAAACCATTAACTCTGGCTATTTACAGCTAT
The DNA here is from genome assembly GCA_913775175.1 of uncultured Pantoea sp. Lineage (GTDB taxonomy): Bacteria > Pseudomonadota > Gammaproteobacteria > Enterobacterales > Enterobacteriaceae > Pantoea. The sequence goes on from CAJYKU010000010.1 coordinate 153,130, forward strand.
TTCTCACATTATGGCAGCAGTCAACGCACAGACAGTGAGCTGCCCGCAGCTCCGTGTGGCTACTTTGGAAAAGCGAGGCCGTAGCCTCGCTAAACACATGCTGGCTTAGTCGTAATAAGGTAATTTACGATCCACACCATTGATATTGACCTGCACAAAGCCAGAAGGCGCAGCTTTGTTGGTTGGAGTACCCACTGCCGTCGCAACCGTAATCACACCTTTTTCATTCGCTCCAATTCCCGCCACACCATTATGCAGCCCAAAACGCGCCGCAGGTTTCAGCGTGCCCATTTTAGTGGTATCGGTTACTACCGAGAAATCACTCTGAAACAGCGAACAGCTGCCGGTTTCAAAGCGCGTTGGTCCGGTGGTCTTCAGATTGATCAGCGTGTCACCACTGTTGGCCCGCAGCTTAACCCAGACGACTGCATAGGTGGTCCCTACCCGACTGTAGCGAATATCCAGCACCGCTGGCTGTCCCATATGACAGGCATCAGCCCAGACGGTTTCCAGTCTTTGCAGGTTAATCCAGGTTTTGCCTGTTCCCGCCATATTAACTGGCGAAGCCGCCGTTCCGGATGGCTGAGAGGCATCCGCTTTGCCAATCAGCTCCATCACCCACTGCTGGTTGGCGACCGGAAAAAAGAGCTGTCCCAGCCGATACCAGTTATCAGTATCGCTATTATTGGTAACTTTATGCCCACTGTAATAACCCGCACGCATAGAACCAGTCAGAACAGTTCCGTGATTCTCTTCACGCCGATAGCCATATTCAAATGATGAGAGCCAGCGTGAGCCGCCCATGTCGTTGGATATCTTGCCGCCCGACTGCAGACCAATCTGCCGCATAATCACGCGGGCATTATTAAGGTTGAGCGGCGTGATACAATCTTCAATGTTCAGCGTATCAATGGTCCAGCCACCATCGGAGAGATCGCCGGGATTACGCGTATGCTCAATCCAGACGTTACGCATAATTCCCTGGGTCACACGTGGCATATAGAGAGTGGCATCACCATAGCCCGTCTGGAAATTACAGTTGCAGATTTCAATGGCGGTCGAGTGATCCCAGCTGCCTTTCGGCGAGTTTGACCAGCCAATATCAAATACACGTCCGTAGGTCCAGAGGGTATAGATTTGTTCAAACTTACTATCCAGTGTATCCAGCGCTTTGATCACGGTTCCGCCACTGTTCTGCGCGCGAAAGCAGTAAATATTAAGCGTGGTTCCTTCAATACAGGTGTTTTCAAAAAATGGCTGCACATTGCTGCACATCTCAGGTGTTATTGTGCCGGTATTCGTAGTGGTATCAGCAGAGGCCTGACCATGCCAGGTAATGCCTTTAATTGCGGTACGACGCGCTTTAACTTTAAATACCGCACTGGCGCTTTTATCAGAGATGATGGTGGTACGCGGCAGCGATCCCAGCTCCACATCGTCGCCCTGTAAGCCAAAAAAAGCATTATCAACATCGCTGATATCAATCGGGCTTACCAGAAACTTGCCACCGGGAAAACGCACTGAAAGATCGCGGATATTGCCGCTAAAGTTCTGTGCCCATGTCAGCATTCGCTTTACTGCATCGGTGTCATTGGCATAGCCATCACCCTTCGCACCAAAGTGATAGACATTCAGGTCGGCCGGATCGTTGATCACGCGCTTCCAGTAGAAACCATTGCCCACTGCCAGTGTGCCACCATCATCGGCTGCGCTGGTGGTACCAATAAAGCCGGTAAAATCACCGCCGCCGTGAAAAGTGGAATCCGGGTTGTAGCGACGCAGATAAGCAGAATCGCCATTTTTAGCGGGAACAGTGGTGCGCAGTTCAGCAAAAGAATTAACTTCGATCATGTTAGCCTCCTCGGCTTTTACAGGTTTAGATAGAAAATTGTGCGAAAGCAGCAGCTCAGCGTGCCGTTGTCCGGCAGTGCTGCTCCCAGATGTCGTTGTGAGTGTTAATGGCACGCACGGTACGAATGTCCATGCGTTCGGCATCGCTGCCATGGGTATAAATCGGGCTAAACAGTGAACAGGCGGAATCGATAACGACTGGCGCCTCAGGGCTGGTGATATTTCGACTGCTGCAGCTTGTGGCGAGCAGCAGCAGCATCAAGATTGCTGTTATTAATTTCCACACCTCGGGCCTCCTCGCGTTGCTGCTGCTGATTTACCACAACTGCCTGCGCTGCCGTTTTTTCAGCCTGGTCCTTAGCTGATTTGACCTGCTGCTCAGCTTTGCCAATTTTTTTTCCCCCTGCATAACTAGCCAGTAGTGCAGCAAGAATGCCGCCGGGAATCGCCAGCCAGTGCCAGTTCCCTGCCAGCAGAGAAAACAGAAATTTCATGATTTATCCTCCAGTTCGCTGCGCTTATCCGCCAGTTTCTTTTGTCGTACAAATTGAGCCATTATTCCCATTGCCACCATAAAAGCGCCGATCATGCCGAGATAGTTATGTGGCAGAACCGCCTTGATATCCGGTGGCAGGGTTTTCCATGCATCCAGCGCCGAGGCGGGAAAAGATTGCACCCAGGCACTGAGCATTGATCCGAATGAGGTCAGCCATAGTGACCAGGTTTTAAATAGCAATCGGGCGTGTTTAACAAACTCCAGCGTAGTGAAGCGCTGGAGCAGCAGCAGCAAGATAAATAGTGATAGCACCGCAGTTAAAAAGAGTAGCCATTTCATATTCATAGCAGCCCCCGATAGATGTTATAGGTGCCGCTGCGCATCACCTCCGCATGACGGCGTGCCCGACCGCGGGTCTGTCTGGCCCACAAACTGTCGAGCATGGCATTAGCGGCAGCATCAAAGTTGCTTTGCGCAATCGAAGTCAGCATGTCGCGAAATAGCGCCAGGCCATCAACGCCCATCTGATACGCCATGCTGATCAGCGCATCAGTTCGGGCCTGATTGCACGTCAGCAGAGCCTGGTGAATCAGTTGACGCTGCTGCATCTCCTGCATCTTTGCCTCAATAATGCACTGCTTCCATACATCGCCAGCGCGGCGCGGCACCCTGAAGATGTAGTTGCTTAGCGAAGCACCCTTTGGGCCAATGCGAATACCACCAGCAACGGTAGGAAAGCCCTGCGTATCGAGATAGGGTGCTTCGCGATACCCCTCTTCAAAATTTAAAATGGCAATAATCTGGCTCATATCCGTTCCTCTTTTAAGGCGCGCGACAGGGAGTATGCTGCGCACCGTTCAGACACACTTAAACACCCCTGATCAGTCAGCATGAGGCGCAGGCTCCGGTTCAGCTCAACGCTCAAGCGTGGTTAAACAGTGGGCAATGGAAAAACGATCCGTTCAGTGCTGGAAACAAAGCATGGAGATCAATTAACTGCGTAGAGATGGACATGGGGTAAACAGCAGTTATCAAAACTGGCTCTCTCCCCTTGTGAGCGTTCAGGAGCCAGTACAGCACGCTCAACCCTGGAGCGGATTTCACGCTGACAGATACGCTCAGCAGTGCGCAGTACCACCTCCTCACATTCAAAAACAGATGTGCTGCTGATACCAGAATTGAGATGGGTCAGTGACTGACGTCTTCGGTGACGCCGGGTACGCGCATTGCCGGTAAATACTGACTTGCCATATTGAATAATCGCCATAACTCCTCCTGTAAATGAGTTTTTGGCGATGGGGTGGCAAACAGAGGATTCAGAGATGCCAGCGCATCTGCGAGACGCCAGGATCACCCACGATTCGCTGTCCCGCCCGTTAAAAAACGACCAGGTAAAAGCAGAGAGAAGTGAAGGCAGGAGAGAACTGACAACGCTGCTGAGTGCGTATCCACCCCATCCCAAAATTCACTGATTTTGAGTGGGTAGTTTCGCGCTTGTGCAGCGCCTCAATTGTTTAAGAGCAGGCCTATCCGGGCACAGTGATTTCGTCCATCGATGGTCAAATTATTAACAGCTTCTAATCTTTTAGCAAACACCAACAGTTAATTTTTTATTCACTAATGGTTAACTTTATGATTTCAGCCAGATTATTTTTTTGCTTCTGCCCTGTCAGTCTTAGCCCAGTATCTGATATTCACGCGCCTGACTCAGAATGACGCGGGCAACAATCTGCAGTGCAGCGGTTTCATCGAGCGTGAGATACCAGGTTTCGTAACGTTTGTTATCTGAGATCACTGCGACTTTTTTATGTTGCAGCTGCAAACGCTTGAGATAGAGTTGATTGTCCAGCGTAAACAGATAGATGCCATCGCCATCAAAGTGATTAATGCTGATATCAACAAATAGCTGATCGCGGGGTGCAAAGGTACCGGCCATTGAGTCGCTGTTCAGAGCAATCAACCGGATATTCTCAGCCGGACGACCGTTAAACAGTACACGTGCTTCATCTACACCATACTCAATTGCCCGAATCGTTTCTGCCAGCTCATCGCGCGCACTGATGCCGCACGGACTGTGCTGACCAATATCAAGACTCTCAACGCGAAACACCGGTTCTGTCGTGAGCTGATGCTGTGTAAATGCGCTATCCGGCGTCTCCATGCCAAACTGCAACCACTCGACACGTACGCCCAGCAATTCACTGAGCGCCAGTAATTTTCCATCATCCGGTATCGACTGAGCGTTAAACCATTTCCACACTCCCGGCGTTGAGATTTTGTACCCTTTATGCTGTAACGCCTGAGCAATCTGCTTGTTTCGTCCATGTCCGACAATTCCCGCACTGTTACATGCGGCAATCAGCCTGGCAGTGAAGGCGTGTTTATTACTCTCTTTTTTAACCATTAGTTAATTGTCTGCCATCAGTAAAAGACTGAATGTTATTTTGGTTTTTGCTGCCAGTTCATTTTATATTACCGTTAGTTTACTACTCACGCGATATTATCAATGAAGCTGGAGGATTATTATCCCTGTCAGCCCGGGCTAAACCAGCAATGAATGTGTGACCGCGTGTTCTGACAGGGGTTTTCAGGATTCTTCTGTTTGTCCCCGACCAGCGCCTATACCAAAAAATGGGCGAAAAGCGGCTGACGTGCCACAGAGCACAGAGAAATTTCGAAAAGCTGTGATATTAAGTGGATCTAAAGCACACTATTTTTAGCAACGCAGACCGCCTGACTCTCCCAGGAGTGGCTGGCTGACTCTGCCGCCACCCGGCTTCGCCAGTATGTGTGATAAAAACAGTAACAGAGGGCGGCAGCTATCTGCCGCATGCGAACCCGCTTTGTGCGCTCGCAGAGAGGCGACGTGCAACAATATTAGCAGAGGGATTTGAGGCAAAAAAATGGGCACCCTGACGGGTGCCCGGCGTCAGACAGTGCGACCGCTAGCGGCGCAGCGTATCGTCACCCCAGCCAATCCATTTATAGGTTGTCAACGCTTCCAGACCCATCGGCCCGCGTGCGTGCAGTTTCTGCGTGCTGACCGCGACTTCTGCACCAAGGCCAAACTGACCGCCATCAGTAAAACGCGTACTGGCGTTAACATAGACAGCGGATGAATCTACCTGCTGTACAAATGCATTTGCCTGCCGGATGCTGCGGGTCAGAATGCCGTCAGAGTGCTGGGTGCCATATTCCCGGATGTGAGCAATCGCTTCATCCATATCAGCCACCAGCCTGACATTGAGGTCATTCGACAGCCACTCATCGCGATAGTCTGCGTCACTCACCGCAACTACGCTGGCGGGGCCGTTTTGCAGCAGGGCAATGATATTTGCATCCGCATGCAGCGTTATCCCCTCTTCTGCCATCCGGTGCAGAAAAGCGGGTATAAACTGATCGCATTGATCGCGATGGATCAACAGCGTTTCAACTGAGTTGCAGGCACTCGGCCGCTGTTTTTTGGCGTTAACGATGATCTCCAGAGCGGCATCACACTCCATACTTTGATCGAGATAGAGGTGACAGACACCAATACCGCCAGTGATCACCGGGATCGTCGCATGTTCGCGGCAGAGCCTATGTAAGCCGGCACCGCCACGCGGGATCAGCATATCGACATAGCGATCCAGCTTCAGCAACTGATTCACCAGCTCGCGATCGGGGTTCTCTATGGCCTGAACTGCTGCTGCCGGCAGATTATGCCTGATCATTGCCCGCTGAATGACTCTGACCGTGGCCGCGTTCGTGCGCCATGTCTCTTTGCCGCCGCGCAGAATTGCCGCATTGCCGGTTTTCAGACAGAGCGCAGCAACATCTACCGTAACGTTAGGTCGCGCCTCATAAATCACCCCAACCACGCCCAGCGGTACACGACGTCGCTCAATGCGCAGGCCGCTGTCGAGCTGCCCACCATCAATCAGCTGCCCAACCGGGTCGGCGAGCTGACAAACCTGCCGTACATCATCAGCGATGCTCTTTAGCCGCTCCGGATCCAGCTTCAGACGATCAAGCAGCGCTGCACTCATGCCATTCTGACGCGCATCTGCCAGATCCTGCTCATTGGCCGCCAGAATCTCTGCATGATCCGCTTCCAGCTCCTGCGCCAGCGTCAGCAGCACCTGATTTTTTTCTGCGGTGGAGAGCGCAGCCAGTGCATATGATGCAGCCCGTGCCGCTTTACCCATCTCTTCCAGCATTCATAACTCCTTAACTGACAATCATATCGTCGCGATGTACAGCAACCGGGCCATACTCATATCCGAGAATATCACCAATCTCCTGGCTGTGATGACCGGCAATCATGCGCATTGCATCGCTGTTATAGCGGGTTACGCCGTGAGCCACATCCCGTCCCAGCAGGTTACGGATACGAATAACTTCGCCACGGGAAAAATTGCCCTGCACCTCGCGGATCCCTTTTGGCAGCAGTGAACTGCCGCGCTCCAGCACTGCCGTAAGCGCGCCATCATCAATAGTGATCTCTCCCGCCGGAGGCGCACCAAAAATCCAGCGCTTGCGACTTTCCAGCGGTGACTGCTGTGCATGAAAGCGGGTGCCTACCGGCTTACCATTAAGGACATCGCTGATTACATCAGGACGGCTGCCAGCGGCAATAATTACATCAATGCCAGCACGGCAGGCAACATCCGCCGCCTGCAGTTTGGTTGCCATACCGCCAGTACCGAGTCCGGAGACGCTGCCGCCTGCCAGCGTACGCAGCGCATCATCAATCTGATGGACATCACCAATCAGTTCTGCCTGCGGGTTAGTACGCGGATCGGCGGTAAACAGCCCCTGCTGATCGGTAAGCAGCAGCAGCTTGTCTGCGCCACCCAGCATCGCCGCCAGCGCCGAGAGATTATCGTTATCACCGACTTTGATCTCAGCCGTTGCAACCGCATCGTTTTCGTTAATTACCGGCACAATATGGTTATCCAGCAGCGCCCGTAGCATATCGCGCGCATAGAGAAAACGTTCACGATCTTCCATATCGGCGCGCGTCAGCAGCATCTGTCCGATATGAATGCCATAGATAGAAAAAAGCTGTTCCCATAACTGAATCAGACGGCTCTGCCCCACCGCAGCCAGCAGCTGCTTTGAGGCGATGGTAGGTGGCAGTTCCGGGTAACCAAGGTGTTCGCGCCCGGCAGCAATCGCGCCCGAGGTAACAATAACAATACGATGGCCCGCCGCATGCAGCTGCGCACACTGACGAACCAGTTCCACCATATGCGCCCGATTCAGCCGGCGCGATCCGCCGGTGAGGACGCTGGTACCCAATTTGACCACCAGGGTCTGACTGCCACTCATATTTTCCTGCCATCTGTGAAAAAATCTGCCAGTGGACGTTTTATCAGGAGTCGGCGAGGAAGCCAACAGCAGCACCAGGAAAAGGGCGAATTTCCTGCCGGCATATGCTGTCCTGTTGTTTTTTCTGTCATGTTAATCGCGTAAATGTGTCATAAAGGTTTAAACAACCCTCAGTAAGATTCTCCCCGCTTTAACTCTTTCACAAATAACCAGAATTTTACTCATTGGGATTGATAGCAAATGAAGAAGAGCACACTGGCACTGGTTGTTTCCGCACTGGTACTCACTTCCACTGCACAGGCCGCAGAAATCTATAATAAAGATGGCAACAAGCTGGATCTTTATGGTCGCGTTAAGGGAATGCACTACTTCAGCGATAACGCTGGCGCGGATGGCGACAAAACCTATATTCGCCTGGGCTTTAAAGGTCAGACGCAAATCAACGATCTGATCACGGGCTACGGTCAGTGGGAATATCAGTTTCAGGGCAATCGTTCAGAGGGTAGCGATGCTAATAATGGCAACAAAACCCGTCTTGGTTTTGCGGGCCTGAAATTTGGTGACTATGGTTCTATCGATTATGGCCGTAACTATGGCGTGCTGTATGACGTGGAAGCCTGGACCGACGTTTTCCCGGAATTTGGTGGTGATGGCACCGCACGTACTGATAATTTTATGGCTGCACGTACTACAGGCGTTGCAACCTATCGTAACAGCAACTTTTTTGGTCTGGTTGATGGTCTGCGCTTTGCTCTGCAGTATCAGGGTAAAAACGATTCTGGCAGCGCCAATAGCCGCGGTAACGCAGCCGATACCAGCACGCAAAATGGCGATGGCTATGGCGCATCCCTGGGATATACCTTTGGCGATAGCGGCGTCAGCGTGATGTCAGCGATTACCTCATCCGATCGCACTATTCAGCAGCAGCAGCCGCAGTTACTGGGACATGGCGATAAAGCTGAATCCTGGGGGGCGGGGATTAAATATGATGCCAACAGTGTTTATCTTGCCACTATCTACACCGAAACACGCAATATGACGCCAATCGGCACGCGCGGCTTTGCGAACAAAGCGCAAAACATCGAAGCAGTGGCTCAGTATCAGTTTGATTTCGGTCTGCGCCCTTCACTCGGCTATGTGCAGACCAAAGGCAAGGATATTGAAGGAATCGGCGATGCGGATCTGGTGAAATATGTTGATGTCGCGCTGACTTACTATTTCAACAAAAACATGTCCACCATGGTGGATTACAAGATCAATCAGCTGGATAACAACAACAAGCTGGGTCTGAACAGTGATGATGTCGTTGCCGTGGCGCTGACTTATCAGTTCTGATGCTGCCGGGCGTTATGCAGCCGGATAGCAGATAGCGCCAATGTGCGGTAAAAAAAGAGCCAGCTTAGCAGCGGCTCTTTTTTGTTTTCGGTGTGTTTATGCACTCAATTTTACAGGCTCGTCATTAAAACCAGCAGCCGGGCGCAGATCCAGCTTCTGTTCCTGCAGCAGCGCTTTCAGCCGCTGATGAAAATTGCGCAGTGTGCTCTCTACCCGCTCATTGTTCTCTTTACCTTTAATCGTTGTCACACTCCAGTCGCCATCTTTATCAAACAGACCAAAATGATATTCGTAGGTAAAGTGATCGCTGTGAGCATCCAGTGTCATCCACCAGCCCCAGAATTCACGGCTCTCCGGAGCAGGCTTTACGTTAACGCAGGCAGCCAGACAATCAAAAAAGAAACGCGTATCTTCGCATTTTCCTTCACGGATGTACGGCCCCAATTCGGTGAAGCGCTTAAGCAGGCGACTACGGGGGTGACCACTCGGTAACGTCATGCTAATTCTCTCCCTCAAATAAACCGTATAAAAAAGCAACGCATCAGGCAAAAGGCGCAGCGCGTAATATGCCGATGTTAAGTTTTAGCAGAGGATTTGCATTTTGCCAGTCAGCGCTGCAACTGTTTGCTGAGCCAGTCACAAATCTGATTCAGTGCCTTATCAAAGCTGCTGAATACCGGAGAGGCGGGGATAGCCAGCAGTTTTCCCTGCGCCGACGATGCCGCAATCAGCCGCGCGTCCTCTTCCGGACTAAAAAGATCGTCCGGCCAGTAAGCAGCCAGCATCGGTACCGGCGTACGCCGTCCCAGCAGACCCTGCACTTTCAGCGAGTAGCGGTTCAGCTCAATACGCAGGTTGCTGTCTGAGGTAGACGCCATTCCGAGACGGCTTGCCAGCATATCCATATACATATCGGGGAGTTGCTGCTGTCGTACGGTATCCGCAAACACGCCATGTACCATTGCGCCCAGCGTAGCCACTGCCCGGATACGTGGTACTTCCAGCCAGGCGAGGCGGGTCGCAACGTTAGCACCAAAGCGATAGCCAAACAGCGCAACACGGGTATGGTCTATCCATGGCACATTGCGGAGCTCGCGCAGCACCTGCTGGTGCAGCTGGCTGGTATCCTGATTCAATACCCATTTGCTGCTGAATCCAACGGAAGGCATATCCAGCGTCAGCATAGCGATACCACGTGGTGCCAGATAGTCGTGGAACAGACGATAGTGATCGCTTTGCAGTGAATCGAGGCCACCACACAACAACACAGTGGGATAAGGCGCACTGGCCTGCGCAGGCATATGCAAAAAGCCGGTGACCGGACTGCCGCCACTAACAGGAAAGGTCAGTGATTTCAGCTCGCCGGGCAGCCGCTGTGTTGCTTCTTCATAAGCACGATTAGCCAGCACCTGCGCCTGATCTGCCAGCTCATCACCTTTGATATAGGGATAGGCGGCAAGGCTATAAAGATTTGCGGCATGAAGCCACTGTTGCCCTGCTGCATCGTGCTGCTCACTCTGCATGGCTTGCTGCTGCCACAACGCTGCCTGTTTTGACCACTCATAGTTCCAGTTGCCGCTGCGATAGCCGATAACGGTATCGAGCTGCGCCTCATTTGTGTGTTCAACACGGCTGGTGGCAATACGCGCGAGTACTTCGCTGATCTCCAGCGGCGACAGGCCACGCCAGGTCCAGAGCAGCTTATTCAGCATACGATACCAGCCTCGCTGCGTATCGCCCTCCAGAGCATTGTGCACCTGTATCGTTCTGTGATGCTGGCGACGTACCAGCGTCGAAGTTTCAGGATGTTTGAAACGGGGTTTGAACAGCTCTTCGCTCAGATTTTTTTCAGCCATCTGCGTGGTTCTCCTGCGGTAATCGCATAGATGGCTATGAGTTTACTTTAGCTCTGCCGGTGGCGCGAGACGCGAATAGCACAACGCCCGGCTTAACCGGGCGTTGTTTGCGTTGTATCAATCAGCCTTCAACAATTGGCGGAATGTAGGCTACGCCCATATCCCACGGCTGTTCGATCCAGGTATTCTGCGGGATATCGACCACATAATCGTCGACCAGCGCCCGGCCCGCAGGCTTGGCAAACACGGTGCAGAAACGTGCCTTTGGATACATATCGCGGATCGCCTGCGCAGTACCGCCAGTATCCACCAGATCATCAATGACGATAAAGCCTTCACCATCGCCTTCGGCGCGCTTCAGCACTTTCATTTCACGCTGGTGATCGTGGTCGTAGCTGGAGATGCAGACGGTATCGACATAGCGAATACCGAGTTCACGCGCCAGCAGCGCTGCCGGAACCAGACCACCGCGACTCACCGCGATGATACCTTTCCACTGTTCCACAGGAAGCAGGCGCTGGGCCAGTTTACGGGCATGAATCTGCAGCATGTCCCAGGTTACGACGTATTTTTCGCTCATAAAAGGAATCCCAACCACCAAAAGTGGCTTAAAAATATGCAAGGGGGAAAAGGTTGCGCGAGATTATAAGGATCTG
>CAJYKU010000011.1 GCA_913775175.1 uncultured Pantoea sp.
ACGGGCATGAATCTGCAGCATGTCCCAGGTTACGACGTATTTTTCGCTCATAAAAGGAATCCCAACCACCAAAAGTGGCTTAAAAATATGCAAGGGGGAAAAGGTTGCGCGAGATTATAAGGATCTGGCGCGTTAAAAACCAGCATCCCTCACACTGGTTGCAGGTTTTTAGTGCGCCTGATAACACGTCCACGATTAAACAGTGATATTCTCTGGCTTATCACGTCAGATGAGCTGACGGCGATCTTTAACCGAAAACCTGCGTGCAAGCGGTCTGCCCGCCACGCTGATACAGGAGACGCATTGTGTCTGAATTGTCTCAACTTTCCCCGCAGCCGCTGTGGGATATTTTCGCCAAAATCTGCTCAATTCCACACCCTTCGTATCATGAAGAGGCACTGGCTGAACATGTGGTCAGCTGGGCAAAAGAGCATGGCTTTTGGGTCGAGCGCGATCGGACAGGAAATATCCTGATTCGCAAGCCAGCCACAGCGGGCATGGAGAACCGCACGCCGGTAGCGCTACAGGCGCATCTGGATATGGTACCGCAGAAAAACAATGACACGGTGCATGACTTTACCAAAGATCCTATTCAGCCCTGGGTTGATGGTGAATGGGTAAAAGCGCGTGGCACCACGCTGGGCGCAGATAACGGCATCGGCATGGCATCAGCGCTGGCGGTGCTGGCTGATAACAGCCTGACTCATGGCCCGCTGGAAGTACTGCTGACGATGACCGAAGAGTCAGGCATGGATGGCGCATTTGGCCTGCAACCGGACTGGCTGCAGGCGGAGATCCTGATCAACACCGATTCTGAAGAAGAGGGTGAGATCTACATGGGTTGTGCCGGTGGTATCGACTTTATCACCACCCTGCCGCTGACCCGTGAAGCCGTTCCGGCTGGCTTCGACACGCTGAAACTCACCTTAAAAGGGTTGAAGGGCGGCCACTCGGGTGCTGATATTCATCTTGGTCTTGGCAACGCCAATAAACTGCTGGCGCGTTTTCTTGCCGCGCACGCTCGCGAACTTGATCTGCGCCTGATTGATTTTACCGGTGGCACACTTCGTAACGCCATCCCGCGTGAAGCCTTTGTCACCCTTGCGGTAGAGAGCCAGAAGATTGATGCTCTGAAATCTGCTGCGGCACATTTCCAGTCAGTGCTGCTTAATGAGCTTGGCAGCAAAGAAAAAAATATTGTGCTGCAGACCGAGCCACTGGCACCGCTGGATCAGGCACTGAATGCTGAGAGTCGCGATCGCTTTATTAACCTGCTGAACAGCACGCCCAACGGCGTGATCCGCAACTCCGACGTTGCGAAAGGCGTGGTCGAAACCTCGCTTAACGTAGGGGTTGTCAGCATGACGCAGGAAAATGCCGAAATCATTTGCCTGATCCGCTCGCTGGTCGATACCTGCAGAGAGTGGGTGGTGGAAACGCTGACCTCACTCGGCGCGCTGGCGGGTGCGCAGACCGCACCAAAAGGCGGCTATCCGGGCTGGCAGCCAGATGCTGATTCACCAGTGATGGCGCTGACACGCACCACGTATGAAGCGCTGTTCGGTAAAACGCCAAATATTCAGGTGATCCATGCTGGTCTTGAGTGCGGCCTGTTTAAAAAGCCTTATCCGCATATGGATATGGTTTCGATTGGTCCTACCATCACCGGACCACACTCACCGGATGAGCAGGTGCATATTGAGAGCGTGGGCCTCTACTGGAAGCTCCTGACTACACTGCTGAACGCAATTCCGGAAAAAAAGTAACCGGAAGTGACGCTGTTCAGTGCAGTTAAGCCGCGGCCTGTTTGCTGTTGCAAAGGCGTGGGTGCTTAATTGCTGGTTAGCCGGGCCTGGTTGCCCGGCTGACTTATCGGGAGAGTATCACTCCGGAGCGTGTCCGGAACCGTAAAGCAGTGTTAATACCGCGTCCGGCGACTTCTGCGACTTACGCGACTTACGCGACTTACGCGACTTACGCGACCAGAATAACGGTGCTGTTCAGCCGTGCAACCTGCTCTGCACAATATTTCTCTATCTTCACCCACTGCTGGCACACGGAAAACCCGCATCCAGACCAGCGAGAATCTCTGCGCTGAGATAACAGAGCATTAGTGACAAAATTGTTATCTCTCACGATAACAGCAGCGGAGAGCGCGTAACACTACAGCCCCAGCAAAAGTTGACGCTCCAGTTGCGGATCCATCAGCGTGACCTGCAATCCCACCAGCCGTACACCACGTCCGGCGCGCCGCTCCTCCCATACCCGACGCGCCACGGCCACCAAATCCTCTTTGTTCAGCACTGGCCAGACATGCTCCTGCGTGGTCTGCTGAAAATCATTAAATTTAAACTTTACTCCCTGCCGGGCAACCTGCCTGTCCGGACGGATTGCGCCCAGACGGCGATCCAGTTCAGCATAGAGATAATCAATAATTGCCAGACACTGCTCCCAGTGATGAATATCATCAGGTAGCGTTCGCTCCACGCCCAGCGACTTACGTTCGCGCTCAACAATCACTTCGCGATCGTCAATGCCGTTGCTGCGTTCCCAGAGCGCACGACCAAACTTGCCAAACCGCTTTAGCAGCAGTGACAGATCGGCCTGTTGTACATCGGCACAGGTATATAATCCCATCTCTTCCAGTTTTTTGGTGGCCACTTTGCCTACGCCAGGAATTTTGCTGAGCTGCAAATCGTGCAGAAACGCCGGCACCGCCGCCGGGGTAATGACATACTGTCCATTGGGTTTATTGAGATCGGAGGCGATCTTAGCGAGAAACTTAATCGGGGCGATGCCAGCCGACGCGGTCAGCCCGGTTTCGCGCAGAATATCCGCCCGGATCGCCTGTGCCATCAGCGTTGCCGAGCCCTGACAGTGCGGACTGCTGGTAACGTCCAGGTAGGCTTCATCCAGTGAAAGAGGCTCAATCAGTGCGGTATAACGGGTGAAAATCTCCCGGATCTGGCGGGATGCTTCTTTATAAGCATCAAAACGCCCGGGTAACAAGCGCAGATGGGGGCAGAGCCGCAGTGCGGTTGAAGTTGGCATCGCGCTGCGTACACCATATTTACGTGCCGGATAGTTAGCCGTGCTGATCACCCCACGCTGCACGCGATTGCCACCAATGGCGATCGGAATATCCCGCAGCGAAGGGTCATCACGCATCTCCACCGCCGCGTAAAAGCAGTCCATATCTACATGAATGATTTTGCGCATACCCCCTCCGAACACTGGCTAAGTATACAGTAGCAGACGCGTTCGGCAATCTTTGTGCTGCCTTTACGCTGACGGTCCGTGGTGTTTGCCCGCTTTTCTTCGCTGCTGGCTTGATTAAAAGCCAGACAATGTTAATGTTGCGCAGCGATAGCGGATATTTCCGATAGTGCAACTCAATGACGCCGCGCGTCTCAGTTTCTCTTCACTTCAGGGTATACACAGAATGGGCAGAATCGCATTGCTACTTGCGATGATTCTTATGCCAGTCCTTAGCTGGGCAGTCACACCGGAACCGGCACAACCACTGGCTCCGGTAAGCAAAGAGTTAAAGAAACAATTACTGGGCACCCCGGTATTTATTCAGATCTTCAAAGAGGAGCGTACGCTGGAGCTTTGGGGAAAAATTGGCAATGAGTATCGCCTGCTGGATAATTATCGCATCTGCAACTTTTCCGGTGGTCTGGGCCCGAAACGGCGTCAGGGCGACTTCAAAAGCCCGGAAGGTTTCTATCAGGTAAAACTTAATCAGCTCAAACCTGACAGCCGTTTCTACCGCGCGATTAACACCGGTTTTCCCAATCAGTACGATCGCAGTAAAGGGTATAATGGCAACTACCTGATGATTCACGGTGACTGTGTTTCCGTGGGCTGCTACGCCATGACCAATAGCTCAATGGATGAGATTTACAACTATGTCAATGCGGCGCTGCGTAACGGTCAGCAGGAGATGCAGTTAAATATCTATCCGTTCCGCATGACAGAAAGCAATATGCAGCGTCATCGCTACTCAGCCTATATCGATTTCTGGCGTGAAATGCAGCCGGGTTATGCTTACTTCGCCAGATATCATGTGCCGCCAACTGTAAATGTAACGGCTACCGGACAGTATGCGGTAAATAACACGCCGGTGCTCTCCACACCGGACGCGGCGTCCAAATCATTCCTGGCGCTCACCCAGGCAAAATAGTGCCCATTCGCCTGGTGCTATCCGGTGCCAGGTCTCATTTCCGGTCAGCGGCTGCGTGGCAACAACGGTTACCACATCATGTGGCGTAGTCTGCTGCTGGAAATCGATCTCAACATCCTGATCCAGCAACTGCGCTTTGCCAAATGGCGCGCGCCGGGTGATCCAGTACAGATTGGTGGAGCAGAAAGCCATCAGATAGCGCCCATCCGACAGCAGCATATTAAAGACGCCCTTTTCACGTAGCTGCAGCGCGAGTTCCGCCACGTAACGAAACACCGCAGGCCAGTTACCCGGCGTGCGCGGATAACGCGCCTGTAGCTGTGAGAGGATCCAGCAAAACGCTTTTTCGCTATCGGTTTCACCCACCGGCCGGAAGTGTCCGCTATCGAGCTGACGATAACCTTTAAGCTGTCCGTTATGAGCATAAGTCCAGTTCCGTCCCCATAGTTCGCGGGTAAAGGGATGGGTATTCTCCAGCGAGACCTCGCCACGATTTGCCTGGCGGATATGTGCAACCACTGAGTGCGATTTAATCGGATACTCCTGCACCAGGCGGGCAATCGGTGAATTTACGCTTGGCAGCGGATCTTTAAAGGTGCGGCATCCTTTACCTTCGTAAAATGCGATGCCCCAGCCATCTTTATGTGGACCAGTACCGCCACCGCGCTGTACCAGCCCGGTGAAACTAAAACAGATATCCGTAGGGACATTAGCGCTCATCCCGAGCAGTTCACACATGCTCACCCCCTTTTTTGACCCTCTCCGCTTACAGGCGAGGGGCGTTAATTACTTAACCATCTCTTTTTCAATCAGCAGCATCAGGATATGGATCACTTTAATATGGATCTCCTGAATGCGGTCGGCATAGCCAAAATGAGGAACGCGGATTTCAATATCAGCGCTGCCAGCCATTTTGCCGCCATCTTTCCCGGTCAGTGTGATGACTTTCATGCCCTGCGCACGTGCTGCCTCTATCGCTTTAATGATATTCGCGGAGTTACCGGAGGTAGAGAGCCCCAGCAGGACATCACCCTCGCGGCCGACCGCTTCAATATAACGCGAAAACACATGGTCATAGCCGAAATCGTTACTGACGCAGGAGAGATGACTGACATCTGAAATCGCAATCGCCGGATAGCCGGGACGATTCTCGCGATAGCGCCCGGTCAGCTCCTCTGCAAAGTGCATTGCGTCGCAGTGTGAGCCACCGTTGCCGCAGGAGAGTACCTTACCACCCGCTTTAAAGCTGTCTGCCAGTAATACCGCCGCCCGCTGAATGGCGTGAATATTTGCGTCATCACTCAGAAATTTTGTCAGGGTGTCCGCCGCTTCATTGAGTTCTGAACGAATGATGTCCTGGTACATAGTTGATGTCCTTTAACAGGGAGAGATCCGGCAAGTTTAACGGAATGGCTCAGGGGCGCAAAGCGCTGACCACAGCGAAACGCATCTGCTCTGCTTACGCTGGCTGAATAAACGGTCTCTGCTCACGATTTTGTGAACCCTGTTGTAATTGTGATGTAAACGGATTGCTTATTAAGACGCGCTGATCTAAACCTTTCACTAACAGGTCAGACCTCTTACTACTTACGGAGCGATTCATCATGTTGCTGGTTTCGATCGTAGCGACGCTACTACTGGTTAGCGCCCTCTTCTATCATCAGATCTCTTTGCGGCTAAGCAGCGTTATCCTGCTACTGTGGACCGCTGCGCTGGCGATAGCTGGCCTCTGGACTCCCTGGCTGCTGCTGCCGCTGGCAATTATTCTGCTGCCCTTTAACCTGCCTGCGATGCGTCAGCGACTCTTCTCGCTGCCAGCGCTACAGGGCTTTAAAAAAGTGATGCCGCCAATGTCCCGTACTGAGCAGGAGGCGATTGATGCCGGCACAACGTGGTGGGAAGGCGATCTGTTTCGCGGTAAACCTGACTGGCAGAAGCTGCATAACTATCCACAGCCACACCTGACAGAAGAGGAGCAGGCATTTCTTGATGGGCCGGTTGAAGAAGCCTGTCGCATGGCAAACGATTTTGCCATCACACATGAAATGGCTGACTTACCGCCGGAGCTCTGGGCTTATCTCAGGCAGCAGCGCTTCTTCGCTATGATCATTAAAAAAGAGTATGGCGGCCTGGAATTTTCTGCCTACGCTCAGGCGCGCGTGCTGCAAAAGCTGGCGGGTGTCTCTGGTATTCTGGCAATTACCGTGGGCGTGCCTAACTCGCTTGGCCCGGGCGAACTGTTGCAGCACTACGGCACTGATGAGCAGAAAAATCACTATCTGCCGCGTCTGGCGCGTGGCGATGAGATCCCCTGCTTTGCCCTTACCAGCCCGGAAGCGGGTTCTGACGCCGGCGCGATCCCGGATACTGGCGTGGTCTGTATGGGTGAATGGCAGGGTCAGCAGGTGCTGGGTATGCGCCTGACCTGGAACAAACGCTATATTACGCTGGCACCTGTTGCCACGGTGCTGGGTCTGGCATTTAAACTTTCTGACCCTGAAGGGCTGCTGGGCGATAAAAAAGAGCTGGGTATCACCTGTGCGCTGATCCCGACCCGTACACCAGGCGTGGAGATTGGTCATCGTCATTTCCCGCTAAACGTTCCATTCCAGAATGGGCCGACGCGCGGTAACGATATTTTTGTCCCTATTGACTACATTATTGGCGGGCCAGCAATGGCGGGCCAGGGCTGGCGTATGCTGGTCGAGTGCCTCTCTGTGGGACGTGGCATCACACTGCCTTCAAACTCAACCGGCAGTCTGAAAAGCCTGGCCCTGGCGACCGGTGCCTACGCACATATCCGTCGTCAGTTCAAAGTTGCTATCGGTAAAATGGAAGGTATTGAAGAACCACTGGCGCGTATTGCCGGCAATGCCTATGTGATGGACGCTGCTGCTACGCTGATCACTACCGGTATCATGCAGGGTGAAAAGCCAGCGGTGCTCTCCGCTATTGTGAAATATCACTGCACCCATCGTGGTCAGCGCGCAATTATCGATGCAATGGATATCGCGGGTGGTAAAGGCATTATGCTGGGCGACAGTAACTTCCTTGCCCGCGCCTATCAGGGAGCCCCTATCGCCATTACCGTTGAGGGCGCGAATATATTGACCCGCAGCATGATTATCTTTGGTCAGGGCGCGATCCGCTGCCATCCATGGGTGCTGAAAGAGATGGATGCAGCAGCCAAAAATGATCTCTCCAGCTTTGACCGCGCACTGTTTGGTCATATCGGGCATGTTGGCAGCAGTATGATACGTAGCCTGTGGCTGGGGCTGACAAATGGCCGCACCAGCAACGCGCCAACCCGGGATGCGACTCGTCACTACTATCAGCAGCTGAACCGCCTGAGCGCGAATCTGGCACTGTTATCAGATATTTCGATGGCCGTGCTGGGCGGCAGCCTGAAACGCCGCGAACGTATCTCTGCACGCCTTGGCGATGTACTGAGCCAGATGTATCTGGCGTCGGCTACGCTGAAACGCTATGACGATGAAGGACGCAACGAGGCCGATCTGCCGCTGGTTCACTGGGGCGTGCAGGATGCGCTGCATCAGGCAGAAACGGCAATGGACGACCTGCTGCGCAACTTCCCGAACCGGCTGGCTGCTGCTGCACTACGCATAGCTATATTTGCCGGAGGCAAACACTGTCTGCCACCGTCTGACAAACTCGATCACAAACTGGCGAAGCTGCTGCAGCTGCCTTCGGCAACCCGCAGTCGTCTTGGTCGCGGTCAATACCTGGAGCCATCTGAGTTCAATCCGGCTGGTCAGCTTGAACAGGCATTGCAGGATGTTATGGCGGCAGAAGTGATTCACGATCGTCTTTGCCAGCAGCAGAAAAAACATTTCTCATTTACCCGGCTTGATGCGCTGGCACAGCAGGCGCTGAAAGAACACTGGATCAATGAGAGCGAAGCGCAGGTGCTGATCCGCGCTGAAGCAAGTCGTCTGAAAGCGATTAATGTTGATGAGTTTGCGCCGGAAGCGCTGGCCGTACCCAAACCGCAGGATAAATCGCAGGTTCGCTCAAGCGAAGCAGCCTGAAGCTGAAAACTGATATGCAACGCCTCCTGCCGGAGGCGTTTTTTTGCCTGTCGTCAGCACTCTACCCCGCCTGACGAATACGGGCGACCAGCGCCTCTTCATCAGCAATATGCCCGGCGGCCAGCATCAGCGTACGGCCCAGCGTCAGAACATGCTGATAGCAGGCTGTCTGCATCTCAGTATCACTGATAGCGGCCAGTTCATTAAGCTTCTCAGCACTGAGCACACGCTGGATTAGCGCTGCACCGCTATAGCCAATCGCATCGTGCCAGATCGCCTGCAGCAGTAACGGGCAGTAACCAGGCTCGCTGAACAGCGGATCACCCGCAATCTGCTGATGAAAATGTTCAGCGAATGCACGCCAGAACTGCTGTATCTCCAGCAGACGCTGTTCACGCGCATCAGCCGCCTCGCGAGGTGAAAGCCAGCCGGGTGCAACGCAGTAGTGAAGCAGAAGATCTGTCAGCGTCTGGCTGACAGCAAAGCCGGTGGGCACCATAAGAGCGCTTTCGGGCAGACGCGTTTCTGTGCAGGTGAGAAAACGCCAGCGCAGTGCAGCCAGTATGCGCTGTAGCGCACCATCCTGCACCAGCTCAGCCACCAGCGGCTGCAGAGCAGCGGGCACTGACGTTTTCTGCCAGCTGAATAGCTGCTGCGCTTTATCGCGCGCGGCAGATGACGCAGAGAGCGGCGAAGTCGCCAGCAGGCGCTGCGCCAGATTGTCACCTGTCGTAGCGGAAGATGTAGAGTGTTGTGCCATTATCTGCTCCTGTAAAAGCTGGTTTAGCCGTCTAAGCGTCTTGATTGCTAAAGATTAGCATCCTGATTATAGTGTCAGCAATACCGGGTATTTCATCTCGCCATTTGCGCGTAAGGCCAGCTCACCATGACGCAATATAATCCGCTCCCCGAGAGCAAACTGCCCGCTACCGGCACAACTATTTTTACTCAGATGAGTGCGCTGGCTGTCCGGCATAACGCTATCAATCTGTCACAGGGCTTTCCCGATTTTGATGGCCCGGCTCTGCTACAGAAACAGCTGGCGCATCATGTCAGTCAGGGTAGCAATCAGTATGCGCCGATGAGTGGCACCCTGCCGCTGCGGGAAGCGATTGCTGATAAAACGGCTGAATGCTATGGCTATCAGCCCGATGCTGACAGCGAGATCACCGTCACCAGTGGCGCGACTGAGGCACTCTATGCTGCCATCACCGCACTGGTGAGACCCGGTGACGAAGTGATCTGTTTTGACCCCAGCTACGATAGCTATGCGCCCGCAGTGACGCTGGCGGGTGGCACACTGCAACGTATTCCGCTGCAGCCACCAGCATTTCGCGTGGAGTGGTCTGCGTTTCGCGATCGCCTCAGCGCCCGCACCCGGCTGGTGATTCTGAATACGCCGCACAACCCCTCCGCAACAGTCTGGCAGCCGAGCGACCTGGACGCACTGTGGCAGGCGATTGCGCAGCGGGAAATTTACGTCCTCAGCGATGAGGTCTATGAGCATATTTGCTTTAGTGGCGCCGGTCATGCCAGCGTACTGGCGCACAGCGGACTCCGCCCGCGGTCGGTTGCGGTTTCATCATTTGGCAAAACATTTCATATGACCGGCTGGAAAGTGGGCTATGCCATTGCACCAGCGGCGATCAGCGCTGAACTGCGCAAAGTGCATCAGTATCTGACTTTCTCCGTCAATACACCGGCACAGCTGGCTCTGGCTGATATGTTACGTCAGCAGCCAGAGCACTATCGCACCCTTACAGCCTTCTATCGCGAGCGGCGCGACCGCTTTACGCAGGCGCTGGCGAAGAGTCGCTTCCGGGTGTTACCCTGCGAAGGTACCTATTTTCTGTTGCTGGATTACAGCGCTATCTCTGATATGGATGATGTCAGTTTCTGCCAGTGGCTCACCCGGGAAGCGGGTGTGGCCGCGATTCCACTCTCGGTGTTCTGCGCTGAACCTTTCCCGCACCGGCTTATCCGCCTGTGCTTTGCCAAACAAGATGCGACGCTTGATGCCGCCGCGGAGCGACTATGTCAGCTTTAAAGATTACTCTGCTACAGGAACCGCTGAGCTGGATGGATGGCGCAGCTAATTTGCGCCATTTTGATTCCCTGCTGGAAAATATCAGCAATCGCGATCTCATTCTCCTGCCAGAGATGTTTACCACTGGCTTTGCCATGGAAGCAGCACAGGCTTCACTACCGGAGCAGGAGGTTGTGGCCTGGTTACAGCACCATGCGCAGGCAACCAATGCGCTGGTCGGGGGCAGCGCAGCCATTCAGACCGCAGGCGGGGCCGTAAACCGTTTTTTACTGGCAGAGCCGGATGGCACTCTGCATCAGTATGATAAACGCCATCTGTTTCGTATGGCGGGCGAGCATCAACACTATCTGCCGGGGCAGCAGCGTGAAGTCTTCAGCTGGCGCGGCTGGCGTATTCTGCCGCAAATTTGTTATGACCTGCGTTTTCCGGTGTTTTCGCGTAACCGGGATGATTATGATCTGGCGCTCTACGTCGCTAACTGGCCGGCGCCACGGGCCCATCACTGGCGATCGCTGCTGATGGCTCGCGCCATTGAGAACCAGGCTTATGTGGCAGGCTGTAACCGCGTCGGCAGCGATGGTAATCAGCATCACTACAGTGGTGACAGTCAGATTATCTCTCCGCAGGGTGAGATCCTTGCGGCAACAGAGCCCTTCTCTGCCGGGCGACTGGATGCTAAACTCTCGCTACAGGCGTTACGCGACTATCGCGAGCGTTTTCCGGCATGGCGTGATGCGGATACATGGCATCTGGAACAGTAGCCATCTGATATAAAAAAGCCTGATTTTGATACAAGGAGTCAGATCAAAATCAGGCAATATCAGAACCCGGTTACAGGTTCAGCGCAGGATTACTGCTTTGGACGAATTTTAATAATTTTAGTTGCTTTAGACTCTTTACCCTCTTTCGTCATCACAACCTGCACAGTGATATCAGCATGGCTCATATAGGGATACACTGCTTTGATGTTGGTGGAGAAATGGTTGGCAGAGCTGAACTGAATTTTGTCAGCATCGTTAAGCGCAGACCAGCGGAACGTCGCGCCCTGTAACAGAGCATTATCTTTTGCTGATACCGCAATGGAATGCGTGCTGCCGCCAACAATCGTGTCGATATTACCGCCGGTCACGATCTGAATATCAGACGCCTGCTCCGCAGCCTTAACGGTCACAGTAATATCATCCGTATGTGTCTTGCCATCTTTAGCAGTAACAGTCAGACGATAGGTTACTTTTCCGCTTTTACCCGGTTTAATCAGCGCACGCGCTTTTGCCGCGTCAACGCTCTGCACCCATGGCGCACCGTTGGCAGCCTGCAGAGCACCAATATCGGCACCAGATACAATAGTCCATTTGTAGCTGTGTGCGTTCTTACTCAATGAACCATCAAGGTCATAACCTCTTGACTGGCTATTGGCATTTACAGTGAAGTCATGACCTGCCACGGCAACCGGAGCGACAGCTTCTGCTGGTTTTTTCGCTTCCAGACGCACGGTTTTACTATCTTTGCCTTTGGCGTTGCTCACTGTGAGTCTGACATCCACGCCAAAATCACTGCTGGCCGCGGCATTCAGGCGGATATGCGCCTTGCTGCTATTGGCTCCTGTAAGCGTTACCTTGTTTTTATTACTCAGTACTTCCCACTGATAGCTAACGTCAGTGCCGGATGATGCGCTGCCATCCAGCGTCAGGCCGCTGGTTGTCAGGAGATTACTGCCATGATGGATAGCAGCAACCGGCGCCTGTATAACCTCTTCCTCTTCTGCGTTGCTGCCATCAAATTTCGCATCGATAATCTGATAGAAACTCATCGCCGTATTATCAATACGCCAGACCGCATAAATTAAATGGTTACCGCTGCGCTGCGGCACTACACACTCATGTGATACATTACGGGGTGGTGTTGCTCCTCCCATATCTACCTGGCAAAACGGCTTATCCTCAAACATACTGCGCGTAAGCGGTTTTAGCGCAGCGTTATTCCAGTCCGCTTTGGTAATATAATATTTAAAATTGGTCGTGGCATGCGGTTGAGTTAAATACCACTTAATGTGTTGCTTGCCCGATTTCATCGGAATGCGATGCCAGTTGGCGCGCTCAGTATCCAGCGCTGTCGCACCATACCATCCGCCACTGGCAATTTTTCCATCTGCAGGAAAATCAGTTGCTGTCTTTGGCGCTTCCACACTCTGCGGTTCATACTGTACCGCTCCGCAGCTCTTATTATTACCATTTTGGCAATTTAAGGCACGGCTGGCAGGCTCGCTGACATAACCATGCGCGCTTGCCGCTGACGAATAAAAAGCAGACGATGCACCGGACAGCACAATCAGTGAGGCCAGTAATGATTTTTTAAAACCGATCATATGTTTTTTCTCTGAAATTTTTCAAATTTAATAAACTGAGCGCAAAATTTAATTAACGGAAATAACAGCACCGGTTAAATAGCTATCTTCATTGACATAGATACTGTTGATCTTATTCTGAGAAGGCGCCACATCTCCGGCATTATCACGAACACCAGCCCGGATATCGCTATGTTCGGCGTTAATCGCCTCAGCCAGAACGGCCGACCAGCGCTGCTCCTCGCCTGCTTTGATGGTCACACGGGTTTCAAGATTTCTTTCTTCATCAGCGCCAAAGAAACGCGCATGGATAACATCTCCGGCCTTAACCTTTAGCGGAGTATCAATGGTGGCAATCTCTTTTCGCCAGCTGGTCATATCTGCCAGCGAGGAGTGCTCTGCTGACTTGCCGACATTTACATCAATAATGTTATAAACACTTTCACCATCGGCATCATTTGCAATGGCATAGATCAACTGATAGCCGTGACGCGCTGGCAGCTGACAGTGATGCGTGACCAGGCCCTGCTGCACTTTGGCAGTATCGCCAGCGACTTCACAAAAAGGTTTAGCCTCAAAACTGGCTGCAGTGAGCTGCTGTTTATTGTCCAGCGTTTGCTGCCAGTCAGCGCGGGTAATGTAATATTTCCAGCCTGCAAACTTAGTGGGCGATACAATTTGCCAGCTGATATCAAATTTGCCACTGGCAACGGCAGTTTTGTGCCAACGCTCAGCTCCCTCTGTATTCAGGTTCTGGTAACGATCAAGACCACCGCTGGCAATATGCGTTTGCGGGAAACCTGAAAGCGTCGTTTCGGAGGCGATTAATTGCGGCTGAAACTTAGCAAAATCGCCACAGTTAATATTTTCTCCGGTTTTACAAAGCGCAGCTCTTGCTGCGGGTGAAACAACATAACTACTGGCTACGGCCTGATTAATTGACATCAGGGTCAGTGGTGCCAGCGCAACAATTGACGCCAGCGTCTTGACAGAAAAAAGTGACATGCATTTATCCTTTGAAAATGTAAATACCAATAAAAGCGGTGTTATCTGGTTACATCCTGAAATAATATTGTTTGCTTATCTGCAAGAAGCGCGTATTTTACGCTAAGATTTTTAATACAAAACACCAGGATTTAATGACTCTTCTTAAGAACATTCTTTCGGGACAGAGAACTGTTCCGTGATATAAAAGATTTTTCCCGGTCAGGTAAGCGGGAATGGCTGGGCAATTGATAGCGAACTGATACACAACTGAGACTGGATGGCGGATGCCGTTGAGTAGCACCTTTATCCGTGCGGCACTATAAACTCACTCAACACCACTCGGTATTAAAGCACACAGCCAGAGATTCATTAATATTCAAGCGGGGAGATATGACACGATGCCAATATAAAAAACACACTCATGGTGCGTAATGAAAAATTAATCTATAGCTACTACACTAATGATATCTCTCTGTCATCTTAATAGCAGGATAGCATGTCAGCGTCACGCTACCCCGCATAACGACACACTATTTAAAATCAATCGCCATAAGCTCAGAGAGTGTTTTATCCTTAACTGATTTATAACAAATATCAATATAGTCCGTAAATCGCGGCGATGCCGGCATACCCAGCTTCAGGATCTTTTCATTATCAAAGGTCACATTTAATTTTGAAAATTCTCCATACAGGCTCATAGACTTCAGCACGATTTTTTCGTTGCAATCGCCAAATAGCGTTTTGAAATTACTTTTTTCGCGGGTCAGCTCTTTATAACCCACTTTTTGATAATCATGCGCGAGCGGCCGGGTACCGGAGGCTTGCGCCATGGCCCGATCAATCTCAGCAAAGGTAACACTGCTCTGTCTGCCTGACGAAATATGATAAACCGGATACTCAAGCTCCGGCACCTGCAGAAGTTTAATGATGGCTCTGGCACAGTAATCAACCGGAATAACATCAATTCTGTCTTCCAGGTTACACATAAATTTACCCAGTCTGAGCGCCATACGAAATACCCAGAAGATACTGGCAGACGGCACACAGCCATGCTCGGTATGTCCTACCACAATCGATGGCCGGGCAATGACCAGCGGGAATCCCGGCAGATGTTCTGTGATCATCTGCTCAATGGTGGATTTACTCCAGGTATACTCAACAATATGTTTTTTTCGCTGTGTCGGATTTGTCGCTTCAACTACGTTCGTGTCAGGATCTGGCGTACATGACATAGCAGTCCCTATGTGCACAAATCGTTTTAACCCCGCCACTCTGCTCATGCGGCTGGCAAGCTGAAATGTTCCCTCAACATTTACTTTCCAGATCAGCGGATTATTACCGAAAGAGGCAATCGCAGCACAGTTAATTACGCCATCAGCCTGATCCAGTCTGGCGTCTGACAGAAATTTTTCCGGCTTTGATAAATCACCCTCTATTATCTGCTGTGGCGTTAATTTAGCGAGCTGCTGGCTGTTCACACCAAACTTAGATAAATTATCTTTCACCCGATCCAGCGCACTTTTTTCATGATTGCTACGCGCAAGCAACAGCAACTTCCCAACATCGCCAGCAGCGATTAGTTCAGCAGCTACAGCACCACCAAGAAAGCCGGTTGCGCCTGTAATCAGAATTTTTTTCATTTAAACACTCTCAGTATTTTAAAAAAATACATCATACTCTGGCAGATTCAGCATGCAGCCAAACCCACCATCAGGTTAAGATAGCGACTATGTATCTTTGCTAATAAAACGTTACTGCCAGAAGATATTTTTCAGTTTTATTTTACTTTATATCGCCCCAACGTATTTAAACCTTAAGCCAGCCTTTATTAATTCATACGACACACCACTCTTTTTTCAGAATGGCATAAGAGAGCGTATCGTCATAACGTGGCTCGTCATTTTCATCTGTAAAACTGACAAACTCTTTAAAGCAGCCTTCCAGACGCATTCCCAGACGTTCACATAGCCTGCGGGAAGAGAGATTATACTCCTCGACCCACGCATAAATTCGTCGGGCGTTTTTCTGCATAAACAGATAGTTGAATAGTGCACTCACTGACTCAGTCGCATAGCCTTTTCCCTGATTATCTATAGAGAAGTGCCAGCCTGCTGACCAGGTATTTACATCGGGTTCATTCTCGCCGCTATAGGCAAAAAGATGGCCAATCAATAAGTTGCTTTCTTTCAAACAAACAGCAAACTGGCTGGTATCGTCGGCTCTCGCTTCTGCTTCCCTGACCGCCGCTGCTAATGAGTCTAGCTTTTCATCATAAAAACAGGGTGAGACGGGCTGCCGCAGATAGCGCAACAGTGCTGGCGCATCTTCCCGATTAAAGCGCCGGATAATTAATCTGGACGTGGTTGCGATGCTCATAAAGATTTATACCGTTTAGTGAGTGATAACCCATTTCTGCTGCCCCGCTTATACCTGTTTACCGGATAGCTTTTATTTTCCGGCCTTAGCAGACGCAAAACGCATTATCTGCAGAAAAAATACCGGTATAAAAATCAGCGTTAACAGTGTGGCGCTAATCATGCCACCAAACACGCCACTACCAATAGCATGCTGTGTAGTGCTGCTTGCGCCACTTGCCAGCATCAGAGGAACAACCCCAAAGTAAATGCTGAGGATGTCGTCAAAATCGGGCGCAGTCGTTGTCGGGCAGCAGTCAAATAGCTGTGTGTAAGCACTTCCCTTGCCGATACAGATGCCGGGCAAGTTCAACACTCAGGATGGCATTTTTAGCTGATCCTAACCCTGAAAAACCGATCATTGCTCATCTGTGCGATAGTAATAGCCATTACAGCGCCTGTCAGTCCCGGCGGCACGGCCAGTATGATGACAAATGGTACAGACCTGCTTTCATAGAATGCGGCAGGTATCATAAACGCGGCTAAAACCGAAAGCGCAATTAGCCGCGGAAACTGATCTTCTGACGCTTTCTCCTGTGGTGAACTGCCAGCCCAGGCTACGACAATCCCCACAGGTAGTGCTTTTGACTGCTGCTTAAATCCCGCATTGCGCTGCCGCTCGCGCAGCGCTGCCAGTAAGCCGGATAGCGATACTTCTGCCAGCGCCAGAGCTGTTGTGAGGCACGTTGATAATAAGATATGGCACGAACAGGCAAGAAAACGTTATCTCTGAACAAAAATCAGGAAACTGGCATTTTAGCCGCTTCTGTTTCAGCTTTACCCGCATGGTAAAGATGCCAGAGAAGCCAATTTCAGCGTAATAAAAAACCGGAAGCCAGTCGGCTTCCGGTTTTATGATAATCAGCTAAATGTGACATCTTTTACTGCGTTGTCACGCCAGATCAAAGCGATCCAGGTTCATTACTTTTGTCCAGACAGCGATAAAATCGTGGACAAATTTCTGCTGCGCATCACTGCTGGCGTAGACCTCTGCCAGCGCGCGTAAAATCGCATTGGAACCAAACACCAGATCGGCACGCGTTGCATGATATTTAACATCCCCGCTTGCACGATCGCGACCAGCAAATAGCTCGGCGCTCTCATCAGTCGCCTGCCATGCGGTACGCATATCCAGCAGATTAACAAAGAAGTCGTTGCTCAGTACGCCCACGCGATTGGTCAGGACACCATGTTTGCTGCCATCATAGTTAGTCGCCAGCACCCGCATGCCACCCAACAGTACCGTCATTTCCGGTGCACTGAGTGTCAGCTGTTGCGCTTTATCCAGCAGCAATGTTTCGGTTGAAGAGCCATTCTTTATGCGCCGGTAGTTGCGAAAGCCATCTGCCAGCGGTTGCAGAGCATTAAAGGAGTCGATATCTGTCTGTTCCTGCTGCGCGTCCACGCGCCCTGGTGTAAACGGCACTTCTGCTGTTACGCCTGCCGCAGCGGCAGCCTGCTCAACACCTGTGCAGCCAGCCAGTACAATAATATCTGCCAGCGACGCCTTAGCCGTGCTCTGCTGGATCTGCTGCAGTACCGGAAGAACATCTTTCACTACTCTGGCATTGACCTCCCAGCCATTCTGCGGCGCCAGCGCCAGACGTGCGCCATTAGCGCCTCCACGCTTATCGCCACCACGGAACGTGGAGGCTGATGCCCATGCTACCGATACCAGCTGGCTGACACTCAGACCAGAGGCGGCAATCTGCGCCTTAAGCTGTGTGATGTCATCTGCAGTTGGCTGATATTGCGCTGGCGGCAGCGGATCCTGCCACAGCAGATCTTCTTTTGGCACTTCCGGCCCAAGGTAGCGCGCTTTCGGTCCCATATCACGGTGCGTCAGTTTAAACCAGGCGCGGGCAAAGGCTTCATTAAACGCCTGCGGATCCTGCAGAAAACGGCGTGAGATCTTCTCAAATTCAGGATCAAAGCGCAGTGTCAGATCGGTAACCAGCATTGTGGGTTTGCGCTTTTTCTCTGGATCAAACGGATCGGGGATGATCGCCTCTGCATCAGCGGCTTCAAACTGAATAGCGCCCGCCGGACTGCGCGTCTGTACCCACTCATATTTAAACAGGTTCTCGGAAAAGTAGTTGCTCCACTGCGTTGGCGTCTGCGACCAGATCACCTCCAGGCCAGAGGTAATAGCATCTGCTCCCACGCCGCTGGCGTAGCTGTTTTGCCAGCCAAATCCCTGAGCTTCAATGGGTGAAGCCTCCGGATCAACATCGAGATGGCTGGCAGCGGCGGCGCCGTGAGTTTTGCCCAGCGTATGTCCACCGGCAATCAGCGCCACGATCTCTTCGTCATCCATTCCCATATTGCCAAAAGTGGCGCGGATGGCCGGGGCTGCGGATCGCGGATCGCCGCTCGCTTCAGGCCCTTCCGGGTTAACATAGATCAGCCCCATTTCGGTAGCGCCGAGCGGCTCGCTTGCCAGACTTTCCGGATGGCGATGTGCCAGCCACTCTTTTTCATGCCCCCAGTCCACATCCAGATCGGGTTCCCAGACATCTTCACGACCCGCCCCAAAGCCAAAGGTGCGAAAGCCTGCATTCTCCAGAGAGACATTCCCTGCCAGGATATAGAGATCGGCCCAGGAGATTTTTTGCCCATATTTTTGCTTGATGGGCCATAACAGACGCCGCGCTTTATCGAGGCTGACGTTATCTGGCCATGAGTTCAGAGGAGCAAAACGTTGCTGACCGCGACCGGAGCCACCGCGTCCATCGATAGTGCGATAGGTGCCGGCGCTGTGCCACGCCATACGGATAAACAGGCCGATATAGCTGCCCCAGTCCGCTGGCCACCAGGATTGTGAATCAGTCAGCAGCGCGCGAATATCAGCTTTAAGTGCAAAGTAGTCGAGTGTGCTGAATGCCTCGCGGTAGCTGAAGTTTTCATCAAGCGGGCTGGAACGGCTGGAGTGTTGATTCAGCAGGTCAACCCGTAACATATTTGGCCACCAGTCGCGATTGCTGGTGCCGCTGCCAGCGCCGCGTGCAAGCACGCTTTTCTCTTCAGATGCGCCGTGGTGAAAAGGACATTTACCGGATGCTGCTGCTTTATCATTTTGTTCTGGCGTGCTCATTATTCGGCTCCATTGGCTTGGCATTTTCAATTAAGATAACTGCACCCGGAACCAGAATATATTTGGATGAACCAAAAGATTTGATAGTTTTTGTCTTTCAAAAATAGCTTTTGTGACAGGCTGCACAAAATAATTATGTTGCTGCCTGGCAGACAGGTTGCCGGAAAATTACCCGCTGCTTAGCTGCCGCGATAGGTTGACCAGGACCAGGGAGAGATCAGAAAAGGCAGATGATAATGACTGCCCGCGCACCCAATAACAAAATCGATTTGCGCGCTGATATAGAGCGCATCGCGGCCGTCAGCGGCAAAATAGTCGCCAATCTCTGCGGTAAGACGATAGTGTCCCGGCGCCAGCGGCTCGGGCGTGAGATCGCTGATGCGCCCGTCGCCATCGGTTTCTCCCTCACAGACCGGAAACCATCCCTCCGGACTATTCTGCTCCAGCGAAACCGCTACGCCTGCCGCCGGCTTTCCCAGCGCAGTATCAAGAATATGGGTGGTAATGGTACTCATTGAATGCTCTCCTTTAGCCGTAACAGGGTAATTTCCCGTAGCTGCACCAGCGTCTCCTGTAATTCACTTTCGTCACTGTTGTGTAACCTGCGCTGCAACTCTGCCAGCATCTGTGCTGCGCTGCGTCCTGTTGCCCGGATTAAAAACAGCCGACCAAAACGGGCTTCATACGCCTGATTACCTGCCCGCATAGCACGCTGTTGCTCGTCGTCAGCCTGCTGCATCGCGGACTGCTCCCGCCCTGATAATACCGCCTCCCGGCTTTTGCCCTGTGGCGCCTGACCAATGCGCGGATGTGCATTTAGTGCCTGTTGCAGCTCCGGCAGCTGCCAGCGCTGCATCAGCTGCTCCGCTTTCTGCTGCAGTGCCGTCAGGGTAGTAAAGGGACGTGCTGCCACCAGCAACTGCTGCCACTCCGGGATCGCCACACAATGCGCAATAGTCTGCTGTGCCAGCTCAGGCTCTGCCTGATTAAACTCCGCCAGTTTCATACCCTCTCTCCTGTCAGAGCTGCGCCAGCTGCGTAACCGCCTGCAAATAAGCCTGTACGCCGAGCGCAACATCGTCCGCCTGTACCGATTCCGCCGGATGATGGCTGATACCGCGATGATTGCGCACAAATAGCATAGCTGCTGGCCAGCGTTCAGCCATGGCAATTGCATCATGGCCTGCACCACTTGGCAGCGTCAGCGTGCGCCCCTGCACCCGCTCAACCGCGTCTCCCAGCACCTGCTGCAGCGGCTTATCACAGGCAGTGGCTGCGATACGATAATATTCATCCGCGCTAAAACTGATGTTGCGGCGTAGTGCAATCGCCTCTGCCTGCGTCAGCAGCTGCGTCAGCAGCCGTTCCAGTTCAGCATCTTCCGGCCCGCGAATATCCAGTGACAGCCCGACCTCACCGGGAATAACATTAACTGCGCCAGGCTGACAGCTAAGCGTGCCCACCGTTGCCACCAGAGGCGACTGCCCGCAGGTTGTCTGTTCAATAAACACCATCCACTCTGCCGCCGCCGCCAGTGCATCCCGGCGGGATCGCATCGGTACGGTACCGGCATGTCCTGCCTCGCCACGAAAGCAGCAGTTAAGACGCCGCGCACCGTTAATCGCAGTGACCACGCCCAGCGCCAGCCCCGCCTCCTCCAGACAGGGTCCCTGCTCAATATGCAGCTCCAGATAGGCCGCAATATCCCCAGTCTTTCGGGCTGCTTCTGGGATCCGGGCAGGATCCAGTCCGGCATTTTGCATCGCCGCAGCCACGGTAATACCGTTGCTATCAGGATGCGTGATCCAGCTCTCCGGCCAGCTGCCAGTCAGACCGCGACTGCCCAGCAGCGTGATACCAAAGCGGGTGCCCTCTTCATCGCCAAAGCCAACCACTTCGATCGCCAGCGGGAGTCGCAGCTGCCGGTCATGCAGCCACTGTATCAGTTCAATCGCACTCACCACGCCGAGCATACCGTCATAACGTCCCGCATTGCGCACGGTATCAAGATGTGAGCCCAGCAGTAGCGCCGCAGCGCCGGGCTGCTCAGCTTCATAACGACCACAAATATTGCCTACCGCATCCTGCCAGGTTTGCATACCCGCTGCCTGCATCCACTCTGCCACACGGGCATTGGCGCGCAGATGCTCTGGCGACAGATAAACGCGCGTCAGGCCACTCTCACTCTCACTAATCTCTGCCAGCGCATCGCAACGTGCCATGATACGCGCGGCGGCTGATTGCGCCTCCGGGACGCTCATCCGGCATGAATTCATACCGCACGCCCGTAATGATCCCAGGCAGCCTGCAACGCCGCACCCTGAGGTGTGCGGAAGCCGCAATGTTGCAGTACAGCTTCAAGTGCACTGAGTGTCTGCATCACACAATCTTTCCGCGCGTTGTAGCCCATGGTGCCGATGCGCCACACTTTGCCATGCAGCGGGCCAAATGAGGTGCCGATTTCAATGCCAAAATCGTTCAGCATCAGCTGGCGTATCTGATCACCATTGATGCCTTGCGGGATGATCACACCCAGCACATTATTCATCTTATGCTGCAGGTCGCCAAAGGTCTCCAGCCCCATACCCTGAATGCCTCGCAACAGCGCATCACCGTGCAGTTTGTGGCGCGCGATAGCATTGTCTACGCCTTCCTGCAAAATAATACGGGCTGCCTCGCGCGCACCAAACAGGGCGCTGGTGGCTTCAGTGTGGTGATTAAGCCGCTCAGAGCCCCAGTAATCCATAATCATGCCGAGATCAAAATAGTTGGAGTAGATCATCTCATCCTCGCCATCCTGATGCACCGCGGTGCGGATGCCCTGCTCCACACATTTGCGTTTGCGGATGATCTCCTCCATCTGCGGGCTTAGCGTAACCGGTGAAGTCCCTGACGGGCCGCCAAGACACTTCTGCATTCCGGCTGAGACAGCATCGATTCCCCAGGCATCAGTTTCCAGCGCATTGCCTGCCAGTGAAGCGGTAGTGTCGGTGTAAAGCAGGACGCCATATTTACGGCAAATAGCACCCAGCTCAGCCAGCGGCTGCAGCATGGTGGTCGAGGTGTCGCCCTGTACCGTCAGCAGCAGCCGTGGCCTGACGCGTTTGACCGCATCTTCAATCTGGTCTGGTGTAAACACATCTCCCCAGGGAACCTCAATGGTGTGAACCTCGGCCCGACAGCGACGTGCAATCTCACACAGCAGATGGCCAAAGCGTCCAAAAATCGGCACCAGCACGCGATCGCCAGGACGTATAGCTGAGATCAGAATCGCTTCGATACCGGCGCGTGATGTGCCATCAATTAATAATGTCCAGCGATTATCGGTACGGAAAATGCCGCGATAGAGCGCCATTACCTCATTCATGTAGTGCGTCATTGCCGGATCGTACTGGCCGATCAGCTGACTCGACATTGCGCGCAGTACACGCGGATCGGCGTTAATAGGACCCGGGCCCATCAGCAGGCGCTGTGGCGGATTAATCTGGTCAAACTGATGAATATCCATAGTGAATTCCTTTATGCAAATCTCTAAAGGCGTACGGAAGAGATAAACTGCTTCAGTTCAGCGGTCTGTGGCTGGGCAAACAGGGTTTTACTGTTACCCTGCTCCCATACCCGCCCCTGATGCATAAACACCACCCGATCGCCTACGTCGCGGGCAAAGTTCATTTCATGCGTGACCAGGATCAGCGTCATACCTTCAGCCGCCAGCTGCTCCAGCACCTTTAACACTTCACCAACCAGTTCGGGATCGAGCGCCGAGGTGATCTCATCGCACAGCAATACTTTGGGCTGCATTGCCAGCGCCCGGGCAATTGCCACGCGCTGCTGCTGACCACCAGAGAGACTGGCTGGATAGTAATCCAGCCGTTCGCCAAGTCCCACTTTCTGTAACATCCGGGTCGCCAGCGTACGGCACTCTGCCGCGCTCTTTTTCAGTACGCGGCGTGGCGCCAGCATGACATTTTCCAGCGCCGTCATATGAGGAAACAGATTGAAGTTCTGAAACACCATTCCCACTGAGCGGCTGATCTCGCGCGCCTGCGATTCCCGATCGCTGATTGTCATGCCGCCCAGTTTAATGCTGCCTTCCTGATACCCCTCCAGCCCGTTCATACAGCGCAGCAGCGTACTTTTACCGGAGCCGCTACGACCGATAATTGAGATAACTTCGCCATTATCGATATCCAGATCGACGCCTTTCAGCACATGGTTGGTGCCGTAATATTTCTGAACCTGATTAATGGTGATGAGCGGCATTGAATTTTTTCTCCAGATACTGGCTGTAGCGCGACAGCGGATAACACATCAGGAAGTAGCCCAGGGCGACCAGACCAAACACTTTAAAGGGCTGATACGTGACGTTATTTAAGATGGTGCCTGCTTTGGTCAGCTCGACAAACCCGATAATAGAGGCCAGCGCAGTGCCTTTGATAACCTGCACCGCAAAGCCTACTGTGGGTGCAATACCGATACGGATAGCCTGTGGCGCAACCACGCGAAACAGCGTCTGCCCGAAACTCAGTCCCAGACAGCGCGACGCCTCCCATTGTCCTTTGGGTAAAGCACGGATACTGCCGTACCAGATATCGAGCAGAAACGCGCTGGTGTAGAAAGTGAGCGCCAGTGAAGCGGCGGTCCAGGGCGCTACATCGATGCCAAAAAGTCCCACGCCAAAAAAGGCAAGAAACAGCTGCATCAGCAGAGGTGTGCCCTGGAACAGCGCAACATAGCCCTTTATCAGGCGCGCAGGCCATTTTCGCTGCAGCAGACGCAGCAGCAGCAGTGGCAGCGTCACCAGCGTGCCGCCAGCAAACGCCACCAGCGACAATAGCAGCGTCCAGCGCGCCGCCAGCAGCAGATTGCGTAAAATGTCCCAGTCGGTAAACGTTGTCATGCCGCCTGTACCCCAAACCACTTACGTCCCAGCGCCAGCAGCAGCTGCCGCATCACTATCGACAACGCCAGATAGAGCAGCGTGGTCACCAGATACACCTCAAAGCTTAAAAATGTGCGTGACTGAATCAGGTTTGCGGCAAATGTCAGCTCCTCATATGACACCTGAGAAACCACAGAAGACCCAAGCATCACAATGATGCACTGGCTGACCAGCGCCGGATAGATACGCTGCAGAGAGGGCGGCAGCACGACACGCAGAAACGTCTGCGTGCGGGTTAACCCCAACACCCGGCCCGCCTCCCACTGTCCTTTTGGTGTGACCTGAATTCCGGCCCGGATAATCTCTGTGCTGTAAGCGCCAAGATTGATCAGCATCGCCAGCAGTGCCGCTTCACCCGCTGTGATTTTCAGACCGAGGTTCGGCAGACCAAACACAATAAAAAACAGCTGCACAACAAATGGCGTATTGCGAATCAGCTCGACATAGATGCCCCACAGCCGGCTGGCCCATCCCGGTTTACCGCTACGCAGTGCCGCGCCAAAAATGCCCAGCGCAACCCCGCCCAGCGTCGCCAGCACCGTTAGCTGAATGGTAATCCCCAACCCGGCCAGTAGCTGAGGCCAGTAAGGCCAGAGGTCAGCAAAATTGAGCTGCACCATAACTCAGGCACCCAGAGCAGTGGGCAGTGGCGCTTTTAACCACTCTTCCGACATCCTGTTCAGCGTACCGTTGTGAATGCCCTGCTCAATCAGTGCATCAACTTTGGCTTTCAGCGCAGGTTCATTTTTTTTCAGACCAATAAAGCAGGGAGAGTCCTTGAGCATAAACTGTGCGACCGGTGCTTTAGCTGGATTCTGCCGGGCGATCGCGGCCACTACCAGATTGCCGGTTGCCACATATTGAACCTGACCAGAGAGATAAGCAGAAAGCGTGGTGTTGTTATCTTCATACCGCTTTATCTGCGCCGCTTTTGGTGCATCTGCACTCAGTACCATATCCTCTACGGCACCACGCGTCACACCAATCGACTTACCACTTAGCGCGGCAGCATCTTTTAACGTTTCATCTTTGGGACCAAATACGCCGAGAAAAAAGGGTGCGTAGGCGCGGCTAAAGTCGATCACTTTTTCCCGCTCCGCATTTTTCCCCATACTGGAGATCACCAGATCTACTTTATCGGTCTGCAAATAGGGAACGCGGTTGGCACTGGACACCGGCACCAGCTGCAACTTCAGTTTCATCTCTTTGGCCAGATAGCGCGCCATATCGATATCATATCCCTGCGGCTGCAGATCGGTGCCAACCGAACCGAAAGGCGGAAAATCCTGCGGTACAGCAATGCGAATCACGCCGCGTTTCTCGATATCCTGCAGCTGATCGGCCATTGCACTGCCTGCCTGAGCCAGCAACAGCGCTGCACCTGCTAATGTCAGTAAAACTTTTTTCATTATGCACCCCGATGTTATGATCGTGAAACAAAAGATTCCTGACATCAACATCTGCAACTAATGTGCCAATGACAGCTGTGATACTAAATCCGCATACTGGCCAGATTAATCAATGCA
The DNA here is from genome assembly GCA_913775175.1 of uncultured Pantoea sp. Taxonomy (GTDB): domain Bacteria; phylum Pseudomonadota; class Gammaproteobacteria; order Enterobacterales; family Enterobacteriaceae; genus Pantoea. The sequence goes on from CAJYKU010000011.1 coordinate 25,590, forward strand.
GATCAGGAGTAAAGCGCAGTCATACTGGGGGTAAGCAAGAGAACCACAATGGTGCATCGCACCATTTCAGTGCCCTTCAGCGGTGTTCCAGTTCATCCAGGCGCTGGTACAGATCAGCTATCTGATGTATGCGCTGTCGTCCCTGTGACAGGGTTTCGTGCAGCAGAGCATTTGCCAGCAGGTTGATCAGGCTCATCGCTGACCCATAGCTGTCAAAGGCGGAGACGCTATCAAGCGGGGCCGAGAGCTGCCAGCGTGCCAGCCCCTGTATCCCCTGCGCCTGCGGTTCAGAAAGCGCCAGCAGCGGAATATCAAGCTGTTGCAACTGTTGCATCAGCGGGCGCAACAGCCGTGGACGCCGGCGAAAAGCCATAACGATCACCATATCCTGCGGCGTGATATCGACCAGCTCTTCGCCCAGCGTCTGGCCTGGCTGCGGCAGCACCATGACCTGCGAGCGGGCCTGTAGCAGCTGCTGACGCAGGTGCAGTGCTACCGGATAAGCGTTGCGCATACCGATGATAAAGATGCGCCGGGCACTGCCCAGCGCGGCAATTACTTCGCTCAGCTGCTGTGTATCAAGGGTATTGACCCACTGCGTCAGATTCGCCATTTCCTGTTTATAGTGGCGGGCCAGCAGCGTATTTCCCTGTACCGCATCGCGATTATCTGTCAGAGGCATACCGCTCTGTCGCAGAGTGCGTAGTTCATCACGCATATCCCGGTACTTCTCATAGCCAAGACGGCGAAACAGGCGGCTTACCGTAGCTTTGGATACGCCGCTCAGCCGCGCCAGTTCGGCACTGTTATAGCTGATCAGATCGTCAAAATGATCAAACACAAAATCAGCAATCCGCTGCTCCTGAGGTGACAGCTGTGCATACTGACTGCGCAGACGTTCATCGAGTTGTTTCATAGGGCGTCCTGTAACTTTTGTTTCACCAACCCTAGCATAAATCGTTCCACTCTCCGCTGGCGATAAAAGTGGAACAGCTCTTGCTTATGTTTACATAAAAGATCCCGGAGCAGCCGTGTTAGCGCTCTGCTGCTCCGGGATCTGCAAACAGAACCGCTCAGGGAGTGACTATGATCCAGAGTAATATGGCCCCGCAGGGTATGGCGGTTACGCCGCATCATCTTGCCAGCGAAAGTGCGCTGGCGATATTACGGGAAGGCGGCAGCGCGATAGAAGCAATGGTTGCCGCAGCCGCAACCATTGCTGTGGTCTATCCGCATATGAATGGTCTGGGTGGCGATGGCTTCTGGCTTATCGTGCCGCCTGAGGGCGATCCGATCGCGATCGACGCCAGCGGTGCAGCAGGCAGTCTGGCGACCACTGATTTTTATCGCGGCAAAACAACGATCCCGCACCGTGGCCCTGAATCGGCATTAACGGTAGCGGGCACTGTCAGTGGCTGGCAGGAAGCGCTGACGGTTTCACAGGAGCTGGATTATGCGCCACTGCCGCTGACCCGCCTGCTGCGGGATGCCATCCGCTATGCAGCCGAAGGTATTCCGGTGACGCTCTCTCAGGCAGCGGCAACCGCAGCGAAAGCCCATGAGCTACAGCATCAGCCTGGCTTTGCCGCTACCTTTATGCCGGATAATCGCCCCCCGCTGGCCGGTAGTCGCTTTACACAGCCCGCGCTGGCCAGAACTCTTGGTCAGCTATGCGATAGCGGGCTGGATAGCTTTTACCGGGGTGAGCTGGCCCGGCAGCTGGCCAGCGACATGCACGCACTGGGTATGCCGATTCTGCCAGAGGATTTGCAGCAGCATCGGGCGCGGCGTTGCCAGCCGCTGCATCTCGCACATAGCAAAGGTGATATCTGGAATCTGGCTCCTCCTACACAGGGGCTGGTATCGCTGGCGATTCTTGGTATTACTGACCGCCTTGATATGGCGCAGGCAACTGAAGCACAGACGCTGCATCGTATCGTTGAAGCGACCAAGCAGGCATTTACGCTGCGCGATCGGCATATTACCGATCCACGTCACAACGATATGGATATTCAGGGTCTGCTGGATGCGGATCATCTCGATATGCTGGCCGCTGCAGTTGATGAGCAGCGCGCTGCCCCCTGGGGCACCGGGCGCGGGCCAGGGGATACTGTCTGGATGGGCGTCATCGACAGCAGCGGGCTTGCTGTCTCTTTTATTCAGAGTATCTATCATGAATTTGGCAGCGGCGTTGTACTGCCGGGCAGCGGTATCACCTGGCAGAACCGCGGCGCGGCGTTCAGCCTGCAGCCTGATCATCTGCTGGCGCTTCGCCCCGGCAAACAGCCATTTCACACTCTGAACCCTGCTGCCGCCCGGCTTAAAGATGGCCGCCTGCTGGTCTATGGTGCCATGGGGGGCGACGGTCAGCCACAGACCCAGGCGGCTATTTTTACCCGTCACGTTATCCAGAATATGCCGCTACAGCAGGCGGTGAGCGCACCGCGCTGGTTACTGGGCCGTACCTGGGGGGAGCGCTCTGATTCACTCAAAATGGAAGCCCGTGCCGCTACCGAAACAGTCGCACAGTTGCGCAGCCTGGGCCATCAGGTTGAGCTATTACCAGACTTTAGCGAAGTCGTGGGACATGCCGGCGCGATTGTCCGGCATACCAACGGCATGCTGGAAGGCGCATTTGATCCGCGCAGTAACGGCAGCGCTGCCGGTTTTTAACAGGAGAACACCATGACTCAACCCGCAGAGTGGACAACCTACATTGCTCAGATGGAGCAAATTCTGGCTCTGGAGCTGGATGATGCACGGCGGGCTGAACTGCAGCTACAGCTCAGCCGCATCGCCACACTAGCAGCACCGCTGATGGCGCTGCCGCTCGACGAACGTCTGGAAGTTGCAGGAGTCTTTCAGCCATGCAATTAACTTCATTTTCAATCCGTGGGCTGCAGCAGGCGCTGCAGCGGGGAGAGATCAGCGCACTTGAAATCGCCCGACATACTCTTGCCGCAATTGAACAACAGAATCCGCGACTCAACGCCTGGACTGCTATCACCGGACAGCGCATGCTTCGTGAGGCGGAACAGCTTGATCGTCAGCGCCGGCAGGGCAGCGTGCTGCCTTCACTGGCAGGCATACCCTGGGCGGTTAAAAATCTGTTCGATGTCGCAGGACATACCACACTGGCAGGTGCCAGCCTGTTCAGCAGCCGTGCAGCGGCTCGCGCAGACGCCTGGGCGGTGAACCGGCTCAGTGAGTCGGGCGCGCTGCTCTCTGGTATGCTGAATATGGACGCCTACGCCTACGGCTTTACCACGGAAAACAGTCACTACGGCACAACACGTAACCCGCATGATCTCACGCGTATTGCCGGTGGTTCATCCGGCGGCTCAGCGGCCGCAGTGGCAGCCGGACTGGTACACTTTTCGCTGGGTAGTGACACCAACGGCTCTATCCGCGTACCAGCATCACTGTGCGGTGTGTTTGGCCTCAAGCCAACCTTTGGTCGTCTCTCTCGCAGTGGCACACAGCCATTTGTCGCCAGCCTTGATCATATTGGTCCCTTTGCCCGTTCGGCAGACGATCTTGCTCTGGTCTATGACGCGCTGCAGGGACACGACAGGCAGGATGCCTTTCAGATGCAGCGTCCGGCAGAGCCCGTCAGCAATGAACTGCAACGGGGAGATGCGGGATTACGCTGCGCCACGCTGGGTGGCTTTTTTAGCATCTGGTGCAGTGACGAGGCGCGCAGTGCCATTGCGGTAGTGGCTAACGCTTTGCGTGCAGATGATGAGGTCACGCTGCCTCAGGCTGAGCTGGCGCGTTCCGCCGCCTTTATTATGACAGCGGTCGAGGGCGGTAATCACTATCTGCCCGCCCTGCGTACGCAGCCGGAACAGTTTGAACCCCACTCACGCGAACGGCTGCTGGCTGGTGCTATGCTGCCTGCGGCCTGGTATATTCAGGCGCAGCGCTTCCGGCGTCACTTTCAGCAGCAGATACTGCCGCTGTTTAACCATTTTGATCTGCTGATAGCACCAGCCACCCCCTGCAGTGCTACCGCTATTGGTCAGGAGAACATGCAGATTAATGGTGAGTCTCTGCCCGTTCGTGCCAGCATGGGGATGCTGACTCAGCCCATCTCATTTGCCGGCCTGCCGGTCTGCAGCATTCCTCTGCAAACCGCCAGTGGTATGCCGATAGGCGTGCAGCTGATTGCTGCTCCCTTTAAAGAACATCTTGCCCTGCGTGCCGCCTGGGCGCTGCAACAGCAGGGCCTGACTCTTTCTCAATCCATCCCGGAGTTCACGCATGATCATTAATCATCCCGATATCGTCGCGGAGGTTAACGCCGCTTTTTATCGCTATGAGCTGGCACTGGTCAGCAATGATACCGGCACGCTTGATACGCTATTCTGGCACGATGCACGCACGGTGCGTCTTGGTGCCGGTGAGAATCTCTATGGTATTGATGCGATTCGTGAATTTCGTGCTGCCCGCCCGGCTGCTGGCCTGGATCGTACACTCCGTAATACGGTAATCACCACCTTTGGCAGTGACTATGCGGTTTGCAGCACTGAGTTTACCCGTCCTGGCACGGAGCGAATCGGACGACAACAGCAAACCTGGGTTCGGCTGCCGCAAGGCTGGCGAATTGTCGCTGCGCAGGTCAGCCTGATGAGCTAACTGCTCTCCTTTTCATCACGTTACAGGCCACTCTCTGTCTCGCGTGGAAAAAGAGGAAAAGAGCAGCCTGTTATGCCGGAGACCGCATCCTGCACCCTCTGACAGTCAGCGCCACATTACGGCTCGCGCTGCTACAGAAGGAGCGGCAAAACTATTCTGCCGGATGTTGCGCTATCCAGTGATCGGCGATCTGCTGGCGGCTGCAGATCCACACCTTTTCATGCTGCTGAATATGATCAAGAAAACGCTGCAGCGCGCGAAATTTTCCAGGCCGCCCCAGCAGGCGACAATGCATCCCCACAGACATCATTTTTGGCGCTGTGCCTCCCTCTTCGTACAGCACATCAAAGGTATCGCGCAGATAGCTGAAAAAGTGTTCCGCAGTGTTGAACCCCTGTGCAGTGGCAAAGCGCATATCATTGCACTCCAGCGTGTAGGGAATAATCAGATGCGGCTTTACGGTGCCATCCTGACAGGTTACCCGGGTCCAGAATGGCAGATCGTCGCCATAATAGTCGCTGTCATAGCTAAAGCCGCCTTGTTCCACCACCAGCCTGCGGGTATTCGGGCTATCGCGGCCGGTGTACCAGCCGGTGGGAGCCTTGCCAAATAGTTCCGTCAGCACCTCCACCGCCTGCTGCATATGCTGACGTTCAGTTCTGGCATCCATGGACTGATAGTGGATCCAGCGCCAGCCGTGACTGACCACATCGTAATCAGCTGCTTTAATTGCCGCCACTATCTCCGGGTTTCGCGCCAGCGCCATGGCAACACCAAACACCGTTAACGGCAGGCCGCGCTGCTGAAACTCATGGTGGATACGCCAGAATCCGGCACGGGAGCCATATTCATAAAGTGAATCCATCGACATATGGCGATCGGCATAGCTGGCAGCGCCAATAATATCGGACAGAAACTGTTCTGAGCCGGCATCGCCATGCAATACATTGTTTTCCGCGCCCTCTTCATAGTTCAGAACAAACTGCACTGCGATCCGGGCCTCACCCGGCCACTGCGCATGGGGCGGCTTGCCGCCGTAGCCAGTCAGGTCACGCGGATAGTTTTTGTTGAAGCTGTATTCACGCTTTTCAGAAAGATCGTTCATGCGGTTTACTCCCGTTGTGATGGCTCTCTCAGTCCTGACTCAGATGCCGGAATCCGCCACTAAGCGGTTTTGCCAGCGGATAAGCCAGATCCCCCTGTTTACTGGTGCCCAGCCCCAGTGCCACCAGCGCCTCAACCATCTTGACTGCGGCGCTCACACCATCAATAACCGGCATCCCCAGCTCGCGCGTCAGTGCCTGCGCCAGCGACGCCATACCGCCACAGCCCAGCACAATTGCACCACTGTTATCTTCGCGCACGGCCTGAATACAGCGCGCCCGTACTCTCTCCTGGGCAACGCCGCTGCCATCCTCCAGCGCCAGCACTGGCAGGTCGATCGCGTGCAGCGCTGCACAATGATGGGTAAATCCATACTGCTGTAGCAGATGCCGGGCAATAACCAGCGTACGCGGTAGCGTGGTGATGATAGAGAAGCGCGTTGCCACCAGTGTCGCGGTATGCATTGCCGCTTCTGCGATGCCAATCACCGGCCCACTGGCCAGCTCGCGTGCAGCCAGCAATCCGGGATCGCCAAAGCAGGCAATAACATGTCCACTGACACCCAGCTTTTCACCACGCTGTACCTGCTCCAGTACGCCGATAGCTGCCACCGCCTCATCAAAGTGTCCCTCAATTGAGGGCACACCGTGCTGCGGGCAAACGGCCAGGATCTCAGTGTCACGCGCAGCAACGGCGCGTGCTGCAGCCCCGATGGTTTCCGTCATGGCTGTACTGGTGTTGGGATTAATTACCTGAATCAGGCTCATACTGCGGTTCCTTTGCTGTCAGCGAAGAGACGATTGAAATCAGGCAGCGTTTCACCGCTGCGCTCAAAGTGGAGACTGGAGACAATATGATCAAAATGGTGCGTAAGCGTCTGTGTCAGTTCAGGCAGTGCCCCCTGTCGCAGTAAATCAACCAGCTGCTCGTGATGATCGCAGCGGCATCCATGCTGCCAGGGTGAGCCCCAGGCCGCTATCACCAGCGACGATCGCTGAGTCAGACGCGTAACCATCCCGGTCAGCACCTGATTACCGCTAATCGCCTGCAGCTGAATATGAAATGCAGCCGAGAGCCGAATTGCGGCGGCACCCTCATTCCGCACATGTGCCTGCTGCTCCTGTACGATAATCGCGTCCAGCGCCGCCAGGTGCGGCGGTTGCAAATGCGCCAGTATCGTCGGCAGACTGGCGCACTCCAGCATAGTACGGGTAGCAAAGATATCGCGCGATTCGGCAACGTCCGGCGTGGCAACCTGTGCACCACGTCCGGGCGACAGCGTGATCATCTGCACTGCGGCGAGGCGCTGCAGCACCTTACGGATCCCGGTTCTGCTGACGCCAAACGCCTCTGCCAGTGCCTCTTCGGGCAGTTTGCTACCTGGCAGCAACTGATGCTCAACAATGGCGTTCAGCAACGCCTGAAAGATAGATTCATCTCTGTCACACGCCGTTGCACCGGGCTTCTGCTGGTTTTCACACATCATTAACTGCTCCGGAAAAATAACTGAAAGCACAACATCGTATACATTAAGAACAATTTTTGTATACAAAAAGCCCTGGCCTGGCCTGAATCCTGCAATAGCACAGAAAGAGCAATTTCCTTATCACAGTGACAGGAGCAGTTTTCATGCCAATCCATACTGAACCTTCCTTAGCACCGGCCGCTACCCGCGCAGACTATAGTCCGCGTCTCTGTAACGACGATTTAGCGCCAGTGCCTCAACAGAACTGGACGTGGTACAACATTTTTTCTTTCTGGATGTCTGATGTGCACAGCATGGGAGGCTATGTGGTTGCCGCCAGCTTTTTTACACTGGGACTGGCAAGCTGGCAGGTACTATTCTGTTTGCTGGCTGGTATTGGCATTGTGCAGCTTTGCGCCAATCTGGTCGCCAAACCGAGTCAGATGGCGGGCGTGCCTTATGCGGTGATCTGCCGTCAGGCATTTGGCGTATTCGGCGCTAATATTCCGGCGGTGATCCGCGGACTGATCGCCTTTGCCTGGTATGGTATTCAGACCTATCTGGCAGCTAACGCATTGATGCTGGTACTACTGAAGTTTTACCCTGAGCTGAACAGTATGACGCAAAGCAGCTGGCTGGGATTATCACTGCTGGGCTGGTGCTGTTTTGGCACAATGTGGCTGCTGCAGGCAATCGTGTTCTGGCATGGAATGAATGCGATTAAGCGCTTTATCGATATAGCCGGTCCTGCAGTCTATGTGGTGATGTTCGCGCTGGCGGGCTGGATTGTATACAAAACGGGCTTTAGTGCGATGTCGTTTACTCTTGCCAGTAAACATCTGACGGTCAGCGAGCAGAGCTGGCAGATGCTGAGCGCCACAGCACTGGTCGTCTCCTATTTTTCCGGTCCACTGCTTAACTTTGGCGACTTTTCGCGCTACAGCAAAAGCATGAGTGAAGTGCGGCGCGGCAACCGCTGGGGATTACCCTTTAACTTTCTGCTGTTCTCTGTTGTAACCGTAGTGATTGTCTCTGGTACTCAGTCACTGTTTGGCAGAATGATCACCGATCCGATTGAAACCGTCAGTATGGTCGGCAGCGATCTGGCCGTGGCAATTGGCCTGCTGACGATGATCACTGCCACCATTGGTATCAATATTGTGGCTAACTTTGTTTCGCCCGCCTTCGATTTCTCCAACTGCTCGCCGCAGAAAATCAGTTTTCGCACCGGCGGTATGATCGCTGCCGTTGGCTCAGTAGTGCTGACGCCGTGGAACCTGTTCCAGTCACCTGAACTTATTCACTATACGCTGGATGTACTGGGCGCATTTATCGGCCCGCTGTTTGGCATTTTGATTGCTGATTTTTATCTGATCAAAGGTGGCAAAGTCAGCGTAGACGATCTGTTTAACGCCACACCACAGGGACGCTACTGGTATCGCAACGGCTTTAATCCCCATGCGATCGCTGCCCTGCTGCCTGCGGTGGGGATCTGTCTGGCAACAAGCTTTATTCCTGCACTGCATAGCGTGGCTAACTTCAGCTGGTTTATTGGTGTCGCGCTTGGCGCTGGCAGTTACCGCTGGCTGGCACGCGCCGGGCGGGAAGTGCCGGCAGCGGCTTATCAGGATGTGGCTCTGCAAAAAGAGGGGCTGTAATAAAGCGTAGCTGACGCACAGACAGCAAAAAGCCGATTCATTTCTGAATCGGCTTTTCTGAATAAATTGGCGGAACGGACGGGGCTCGAACCCGCGACCCCCTGCGTGACAGGCAGGTATTCTAACCAACTGAACTACCGCTCCGCGCTTTGTTCCCCGTCGGGAACGAGGCGCATATTAATGGCAGCCCCCCTGGTCGTCAACGCTTTTTATATCAGAACGATCTGTTTGCCGCTTTTTTCATCTTTACGCTGATTAAAGCGGCACTGCTGGCGATTTCAGACGCGCCACAGGCAGCTGCCACCCTTTTTATTCACCAGATCGAGTCGGTTTTCATGCGCCAGTAGCTCTTCATCACTGGCATTGATTACCCGCAGGCCCGAACCGGGGCGGGCAATACGCTGAATATGTTCACCTTCTGCCTGATTACGCTGCTCCCCCTCCATTGAGAAAGCCAGCGAAGTCTGGCCGCCGGTCATGGTCAGAAACACTTCTGCCAGGATTTCTGCATCAAGCAGAGCGCCATGCAGGGTTCGCTTGCTGTTATCAATTTCGTAGCGGCTGCACAATGCATCAAGGCTGTTTCGCTTGCCCGGAAACATTTTACGCGCCATCGCCAGACTATCGGTGATTTTGCAGAAGGTTTCGGTTTTATCGATCTCGCGCTGCAGCATGCGGAACTCATGATCCATAAAGCCGATATCAAACGAAGCGTTATGAATCACCAGTTCAGCGCCACGGATATATGCCAGAAACTCATCGGCAATCTGCGCAAATGTTGGTTTGTCAGCCAGAAACTCATCGGCAATACCATGAACGCCGAACGCCTCCGGATCCACCAGCAGATCGGGCTTCAGATACATATGAAAGTTATTGCCGGTAAGCCGACGGTTGATAACCTCAACCGCGCCGATTTCAATAATGCGATGTCCCTCATAATGCACCCCGATCATATTCATACCGGTGGTTTCTGTATCAAGGACTATCTGGCGGTTATTTGCAGTGCTCATAAGACCCGTTTTATGTCAGACTTGGCGTTTTTTCTAAGGGAAGTCTACCAGAGATGCGCAAACAGGTAGAAATTTTCACCGACGGTTCCTGCCTGGGCAATCCAGGGCCCGGCGGTTACGGTGCTATTGTACGCTATCGCCAGCACGAAAAATTATTCAGTGCTGGCTATCGTCTCACCACCAATAACCGCATGGAGTTGATGGCGGCGATTGTGGCGCTGGAGGCACTGACCCAGCCGTGTGAAGTGGTGCTCAGCACTGACAGTCAATATGTTCGTCAGGGCATCACCAGCTGGATCCATAACTGGAAAAAGCGCGGCTGGAAAACGGCGGATAAAAAGCCGGTTAAAAATGTTGATCTGTGGCAGCGCCTGGATGCGGCACTCAGTACGCATGATATAAAATGGGAGTGGGTGAAAGGACACGCTGGTCATCCTGAGAATGAGCGCTGCGACGAACTGGCTCGCAACGCTGCCGGCAATCCCTCACAGGAGGATATCGGTTATCAGGCATCCTGATCTTTGCGATTGCGAAACTGACGCGTCGCGTTGACCACCGGACGTAACCGGGTACTGCTGAGCGATTTTTTCATTTTGGTGGGCGTAAGCGGAAAAGTACGTTTACGCGCCACGACAATATTCAGGCATCCCAGCGCTGGCAGATGCGCGCTGATAACCTTCCCCCCCTGCCGATACCACGGCACCACCTGGAAACGAGTGCGATAAACCACTTCATAGTTAAGCAGGCTCAGCCAGTCCAGCAGACGCACCTGGCTGAACATTCTGCTGTTCCAGGGCGCCCGGCGACTCAGGCCGGGAACAGCTTTACTTATGCCAAGCAGACTGAAGGGGTTGAATCCACTGATAATCATCCAGCCATCATCGATCAGCACCCGATCAACTTCACGCAGCACAGCATGTGGATCCTGACTCCACGCCAGCGTATGCGCCAGCAGACAGGCATCAATTGATTTAGACTCAAACGGCAACCGCGTGACATTCGCGATAACCTGCAGCGCGTCGCCCTCACTGCCAACATTCACCTGATGCGATATGGCACACTGACTGGTATCGATCTCTGCGCTGAGACTGCCAATTTTAAGCATATGAAAGCCATACACTCTGGCCAGATAGGGCTGCAGCTGCTGAGTTAAGGCATCGCGAAAGTAGTCGCCCCAGGGCATATCGCTCCAGGCGCGTGGTGCAGTCAGGATCTGGCGTGTTTTCGCAGGCTTCATGCTCTACCATTTTTTGTTTAAGACAATCCCGGAGGTGTTTATGAATCTTACCAGTATTCCCGCATTACAGGATAATTACATCTGGACGTTGTCAGATGAGGCGGGCAAATGCCTGATTGTGGATCCGGGCGAAGCCCGACCAGTGATTGAGAAAATTGAGTCAAATCAATGGACACCCGTGGCTATACTGCTAACGCATCATCACGAAGATCACACAGGCGGCGTTGCAGAACTGCTGCAGCGCTATCCGCAGCTTGAGATTTATGGTCCGCAGGAGACTGCAGCAAAAGGAGCTAATCAGATTGTCAGCGAAGGCGATACGCTATCGCTTATTGGAGTGGACTTTCAGATCATTGCGACGCCCGGCCACACTTTAGGACATATCTCATATTACAGTGCACCTTATCTTTTTTGCGGTGATACGATGTTTTCTGGTGGCTGCGGTCGCCTGTTCGAAGGCAATGCACAACAAATGTACGATTCATTTCAAAAGCTTAACGAACTACCGGAAGATACGCTGGTCTGCTGTGCGCATGAATATACTTTATCCAATATGAAGTTTGCGGCGGCAATTTTACCGCACGACCCAAAAATTCTGGCCAGATATCAGGAAATTAAGGAGTTACGTGCAGAAAATCGCACTACTTTACCGACAAAACTGGCGCTTGAACGTGAGATAAATTTATTTTTACGCACACAAGATGCTGATTTACAAAACGCTTTGTCAATTAATCTCGATTCTGCCCCGTTGTGGCAAACTTTTGCTGAACTGCGTAAGAAGAAAGACCAATTTTGACTTTTCGGGTTGTGTTGTGACGGTACGTCACGTATAGTTGCTCGTCTTTTAAGCAAACTACTACTGACACACACATGAAGGCTAAAGCGATACTACTCGCCTCAGTCTTGCTGGTCGGATGTCAGGCATCACGGAATGACGCCAATATCCCTGTTCAGCATGCACAGAGCCTGTCTTCAGCTGGTCAAAGTGAAGGAAATCGCTTGTTGTCGCCGCGCTGGCAAGATGATGGAACCAGCCTCGCAGAAGACACCGATCTCTGGAATCTGATTAGTGACGAGTTGAAGATGGGGGTCCCGGAAAATGCCCGGATCCGCGAACAAAAAACAAAGTTTTTAAAAAATAAGAGCTATCTCCACGATGTAACATTACGGGCAGAGCCGTACATGTACTGGATTGTCGAGCAGATACAGAAACGTAAAATGCCGATGGAACTGGTACTGCTACCCATAGTGGAGAGCGCTTTTGACCCTCATGCAACCTCATCCGCCAACGCCGCAGGCATCTGGCAGATTGTTGCAAAGACGGGCAAAAATTATGGTTTAAAGCAGAACCGCTGGTATGACGGACGCCGTGATGTGGTGGCCTCAACTAAAGCAGCTCTGGACATGATGCAACGTCTTAACGGCATGTTTCATGGCGACTGGTTACTGACCGTAGCCGCCTATAACAGTGGTGAAGGACGCGTGTTGAAAGCGATGAAGCAGAATAAGGCCCGGGGCAAACCCACCGATTTCTGGCACTTATCGTTGCCACACGAAACAGCTATCTATGTACCGAAAATGTTGGCTCTGAGCGATCTGCTTAAGAACAACAAGCGTTATGGTATTAAACTGCCTGCACCAAACGAAAGCCGCGCCCTGGCGCGCGTTGAAGTGGGTCAGCAGATGCAGTTAACGCAGGCAGCAGAGATGGCCGGTATGTCGCTCAGTAAACTGAAGACATTCAATGCCGGTTACAAGCACGGCAGCACTGCGCCAAACGGACCGCACTATATTATGGTGCCTAAGTCTAATGTGGCACAGCTGCGCAATTCACTCGCTTCTGGTGATATTGCTTCCGTGCAGCCAGTTGCTCTGGCAAAAGCCAGTGCGGAAGGCAACAGTTATACAGTGCGCAAAGGCGATACGCTGTCAGGCATCGCCAGCAAACTGGGCGTCAGCGTAAGCTCGCTGAAACAGCAGAACAATCTGCGCAGTGCAATGGTTCGTACCGGACAGACCCTGACGGTTAGTGGTACCACCGCAGCATCGCAGTTGGCAGATAACGGCAACAGCATCACCTATCAGGTACGTAAGGGTGATTCTTTTGCCAGTATTGCAAAACGTCATGGTGTAAATACCAAAGATGTTATGCGCTGGAATAGTGAAGCAAAAGATATACAGCCAGGTGATAAACTCACCCTGTTTGTTAAAAATAGCGCGACACCAGATACCTGACAGATTTAAAACAGGCTGACAAATGTCAGCCTTTTTTTTGCTGCCCCGTCAGGCAATGACTCTTCCCTGCCCGCCCGACAGCTGACTTTATATGCAGCTGACTATGAGCGTGCCGTCTTAGCAGTTGTGAATTCAACCAGAAGCGGGTTATGATCTGAAGCACTGGTTACCAGTACCGATGCCTCGCTTACTTTGATATCCCGGTAAAAAACAAAATCCAGCGGCCGGCCAAAGGCTTTACGCCGATGATCGTCAGTGAAGGAGACTTCACGTAATGACAGCGCGCGGGCAAAGCGATAGAGCGCATTCATTCTCTGGCGGCTCCATGCATTAAAGTCTCCCGCCATAATCACCGGACCGCGATGATGCTGTATCTGCTCACCTATAGGTCCCAGCTGTTTACTGTAGACATCGATACCGAGACTGAAATTCACTGCATGAATATTGACCACCATCAGCATCTCGCCATCAGGCAAAGGATAAGCAGTGATCAGTGCTGATTTGGCGAGCCGCAGCAGCGGCTCACGTTCGCGTAGCGGACAGCAATAGACCGGATGAGCGGAAGCCAGCGTCATCACGCCAGAGGGATGCTGTGGCAGCACAAAAGCCGGAACCTGATCGGCCGCCAGATAGTTACTGGTGGCAAACTCAATCAGCTCTGGCGTGGTTTGCGCTTCCTGCAGCAGAACGAGATGCGCATCGCGACCAAATCCCTGCAAAACCGACATCCAGTCAGCACGCTGCTGTTTAAAAATATTCCATACCAGCACACGTAGCGTTGGATCAGCAGGCAGCGGAGCACCCGCTGGCAGCCCCTGACCAAGATGCAGCATGGCACCTGGCGGAAAAATCCGCTCAGCTGGCTGACCTGCTATATATCGTATCGCGTATGTTTTCTTTCGCACTATCCCGCCTGACTGATTTACACCTGCAACTTCTCCTGACTGTTATAGGGATTTTAGCGCGGGGTTTCAATTGTTGTTCTCATTTGTCGGAATTCACCTCACAGCCAGAAAATAAAACAGCCTGCCCGCAGGCGGGCTGTTTAGCCGGCTACTCCGTGACCAGTTTACCTGATCTATCCAGCTGGCCACTTACGCGCACCAGCAGAAGGGCGGCAAACACAATGATTGCTCCGGCCCATGGCGTCTGCGCCAGACCATAGTGCTCGACAATATAGCCGCCTGCCGTTGATCCCAGCGCAATCCCCACGTTAAATGCCGCTATATTCAGACCAGAGGCGACATCCACTGCACCCGGAGCGTGATGTTCCGCTTTCTGCACCACATAGACCTGCAGTCCCGGTACGTTGGCAAAAGCAAATACCCCCATAATCAACACCGTTACCAGCGCCAGATAGTGCACACTGACAGTAAACTGCAGCATCAGGAGTGCCAGCGTCAGCGCAGTAAAAATCAGCGTCAGCGCTTTAACGGCACCGAGGCGATCGGCAAGTTTGCCGCCCCAGATATTACCTATTGCCACTGAAATACCGTAGCCAAGCAGAATCATACTGACTGCTGATGGAGAGAAGCCTGCCAGCGATTGCATCATTGGTGCAAGAAAGGTGAACGCAGTGAACACACCGCCATAGCCAAGCGCGGTAATCGTATAGATCAGTATCAGACGCGGATTGACGATAACACCTATCTGCTGCGCCAGCGTGGTTGCCGGTGGCTGAGCAATATGACGCGGTATCAGTACCATACTGGCTATCAGAGCAATGACACCTAAAAGCGAGACGGCGAGGAAACTCTCACGCCAGCCAAAATGCTGACCGATCAGTGTACCCAGCGGTACACCTGTCACCAGCGCCACAGTCAGGCCACCGAACATAATAGCGATAGCACTGGCGGCTTTTTCCCTGCTGACCAGACTGGTAGCGATAGTTGAGCCTATAGAAAAAAAGACACCATGAGCCAGGCCGGTCAGTAAGCGCGCCACGACCAGCGTTCCATAATCAGGTGCCTGCCAGGCGACAAGATTACCCAGCGTAAACAGCGCCATCAGCCCCATTAACAGCTGCTTACGCGGCAGTTTACTGGTGAGGGCGGTTAACAGGGGGGCGCCTATTGCGACGCCAAGCGCATAAATTGAGACCAGCATTCCGGCTGACGGCAGTGTAATGCTGAGCTGTCCGGCAATAACCGGGATAAGTCCGACAATGACAAATTCGGTCGTTCCGATAGCGAATGCGCTAATCGTTAGCGCCCAGAGTGCAAGTGGCATGATTAACTCCTGAGTGTTTTGATGGGCGCTATTATCTTGCTGTGCTTTAATAACAAAAAGGTGCAAAGTAACAATATACTTTTGCCAATGGAGGCATAATGAAAGCATCGTCTGAAGAGCTGAAAGTGTTTATTGCAGTGGTCGAAAGCGGTAGCTTTAGCCGTGCAGCAGAACAGTTGCAGATGGCAAACTCTGCGGTAAGCCGAATGGTAAAAAAGCTGGAATCGCGGCTTGGCGTAACGCTGTTAACCCGTACTACTCGTCAGCTGGCATTAACGTATGAGGGTGAGCACTACTTCCGCCGCGTACAGAAGCTGATGCAGGAGATGACTACCGCTGAAAATGAGCTGATTGAACGTCAACAGACGCCACAGGGAGAGCTGCGTGTTGATGCTGCAACACCAGTGATCCTTAATCTGCTTATGCCCATGATCAAACCTTTCCGCGAACGTCATCCGCAGGTCAGGCTATCGCTGATCTCCTCAGAAAATTTTATTAATCTTATTGATCGCAAAGTTGATGTCGCTATTCGCGCCGGTAATCTTACTGACTCTACTCTGCGTGCTCGTCTGCTATTTATCAGCTATCGAAAACTGGTGGCAACGCCAGCTTACCTGGCAACACGGGGGACGCCTGAGTCAGTAGTCGATCTGGCACAACACGAATGTCTGGGTTTTGTCGAACCGCTACGTCTTAATCGCTGGCCCATATCGGATAACGGACACGATCTTTACGATATTGAACCGGGAATGTCAGCCAACAGCGGCGAAACCATTAAAATGTTGTGCCTCAACGATCAGGGCATCGCATGCCTTTCGGATTATATGGTAGATGCTGAAATCGCTAAGGGGATTTTTACAGAAGTCCTGGCTGAGCAACGCATTGCGGTTGAGATGCCTTTTAATGCGGTTTATTACAGCGATTTAGGCGTGAGTCAGCGTGTGCGGGCTTTTATCGATTTTCTGAGTGAGTGGGTAAAAGATCAGCCGTGGCGTGTGCAGGAATAGTTAATATTATTTAAACAGCGCTTTTTACTGAAGAGAGCGGTAAAAAAACAGCAGGCTGATTGTATATATATCTCAGTGGCAGCGGGATTAAGGCATATTTGCTGCGACATAACCTGCCTCTTTCAGCAGCGGTAATAGAGAGGCTTGCTGTTAGCAGTGAAATTCAGAGGGCAGATGAGAAAACCGGTAAATCGCAGACATGAAAAAGCCCTGACTTTACAGTCAGGGCTTATCAATTAAGTGGCGGAACGGACGGGGCTCGAACCCGCGACCCCCTGCGTGACAGGCAGGTATTCTAACCAACTGAACTACCGCTCCACCGATTCTGTACTGCCCTCAGGCCGCGCCTGAAGCCAGGTATTTCGC
>CAJYKU010000012.1 GCA_913775175.1 uncultured Pantoea sp.
GTTCGCGTTTGGCCAGATCGCCACGCATCGGGAACCCCGTTTCCGGCAAATTCAGGGTAGATTTATAGTCACTCATCAGATTCTCGATTCCGTCTGTCGGTCATTAAACCGGTGTTTGTAGCCCAAAAAATTGGCGGGCTGTCACCACATCTTTCGCAATTTGTTCTTTCAGCGCATCCAGCGATGCAAAGCGCTGCTCGTTACGGATCTTCTGTCTCAGTACCACCTCAATATGGCGGCCATAGAGATCCATATGTGTGTCAAGCAGATGAACTTCAAGCTGCTGACGTAAACCTTTTACCGTTGGTCGGGTACCAATGTTGGCCACGCCCGGCAGCGGCGCTGCACCCAGCCCATAGACCTCTACCGCAAACACCCCTTTTATCGGCGTTACCGCACGGCGCAGCGGCAGATTAGCAGTGGGAAACCCGATGGTACGGCCCAGTGCATCACCGTGCACAACGCGGCCTGAAATACTGAAGGGATGGCCAAGCAGCTGCTGTGCCCGCGCAAAATCATCCTGCGCCAGCGCCTGCCGGACTGCGGTACTGCTGATACGCTTGCCGCTGTCACAGAAGGTCTGAGTGCTGATAACTTCGAAGCCATACTCGGTACCCGCTTTCTGTAATAACAGGAAATCCCCTTCCCGACCAGCGCCAAAGCGGAAATCGTCCCCCACCGCCAGAAACCGCACGTCGAGCTTTTCAACCAGCAGATCACTGATAAAACGCTGGGCCGGATAGGCCGCAAACTGGCGATCAAAGCGAATACAGAGCACTGCATCGACCCCAACGCGCTGCAGCCAGCTGAGCTTTTCACGCAGACGTGTCAGCCGGGCTGGTGCGTTATCGCCAGCAAACAGCTCCAGCGGCTGCGGCTCAAACAGCATAACGACCACCGGCAGGTTGCGCTTACGTCCTTCAGCAATCAGCTGCGTCATCAGTGCCTGATGACCGCGATGTACACCATCAAAATTGCCAATGGTCAGGACGCAGCCGCGATGCTGCTGTTTCAGATTATAGATACCGCGGATTAACTTCATGGCTGACTCAAACCGGTGGAAATCGGCGGATTATACCCTTGAATAGCGTTGAGGTTAACCCGTATACACGCCTTTCCTGCGTTGAAGCGCCCTCTGCACGCCAGTTAGCGACAAATCGCCGCACGTCATAAAGAAATTTGTTGCGAAATACTGTATTCAATGCGGGGTTACTGGTAGAATCTTGCGCCATCAATTACGTAAGCGGGTGTCGTGGCTAAAACGACGCTTATTTGCACAAATCCATTGACAAAAGAAGGCGCAAAAGGCATAGTCCTCGGCCTTTGATTTGTCCATATAGAACACATTTGGGAGTTGGACCTTGGCTAATATCAAATCAGCTAAGAAACGCGCCGTAACATCAGAAAAACGTCGTAAGCATAACGCGAGCAACCGTTCTATGATGCGTACTTTCATCAAGAAAGTATACGCGGCTATCGCAACCGGCGACAAAGCTGCTGCGCAGAACGCATTCAACGAAATGCAACCAATCGTGGACCGTCAGGCTGCTAAAGGTCTGATCCACAAAAACAAAGCTGCACGTCATAAAGCAAACCTGACTGCACAGATCAACAAACTGGCTTAATTGCCGCTTGTTAATCGCTTTGTAAAAAGAACCGGCTCCTGGCCGGTTTTTTTATATCTGCAGAGTGGCTTACCCGTCTGCTACCACTTCCCTGCATCTCACCCGATAAGCACGCTGCCGTCGCCATAGTGAGCACATGCTGCCCTCTGCTGGTACGCAATCAACACCCGATAATTTTCCACTGATGACTGCTATAACAACGCTGTGCGCTGGCTATACCGGGGCAGAGCACTGCCTGTTACTGCCAGCTGACCTCAGGGAATTACAACCTGTAAAACAGCGCTGCTTACCAGCCTGGCCGCAAGCTGAAACAGCTGTTGCAGGGGATAAGAGCATCGTGTGACACCCTGATTAGATGCAGCTGCGCTATGGCATTAGCCGTAAAAAAGGAGGCTTTCGCCTCCTTATGTCACCGCAGTTTATAGCGCAACAGCGTGTAGCCGATCACCGCCGAAAGCAGCGAACCACTAAGAATGCCCAGTTTGGAGAAGGTTATCAGCTGCTCATGTGCCGCATCAAAGGCCAGCGAACTGATAAATATCGACATCGTAAAGCCAATCCCACAGAGCACGCCAATCGCCATTATATCCCGTAGCGTGGTTCCCCCTGGTAGTGCCGCCATCCGCATTTTAACTGCCAGCCAGCAGAACAGCGTAATTCCCAGCGGCTTACCAATCAGCAGGCCGAGAATAATTCCCAGTGGCTCAGGCGAGAGCACATCACCAAAGGTAATGCCACCCAGTGAAATCCCGGCATTGGCAAAGGCAAACAGCGGCAGGATCAGCCAGTTGACCCACGGCATCAGTCCATGCGCCAGGTGCTCAGCAGGGGAGTGCCCTTCTTTCTCCTCCAGAGGTACAAAGAAGCCGACCACCACCCCCGCCAGCGTAGCATGCACGCCTGACTTCAGCACTGCGGTCCACAGTACCACGCCCACCAGCATATAGATGGAGATATTACGGACACCACAGCGATTAAGAATCGCCAGTACCACAATGGCTGCGCCTGCCACGCTCAGTGACAGAACCGAGAGATCGCTGGTATAGAACAGCGCGATAATGACGATTGCCCCCAGATCGTCAATAATCGCCAGCGCCATCAGGAAAACCTTTAGCGCTGTGGGGACACGACTGCCGAGCAGCGCCAGCACGCCCAGTGCAAAAGCTATATCGGTCGCGGTCGGGATCGCCCAGCCGTTACGGGCAATTTCGTTATCGTGGTTAAAGAACAGAAAAATCAGCGCGGGTGCGACCATACCGCCCAGCGCTGCAATAACCGGAAAGATAGCCCGGTCGCGACTGGCGAGCTCACCGCTAATCAACTCACGTTTTACTTCGAGGCCGATCAGCAGGAAGAACAGCGCCATCATGGCATCATTAATCCACAGCAGCAGATTTTTGCTGATCTCCAGCGCACCAAAGCGGATCTGCACTGGTTCAGCCAGAAAGCTCTGATAACCCGCCGCCGTTTCCGCACTGTTCGCCAGAATCATTGCGGAAACGGCAGCCAGAATTAACACCATGCCGTTGCTGGCATCACTTTCAATAAAGCTTTTCAGCAACGCCTTAATCTTACGGGGCTTGTTCACAACTCCTCCTGAGCAAAGTCAATTTGTTAACGAGTGTAACTGCGTAATCACCACGTTTAAAGCGACGTTTTCTTTGATTATCACCCAACAGCCCGGTTTCCAGAATTAAGTAATAGCTCACACAGGGCCTGAAAGAATCCCGGTTATGGTGTCTCCGGCTTATACCGCGCAAAAAAAAAGCGGAGAATCTTCTCTCCGCTTTTTTACATTTATCGGCTGCTGAATCAGCGCGTCAGATCGTCAAAGAATTTCTTCACACCATCAAAGAAGCTCTTGGAACGCGGGCTATTCTTTTCACCCGTTGGCCCACCAAAACTCTCTTCCAGTTCGCGCAGCAGCGCTTTCTGCTTATCGTTGAGGTTAACCGGCGTTTCCACCACTACGCGACACAGCAGATCACCCACCGCGCCACCGCGTACCGATTTCACACCTTTGCCACGCATACGGAACAGTTTGCCGGTCTGCGTTTCAGCCGGCACTTTCAGTTTCACGCGACCATCCAGTGTCGGCACTTCAATTTCGCCACCCAGTGCGGACATAGCAAAGTTGATTGGCACTTCACAGTAGAGGTTATTCTCTTCACGCTCAAAGATTGGGTGCTTTTTCACCGAAACCTGAACATAGAGATCGCCAGCAGGTGCGCCATGCTCACCCGCTTCTCCTTCGCCGCTCAGACGAATGCGGTCGCCGGTATCCACACCCGCCGGAATTTTTACCGACAGCGTTTTCTGACGCTCTACGCGGCCATGTCCGTGACAGGCGTTGCAGGGATCTTTTATCACTGAACCACGGCCATGACAGGTCGGACACGCCTGCTGCACGGTAAAGAAGCCCTGGCGCATATGCACCTGTCCTGCACCGTGACAGGTAGAACAGGTCTGCGGCTGAGTTCCCACTTTGGCACCGCTGCCGTGGCAGACGTCGCACTCTTCCAGCACCGGAATGCGGATCTCTTTGGTCACGCCGCGTACCGCTTCTTCCAGCGACAGCTCCATGTTGTAGCGTAAATCGGCGCCGCGTGATGCACGCTGCTGACGGCGACCGCCGCCAAAAATATCGCCAAATACGTCGCCAAAGATATCACTGAAGTCAGCACCGCCACCGCCGAAGCCGCCGCCAAAGCCGCCACCGCCGCCACCTTGTTCAAAGGCTGCATGACCATATTGATCGTAGGCTGCACGCTTCTGCTCATCAGTCAGAATTTCGTATGCTTCCTTCACTTCTTTGAATTTTGCTTCGGCTTCTTTATCGCCCGGATTGCGATCCGGATGATATTTCATCGCCAGGCGCTTGTAGGCCTTTTTAATTTCACGCTCATCAGCGGATTTTGAGACGCCTAAGATCTCGTAAAAATCACTCTTTGCCATTTTGTTCTGCCCTTAACATAGTTGCACGGGCGTGGAGAAGCTCCTACGCCCGTGCTGGTTTCAGCGGCTGTCAGGCCAGCCGCCGCGCCCGGTCAGGGGCAATTATTTTTTATCTTTAACTTCTTCGAACTCTGCGTCGACAACATCATCTTCTTTCTTAGCAGATGCATCGGCAGCGCCTGCGGCATCAGCCTGGCCCTGCTGCTGTGCCAGCTCCATCAGTTTGCTGGAGACTTCCATCAGCGCCTGCATTTTCGCTTCGATAGCGGCTTTATCTTCGCCTTTCAGCGCAGTGTTCAGCTCGGTCAGCGCAGCTTCGATAGGTGCTTTGTCTTCAGCAGAGAGTTTGTCGCCTGCTTCATCCAGCTGTTTGCGGGTGCTGTGCGCAATCTGGTCGCCCTGGTTGCGCGTCTGTACCAGCTCTTCGAACTTGCGGTCAGACTCAGCGTTAGCTTCTGCATCACGCACCATTTTTTCAATCTCATCTTCGTTCAGACCAGAAGAGGCTTTGATGGTGATTTTCTGCTCTTTACCGCTGTTTTTATCTTTTGCTGATACGTGCAGGATACCATCTGCATCGATATCAAACGTTACTTCAATTTGCGGCATACCGCGTGGTGCCGGCTGAATACCATCCAGGTTAAACTGGCCCAGTGATTTGTTATCACCGGAACGCTTACGCTCACCCTGCAGCACGTGAATGGTCACGGCAGACTGGTTATCTTCAGCAGTTGAGAACACCTGGCTGTGCTTGGTTGGGATAGTGGTGTTCTTGCTAATCAGCGAAGTCATCACGCCACCCATGGTTTCGATACCCAGTGACAGCGGGGTAACGTCCAGCAGCAGAACATCTTTTACATCACCAGCCAGTACACCACCCTGTACTGCAGCACCTACAGCTACTGCTTCATCCGGGTTAACATCTTTACGTGGCTCTTTACCAAAGAATTCAGAAACTTTGGCCTGAACCATAGGCATACGGGTCTGACCACCCACCAGAATCACATCATTGATATCAGAAACTGAGAGGCCAGCGTCCTGCAGTGCCACTTTCAGCGGCTCAATAGAACGGGCAACCAGATCTTCAACCAGTGATTCCAGCTTCGCACGCGTCACTTTAATATTCAGGTGCTTAGGACCAGTCGCATCTGCAGTAATATAGGGCAGGTTAACGTCGGTCTGCTGGGCAGAAGAGAGCTCAATTTTCGCTTTCTCAGCCGCTTCTTTCAGACGCTGCATCGCCAGCGGATCATTGTGCAGATCGATGCCCTGGTCTTTCTTGAATTCTGCTACCAGATAGTTGATCAGACGGCTGTCGAAGTCTTCACCGCCCAGGTGGGTATCCCCGTTAGTGGCCAGCACTTCAAAGGTTTTCTCGCCGTCGACTTCGTCGATTTCGATGATGGAAATATCGAAGGTACCGCCGCCCAGGTCGTAGACCGCGATGGTGCGGTTGCCCTGGCCTTTGTCCAGACCGTACGCCAGCGCGGCGGCAGTCGGTTCGTTAATGATACGCTTCACTTCCAGACCGGCGATGCGGCCGGCGTCTTTGGTCGCCTG
>CAJYKU010000013.1 GCA_913775175.1 uncultured Pantoea sp.
ACGTTGCGGTAACTGCTGGAAAATGCTGGACACGTTTACCACTGCAATTTTGTCAGCAGCCTGAACGCCAGCGGAAACCGCTAAAGCAAGACCCAGACCTGCGGCACACAACAACTTTTTCACTATAAACTCCTTACCATCAACGTTTGTGTCTAAGACACAGTGTTTGCTTCGTTTAGTGTTCCGCAGAACACTAAAACGATGCCGTACTTCGCTTATGCTTCCATGCTCAGAGCATTACCAGGTTTTACCGATGTTAAACTGGAACTGCTCAGACTTATCTCCCTCAACTTTCTTCACCGGCTGGGCATAAGAGAATACCAATGGGCCCAGTGGCGACATCCACTGCAGTGCCAGGCCTGCAGAGACGCGAATATTGTTTGGATCGCTGTAATCCGGAATACCCGCAGCGCGCGTTTCTGCGGTGTTCTGCCAGTTGGTATCCCATACGGTACCGGCATCAACAAACAGCGAGGTACGTACTGAGTTAGAGTACTTCTCACTCAGGAACGGCGTTGGCGTAATCAGCTCAAGGCTGGCAACAGCCATGGCGTTACCACCGACAGCATCGCTTGACTTACAGATACCGTTCGGATCGGTCAGATTACAACCAGACGAGTAGTTGTTGTAGTAAGCCGCTTTGGGACCAATGGTGTTGGAACGGAAACCGCGCACTGTGCTGGAACCACCAGCATAGAAGTTCTCATAGAACGGCATCTCTTTATCGCCAATTCCATCACCATACCCTACGCGACCACGACCCAATACCACCCAGGTGCCATCACGGTTCAGCGGTACATATTGCTGCGTATCCAGCGTCGCCTTATAGAAAGCGTTGTCGGATCCCGGGATAGTGACCTTGCCGTTCAGGTTGGTACGGTTACCACGGGTCGGGAAGAAGCCGCGATCCAGCGTATTGTAGGTCCAGCCGTAGTTAAAGGTGAAATCATCGGCAGAGAAATCGCCTTTGCTATCCAGCCCCTGCGGATGTCCTACTGAATCAAGATAGCGCCACATGGCAACCTGCGGACGCATGTTCGACAGATCGTTGTGCACATAGCCCAGACCAACGCGCAGCGTATTGTTCTCATTAACCGGGAAGCCCAGCGTGCCGTCCACACCATAACTTTTGTTGGTGTAGTCAGAGAGATCAGCATCATCGGCTTTAAAGTCGTTATAGAAAACGCGGCCGCCCAGACTCACACCATCAACGGTAAAGTAGGGATCGGTCAGTGAGAACTCAGCGTAGGTCTGATAGTCATTTTTGGTGCCGCTAATGCCCACGGTATTACCGGTGCCAAGCCAGTTATCCTGGGTGACGCCCACCTGGAAGCTCACACCGCTCTCAGTGCCGTAGCCCACACCAAAGTTGAAGGTACCGGTGTTACGCTCCTTGACCTTGTAGACCACGTCTACCTGATCGGGTGAGCCAGGTACGCGCTGAGTATCAACATCCACCGTTTCAAAGTAGCCGGTACGGTTAAGGCGCTCTTTGCCCTGATCAACCAGATCGCTGCCAAGCCATGCGCCTTCCATCTGACGCATCTCGCGACGCAGTACGGCATCTTTCGAGGTATCATTACCCTCAAAGCGAACTTTGCGCACATAGTAGCGATTACCGGCATCGACATTGATATGCAGCTTAACGGTCTTATCAGCATCGTTGATCTCAGGCTGCGTCACAACGCGTGGATAAGCGTAGCCATAGCGGCCCAGCAGCTTTTTGATCTCATCTTCCATCTGCGTCACTTTGGTGCCGTTATAGAGCTCACCGTTCGGGATGCGGGTCAGATGTTCAATTTCTGCTGAGTGGCCTGCCATGCTGCCGTTAACAATCACGCCGGCGATTTTATATTGATCGCCTTCGTTGATATTAACGGTAATGTAGATACCTTTTTTATCAGGCGTCAGGCTGACCTGAGTCGAGTCAATGTTAAAGCGCGCATAGCCGCGATCCAGATAGAAGCTGCGCAGCGTCTCAAGGTCGCCGGCCAGTTTCTGTTTCTGATATTTACGGTCACCTACCACGTTCCACCACGGCACTTCATCACGCAGCTGGAAGCGGGAGATTAACTCATCTGAGCGGAAGGCTTTATTGCCCACGATATTGATCTGCTGAATCTTTGCAGAGACGCCTTCCTGGAAGACAAATTTCAGATCCACACGGTTACGCGGCAGAGGTGTCGCGATAGCCTTCACGCTGGCTGTATATTTGCCCACGCTGTAGTAGAAATCTTCCAGACCCTTTTCAATTGAGGAGAGCGCGGTGCGATCCAGTGCCTCACCAACACGCACACCAGACGCTTCGAGATTCTGCTTAAGCTGATCCTCTTTCACCGCCTTGTTGCCGGAGAAAGTGATGCTGGCAATGGTTGGACGCTCTTTCACCTGAACAATCAGGGTTGTTCCGTCACGCAGTACCTGCACATCTTCAAAATTACCAGTGGCAAACAGTGAGCGAATGGTGTTTCTGATGTCATCATCATTCACCGTATCACCGACGCGCACCGGCATGCTGAGCAGGGCCGCACCAACGGCAACTCGCTGGAGACCTTCGAAATGAATGTCCTTCACCACGAAACCGTCTGCACCGTAAACGGTGGCGCTGCTAAACAGCAGCGACGCTATGAGCAACTTTTTCATCGCCATCGTTGTTATGCGTTTTCCTAACACGTCCCGCGCCTGTCTGCGTTACAGACGTTACAGACGAGAGAAATCATTGAAAAGTGCAAGCCCCATTAACAGCACCAGCAAAATTGAGCCGATGCGATAACTGAAGTCCTGAACTCGCTCGGACACAGGTCCTCTTTTGATCTTTTCGATCGCCAGAAAGAGCAAATGCCCACCATCTAAAACCGGTAACGGGAACAGGTTGATGATACCCAGATTGACGCTGATCAGCGCCAGAAACATCAGGTAGTAAATTACCCCGTACTCCGCTGATAAACCGGCACCCTGCGCAATCGAAATCGGGCCGCTCAGGTTATTCAGTTTTACATCACCTGTAATCAGCTTACCCAGCATCGACACCGTCAGCTTCATCAGTTGCCAGGTTTTCACACCTGCTTCACCGATCGCTGCTATCGGGCCATACTGCTTCACCGTTTTATACTCTTCGGGCAGTGGCTCGACGCGCGGGATGACACCTGCAAACCCCTGCTCTGCACTGCCAGGCTTTGCTTCCGGCGTGAGCGTTAATGCTATCTGCTCGCCATTCCGCTCAACCTCAAGCGCCAGCGGCTTGCCTGGATTGTCCCGCACTTGTGCAGCAAAATCCTGCCACTGCAGCAGAGGCTGACCATCGACTTTAACGATCCTGTCGCCAGCTTGCAAACCGGCAATGCTTGCAGGTGAACTGGCCTGAATTTCTGCCAGCGTGGTTTCAATTTTTGGACCACGCGGACGAATTCCCAGTGCCACCACCGGATCCTGCTTGTCAGGTTCAAACTGCCAGTTACGCAGGTCTACACGCTTCTGCTCTGTTGCCTGTTCACCAAACTGCGACAGGGTTAGCGTAGTACTCTGATCGCCAATTTTACCAATCAGAGCCATACGCACAGCATCCCAGTCAGGCGTTTCGATACCGTCAACTGCGTTAAGTTCCATGCCCGGGCGAATTTGCGCCTCAGCCGCAACTGAACCGTTTATAATATCACCAACTACCGGGCGCACGCCGGGTACGCCATGCATAAATACCAGCCAGTAGGCAAATAGCGCAAAGATAAAATTGGCAATCGGACCCGCAGCAATGACCGCTGCACGCTGTGACACGCGTTTGTTGTTAAAGGCTTCATGCCGCCGCTCAGCAGGAACGCTTTCTACGCGCTCATCCAGCATTTTGACATAGCCACCCAGCGGGATTAGCGCAATCACATACTCTGTACCATGCCGATCGGTGCGTCGCCAGAGCGCTTTGCCAAAACCAATAGAGAAACGTTCAACATAGATACCGCAGCGCCGCGCTACCCAGAAATGACCAAATTCGTGCACGGTAATCAGCACACCCAGCGCCACGATAAACGCAGCAAAACTCCAGAGTATGTTCAACATGCTTGCCTCTCCTCAGAGGGTATGAAACACCAGCAGCAGCAGGCAGGCAAACACTGGCACTGCGGCTGTCAGGCTATCAATACGATCAAGGATGCCGCCATGCCCTGGAATCAGGTTGCCGCTATCTTTGATACCCGCCTCACGTTTAAACATGCTTTCAGTGAGATCGCCCAGCACTGACGCCAGCGTAGCGACAATGGCACAGACAATAAGCGTACCTGGTGCAACGGTCAGCGGAGCCAGCTGTGCAAAGAGCCAGGCAATCACTGCCGAGGAGAGCAGGCCGCCAAAGAAGCCTTCCCAGGTTTTGCCGGGTGAAACTTTGGGTGCCAGCTTATGCTTGCCCAGGAGCCGGCCAAACATATAGGCGCCTGAGTCTGCGCCCCATACCAGCAGCATGACAAACAGCAGCCACCACGCACCCGCGAAGTGATCGCTGTCGTAGTGATACTGGCGCAGGGCAATCATGCCCCAGAAGAACGGAACGATGGTAAGCACACCAAATAGCAGGCGTAGCGGACGGGAGCCGCGCCAGAGGGCGGCAGATGCGGGATAAAACAGCACCAGAAAGAGCGCAACAATCCACCAGCCCAGCGCAGCCCAGAGCGAGCCCTCAAGCTGAAACTGATGCACATCGCGTTGATAGGGCGCTAAAGCGAAAAGCATCGCTCCCAGCAGCAGACCGCAGATCAGCGCCAGCCAGATGCGTTGCTGACGCGAGCCCATTCCGGATAACTGGCCCCACTCCCAGGCAGCCAGCATACAGATAGCAATAGTGATAAGCGCAAAACCAGAAAGCGGTAACCAAAACAGCGCTGCGATCACCAGCGGAATCAGAATAAACGCTGTGATCAGACGAGACTTCAGCAAAGGTTACCCCCAGGTAGCTCAGGCGCCGCCTGGTGCAGCGCCGCCGTAGCGTCGCTCCCGCAGAGAGAATGCATTCAGTGCACCTTCAAAAACATGTTCATCAAAATCAGGCCAAAGAACATCAGTAAACCAGAACTCAGCATAGGCTATTTGCCACAGCAGGAAGTTGCTGATTCGATGCTCTCCCCCGGTCCTTATCACTAAATCCACCGGTGCCAGCTCCTGCATACAGAGATGAGGGGCAAGGCTTTCTTCGGTTATCTGGTCAGGACGCAACAACCCTTCCTGAACCTGTTCGGCCAGTTTCCTGGCACCCTGGATAATATCCCAACGACCGCCATAGTTGGCAGCAATGTTGAGGGTCAGTCCATTATTTTGTTGAGTCAGTTCCTCGGCGCGGCGAATGCGTTCCTGAATACGACCAGAAAAACGACTGATATCACCAATAATGCGCAGACGCACATTATGCTTATGCAGGCTCTTTACTTCACTATCGAGAGCCCAGATAAATAATTCCATCAGGGCCGTCACTTCCTGCGGCGGTCGGCTCCAGTTTTCACTACTGAATGCATAGAGCGTTAACGCTTCCAGCTTGTTGCTGACCGCGAAGCTGACAGCACGGCGTACCGATTTCACCCCGGCTTTGTGGCCTGAAATACGCAGTTTACCCTGATTTTTTGCCCAGCGACCATTGCCATCCATTATGATGGCTACGTGACGCGGCTTACACCAGGTTCCGTCATCGATTGTATTGTGATTGTTAGACGACATAACGCGTAATAATTCCTTTCATCAGAAATGCTGTGGTTTCTGAATACATTGCGCCTGCGGCAAATGCCGGCCTTAAGCCGGATGACACCGAAGCGGTGTCGTGCCGTAAAACGCGAGCGAGCGACTATACCATTTTCATTCAGAGCGAACAAATAGCGAGGCTATGAGCCAGCAAAACAGAAGCGCGGTAAGAGCGCCTGCGCGCGCTCACGCGCCAGCCGATCAATTTCCAGCACATCTTCAATAGTGCCTGGCTCGGAACAGCTGAGCGCAGCCAGTATCTCGCTGTTAAGCGCGGCAATATCGGTAAAGCGAATCTGATGCTGCAAAAAGGCTGCCACCGCAATTTCATTCGCTGCGTTCAGCGTCGTTGTGGCCGCCTGCCCTGCGTTACACGCATCGATTGCCAGCTTCAGGCAGGGATAGCGCACGTAATCAGGTTCAGCAAACGTCAGCGCTTTCATTCGGGTGAAATCGAGCGGAGTAACGCCAGCGGCGATCCGTGCAGGCCATGCCATGGTATGAGCAATTGGTGTACGCATGTCAGGCGATCCCAGCTGCGCCAGCACGCTGCCGTCACAGTAACGCACCATAGAGTGGATAACCGACTGCGGATGCAGAATGACCTCTATTTGCGCATCTGTGGCGTTGAACAACCAACGGGCTTCAATGTATTCAAGACCTTTATTCATCATAGTGGCCGAATCAACAGAGATTTTTCGCCCCATTGACCAGTTCGGATGCGCACAGGCCTGGTCTGGCGACATCATAGCCAGGTCTGCCAGTGGCGTGTCACGAAAAGGACCACCCGATCCCGTAAGAAGAATCGAATCTATTCCATTCTCCCGCAGAGAAGCGTACCCCAACTGATGCTGTATGGAAGCGGGCAAACTCTGAAAAATGGCATTATGCTCGCTATCTACCGGCAGAAGCTGCGCCTGGTGCTGGCGCACTGCCTCCATAAACAAACGGCCGCATGTGACAAGCGACTCTTTGTTTGCCAGCAGCACGGTTTTACCGGCGCGAATCGCAGCCAGAGTTGGCTGCAGACCCGATGCACCGACAATCGCCGCCATAACCTGATCAACCTCATCCAGAGCGGCCAGCTCACAGGCTGCCTGAACGCCGGAGAGCACTTCGGTGTTGATATTGAGTGCTCTCAGTCGCTCACGCAGGGCACTGGCTGCTGTCTCATCAGACATCGCTGCATAACGAGGCTGAAACTGCTGGCACTGCTCAGCCATCAGCGCAACGTTCTGGCCTGCGACCAATGCAACCACCTGATAGAGTTCGGGATTAGCGGCAACCACAGCCAGTGTGCTGGTGCCAATTGAGCCGGTGGATCCCAGCAGAGTTAATCGCTTCATAATGCTATCCCTGTGAAGTCATATAAATATCTGTAACAGTGCCAGGCACAATGTAAAACGCCGCCAGAGTGCATTCGGGGTGAACACGGCTCTGAACGGCGTTTTATTTCTGGCAAAAAACAGCACTCAGGCTGCTTTTTTCCAATAAAGTTCGGGCTGAAGGACTCAGAAGTCCATCAGCTCCTTCTCTTTCTCAGCCAGCGCAGCATCAACATGCTTGATGCGAACGTCGGTCATTTTCTGGATCTCATCCTGTGAACGACGCTCATCATCTTCGCTGATCTCTTTATCTTTGAGCAGCGCTTTAATTTTGTCGTTGGCATCACGGCGGACGTTACGAACAGAGACACGTCCCTGCTCTGCTTCACCGCGCACGATTTTGATCAGATCTTTACGGCGCTCTTCCGTCAGTGCAGGCAGCGGAACACGAATGTCGCTGCCAGCTGAACTTGGATTCAGACCAAGATCGGACGCCATGATTGCTTTCTCAACGGCTGGGCCCAGAGAGCGATCAAACACGTTGATCTTCAGCGTGCGGGAGTCTTCTACCGTTACGCTTGCCAGCTGACGCAGCGGCGTTGGCGTACCGTAATACTCCACTACGATGCCGTCGAGCAGCGAAGGAGAAGCGCGACCGGTACGCACTTTGCTGATGGTGTTTTTGAATGCTTCCACGCACTTATCCATGCGTGTTTCGGCATCTTTTTTAATATCGTTAATCACGTTAAAACCCTTGGATTCGGTTTGACCTGGCCATTTCCGCACGCGTCGGAAGTGGTATCGATAAACATCGATCATCCTGATACCTGCCATGTTGCAGGCACATTGGCAGCCTGCAGCATGAATTATTTCAGGTAGTAGCGCGGCGTCAGGCACTGCGCTAACAGAATATACCTTATTTTATCTTGCGTCGGGGATTAATGCGTAATCAGTGTGCCTTCTTTTTCACCCATTACCACACGACGCAGTGCGCCAGGCTTGTTCATGTTGAAGACGCGAATCGGCAGCTGATGGTCACGTGCCAGCGTAAAGGCCGCGAGATCCATCACTTTAAGCTCTTTTTCCAGCACTTCCGCATAGCTGAGCTGATCGTACAGCGTTGCATCCGGGTTTTTCACCGGATCTGCTGAGTAGACGCCATCAACTTTTGTCGCTTTCAGCACGACGTCTGCTTCAATCTCAATACCGCGCAGACAGGCAGCAGAGTCGGTAGTAAAGAATGGATTACCCGTACCAGCAGAGAAGATCACGACGCGATTATTACGCAGCAGGCTGATCGCTTCGGCCCAGCTGTAGTTGTCACAGACGCCATTTAAGGGGATAGCCGACATCAGGCGGGCGTTTACATAGGCACGGTGCAGCGCATCGCGCATCGCCAGACCATTCATTACGGTTGCCAGCATACCCATATGGTCACCAACAACACGGTTCATGCCAGCCTGTGCCAGGCCAGCGCCACGGAACAGGTTGCCACCACCAATCACCACACCGACCTGAATACCCAGCTCAACCAGCTCTTTCACCTCTTGCGCCATACGGTCAAGCACGCTCGCGTCGATACCAAAACCTTCGGCGCCCTGCAGGGCTTCACCGCTCAGTTTCAGTAAGATACGTTGGTATACAGGTTTTGCGTTGGTCGCCATGGTCAATTCTTCCTGGAAGATAAGATGAATGAGAAGTTATATCTGACTAATCATCCGCAAAGCGTGTGTAAAAAGCTATTGGGATGAGACTGAAAATCGCTGCGCCAAAACGCAGACAAAAAAGAACCGCCTCGCGGCGGTTCCGGTCACTCATTAAGACTGCTTGGACATCGCAGCAACTTCAGCTGCAAAGTCTGATTCAACTTTCTCAATGCCTTCGCCCACTTCAAAGCGGATGAAGTTAATGACATCTGCGCCTTTCTCTTTCAGCGCCTGACCTACGGTTTTGCTTGGATCGATAACGAAAGCCTGACCGGTCAGAGAAACTTCGCCGGTGAATTTCTTCATACGGCCTTCAACCATCTTCTCTGCGATCTCTTTTGGCTTGCCAGACTGCATCGCGATATCCAGCTGAACCTGGTACTCTTTCTCAACGACGTCAGCAGACACATCTTCTGGCTTAACGAACTCTGGCTTGCTGGCCGCAACGTGCATTGCGATCTGCTTGCTCAGCTCTTCGTCAGCAGCGGTGGTAGAAACCAGTACACCGATACGTGCGCCATGCTGATAGCTGTTCAGCTCTGCACCTTCCAGAACTGCAACGCGACGAATGTTGATGTTCTCACCGATTTTAGCAACCAGTGCAACACGCTCTTCTTCGAACTGTGCTTTCAGCACTTCAACATCAGTAATTTTGCCAGCAGTTGCCGCATCCAGAACTTTGTCTGCGAATGCCTGGAAACCGCCATCTTTAGCAACGAAGTCAGTCTGGCAGTTAACTTCCAGAATCACGCCGTAGCCATCAACGATTTTAGTTTTGATCACGCCGTCAGCAGCAACGTTACCTGCTTTTTTAGCTGCTTTGATTGCGCCAGACTTACGCATGTTTTCGATTGCCAGCTCAATGTCGCCGTTCGCTTCAGTCAGCGCTTTTTTGCAATCCATCATGCCTGCGCCAGTACGCTCACGCAGTTCTTTTACCAATGCAGCGGTAATATCAGCCATTCCAGAATCCTCGATTCGTTTCCGGGTACCGGGGCACGCGCAGAAACTTGTTGCGGAAAATTTACTCTGCCCCGCCAGCCCGTAATCGCGGGGGCGTGACAGACGGAGATAAATAAAAGGGGCCTGTGCGGCCCCTTAGCAGATATACCCTTCATACTTCACGTTGCAGGTGGGTTAGCTGCTCTCGTTTACCCGGCTTACTTACTCACGTAACTTCGCCGGGAGAGACGCGATTGCCGTCTCTCTGCAACGCGAACTACTGCGGGTCGTCTATCTGATCGCTAAAGGTGTCCCGTCAGGGGCAGCCTTACTTATGCGTTTTCTAAAGATGCTTCTTCAGCCTGCTCAGCCAGATCCTGTGAACGGCCTTCGCGCACGGTAGTGGCAACAGCAGTCAGGTACAGGCTTACAGCACGGATTGCATCGTCGTTACCAGGGATAACGAAGTCAACACCATCTGGATCAGAGTTGGTATCAACGATAGCAAATACCGGGATACCCAGGTTGTTTGCTTCTTTGATTGCAATGTGCTCGTGGTCAGCATCAACAACGAACAGTGCATCCGGCAGACCGCCCATATCTTTGATACCGCCCAGGCTGTTTTCCAGCTTGGCCAGCTCACGAGCACGCATCAGTGCTTCTTTCTTGGTCAGTTTTTCGAAAGTACCGTCCTGAGACTGAGTTTCCAGATCTTTCAGGCGTTTGATTGACTGACGAACGGTTTTCCAGTTAGTCAGCATACCACCTAACCAGCGATGGTTAACGAAGAACTGGTCGCAGCTCAGCGCTGACTCTTTTACCGCTTCGGCAGCAGCGCGCTTGGTACCAACGAACAGAATTTTACCCTTACGAGAAGAGATCTTCTGCAGCTCAGCCAGAGCGTCGTTGAACATTGGTACAGTCTTCTCAAGGTTGATGATGTGAACCTTGTTACGTGCACCAAAAATGAATGGCTTCATTTTTGGGTTCCAGTAACGGGTCTGGTGACCGAAGTGAACACCAGCCTTGAGCATGTCGCGCATGGAAACAGTTGCCATGATTACCTCTAAAGTATGTTTGGGGTTGGGCCTCCATGTATCCCATACGACCGACCTCTTTCAAGGCACCCCGGCGTATGTGTCGATACATGTGTGTTTTAGTACACATAATGAGATTTATGCGTTTCCTGCTGCCCTGCTTTCACAGGTAGCAGAGAATCGTCGGCGCGCTTTATACCATAATGCGCAGGAATACGCCAACAGTTGTTAGCACACAACCTGGACGTTAATACCCATTTGGCAGCCCATTTGCTGCCTGCTAACATGACTGCCACAGAACTCATTATTGTCGAAAATTTCGACGATTGCGGAAAATTTATGGCTATCTCAATTAAAACTGCTGAAGAAATTGAAAAAATGCGCGTGGCTGGCCGCCTCGCTGCTGAAGTGCTGGAGATGATTGCTCCGCACGTTGTGCCGGGTGTGACAACAGGTGAACTCGATCGCCTTTGTCATGAGCATATTACTCAGAAGCAGCAGGCAGTTTCTGCCTGCCTCGGCTACCACGGCTTCCCGAAGTCGGTCTGTATCTCGGTCAACGAGGTGGTATGCCACGGTATACCCAGTGACGATCGTGTGCTGAAGGATGGTGATATCGTTAACGTAGACGTAACGGTCATTAAGGATGAGTACCACGGCGATACCTCAAAGATGTTTATCGTCGGTAAACCCACTATTCAGGGCGAACGCCTGTGCCGTGTCACTCAGGAGAGTCTCTATATTGCGCTGCGTCTGGTGAAGCCAGGCATTCGCCTGCGTGAACTGGGCCGTGCAATTCAGAAGTATGTGGAAGCGCAGGATTTCTCCGTGGTACGTGAATATTGCGGGCATGGTATTGGTAAAGGCTTTCATGAAGAGCCGCAGGTGCTGCATTACGATGCCGATGATAGCGGCGTGACACTGCAGGCTGGCATGACGTTTACCGTGGAGCCTATGGTGAATGCTGGCGACTACCGCATCCGCACCATGAAAGATGGCTGGACGGTAAAAACCAAAGATCGCAGCTTGTCCGCGCAGTATGAGCATACTATTGTGGTGACAGAAAACGGCTGTGAGATTCTGACGCTGCGTGAGGATGACACCATTCCGGCAGTGCTGGAAAACGCATAATCATCTCTCTGCTACTCCCTGAGCCGGCTTGATGCCGGCTTTTTAATGTGCGAAGAGGCAAGTTGATGAGTGGTCACGTCACCGAAGCTGTACATAAAATTTTAACTGATTCGCCAGCCAGCTGGCCTGACGACATGCTGACGCGTGAACAGCTTAAACCCGCTCTTGAGCAGTTTCAGCAGAGTCTGGGCATCGCTTTTGATGCCGGAACGGATGTGGAGTCGCTGATTGATGCCCGCACGCTGTTTATCGATCGCCTGCTGCGTCGACTCTGGCGCTTCTTCGGTTTTGACACGCTAACTGATATCGCGCTGGTTGCGGTAGGTGGCTATGGCCGTGGCGAGCTGCATCCGCTGTCTGATATCGATATTCTGATCCTCAGCCGTCAGCCGCTGGATGAGCAGGCGGCGCAGCAAACCTCCAGTCTTATTACTCTGATGTGGGATCTGCGGCTGGAGGTCGGACACAGCGTGCGTACGCTGGAGGAGTGCCTGCTGGAGGGGCTCTCCGACTTAACCGTTGCGACAAATCTGATTGAGTCGCGCATGCTGACCGGGGACGTTGCGCTGTTTCTGACGCTACAGAAAAACATCTTTAGCGAAGGTTTCTGGCCCTCCTCAACCTTCTTTGCCGCCAAAATTGAGGAGCAGCAGGAGCGCCATCAGCGCTATCACGGCACCAGCTATAACCTCGAGCCTGATATTAAAAGCAGCCCCGGCGGGCTGCGCGATATCCATACGCTGCAGTGGGTGGCCCGACGTCACTTTGGCGCAACCACTATGGATGAGATGATGAGCTTTGGCTTTCTGACCGAGGCTGAGCGCAATGAAATAGACGAGTGCCAGCAGTTTCTCTGGCGTATCCGTTTTGCGCTGCATCTTACGCTACCGCGCTATGATAATCGTCTGCTGTTTGATCGTCAGCTAACCGTTGCTCATCGTCTTAGCTACTCAGGCGAAGGCAACGAGCCGGTTGAACGTATGATGAAAGATTTCTATCGCGTGACGCGGCGTATCGGCGAGCTGAATCAGATGCTGCTGCAGCTGTTCGATGAGGCGATCCTGGCGCTACCCGCCACAGAAAAGCCGCGGGCGCTGGATGACGATTTTCAGCTGCGTGGCGATCTGATTGATCTGCGCGACCCTGAACTCTTTCAGCGTGAGCCGCAGGCGATACTGCGCATGTTTTATGTCATGGTACGTAACGCATCCATCACCGGTATCTACTCCACCACGCTACGCCAGCTGCGTCATGCGCGTCGCCACCTGAAACAGCCACTCTGTCAGATAGCAGAAGCACGGCAGACCTTTATGGCCATTCTGCGTCATCCCGGTGCAGTTAAACGCGCCCTGCTGCCAATGCATCGCTACAGCGTGCTTTCTGCATACACACCGCTCTGGGGTAACGTAGTCGGTCAGATGCAGTTTGATCTGTTTCACGCTTACACCGTCGATGAACACACCATTCGGGTATTGCAGAAGCTGGAGAGTTTTGCGGATGAAACCACGCGGCCTAAACATCCGCTATGTGTTGAGCTCTGGCCACGATTGCCACAGCCTGAACTGCTGCTGATGGCAGCACTGCTGCACGATATCGCTAAAGGCCGTAACGGTGACCACTCCATTCTCGGTGCCCAGGATGCAGTGGAGTTTGCTGAGCTGCACAAACTTAACTCGCGGGAGACTCAGCTGGTCTCCTGGCTGGTTCGTCACCACTTACTGATGTCGGTCACTGCCCAGCGTCGTGATATCCAGGATCCTACGGTTATTCAGCAATTTGCCGAAGTGATGCAGAATGAGAATCGCCTGCGTTACCTGGCCTGTCTTACCGTCTCCGATATCTGTGCCACTAACGAGAGTCTGTGGAACAGCTGGAAGCAGAGCCTGCTACGCGAGCTCTTTTTTGCCACCGAAAAACAGCTGCGCCGTGGCATGGAGAATAGTCCGGATCTGCGCGAGCGTGTACGTCACCATCGCTTGCAGGCGCTGGCGCTGTTGCGCATGGAAAATCTTAATGAGGAGCGTCTGCACCATATCTGGAGCCGTTGCCGCGCCGACTACTTTCTGCGGCATACGCCAAATCAGCTGGCGTGGCACGCGCGTCATCTGATTGAGCACGATCTGAGCCAGCCGCTGGTGCTGGTCAGCCCGCAGGCTACGCGTGGCGGTACGGAAATTTTTATCTGGAGCCCCGACCGCCCCTATCTGTTTGCGGCCGTTGCTGGCGAACTCGATCGCCGTAATCTGAGTGTCCATGATGCGCAGATTTTTACCAGCCGCGACGGAATGGCGATGGATACCTTTATTGTGCTGGAGCCGGATGGCAGCCCGCTCTCGCCCGATCGTCATCCGGTCATTATTCAGGCGCTGCAACAGGCCATTACACAGCAGGAGTGGGTGCCGCCGCGCACCCGCCGTCAGTCAGCGCGCCTGAAACATTTCAGCGTTGATACCGAAGTGAAGTTCCTGCCGACCCATACCGATCGGCGCAGCTACCTGGAACTGATAGCGCTGGATCAGCCCGGCCTGCTGGCGCGCGTGGGTGAAGTCTTTGCCGATCTCGGCGTATCGCTACATGGCGCACGTATTAGCACCATTGGCGAGCGGGTAGAGGATCTGTTTATTCTGGCAAACAGCGAACGACGCGCACTTGATACTGAAATGCGGGCTGTGTTGCAACAACGGTTGACAGAGGCCCTTGATCCAAACGATAAAGTGTCCTGAATCACACTGGACAACTTTTATGAATCCTGTCCGGCCACGGCCGGACATCCGTATGACCGAATCAGGAAATAGCTATGCAACAGTTACAGAGCGTTATTGAATCCGCCTTTGAGCGTCGTGCTGACATCACCCCTGCCAGCGTTGACAGCGTTACCCGCGATGCCATCAATCAGGTTATTGATATGCTGGACAGTGGCGAACTGCGCGTCTCAGAAAAGATTGACGGCGAATGGGTAACGCATCAGTGGCTGAAAAAAGCGGTGCTGCTATCGTTCCGCATCAACGACAATCAGGTCATGGAGGGTGCTGAAACCCGTTTCTATGACAAAGTGCCAATGAAGTTTGCGGGCTGGGATGAAGCACGCTTCAAAGCTGCCGGCTTCCGCGTGGTGCCACCAGCAGCAGTACGCCAGGGTGCCTATATCGCACGTAATACCGTGCTGATGCCCTCTTATGTCAATATCGGCGCCTATGTTGATGAAGGAACCATGGTTGATACCTGGGCCACCGTGGGTTCCTGCGCGCAGATTGGTAAAAATGTTCATCTCTCTGGCGGTGTAGGCATCGGTGGTGTACTGGAGCCGCTGCAGGCTAACCCAACCATTATCGAAGATAACTGCTTTATCGGCGCGCGCTCTGAAATTGTGGAAGGCGTGATCGTTGAGGAAGGTTCAGTGATCTCAATGGGCGTCTATATTGGTCAGAGCACTAAAATTTACGACCGCGAAACCGGCGAAATCCATTACGGCCGCGTACCCGCTGGTTCTGTTGTGGTCTCCGGCAACCTGCCATCAAAAGATGGCAGCTACAGCCTCTACTGCGCCGTTATCGTGAAAAAAGTGGATGCCAAAACGTTGGGCAAAACCGGTATCAATGAGCTGCTGCGCACCATCGACTAATCTGGTTTAGCATGTAACACGCTGATGACGGCACTGGCAACGGTGCCGTCATTTTTTCTTTACACCTCGCGACCAATAACCTGTTTCGCGCTACGAATTAACTCGTGCGTTTATTTTTCAAACAGTTCATAATCCGCGCCAGTTATCTCCGGACGCGCACTGTCTATTCCGGCTTTTAGGTCTAAAGTTGTTAATGTATGCCGTAAGCGTTCTGGTTGCTGCCCTGCTGGCACTGCCTGAATGTTGATGACACTTCTGCGCGCTCATTCACTTTCAGAGAGAATATAAACGCCATGTATGACAACCTGAAAAGCTTAGGTATCAGCAATCCTGAAGAGATCGATCGTTACAGTCTGCGTCAGGAAGCTAACAACGACATCCTGAAGATCTATTTCCGCAAAGATAAAGGTGAGTTTTTTGCGAAAAGCGTGAAGTTTAAATATCCGCGTCAGCGTAAAACCGTGGTTGCCGATCATAGCGGCCAGGGGTTTCGCGAAATTCAGGAGATCAGCCCTAATCTGCGCTATGTTATCGACGAGCTGGATCAAATCTGCCAGCGCGATCGCGCGGAAGTCGATCTGAAACGTAAAATCCTTGACGATCTGCGTCATCTGGAAAATGTGGTCTCAAACAAAATTGCTGAGATCGAAGCCGATCTCGATCAGCTGACCCGCAACGGCCGCTAATCGATCCAGACCGCATTCAGGCCAGCCAGTGCTGGCCTTTTTTACGTCTGCTCATCCAGCTGCAGCGCCACGTAGAGCAGCAGCCGATCGTCAAAGTTGCTGAGATTAAGTCCGGTGAGTTCAGAAACCCGATTCAGACGATACTCCAGCGTATTGCGATGGATAAACAGCGCGCGCGCCGTGGCGCCGGGCTGAACATTATGGCTGAACCAGGCAACCAGGGTACGTCGCAGCAGACCATTACTATCGATGCTTTTCAGTCGGGCGAGCGGACGCGACAGTTCACTGGCCTGCCAGCCTCCACGCAGGCTATCAAGCAGCACTGGCAACATCAGATCCTGATAAAAAAAGCAGCGCTGCTCCGGCATCCGCTGTTTGCCGACGATCATCGTAGTGCGCGCAGTGCGATAGGAACGCGCAATGCTGCCCGATCCGGTAAAAAAGTTGCCCAGCGCAATGCGCATTCGCACCTGACCACTCTGTTTCATACGTTGCAGCAGCTGATCAACCCGGCGACGGTGATCATCCTGATCGTAACGTCCATGCGCATTCAGCGCCGGCTTCAGCACCACCATCTCAGTGAGTGACACAATCGCAATCAGATTATCGCGATCGGGCGTGGTAAGCAGCGTCTGCAACTGCTGCAGCTCTGCCATCGCACTATCAACGCCCAGCTGCCCGCTATCGACCTCCACCACCGCGACCACACGCGGCTGGTTGAGATCAATACCCAGCCGCTGTGCCCACTCGTTCAGTGCCGGAGAGAGCGTATCGCTGCGGATCAGATTCAGCACCAGCTCCTCACGCAGGCGACTATCCTGCGCCAGCAGGTGCAGCAGCCGCGCCTGTTCCAGCATCATCTCGGCTGTCATACAAACCAGCTCACCATAGTGGCGCAGCGCGGCTGGCTCTCCGGTCAGCCCAATCACGCCGACAATCGCACCCTCAATATGCAGCGGCAGGTTAATACCCGGTCGTACACCATGCAGATGCTTTGCGACTGCGGCATCGATATCCACTACCCTGCCCTGCGACAACACCAGCAGAGCGCCCTCATGCAGTTCACCAATCCGCTCGCGATCGCCACTGCCAATAATGCGCCCGCGGGCATCCATTACATTGACATTGCTATCGATGATTTTCATCGTGCGGGCAACAATATCCTGCGCCAGGCGCGCATCAAGATGACAGGTGGCCATCAGTCACTCCCATGTCAGGGGCAAACTGTCAGAATACGCATACTGTCTGCTGCTGGCATTGTGCAATTGCCTATAGCGCAGCAGAGATTACCTGAAATGTTAACAGGCGCACAAAAGAAAAAGGCGAGCCGCGGCTCGCCCTTCTCAACGGTGATATTGCATCACTGCATCAGCAAATAGAGTGTGTTATCACCACGCAGCACGTTCAGTGCCAGCACCGGTGGTTTGGTGTCGAGAATTTTGCGCAGCTCACCCAGATTCGCCACTGCCTGCTGGTTAACGCCCAGAATCATATCGCCCTTTTTCAGGCCGATGCGCGCCGCAGCACTGTTTGGTTTGACGCTGTCTACACGTACACCTTTACGGCCATTGCTTTCAACGTTGCTGAGATCGGCACCTTCAATGCCATTGTAGATAGTTGCGGATTGCACCTTGTCTTTAGAGCTCTGCTGCAACTCTACTGTCACACTCACAGGTTTTCCATCGCGCAGCAGTCCCAGCTGCAGTTTGGTGCCCACCGGCAGTGAGCCAACCTCAGCGCGCAGTGCGGCAAAGCTGCTGAGCGGTTTGCCATTCATCGATACCACTACGTCACCCGCTTTCACGCCAGCCTTAGCCGCCGCAGAGTTTGGTACCACCTGGCTGACAAACGCACCGCGCTGCGCATCAACTTTCATTGCTTTCGCCAGCTCGGAGTTCAGCTCAGTGCCAAGGATCCCCAGCTCACCGCGTTTTACCTGGCCAAACTCAACCATCTGCGCGGTCAGGTTTTTCACCATTGAACTTGGAATGGCGAAGCCGATACCGATGTTTCCGCCGTCCGGAGCCAGAATAGCCGTGTTGATCCCAATCAGTTCGCCGTTAAGGTTTACCAGAGCACCACCTGAGTTCCCGCGGTTAATCGCCGCATCGGTCTGAATAAAGTTTTCATAATTCTCTACATTTAACCCGCTGCGACCCAGTGCAGAGACAATGCCGGAAGTCACGGTTTCACCCAGGCCATAAGGGTTACCGATTGCAACGGTATAGTCACCAACCCGCAGTGAATCAGAGTCAGCGATTTTTATCGCTGTGAGGTTTTTCGCATCCTGCAGCTGAATCAGTGCAATATCAGACTGTGGATCTTTACCAATAATTTTGGCGTCGTAGTGACGACCATCACTGAGCTGAACCTGAATTTTAGTCGCGTTATCCACCACATGATTGTTGGTGACCACATAGCCTTTCTCAGCGTTGATAATTACGCCAGAGCCCAGCGCACGGAACGGCTGTTTTGCTGCATTACCTGGCGCGCCGCCATTCGTGCCCTCCCCCTGGCAGAGCGGCGATCCCTGGAAAGGCGATCCATCCTGACAGAATGGCGAGTTATCACCAAAGAATTGCTGGAACTGCTGCGGCATACGCGGATTTTTAACCGCTGTACTGCCCTCTACGCTGATGCTTACCACGGAGGGCATTACTTTTTCCAGCATCGGCGCCAGACTTGGCAATTGCTGGCTGGAGGAAGAGGCTGTCTCAGCGGCAAATAGTGAAACCGGAGCGAACGCCATGCCAAGACTCAGCGCCAGTGCCAGCGTTAATGTGCTTTTTTTCATTTGTTTTATCTCTCTGAAGGTTGCAGCCTGACCATTGCTGTGGTCACAAGAACGGAGCTAAATTTTATACGCAAAAAACTTCATAAAGTTTTGATTAAAAGTAAATCTTTGTTCTGCGTCTTTACAAAACTTCGCCTATTCCACCGCCATCATGCGCCGGTATTCATCCCATGCATAATTATCGGTCATACCGCTAATATAATCCTGAATCAACCGGCAACGATAATAACGCTCCCAGAGTAAGCGCTGATATTTATGCTCAACAATTCGCGCACGCATCTGCTGCTGATACGCTTTGCGATGTTTACCAGAAAGTTTGTGGAACAGACGTGTCTCAATCGGATGTCCCGCCAGATAATCGTCATTCATTAACGTGGTAAATTGCTCATAGCTAAGCTGCATCAGTGACTGATATATTTCCAGCAAACCTTTAATCACCCGATAGCCCTGTAATTCCAGCTGCTCAACCTCAGGATGATTAAATACCCGCTGCCGCGCCACCATTTTAAAGAGCTTTAATAACTGTGCCTCATCATCATCGCCCTCCAGCAGCGCATGATTGAAGTTGCCGGTAAAAATCGCCGGCAGATTATCGACAAAGCGCCGTACCGCATGGCTTACCAGCAGGTTTTGCACATTCACGCGCAGCGACATAAAAAACTGGTCACTGATACTGCGCCGTTTTTTCTGATTCGCCTCTTTCCAGGCTTCACCAATAGTGCGGCTGAAAATATCGCCCGGCGTGACCTCACCCCACGCCTTTAATAACGCGTGATAGAGCGTTTCCACCGTAAAGATTGCTTTCTCAACTGCATCATCTAAATCAGCAATACAATAGGAGATATCATCCGCAGCCTCCATTATCCAGGTCAGTGGATAACGGTGATGCTCTGCGATATCTGTTGCCGCACGCAGATCGGCCACATATTCCCGTTCCGAAAGATAGAAGCCAGGCTTTTTCATTAATACGCTAAA
This sequence comes from uncultured Pantoea sp., assembly GCA_913775175.1. Lineage (GTDB taxonomy): Bacteria > Pseudomonadota > Gammaproteobacteria > Enterobacterales > Enterobacteriaceae > Pantoea. Next base: position 19,931 of record CAJYKU010000013.1, read on the forward strand.
TTCAGCGGGCTTTTCTCCCTGCCACCACGCGGGCGCAGTATATTTAAGAATACAGGCAACCTGGGCGTAGCTTAAATTTAACTGCAACAGCGTATGAACTAAACGAATCGCCTGAGCATTGCCTTCAAAATGGCACAGATCCTGACGAATCATTGCATTCAGCTGGCTGAAATCAGCCTGTTGTCCGGCATCGGCAACGCCGGCGACCAGCGGATCAACCAGCTCGGCTGGCAGGTTTTCATCAAACCAGTCATTAATGGCAGCTTCACCAAAATGACCAAAGGGTGGATTGCCAACATCATGCAGCAGGCAGGCCATCTCTACCAGTGTCTCCACCGCACCTTCGAAGTTATCCAGCCCATACTGCTCGAGACCGCCTCCCTGGGTTTTCAGCGTATAGAGGATCTCTTTGGTAATATAGCGTCCGGTCTGCTGCACCTCCAGTGAGTGCGTCAGGCGCGAGCGTACTGCCGCATTACGCTCCAGCGGAAACACCTGAGTTTTCTGCTGCAGCCGGCGAATGGCGGCAGAATTGATAATGCGCCCGCGATCGCTTTCAAAATGGCGGGTAATCGCATATTCACCTTCCGGCGCTTTACGGCTGGTATAGGGGCGTGTGAACCCGATCTTCTTCCTGAAATTAATCGCCGTCATCGCTGGCCCTCTTTTTCGTGAATTCATCGCTTTAAAGCCATGATAGACTATGCCTTAGTTTCTATTTATACATCTATAAACACAGCGAGATTCTTCATGAAAGCAGGCATCATTGGCGCAATGGAGCAGGAAGTTACCCTGCTGCGTGACAAAATTGAAAACCGTCAGACGCTGGCACTGGCCGGATGCGAAATCTATACCGGCACACTGAATGGTGTTGAGGTTGCTCTGCTGAAATCAGGCATTGGTAAAACGGCTGCCGCGCTCGGCACGACACTGCTGCTGCAGCTCTGCAAACCCGATCTGGTTATCAATACCGGATCAGCGGGCGGTCTGGCTCCGGCGCTGCAGGTTGGTGATATTGTGGTATCTGATGAAGTGCGCTATCACGATGCGGATGTTACCGCATTTGGTTATGTGCCAGGCCAGATGGCAGGCTGCCCGGAAGCGTTTCGTGCTGACAGCAAACTGGTTACAGCAGCGGAAGAGACTATCCGCGCGCTGCAGCTGAACGCCGTGCAGGGTCTGGTGGTAAGTGGTGATGCGTTTATTAATGGCGCAGAGCCATTAGCACGCATTCGTTCAGCCTTCCCGCAGGCGATTGCTGTTGAGATGGAAGCCACTGCCATCGGGCATGTCTGCCATCAGTTTAATGTGCCGTTTGTCGTCGTGCGCGCCATTTCTGATGTAGCCGACAAAGCGTCACACCTGAGCTTTGATGAGTTTCTTAGCGTCGCGGCTAAGCAATCCTCGCTGATGGTGGAGAACCTGCTGACACGGCTGGCGCATGGCTAAATTTCTGCTGGCCGGGCTACTGCTGCTGTGGAGTAGCCTGCCCGCTGCCGCACCACGCGTTATTACCCTTTCACCTCATCTTACCGAAATGGCATTTGCCGCCGGGATTGTGCCGGTGGCAGTCAGTGCCTGGTCCGACTATCCTCCTGCAGCACAAACGCTGGAGCAGGTGGCGAACTGGCAGGGAATCAATATAGAGCGCGTGTTGCAGCTCAAACCCGACGTGGTGCTCGCCTGGCGTGGCGGCAATCCGGCACGCCAGATAGATCAGCTGCAGCAGTTTGGTATCAGGGTGGTGTGGATCGATCCGCAGACGCTGGAGCAGATGATCGATGCGTTGCAATCGCTGGGTCGCTGGAGCCCACAGCCACAGCAGGCACAGGCAGCAGCAGAGGCGCTGCGCGCTCAGGAAAAAGCGCTGCGCCAGCAGTATCAGCAGCGTCAGCCGGTACCACTCTTTTTGCAGTTCGGGCAGCAGCCACTCTTTACCGCATCACGCAACACGTTGCAGAACGAGGTGGTTACGCTGTGCGGCGGACGCAATATTTTTGCGGACAGCGCCGTAAGCTGGCCACAGGTAAGCCGGGAACAGGTGCTGACGCGTCAGCCGCAGGCAGTTGTCATCAGCGGCGATGCCCGTCAGGCAGCCAGTGCTGCACAATTCTGGCAGCCGCAGCTCAGTGTGCCAGTGATTGCTATTAACAGTGACTGGCTGAGCCGTCCCGGCCCGCGCCTGCTACTGGCCGCACGTCAGCTCTGTGCGGCTCTGCATCCAACGAAAAATCCCTAAAAAAGCCTAAAGATCGGCCAGTGTTTGCCGACAATCAATATAGCAGGCTCAGCGGCCATGTAAGCTCTGAGCCCTTTTAGCGTTATACGCTTTGACTTCACCAGGAACCACTATGACCAGAGCTCTGTTGCTGATCATGGCGCTGACATATCTTATGCCCGCCCTGGCAGCAAGCAGCAGTGGTACTATCGCTGTATCGCTGGTTATTCAGCCGCGCTGCGATATTTCACGTGCAGAGAAGCACAGGCTGCCAGCAGCAAACTGCGGTGGCCACAGTCGCGCGCAGCCACGTATCACACAGCAGACCCTGCAGCAGGATCCACAGCGCCACGAAACAACCAGACTGACTACGGTGGAGTGGTAAGAGGGGGCTGCCAGAATAGCAGCCAGAGCAGCATCAGATGCTGAAAGAGGAGCCGCAACCGCAGGTGGTTTTGGCATTCGGATTCGTCACGATAAAGCGCGAGCCCTCCAGACCCTCAGTGTAATCCACTGAGCCGCCCACCAGATACTGCAGGCTCATGGGATCCACAACCAGTGCCACACCCTGTTTTTCGATGGTCATATCACCATCATTCATCTGATCGTCAAAGGTAAAACCATACTGAAAGCCGCTGCAACCGCCGCCAGTGATATAGACGCGTAGTTTCAGCGCCGGATTCTCTTCATCCGCAATCAGATTTTTTACTTTATTCGCTGCTGCATCAGTAAACTGTAAAGGCAGCGCTGCTACGTCATCACTCATGTTTTACTCCGGGTAAACGTCCAGGTCAGAAAACAACCTTAATTTCACTATTATCTGCCAGCCGCCCGGTGCAATCAAGTGGTGCCCTTGACACTGTGTGCCTCTGCTATGGGCTACAGTTTATATCCGACATGTGCGAAGCCAGGCTGTATGCAGTATCACGGTTCACCGTTGCCCTGTATTCCCGTAGAATAAGCACAGAATTTTTCCGAACAGCAGGAGCCGAACAATGAGTAAGTCAGAAAACCTGTACACCGAAGCGCAACGTCTGATCCCAGGCGGCGTAAACTCTCCGGTACGCGCGTTTACCGGTGTCGGCGGCGTACCGCTGTTTATCGAACACGCCGATGGTGCCTTTTTATACGATGCCGACGGCAAGGCCTATATCGATTATGTGGGCTCGTGGGGCCCGATGGTGCTTGGTCATAATAACGCCACCATTCGTAATGCGGTAATAGATGCCGCAGCGCGCGGGCTGAGCTTTGGCGCACCCACCGAGATTGAAGTAAAGATGGCAGAGCTGGTCTGCGAACTGATGCCAAATATGGATATGGTGCGTATGGTTAACTCCGGTACGGAGGCCACCATGAGTGCAATCCGTCTGGCTCGCGGCTATACCCATCGCGATAAAATCATCAAGTTTGAGGGCTGCTATCACGGCCATGCTGACTGTCTGCTGGTTAAAGCAGGATCAGGCGCGCTGACGTTAGGCCAGCCCAACTCCCCGGGTGTACCCGCTGATTTTGCCCGTCATACGCTGACCTGCACTTTTAACGACCTCGACTCAGTACGCGCAGCTTTTGAGCAATATCCGCAGGATATCGCCTGTATTATTGTTGAGCCGGTTGCGGGCAATATGAACTGCATTCCACCGCTGCCAGAATTTCTGCCAGGCCTGCGTGAGCTGTGCGATGAGTTTGGTGCGCTGCTGATTATTGATGAAGTGATGACGGGCTTCCGCGTGGCGCTGGGTGGTGCACAGGCACACTATAATGTGAATCCTGACCTCACCTGCCTTGGCAAAATTATCGGCGGCGGTATGCCGGTGGGCGCATTTGGTGGTCGTCGTGACGTAATGGAAGCCCTGGCACCTACCGGGCCGGTTTATCAGGCGGGTACGCTATCTGGCAATCCAGTGGCGATGGCGGCGGGTCTGGCCTGTCTGACACAAATTGCACAGCCAGGTACTCATGCCACTCTGACCGAACGCACCACGCAGCTGGCCAATGGCCTGCTGGCCGCGGCGCAGGCAGAGAATATTCCGCTGGTGGTAAACCATGTAGGTGGCATGTTTGGTATTTTCTTCACCGATGCTGACAGCGTAACCTGCTATGCCGATGTCACCCGCTGCGACGTTGAACGTTTTAAGCGTTTCTTCCATCTTATGCTGGCTGAGGGCGTTTATCTGGCACCCTCGGCCTATGAAGCAGGCTTTATGTCGCTGGCGCATACACCGGAAGATATTGATCGCACCATCAATGCGGCACGGCGCTGCTTTGCTCAACTCTGAGTCACCGCCTGAGCATCGGAACAGAGTAGCAGAGAGACAAACCTATTCTGTGACCTGAACCTGCGAGAAAAGATGCGCCGTGGCGCATCTTTTTTTATGCCCGCCGCAGCAGCCAGATAAAATAGGGTGCGCCAAAAAAGGTTGCCATCAGACCCGCCGGGATCTGATCCGGAAAAGCCAGCATCCTGCCACACCAGTCAGCCACCACCATTAACATTGCGCCAGTTACGCCCGCCATGGCCAGCTGCGGCAGTGCACGCCGGAAGCCAAGCATACGCACGATATGCGGCGCCATCAGACCGACAAAGCTCAGCGGCCCAATCGTTAATGTTGCCGCTGCAGTGAGTGCGGCTGCCAGCAGCAGCAGTGCCAGGCGCGCGCGGGTCAGAGAGAGTCCGGCCGAACGCGCGGTGGTACTCCCCAGGGGCAGCAGTGTCAGCCAGCGACTTGCCAGTGGTGCCAGCGCCACCAGAACGGCGGCGATTGCTGCGCTCTGTAGCGCCTGAGAGAGCGTAACGTTGTAAGTCGAGCCGGAGATCCAGCTCAGTAATCCAGCCATACGCGGGTCACCACTGGCCATCAGCAGCATCAGCAGCGTCACAAACGCGCTGTTAAGCGCCATGCCCGCCAGTAGCATACGCTGCGGCGAAAAACCGCCACGACTGGCGACCAGCAGAATAATTATCAGCGTGACCGCCGCGCCGGCGATACCCGCAGGCAGCAGCCATTCCAGCGCATCACCGGGTACAAAAAACAGCATCAGTACCACACCGCAGGCCGCACCGGAACTGATCCCCAGCACTTCCGGGCTGGCCACCGGGTTACCGGTTAGCCGCTGGATCAGCGTACCCGCCACACCCAGCATCATCCCTACCGTCAATGCTGCCAGCACGCGCGGCGCACGCCACGGCACCAGCTGTTGCAACATTTCGCCGCTGCTCCATCGCCAGCCTGCCGCATCCCGGCCAAAGCTCAGACCTGCAACAGTGCAGAGCAGCAGCAATAGCAATCCCGCCAGCAGCCAGCGGACAACACGCTGACGTTCAGCTACTACCCGTTCGCCAGCCTCCAGCACCGGCGGCGGTGAGCCGGTGCGCAGTCGTGGCAGCAGCCAGAGCAATACGGGTACACCTGCCAGAGCGGTAACCGTGCCGGCTGACAGCTCCCGCCAGTGTGCGGTAAGCCACAATACGCACTGATCGGCCAGCCACAGTAGCAGCGCGCCAATCAGCGGTGTCAGCAGCAGACGGCTAAGCAGGCGACGGGCGCCAAGCATTTTTGCCAGCAGCGGTGCAAACAGGCCAATAAAGCCGATAATGCCGGCAACATTAACCAGCTGTGCGCTCAGTATAATAGCCAGCGCCAGTGCGCTAATACGCGCTGCCGTCAGAGAGAGGCCGAGGTTCTTCGCTACACCATCATCCAGTCCCATCAGCGTCAGCGGCCTGAGCAGCGCCAGCGTCAGTACAAACGCCAGCAGCAGACGTGGCCAGAGCAGCGCCACATTGTGTCCATCCAGCTGATTCAGGGCACCGGTACTCCAGAGAAACATATTCTGCAGCTGATCGTGATTAAAAATAGCGAAAACCTGATTCACCGCGCCAGCGTAAAGACTCAGCACCAGCCCGGCGAGGATCAGCGTGACCGGCGAGAGCCGTTTGCCCCACGCCACACCGAATACCAGTGCACCGACCAGCAGGGCACCGCTCATTGCTGCAATCTGCTGCGTAAACTCACCGCCAGGCAGCTGCCAGAGTGTGGCAACCGTTATACCCAGCTGCGCACCTGATGCCACGCCAAGCGTAGCAGGCTCCGCCAGTGGATTGCGCAGCACCTGCTGAAACAGTAATCCCGCCAGCCCCAGTCCGGCACCGACCAGCAGCGCCAGCGCCAGCCGTGACAGCAGACTATAGTGAAATACCACCTGTTGAATGTCGTTTAAATCGGGCGAGTAAATTGCCTGCCACCACGCTGACAGCGGCAGTGCATGGTGCAGATTAATCAGGGTCAGCAGTAGTGCTATAGCAGCAAGCCCGACCAGCAAAGAGATGGAAAAGAGACGACTACGCATCAGCGGGACTCCAGTGCGTTTTCCAGCACCTGTGCAAAGCGCACGGCAGAGAGGGTGGCACCGTAGTACCAGACTGCCGGTACACGATGAAAATGGCCGCTGCGCGCGAATGGCAGCGCCTGCCAGAGCGCTGTCTTCATAACCTGCTGCATGTCGCGTTCGTTATCATGTGCAAAGCAGATAGCGGTGACGTCTCCGGCTTCCGCCAGGCGTTCAATACCAATTACGGCACTGCCCCAAAAGTTAGTTTCACCCTGCCAGGCACTGGTAAGGCCGAGCTGCTGCAGCACCTCAAGAAACAGGCTGTTTTGACCAAACACAATAGCGTGACGGCTATCAAGCAATGACATCAGCAACAGCGGTCGCCCGGCTCTGGTCTGCAGGCGCTGACGCGCTGCTGCCAGCTGCTGATCCACCCATTGCAGATGCTGCTCTGCCTGCGCACTCCGTCCGATATGTGCCCCCAGCGTCTGCAGCGAGTGCCGTGCCGCACTCAGCGGTTTACCATCGCCGCTGTGCAGGCTGAATCCCATTGTGGGTGCGATGCGCTGCAGCGTCTCAGCGCGCGGCCCATAACCGCTGGAGTGTAAAATCAGTGAAGGAGCCAGCTGCGTCATCAGCTCCATATTGGGTTCGGTACGTAATCCGATATCGATCGTGCCGGCTGGCAACGGCGGCTCTCCAACCCAGATAGTGTAGTTATGCACATCTGCCACGCCGAGCGGCGCCACGCCCAGTGCCAGCAGCAACTCTGTGGGCAACCACTCCAGCGCCAGAATACGTGAACTCTCTGGCAGAGCGGCACGTGGTGATGCAAACTGCATCAGCGGTGACAGAGCCAGTGCGGTGAGCAGACGCCGGCGGGTAATGGTGATCATCCTTGCTCCTTAGCAGACAAAACTTACGGGCGCACCACCCTGCGGATGTGGCAGGATCCCCATAGGAATACCGTAAATAGCGCCCAGCACATCGGCCTGCATAATCGCCTCTGGCTCGCCTTCTGCAATCACCTCGCCCTGCCGCAACGCCACCAGCCGATCGCAGTAGCGCGCCGCCATATTGATATCGTGCAGCACTGCAATCACTGTTAAGCCACGCTCGCGGCTCAGCCGCTGGATCAGCGCCAGTACGTCTACCTGATGAGCAATATCAAGTGCCGAGGTTGGCTCATCCAGCAGCAGGCAGCGGCTGTTTTGCGCCACCAGCATCGCCAGCCAGGCACGCTGTCGCTCGCCACCAGAGAGACTGTCAACCAGACGCCCGGCAAACGGTTTTAATCCCACCAGCGCTATTGCCTCTTCAACCCGCTGACGATCCTCCTGACCATAGCGCCCCAGTGCGCCGTGCCAGGGATAGCGCCCTATTGCCACCAGCTCGCGCACCGTCATACCCTCTGCAGCGGGCAGCTGTTGCGGCAGATAGGCAACCTGCCGGGCAAACGCTTTGCTGTTCCACTGCTCAAGCGGCTCACTGTTCAGCATGACCTGCCCTGCACTGGCAGCATGATGGCGTCCCAGCATTTTCAGCAGCGTTGATTTACCGGATCCATTATGACCAATCAGGGCCGTGACTTTTCCGGGGGCAAATGAGAGCGACAGTGGTTGCAGCAGCGTGCGTCCTGGCACGCGAAAGCTGACATTTTCCAGCGCAAACGTAGTAGCGGCGTAGTGCGGATGCTGCATGGTACTCCCTGGCTGACGGGCGCAGCAGGTGCGCCCTGAGATCTAAGTTAAAAACGGAAGGTAGCGGTGCCGACAATCCGGCGCTCAGCGCCCCAGTAGCAGGCGTAGTCGCGATAGCAGCTGGCAACATAATCGCGATTAAACAGATTGTTGACGTTGACGCCAACCGTGGATCCTGGCAGTCCAAAGCGAGCAAGATCGTACTTCAGCACGGTATCTACCGTGGTGTAACCCGCCACATCAAAATTTTGATTGGCGCTGGCACCACTGGCGTATAGCCCTTTGCTCTCGCCCACATAACGCACCCCGGCGCCCAGAGTCAGGCCGGATAGCGCTGTATCGTGGAAGGTGTAGTCACCCCATAGCGAAGCCATATGTTTTGGCACCTGCACCGGCGTTCTGCCCTGCAACTGGGTATCTTTGGTATATTCCGCATCGGTGTAGGTATAGGAGGCGGTCATATTGACGCTGGCACTCAGCGCCGCTTTGGCCTCCAGCTCTACGCCGCGTGAACGGATCTCGCCGCTCTGAATACTGAAATTTTTGTTAACCGGGTCTGCCGTCAGATTTTTGTTTTTGGTCAACTGATAGAGTGCACCGGTGATGACAATCGGACGATCTTTCGGCACATATTTTACCCCCGCTTCATACTGCTTCGCGCGTGAAGGATCAAACGCCTGACCGCCATACGTTGAACCTGCATTTGGAATAAATGCTTCGCTGTAGCTAAAGTAAGGCGCAACACCATTATCAAAGACATAGTTAAGTCCACCGCGCCAGGTAAAGGCCTGATCGTTTTGTCGATCGGTTGTTCCGGCTACGCGATCCTGAACTGACGTCATGGCATAATCGTAGCGTCCACCCAGCGTCAGTACCCAGCGATCCCACTCGATCTGATCCTGCGCATACAGTCCGGTCTGCCGCTGTTTATTAAGATGCTGATAAGGAGTGCTATATGGGACAACAGTATCATTGCCATATTGCGGATCAATCGCACTGAGATTGCTGGCTGAACCAAACTGCGCATCAATGTCATTACGCGTCTGCTGATAGTCCACACCCAGTAACAGCGTATGATCAACCTGCCCGGTAGCAAATCTGGCCTGCGCCTGGTTATCCACGGCAAACTGATTGAGCTGCTCGTTTGAAACGGCAGAGCCGCGTGTAATCTGCTGTGATGCTGAATCATAACCATTGCCATAAATACTGCGATAGTCAGTGCGCAGCTCGGCATAACGCAGATTCTGTCTTACTGTCCAGGTATCGCTGAAACTGTGTTCAGCGTTATACCCGACCATTTTGGTGTTACGCGAAATCTTATTGCTGGCTTCGCCTTCATCAAAATCCGTGGGCAGTCTGTAGCTGCTGCCATCAGCACGTTTAATCGCGGTTACCGTGCCTTCACGCGGCAGCCAGCCGTAGTAGCCAGTTTGTGGCTCATTCTGGAAGTAAGTCAGCAGATCAAAACGCGTACTGGCATCCGGCCGCCAGCTAAATGAAGGTGCCAGGGTATAGCGCTTCTCTTTATTGCTGGCCTGCTGTGCATCAGCGCTGCGCGCCAGCCCTGTCAGGCGGTAGCTGTAAACGCCGCTGTCATCAAGCGCGCCGCCAAAATCAAAACCGGTTGAAAACAGGTTGTCATTGCCCATCTGGAACTGCACTTCACGCAGTGTTTCAGTCGTGGGTCGTTTGCTGACCAGCGCCACTACGCCACCGGGATTGCTTTTACCATACAGAACCGAAACCGGCCCGCGCAGAAGCTCGGCGCGCTCCAGAAAATAGGGATCGATAGCAAACTCAGAGTAGTTATCACTCTGCAGTTTCAGGCCATCAAGATATTGATTGGTGTTGGTTTCGCTAAAACCGCGAATGGAGAGTGCGTCAATCACCCCGGAGCTGCCACGGTTACCGGTCAGCACTCCAGGCGTATAGTTAAATGCGCCTTTTACGCTGGTCACCGCATGCATCGCCATCTCTTCCTGCGTCACCACAGAGAGTGACTGCGGGTTTTTTTCAATCGGCGTATCAGTTTTGGTACCGGTTGCGCTCTGCTTTGCTGCAATCGTTGCTGCAGGGCCCCATGCGCTCTCCTGCGCGACGCTGTTGCCTCCACTGGCGTTAACAACAATAGTCTCTTCAGCCACTGCCTGTGCGCTGAGAGTGCCCAGTGTCAGGGCAATTGATAGAGCCAGCGGACGGCGCCGCATCATAACAGAACGGGAAAAAACAGTTTGCGCACTCATGATAAAGTCTCTCAGCGGATAAATAACGCAAGCGAATGAAAACGATAATTATTATCAGACGCAAGTATTTTAGGCTAAGCGATGCACGATCTGCAAGACGAAATAGAGCACAACCGCATGTTTACGGCGTTATCGCATTAATCATTGATCGTGAGTAAGAAATTGCAGTGATGAAAAAGGGCGCCGAAGCGCCCTGAAGAGGATGATAACTATTTGCTGCCAAACATATCCTTGATCCAGCCGGCTACACCGTCAGAATCTTTCTGCTCATTCTGCGGCTGTTGCTGTTGCTGTTGCTGTTGCTGCTGTAGCATCTGTTGCTGCTGCTCCTGCTGTTGCTGTTGCTGGAACACCTGCTGCTGCTCCATCTGCTGCTGACACAGCGCCGCAGGATCCAGCGTCCAGACCGGCAGAGATCGCCAGGTGCTGCTGCCAGAGCCACAGACAAAATTGCCGGCGGAATCGATATTCATCTGCGTAATATCTTCCGGTGGCGTCAGAACCAGCGGCATCGGTGCCTGGTTATCGAGATAGCGGCGATAAATCTGCATTGCTCCGCTGGCACCATAGAGTTTTGACGTCTGGTTATTGTCTCGTCCCACCCAGGTAATGGCGACCTCTTTGCCATCAATACCGGCAAACCAGCTATCAATCAGATCGTTGGTGGTACCGGTTTTACCTGCCAGATGCGCTTTTGGATAGCGCGCACCCAGTGCCCGTGCCGTACCATGATCGGCAACCTGCTGCATCGTGTAGAGCGTCATATAGGCGGCCTGAGCTGGCTCTACGCGCTGCGCCTGCGGGAAACTCTGCAGCAACACAGTGCCATCCTCGGCAATCACGGAACGCACGGCTGAGAGCTCGGCACGATTACCGCCGCTGGCGATTGACTGAAACGCCTGCGCCACTTCAACCGGCGTCAGGTTCATCGCACCCAGCAGCATTGCTGGCACCGGATGTAGCTGATCTTTCGGCACGCCCAGTTTGTTCCAGGTATCCACCACCGCATCCAGTCCCAGCGTCATACCCAGATTAACGGTAGGCACGTTCATTGAGTTGGTTAACGCATCCACCAGCATCACTTTGCCGCTGAAACGACGATCGTCATTCATTGGCTTCCAGATGCTGCCGTTAGGCTGTTTCAGCGCTATCGGTTCATCAGCAATCCAGCTATTCAGCCGATAGCTGTTGGGCTGGCTCAGAGCCGTAAGGTAAGTCGCTGGCTTCGCCAGTGAGCCGATAGAACGACGCGCCTGCAGCGCACGGTTATAGCCGGCAAACTGCGGATCAGAGCCGCCAACCATAGCGCGAACCTCACCGCTAAAGCGATCCACTACCACCATTGCGGTTTCAAGATCTTTGAGTCCGCGCTGCTTTTTCAGCGCCGGGATCCCCTCTTCGACCGCTTTTTCCGCAGCATCCTGCGACACCGGATCCAGCGTAGTAAAGATCTTCACGCCTGAGAGATCTTTGACTTTGTCGCCCAGTTTCGCCTGAAGCTCGTTGCGCACCATCTGCATAAATGCAGGCTGCGGGGTGATTACACCGCCTCTCGGCTGTACACCCAGCGGGCGCGCTGAGAGCATGTCATACAGCTCCTGGTCGATAACCTGCTGCTGTTGCAACAGACGCAGAACCAGGTTGCGTCGTTCAAGAGCCAGTTTTGGATTGCGCCACGGGTTATAGAGGGAGGCTCCTTTAACCATACCAACCAGCATCGCCTGCTGATCGAGACTCAGCTCATCAACCGGACGACCAAAGTAGTAGAGGCTGGCCAGCGGGAAACCACGAATCTGATCGTTGCCCGCCTGACCGAGATAGACCTCATTAAGATAGAGTTCCAGAATACGATCTTTGCTGTAGCGCGCATCCATGATTACGGCCATATAGGCTTCACGCGCTTTACGCCACAGCGACCGCTCATTGGTCAGAAACAGGTTTTTCACCAGCTGCTGTGTCAGGGTACTTCCGCCCTGCACCGCTTTACCGGCGGTGATGTTTGCCAGGAACGCACGCCCAATCGAATAAGGGCTGATACCATCATGCTCATAAAAGTGACGATCTTCTGTGGCAATCAGCGTATCAACCAGCAGATCCGGGAACCCTGAACGCGGCACAAAGAGCCGCTGCTCACCATTTGGCGATTGCAGCATGGTGATCAGGCGTGGATCGAGGCGGAAGAAACCGAAATCACGACCATTATCGAGATTTTTAATGCTGGTAAGTTCATCGTTGCTGAATGTAAGGCGGGCACTGATCTGTCCCTCTTTACTGTCCGGGAAATCAAACGGGCGGCGCAGCAGATCGATGGTATTGCCTTTTACACTAAATTCGCCCGGACGGGTAATACGCGATACTTCGCGATACTGCGTGCCCTCCAGCAGTGCAATCATCTCTTTTTTGTCATACGCCATGCCAGGTTCAAGGCTTACCATGCGCCCATAAACAGCGGCTGGCAGCTGCCAGACTTTGCCATCAATACGGCTGCGGATCTCTGAGTCGAGCCAGATCCCCCAGGCAACCATCACGACAACAACGATCAGGAAAAGCTTGATCAGCCAGCCTAACCAACGGCGTTTGCCACGCTGCGGACCTTTACCCCTGCCTTTACTTTTCGGTGGCACCGGCGCACTCTCCTCATAATCTTCACTAAAATCGTTCTGCCCGATGTCACCATCAGGCTCTTTGCGTCGCTCGCGGCGCGTGGTATTACGCGGCGGCTTTGGCGCTTTTCCTTTACGCCCAATAGGTTCGCGATCGTTCCCAGACATGCTCTCTTCTCTCCAGGCATAGCGTTGGCTGCGGCCGTTACTCTAACTACTTTCTCCGGCTGCGCATGGCAGAACCCTCTGAATTCGATCCACAGCGGGCTACGGGGAAAATTTTTTGGTGCGCTTTGTGGGCAGCGCGCTGGCCGGGTCGTCCGGCCAGAGATGTTTGGGATAACGCCCTTTCATCTCTTTCTGCACTTCAGGATATGCCCCGCACCAGAATGCTGCCAGGTCACGCGTGATCTGCAGCGGACGATGAGCCGGTGAGAGTAACTCCAGCACCAGTGGCACCCGGCCACTGGCGATAGCCGGGTTTTTTGCTTCCCCAAACATCTCCTGCAGTCGCACGGCCAGCGCTGGCGGATTCTCCGCGTGGTAGCGAATTGGCAGGCGACTTCCGGTCGGCACAGTGTAATGAGTTGGTAGCGCACTATCCAGCTGCTGACGTTGTGACCATGTCAGCAAATGTACCAGGGCCCGGCAGAGATCAATTTTCTGTAACCCTTTTAGATCGCGCACGTCTGTCATCTCTGGCAGTAGCCAGCTCTCCAGTGTATCAAGCAATGCGCTATCGTCCAGCGGCGGCCAGTTCTCCTCGGGTAGCCACTCTGCCGCACGTTGCAGGCGCAGCCGCAGCTGCTCTGCTTCCGGCGTCCAGCCCAGCACTGCCAACCCTTTTTCCCGTATCCAGCGCAGCAGTGCCGGATGCAGAATTTCAGCATCCGGCCGCGCCTGCGGCTGGGCGCTGAGCACCAGGACGCCAATCAGTTCACGCTTCCAGGCGCGCAGCGTACCTTTCTCTTCATCCCATTCGACGTCAACCTGGCGCGTGATCAGCTGCGGTAACTGCTGGCGTAACTGTGTCAGATCAATCGGCAGCGCCAGCAAAATACGGGCATCGGCGGCACTGGCTCCCTGCAATAAGCCGGGTGCAATCAGCGTAGCGTAACGGCTCAGACCGTGATCCTCTTCCAGCATCGCCCCCGGACCGGCAGCCAGCTGATAGCGCGCACTCTCACCCCGCCGCAGTGCGATACGATCGGCAAATCCGGCAGCCAGTAGTGCCGGAAACCGATCGGCATCAGCGCGTCCGTCGGCAGCATGCAGTCGCTGTTGCCACTGTCGTGCCCGGCGCTGCCACTGCGGCTGCGGCCGATTAAGGGCATCGCGCAGATCAATACTTCCGTTGCGCGGTGGTTCTTCAAGGATCGCTACCAGCAGCGCCGCGCTGGCAATGGCATCGCGATCGTCTCCTGCTGCACACAGGATTGCTGTAAGACGGGGATCGCTGCCAAGACGCGCCATTTTCCGGCCTGTGGCGTTAAGATGGCCGCTGCTATCCAGCGCACCAAGCTGCTGAAGCAGCGCCTCGGCAGCTTGCAGATTGCGCGCGGGCGGGAGATCCAGCCATTGAAGCTGTGTCACGCTCGTGCAGCCCCACTGCAGCAGCTCCAGCTGCAGCGCGGCGAGATCACTGCTGAGGATTTCCGCTTCACTCTGATTTGGTGCCCGCAGCGCCTGCTCCTGCGCCAGCAGATGCAGGCAGAGACCCGGCTCCAGGCGCCCGGCGCGGCCGGCTCGCTGCGTCATAGATGCCTGACTGATACGCTGCGTCTGTAAGCGGGTTATGCCACTGCGGGCATCAAACTGCGCCACCCGCTCCAGGGCGCTATCCACTACCAGGCGAATGCCCTCAATGGTCAGGCTGGTTTCTGCAATATTGGTCGCCAGCACCACTTTACGGCGTCCCACAGCAGCAGGCAAAATAGCACGCCGCTGTGCCTCCAGCGGGAGAGCACCATAGAGCGGCGCCAGATCAACATCATCACTGATCCGCGTCTCAAGCTCGCGTCTGACGCGTTCAATCTCCGCAACGCCCGGCAGAAACAGCAGCAGCGATCCATGCTCTTGCCGCAGGAGTTGTGCCACTTCGCGCGCGACCGCCGTTTCAAACCGCGTCTGCGTATCAAGGCTGGCATAACGGCGTTCTACCGGATAGCTGCGTCCTGCTGAAACAATCGCAGGCGCAGCCGGCAGCAGCGCCTGCAGCCGGGTATTATCCAGCGTGGCTGACATCAGCAGCAGTTTCAGGTCGTCGCGCAGCCCCTGCTGAACATCCAGCAGCAAGGCCAGCGCCAAATCAGCCTGCAGGCTGCGCTCGTGAAACTCATCAAGGATCACCAGCGCTACCCCTTCCAGCATCGGGTCGCGCTGCAGCATACGCGTCAGGATCCCTTCGGTAACCACTTCCAGCCGGGTATCTTTGCTGCAGCAGCTTTCGCCGCGTAGCCGGTAGCCCACGGTTTTACCCGGCTGCTCCCCCAGCTGCTCCGCCAGCCGCTCCGCCACATTGCGCGCAGCCAGACGCCGCGGTTCCAGCATAATAATGCGCCCCGTCAGTGCCGCCTGCTGCAGTAGCTGCAGCGGCAGCCAGGTCGATTTTCCTGCACCCGTTGGCGCTGCCAGCAGAACCTGCGGTGAACTCTCCAGTGCTGTCAGCAGCGCAGGCAACACCTCGCTGACCGGTAACTCACTCACGCCTTTCTCCTGCTCTGCCTGTGCTAATATGGCGCGCATTGTACACTACCTGGCGCAGATTACCGGAGCGCACTTATGACCACTCAACGCCTGTTTTTTGCTCTGGAACTGCCTGCAATGCTTCAGCAGCAGCTGGTGCAGTGGCGGGCGGATAATTTTGCGGCTGACGCGGGTATACCGGTTGCGGCCGCGAACCTGCATCTGACGCTGGCATTTCCTGGCACAGTTAACGATAAGACCTGTGAGCAGCTGCAGCAGCTTGCCGCGCGTATTGCACAGCCCGCCTTTACGCTTGATCTGGATGATGCCGGGCACTGGCTGCGGCCGGGGATTGTGTGGCTGGGGTGCCAGCGCGCACCACGCAGTCTGCTACAACTGGCAGGTTTGCTACGCGCTCAGGCGGCGCGTCTTGGCTGTGGCCAGAGCGCGCAACCTTTTCATCCTCATATTACTCTGCTGCGACACGCCACGCAGGGCATAGCACTGCCGCCCCGCGGTTTCCACTGGCGCACCAGGATCACACATTTTGCGCTACTCTCATCCTCTTTTTATCGTGGCCGCACCCGCTATAACGTGCTGACGCGCTGGCCTCTTATCCCTGCCACAGGAGCATAAATGCAGTTTGTTCCCCCGCTGAAACCTGCCCGCCTGGTAGCACGCTACAAGCGCTTTCTTGCTGATATTGTGACGCCAGAAGGTGAAACGTTGACGATTCACTGCGCCAATACCGGCGCAATGACTGGCTGTGCCACGCCAGGTGATACGGTGTGGTACTCCACCTCTTCCAGTACTACGCGCAAATATCCTCACAGCTGGGAGCTGACAAATACGCAACAGGGCCACTGGATCTGTGTTAATACGCTGCGCGCAAACCAGCTGGTGCAGGAAGCGCTGACCCGGCAGATCATTCCGGAATTGTCCGGCTATAGCCACTGCCGTGCTGAAGTGAAATATGGCACGGAAAAAAGCCGAATCGACTTTCTTCTGCAGGCAGAGGATAGAGCGAACTGCTATATTGAAGTCAAATCCGTTACCCTTTTACAGAATGGTAAAGGCTACTTTCCGGATGCGGTGACGGTCCGCGGGCAGAAACATCTGCGCGAGCTTGCTGTCCTTGCGGCAGAGGGTCATCGGGCCGTTTTGTTGTTTGCTGTTCTGCATACGGGGATCGAGGACGTTTCCCCGGCGCGCCATATCGACGCGCACTACGCAGAACTACTGGTACAGGCACAGCGCTGTGGCGTAGACGTGTTAGCGTATCAGGCCACTCTCTCTCCTGAGCAGATGTGGCTCTCTCATCCGCTGCCTCTGATAGCGGATGCCGGATTGTCATCATCCTGACGTTAAAAGGTGTCAGGATGGAGCCGGAGGCGCGCTAAATACGCTTTTACTCACAGGCTTGTCAAGGTGTGTTCATGAATAATTGCCAACCTTGACTGCTTCTGCTATTTATAGCGGCCTGTTTTTTTCCCTGATGGGAATCGATAAACCCTGCGTAGCTCAGTCAGCCATATCGCGCTATAACTGAAATACAACGGGTAGTGCGTGTTATCCAGGAGAAACAACATGCAAGAAGGGCAAAACCGTAAAACATCGTCCCTGAGTATCCTCGCCATTGCTGGTGTGGAGCCTTATCAGGAGAAACCGGGCGAAGAGTATATGAACGACGCCCAGCTAGGTCACTTCCGCAAGATTCTGGAAGCCTGGCGCAATCAGCTCAGGGATGAGGTCGATCGTACTGTATCGCATATGCAGGATGAAGCGGCTAACTTCCCCGATCCGGTCGATCGTGCGGCCCAGGAAGAGGAGTTCAGCCTGGAACTGCGTAACCGCGATCGTGAGCGAAAACTCATTAAAAAGATCGAAAAAACGCTGAAAAAAGTGGAAGATGACGATTTCGGCTACTGCGAGTCCTGCGGCGTCGAAATTGGTATTCGTCGTCTGGAAGCGCGTCCAACAGCCGATCTCTGCATCGACTGCAAAACGCTGGCTGAAATCCGCGAGAAGCAGATGGCTGGCTAATGGCCATATACCAGCTACCACCTCCCGGCGGAAAAAAGCACTCCGTTTCGCCGGGCGGTGTCTTTTAGCATGATGAACACTGCCTCTCCCTGCGTTGGCCGTTTCGCGCCCTCTCCCTCCGGCGATCTTCACTTTGGTTCTCTGCTTGCTGCATTAGGCAGCTATCTCAGTGCACGCGCGCAACAGGGGCGCTGGCTGGTACGTATTGAAGATATCGATCCGCCACGCGAAGTCCCTGGCGCTGCCACGCGTATATTGCAGCAGCTGGAGCACGTTGGCCTGGAGTGGGATGGTGAGGTGTTATGGCAGTCGCAGCGACACGAGGCGTATCGCGCTGCACTGAACTGGCTTCACACACATCAGCAAAGCTATTTCTGTACCTGTACGCGTCGCCGCATTCAGCAGCTGGGAGGCTATTACGATGGCCACTGCCGCGATCGCCATCTGCCTGCTACTCAGGCCGCCCTGCGTTTACGCCAGCATACTCCCGTTTACAGCTTTTATGACCAGCTGCGTGGTGAGTTGCAGGCTGATCGCCAGCTGGCGGAAGAGGATTTTATTATCCATCGCCGTGATGGCCTGTTTGCTTACAACCTCGCGGTAGTGGTGGATGATCACGATCAGGGCGTGACTGAAATTGTGCGCGGTGCCGACCTGATTGCACCAACGGTGCGTCAGATTGCGCTCTGTCAGCAGTTCGGCTGGTCACCACCCGATTATCTGCATCTGCCGCTGGCGGTTAATCCTGATGGCAATAAACTGTCAAAGCAGAATCACGCGCCAGCTCTGCCTGCAGGTGACCCACGGCCACTGCTGGTGCAGGCGCTGCAGTTCCTTGGTCAAAAGGTCGAGGCTGGCTGGCAGGACAACACGCTGGCGGCTCTGCTGAATCAGGCCGTTATAAACTGGAAGCCGCTGGATATTCCGCTGGACAATGCGCAAACGCCAGCCGGGATGACAACGCCATTCCTAAATGGTTCGCACCAGGCTATGATTAGCCGCTGATTTTATTACCACTCATTTTTTGTCACTGTCGAGGTGTCCCATTTTTACCCGAGTCGCTAATTTTTGCCGGAGAGTCCTCAAGCGTGACGAGGAGGTGCCTGAAGAGGTGGAAGCTGAAAACCAGATGACCATTATTCCCCGGGAAAGCCACAATATCTCACGCAAAGATATCAGCGAAAATGCTCTCAAAGTGCTCTATCGTCTGAACAAAGCTGGTTTCGAGGCTTATCTGGTCGGCGGTGGCGTACGCGATTTGCTGCTGGGTAAAAAGCCAAAAGATTTCGATGTCACCACCAACGCTACTCCCGAGCAGATGCGTAAGCTGTTCCGTAACTGTCGGCTGGTGGGGCGCCGTTTTCGCCTGGCACATGTGATGTTTGGCCCTGAGGTCATTGAGGTTGCCACCTTCCGTGGTCATCATCAGCAGGAGAACGATGACGATCGCAATAGCTCGCAGCGCGGTCAGAACGGTATGCTGCTGCGCGATAATATCTTTGGCAGCATTGAAGATGATGCACAGCGCCGCGATCTCACTATCAATAGCCTCTACTACAGCGTAGCGGACTTCACGGTACGTGATTACGTTGGTGGTCTGCAGGATCTGCAGGAGGGTATTGTCCGGCTGATTGGCGATCCGGAAACGCGCTACCGGGAAGATCCGGTTCGGATGCTGCGCGTGGTTCGCTTTGCGGCCAAACTCAATATGCAGATCGCACCCGAAACGGCCAAACCTATTCCGCGTCTGGCAACGCTGCTCAACGATATTCCACCAGCGCGACTGTTTGAAGAGGCGCTGAAGCTGCTGCAGGCGGGCTACGGCTATCGCACCTGGCAGATGCTGTGTGAATATCAGTTATTCCAGCCGCTGTTCCCGACGCTGGCGCGTCACTTTACGGAAAACGGCGATAGCATGATGGAGCGGATGGTGGCGCAGGTGCTGAAAAACACCGATACCCGTCTGCATAACGATATGCGGGTTAATCCGGCATTTCTGTTTGCCGCTATGTTCTGGTATCCGCAGCTGGAGTCCGCTGAACGTATTGCGCAGGAGAGCGGCCTGACCTACTACGACGCCTTTGCCCTCTCAATGAACGATACGCTGGATGAAGCGTGCCGGGCACTGGCAATCCCGAAACGTATCACCACGCTGATCCGCGATATCTGGCAGCTGCAGCTGCGTATGTCGCGTCGTCATGGCAAGCGTGCGTGGAAACTGATGGAGCATCCAAAGTTCCGCGCTGCTTATGATCTCCTGGCGCTGCGCGCTGAGGTAGAGAAAAACCCTGAGCTGCAGCGTCTCAGCCAGTGGTGGGGTGAGTTTCAGGCAGCCGTGCCGGTTCAGCAGAAAACCATGCTTAATACGCTGGGCGACGATCCGGCACCGCGCCGTAAGCCACGCCGTCCGCGCCGTCGCTCCAGCGGCCCGCGTCGCGATCAGAGCAGCAGCAACAGCAGTAATGCATCATGACGCGTCTCTATCTTGCGTTAGGCAGTAATCTGGCCGATCCGCTGCATCAGGTTGATGCAGCGCTTACAGCACTGGATGCCATCCCTGAGACCGTGCGCGTGGCAACGTCCTCATTCTACCGTACGCCGCCCTATGGTCCGGCCGATCAGCCTGACTATCTCAATGTGGTGGTGGCGCTGGAGAGCCAGCTGACTCCGGAGGCGCTGCTGAATCATACGCAGCGCATTGAACTGGAGCATGGCCGCGTGCGTAAAGCGGAACGCTGGGGGCCACGCACGCTCGATATCGATATCATGCTGTTTGGCAATCAGGTGATTCATACGCCGCGTCTGACAGTACCGCATTACGATATGTACAATCGCGCCTTTATGCTGTTGCCACTGCTGGAAATTGCGCCCGGTTTGCGCCTGCCAGATGGTCGCCCGTTAAGTGGTGTCGTGGCCGCACTGGACTGTAGCGAAATCACTCTCTGGGCGCGCTAGCGCGATAATTTCCTTCCGGTCATATCCGATCTGCAATCAATCCAGTAAACTGCGCGCATCAGAATTACCGGAGATTGCGATGAAACCAACCACTATCTCTCACCTGCGCCAGCTGAAAGCCAGCGGGCGCAAATTCGCTACGCTTACCGCCTATGATTTCAGCTTTGCACGCCTGTTTGCCGATGAGGGGATCCAGGTCATGCTGATTGGTGACTCGCTGGGTATGACTGTCCAGGGGCATGACTCCACGCTGCCGGTAACTGTAGCAGACATTGCCTATCATACCGCTGCTGTACGCCGTGGCGCTCCTCAGGCGCTGCTGATGGCCGATCTGCCCTTTATGAGTTATGCCACGCCGGATCAGACCTTTGCCAGCGCCGCGCAGCTGATGCGCGCCGGCGCCAATATGGTGAAACTGGAGGGCGGTGCCTGGCTGGCGGATAGCGTCCGGATGCTGACCGAGCGCGCTGTACCCGTCTGTGGTCATCTTGGCCTGACGCCGCAGTCAGTGAATATCTTTGGTGGCTATAAAGTTCAGGGCCGTGATGAGGCAGCCGCAGATAAGCTGCTGGCCGATGCGCTGGCGCTGGAAGCGGCAGGTGCACAGCTGCTGGTGCTGGAGTGCGTGCCGGTGGCACTGGCTGAGCGGATCACCCGGACGCTGACCATTCCGGTTATCGGTATTGGTGCCGGCAACGTTACGGATGGGCAGATCCTGGTGATGCATGACGCCTTTGGTATTACCGGCGGTCATATTCCAAAGTTTGCTAAAAATTTCCTTGCTGAAACCGGCGACATTCGCGCAGCGATTCGCCACTATATTGCCGACGTTGAGGCAGGCATCTACCCTGCCGCTGAACACAGCTTCTTCTGAATCAGGAGACTTACCGTGCTGCTTATTGAAACCCTGCCGATGCTGCGTCGTGAAATCCGGCGCTGGCGTCAGGCTGGCAAACGTATCGCGCTGGTACCAACCATGGGCAACCTGCATGATGGCCATCTGACGCTGGTAGATGAAGCCCGTAAGCGGGCTGATATCGTGGTGGTCTCAGTATTTGTTAATCCTATGCAGTTTGATCGCGCTGACGATCTGGCACGCTATCCGCGCACGCTGCAGGATGATTGCGAGAAACTCAATCGCCATAGCGTGGATCTGGTGTTTGCACCTGCGCCACAGGCGATCTATCCGCATGGCACCGACAGCCAGACGTTTGTTGACGTGCCCGGCCTTTCTGCGCTGCTGGAGGGTGCGAGCCGTCCGGGACATTTTCGTGGCGTCGCAACGATTGTCAGCAAGCTGTTCAATCTGGTGCAACCAGACGTGGCCTGCTTTGGGGAAAAAGATTTTCAGCAGCTGGCGATTATCCGCAAGCTGGTCGCGGATATGGGCTTTGATATTGAGATTGTTGGCGTACCCACGGTGCGCGCTGATGATGGTCTGGCGCTGAGTTCACGTAATGGCTATCTCACTGCGGATGAGCGTAAGCTGGCGCCTGGTCTGAGCGCAGTGATGCGCAGTATGGCAGAGCGGCTCAGCAACGGTGAACGCTATATTGATGAGATTGTTGAGCAGGCCGAAGCCGCACTGCAGGAAAAAGGCTTCCGTCCCGACGGAGTGGCTATTTGTGACGCCGACACGCTGCAGCCGCTCACGGTGGAGAGCCAGCGGGCCGTGATTCTGATGGCAGCCTGGCTGGGCAACGCACGGCTGATCGATAATCAGCAGGTGGATCTGATGGCATAAGCCGTCGTTTTATTACAGTTTAACAGGGTTATATCACTATGATTCGTACTGTGTTACAGGGCAAACTGCATCGCGTGACGGTCACGCAGGCCGATCTTAACTATGAAGGCTCCTGCGCTATCGATCAGGACTTTCTGGATGCTGCTGGCATTCTGCAATATGAAGCGATTGATATCTACAATGTGACCAATGGTCAGCGGTTTTCTACTTACGCTATCGCCGCTGAACGTGGCTCAAAGATTATCTCTGTGAATGGTGCCGCAGCACGTTGCGCCTGTGCTGGCGATATCATGATTATCTGTTCCTACGTGCAGGTAGAGGATGAGATTGCCCGCAGCTGGCAGCCAAAAGTGGCCTATTTTGAGGGTGATAACCAGATGAAACGAATTGCTAAAGCGCTGCCGGTACAGCTGGCCTAGTTGCCGCTGACTGCAAGAGGTTGAAACAGACAGGGCGCCCATTGTGGCGCCCTGTTTATCGCGACAGCAGAAATCAGGTGCGTAATCCGCGACCGCGCTGAATCAGCGCATAGACCAGCACATAAAACACTACGATAAATGCCACCAGCACCGACAGGGTGAACACCAGCGGCACATCATTGATTCCGAGGAAGCCGTAGCGGAATCCGCTAATCATATAGACCACCGGGTTCAGCTTCGATACGGCCTGCCAGAAAGGTGGCAGCAACGCCAGTGAGTAGAATACCCCGCCCAGATAGGTCAGCGGTGTCAGTACAAACGTCGGGATCAGGCTGATATCATCAAACGTACGCGCAAATACCGCATTCAGCAGACCCGCCAGCGAGAACAGCACGGCGGTAAGCAGCAGAGTAATCGCCACCATTGGCCAGGAAAAGACGTGGAACGGCACAAAAAACAGTGAAACCGCCGTAACCAGAATGCCGACACAGACACCGCGAGCCACACCGCCGCCAACATAGCCGGCAATAATGATATGGGTTGGCACCGGTGCAACCAGCAGCTCCTCAATATTGCGCTGAAATTTAGCGCTGAAAAATGAGGACGCGACGTTGGCATAGGCGTTGGTGATAACTGACATCATAATCAGCCCCGGCACAATAAACTGCATATAGCTAAAGCCGTGCATATCGCCAATACGGGAACCAATCAGATTACCAAAAATAATAAAGTAGAGCGTCATGGTGATCACTGGCGGAACCAGCGTCTGGATCCAGATACGGGCAAAGCGATTGACCTCTTTGCTCCAGATACTTTTCAGCGCTACCCAATAGAGATGCGTCATGCTTTACCTCCCGCTTTTCCCTGTGTCAGGCCAACAAACAGCTCTTCCAGGCGATTCGCCTTATTACGCATACTCAGCACCTGAACGCCCTGCGCGCTTAGCTGACTGAATACGCCGTTCAGCCCCTGCTCACGCATCACTTCCACTTCCAGCGTTGAGGTGTCTACCAGGCGATACTGAAACCCTTCCAGCTGCGGCAGCGCACTGCGCGGCGCAAGATCAAGGATAAAAGTTTCCGATTTCAGCTTAGAGAGCAGTCCTTTCATTGAGGTATTCTCTACCAGCTCACCGCTCTGAATAATACCAATGTTGCGACACAGCATCTCCGCCTCTTCCAGATAGTGAGTCGTGAGAATAATCGTGGTGCCTCTGGCATTCAGCTCTTTCAGAAACACCCACATTGAGCGACGCAGCTCAATATCAACGCCAGCGGTGGGCTCATCAAGGATCAGCAGCTTGGGTTCATGCATCAGCGCACGGGCGATCATCAGGCGGCGTTTCATCCCGCCGGAGAGCATACGCGCCCGTTCATTGCGCTTGTTCCACAGATCGAGCTGTTTAAGATATTTTTCGGCGCGCTGGTTCGCTTCTGCCCGCTCCACACCGTAGTAGCCCGCCTGGTTTACGACGATCTGCATAACGGTTTCAAACGGATTGAAGTTAAACTCCTGCGGAACCAGTCCCAGCTGGCGCTTGGCGTTTACCACATCTTTTTGCAGATCGTAGCCAAATACCCTGACGCTACCGCCTGATTTGTTAACCAGCGAACTGATAATGCCAATCGTGGTCGATTTACCCGCCCCGTTTGGTCCCAGTAAGGCGTAAAAGTCGCCCGCCTCTACGTTCAGATCAAGACCTTTCAGCGCCTGTACGCCGCCGGGATAGGTCTTGGTTAGCCCGGAAAGTTCCAGTGCATAAGTCATTGCGAGTCCATATCCTGTTGTTGTGACATCTAAGCCTGATGAAAATCATAGTGCGCCCGCGCCAGACGTGCGGAAAATTCAGCAGAAATCATGTTGAAATCAGGCGTGTGCCCGGGGAGATAATAGGGCGCGCTGCATGGAGCAGAATATATATCAGGCCCGCAAGTCAGCGACTTACGGGCAACGCATTCTATACCGGAACCTCAGAAAAGCCCCTGGTAGATTGTGCGGTTACTCTTGCAGCATGGTGACTTTGCCGATATAAGGCAGATGGCGATAGCGCTGTGCATAGTCGATCCCAAAGCCCACAACAAACTCATCAGGAATAGTAAAACCGACATACTCAACCGGTACCTCTACTTCACGACGCTCTGGTTTATCCAGCAGCGTGCAGATGGCCAGTGATTTGGGCTCACGCAGGCGCAGAATTTCCCGCACTTTGCTCAGCGTATTGCCGGAGTCGATGATATCTTCAACGATCAGCACATCTTTGCCACGAATATCCTCATCCAGATCCTTCAGGATTTTAACATCGCGTGAAGAGGACATACCGCTACCGTAACTGGAGGCGGTCATAAAATCGACTTCATGTGAGACATCGATTGCCCGGCAGAGGTCAGCCATAAACATAAATGAGCCGCGCAGCAGACCAACCAGCACCATTTCGCTGCCGCTATCGCGGTAAGCGTCACTGATCTGTTTGCCAAGTTCGGCAATACGGGTCGCGATCTCCTGCTGAGAAATCATCACATCAACGGTATGTTTCATTGCATTTGCCTGGTTAAGGTTTTCAGAAAGCTCCGCAGTTTATCACAACGCGCCTGATGTCTGAGCGCAGCCACAAAAAGCAATCGATTACGTAGCAAAATTTACTGCGATAGCATTAACTCTATAGCACGGTTCTGTTCTCCTCTCTTTCAGCCGGAGCTTCTATGACCCACTCATCCAGCAGGAAAACGCCCCGCGACCCGCGTACGCTGCATCCGGAAACGCAAATGCTAAATTATGGCTACGATCCCCGGCTGTCGGAGGGCGCGGTGAAACCACCGGTGTTCCTTACCTCAACCTTTGTTTTCAACAGTGCTGAAGAGGGCAAAGCCTTTTTCGACTATGTTGCTGGTCGTCGTCAGCCGCCGGAGGGTGAGCGTAACGGACTGGTTTACTCCCGCTTTAATCACCCTAACAGTGAGATTGTGGAGGATCGGCTGGCAATCTATGAAGGCGCAGAGAGTGCCGTCCTCTTCTCTTCCGGCATGTCAGCTATTGCCACTACCCTGCTCACCTTTGCGCGTCCCGGCGAAGTCATACTGCACTCTCAGCCGCTATATGGCGGTACGGAAACCCTGCTCAGCAAAACCCTGCACGACTTTGAGATCAAAGCGGTAGGGTTCAGTCACGGTACCGATGAAAGCAGCGTCCATGACGCGGCCAGGCTGGCGTGGCAGCGCGGACGAGTTGCGCTGATTCTGATTGAAACGCCTGCCAACCCCACGAATAGCCTGGTGGATATTCAGCTGATAGCCCAGGTCGCGGATGTGATTAAGCAGCAACAGGGATCGCGTCCGGTAATCGCCTGTGACAATACGTTGTTAGGCCCCCTGTTTCAGCAGCCGCTGCAACATGGCGCGGATATTTCACTCTATTCGCTGACTAAGTATGTAGGCGGACATTCCGATTTGATTGCCGGGGCCGCACTGGGCAGCAAAGCGCTGATGAACAAAGTGCGGTCACTGCGCAGCGCTATTGGTACTCAGCTTGATCCACACTCAAGCTGGATGATTGGCCGCTCACTGGAGACGCTGGCACTGCGCATGGAGAAAGCCGCACGCAATGCTGAGCAGGTTGCTGCCTTTTTACACCATCATCCTCTGGTAACCGCACTGTTCTGGCTGCCCTATCTCGATGCACAGAGTCAGCAGGGTCAGACCTGGCGGCGGCAGTGCAGCGGTGCAGGCTCGACTTTCTCGTTTGATATTCAGGGTGGCGAAGCCGCCGCTTTCCGTTTTCTCAATGCACTGGCGCTGTTTAAGCTGGCGGTCAGTCTTGGTGGCACAGAGTCACTCGCCAGCCATCCAGCCAGTACCACTCACTCCGGAGTGCCGCAGGAGGTACGACAGCGCATTGGCATCAGCGATGCGACAATCCGCCTGTCGATAGGTATTGAGCATGCTGATGACTTAATTGAAGATATCCGGCAGGCACTGACGGCAGCGGAGACGCCAGTGTAGGCTGCGGTCTATGCCACAGTAAAGCCCAGCATCATGCCGGTGTCCTCATGCTCCAGCAGATGACAGTGCGCCATATAGGCATGCTCCGCGCTGGCAGTATGATCAAAGCGCACCATCACTTCACTGCGCCCGCCGTTGACGTTAACCATATCTTTCCATCCGCGGCGATGCGCAGCGGGTGGTTTGCCATTTTCTGACACAATACGAAACTGTGTGCCATGAATATGGAACGGGTGCAGCATGGCATCGCCCTCACCTGAGATTGTCCACTTTTCGTTTTTGCCCCGCGGCACAGCAAACATCGGCTTCTGCATGTTAAATGCCTGACCGTTGATTTTGTTGCCATTATGGAAGTCATATTTCCCTGGGGCAGAGTGCGTCATCGCCATGGCGTGATGACTGCCTGCAGTATGCTTATTCATGGCGTCTGACATCCCGGTAGCCGTATGCTGACTCATGCCGCCAGGCATTTCAGGTCTGCTGTGCTCTGCAGCGCCCGCCATAGCCTGGTGACCATAGCGCTGCATCAGTGCCTGCATACCCAGCTTATCCAGCTGCGGATCCATTGAGAGCTGCAGCGTGCGGCTCTCCGCTCCCGCTGCGGCTGGCAACGGCGGCAGATCCGCCAGCTTATCTGGCAGCGTACCGCTTGCCATCACGCGCAGTGGCAAAATTTGCACCAGCGGCAGCGAGCGATCAAAGGGGGGCAGCATCATGCCCATCTGCGTGACTGGCAGCGTGACCAGGTCAAAAGGCTTACCATCAGAGGTATCAATCAGTACTTCAAAACGTTCACCAGGCAGCATGGGCAGATCGGCCACCTGTACCGGCTCGGTCAGTAATCCGCCATCGCTGCCTGTAACATAAAGTGGTCGGTTATCACTGGCAGCGATATGCAGCGAGCGTGCATTACAGCCGTTAAGCAACCGCAGTCGCAGCCAGCCGCGTGGCGAAGCGTGCTGCGGATACTGCACGCCATTGGTCAGCATCATATCGCCAAACCAGCCCACCGCCGCGCGCATGATATCAAGCTGATAATCGATCTGCGTGCCGGCGCTGTTCAGCTGCTTGTCCTGAAAAATCAGTGGTACATCATCGGCTCCCCACTGTATCGGCAGGCGTAGCCCACCAGCAGCGTTATCCTCCAGCAGCAGCAGTCCGGCTAACCCCTGCGCCACCTGATGACCCGTTTTGCCGTGCAGATGAGGATGATACCAGCAGGTCGCGGCGGGCTGATTCGGTGTGAAACTCACCTGGCGGCTACTCCCTGGCGCTATCACCGCCTGCGGACCACCATCAACATCTCCCGAAATTGCCAGCCCATGCCAGTGCACCGTTGTGGCCTCCGGCAGGCGGTTAACGATATTTACCGTGACCTTTTTCTCGCGCTGCAACCGCAGTGCTGGCCCCAGCAGACGACCGTTATAGCCCCAGGTTGGCACCGCTTTACCCTGCCATTGCGTAGTGCCCGCCATCGCAGTCAGGCTAATCTGCCCGCGTGCGTCAGGTTCCAGTAATGCCGGCACCGGTAGCAGCGGCCGCGCCGCCGCCATAAGTGATCGGCTCCATAATGGCAGCGCGCCAGCGGCACTGAGCGCGGCGGTCAGTTTGAGAAAAGTGCGACGTTGCATATCCGTATCCTTGTGATGAACAGAGTACCAGCCTAAACCCTCTCCTCACGGGAAGGTCAAGTCAGGATATGGAAAAACCGGTAGCGCTATCCGACATGGCAAATTAAGCGGAATCCGGGCGATAACTGTGCTAACGTCAATAGATTGTCCTTTGCTGAGAACCATTATGACAAAAAGCATCAAGATCCTGCTGCTGGCGGGACTCTTTGGCTTCTCCACCAGCAGCTTTGCGCTAAGCGAATCTGAAGCGGAAGATCTGGCCGATCTTACGGCTGTATTTGTGTATCTGAAAAACGATTGCGGATACCAGGCGCTGCCTGATGCACAGATTCGCAAGGCGCTGGTATTTTTTGCTCAGCAGAACCGCTGGGATTTAAGCAACTACAGCAACTACAACATGAAAATGCTGGGTGAAGAGAGCTATAAAGATTTAAGCGGCATCGCTATCAACAACGATAAAAAGTGTAAGTCACTGGCGCGCGATTCACTGAGCCTGCTTGCCTATGTGAAATAGCGCATTTGCTGTTCAGCGGTACGCACACCGTGCCGCTGGTGCCTATCTGCCTGCCATAAACTGCCGGTAAGCAGCAATCACAGCCAGAAAATCATCCACGCCGCAGAACGATAAACTCTCTTCGTCGTAATAAGCCATGCCCTCTTCCAGTCCATCATCCTCAATGGCCAGCTGATTGGCGCGGATCATCACTTCCTCTTCGTCCAGCCACAACGTATATTCATGTCCGATACGCTGCCACTGCTGATGAGTCCCTTTTACCGCCCGCGCAGCTGCTTCCACTTCATCGAGCAGCGCGATATTCTCTTTAACTTCCTCATTGAACCAGTGGCCTACCGCTTCGTGATCCATCGACATGCGGACTCTGACCTGACCGGTGATATCGCGCAGAAATTCATACTCCATGGGATTGCCTCATACAGAAAGCGCGCCGGGCAGCACTTAGCTGCATTTTGTACGCAACGCGCATTATAAAGTGGGATCGCGCTCGCATTATGCCGGGAGAGTAACGGGGAAAAAAGCATAAAAAAAGGGACGATGATTATCGTCCCTGTTTTAGCTCTGGCTGGTTTACACCGCGGTCTGGAAGATCACGCTGTCAGCTTTCTCAGTATATTGACCCAGCTGGTCAAAGTTGAGGTAGCGATAGGTGTCATCCGCAGTTTTATCAACCTGCACCATAAACTGCTGATACTCATCCGGCGTTGGCAGTTTGCCCAGCAGTGAAGATACCGCTGCCAGCTCGGCAGAAGCCAGGAAGACGTTAGCACCCGTACCAAGACGGTTCGGGAAGTTACGCGTGGAGGTGGATACCACCGTCGCACCATCCTGTACGCGCGCCTGGTTACCCATGCAGAGTGAACAACCCGGGATCTCGATACGCGCACCGCTTTTACCAAATACGCTGTAGTAGCCCTCTTCGGTAAGCTGCGCTGCATCCATCTTGGTTGGCGGAGCCACCCAGAGACGCGTTGGCAGCTGACCTTTATGCGCATCCAGCAGCTTGCCTGCGGCGCGGAAGTGGCCAATGTTGGTCATGCAGGAACCGATAAAGACTTCATCGATTTTTTCACCCTGCACATCAGAGAGCCAGCGTGCATCATCCGGATCGTTCGGGGCACACAGAATTGGCTCGTTGATCTCCGCCAGATCGATCTCGATAACGGCAGCGTAATCCGCATCCGCATCAGCTTCCAGCAGCTGCGGATCGTCCAGCCACTTCTGCATACCTTCGATACGGCGCTCCAGCGTGCGGCGGTCGCCATAGCCTTCGGAGATCATCCACTTCAGCAACACGATGTTGGAGTTCAGATACTCAATAATGGGTGCCTGATCCAGCTTGATAGTACAACCTGCAGCAGAGCGCTCAGCTGAGGCATCAGAAAGTTCGAACGCCTGCTCGACTTTCAGATCCGGCAGACCTTCAATTTCCAGAATGCGACCAGAGAAGATGTTTTTCTTACCCTTCTTCTCAACGGTAAGCAGACCCGCTTTGATTGCATATAGCGGAATGGCGTGTACCAGGTCACGCAGGGTGATGCCCGGCTGCATTTTGCCTTTAAAGCGAACCAGCACTGATTCCGGCATATCCAGCGGCATCACACCGGTTGCTGCTGCGAACGCGACCAGACCAGAACCTGCCGGGAAGGAGATACCAATTGGGAAGCGGGTGTGTGAATCACCACCGGTACCGACGGTATCAGGCAGCAGCATACGGTTCAGCCAGCTGTGAATGATACCGTCGCCCGGACGCAGTGACACCCCACCGCGGTTCATAATGAAATCAGGCAGCGTGTGGTGAGTCGTAACATCTACCGGCTTAGGATAAGCGGCAGTATGGCAGAAAGATTGCATGACCAGATCGGCAGAGAAGCCGAGGCAAGCCAGATCTTTTAACTCATCGCGCGTCATTGGCCCGGTGGTATCCTGAGATCCCACAGAGGTCATTTTCGGCTCGCAGTAAGCGCCAGGACGGATACCCTCAACGCCACAGGCACGACCAACCATTTTCTGCGCCAGTGAGTAGCCGCGCGAGCTGGTAGCAATATCTTTCGCCTGGACAAAGACATCTGATGGCGGCAAGCCAAGTGATTCACGTGCTTTCGTCGTCAGACCACGACCGATAATCAGCGGAATACGGCCGCCGGCGCGCACTTCATCCAGCAGCACATCGGTTTTCAGGCTAAACGTTGCCAGCAACTCATCAGTGTCATGATTACGCACTTCGCCCTTATAAGGGTAAACGTCAATCACATCACCCATATTCAGGCGATCAACATCCAGTTCGATTGGCAGTGCGCCAGCATCTTCCATGGTGTTGAAAAAAATGGGGGCAATTTTACCACCGAGGCAGAGTCCGCCGCCCTTTTTGTTAGGTACATACGGGATATCTTCACCCATAAACCATAACACCGAGTTGGTGGCAGATTTACGTGATGAGCCTGTACCCACAACGTCACCCACGTAGGTCAGCGGATATCCTTTCTGCTGCAGTGCTTCGATCTGCTTAATCGGGCCAATATTGCCCGCTTCATCTGGCTCAATACCTTCACGCGGGTTTTTCAGCATCGCCAGCGCGTGTAGTGGAATATCCGGGCGTGACCATGCATCCGGCGCCGGAGAGAGGTCGTCGGTGTTGGTTTCGCCGGTCACTTTAAACACGGTGGTAGTGATTTTATCGGCCAGCTTAGGACGCTTCAGGAACCATTCAGCATCAGCCCAGGATTGCAGAATCTTTTTCGCATAGGCGTTGCCCGCTTTGGCTTTCTCTTCCACATCGTAGAAGTTATCAAACATCAGCAGGGTGTGGGACAGCGCGTCAGCTGCAATGGGGGCCAGCGCTTCGTCGTCGAGCGCTTCAGTCAGAGCGTGGATATTATAGCCACCCTGCATTGTGCCCAGCAGTTCAACAGCTTTCTCACGTGTAACCAGAGGAGAGTGGGCTTCGCCTTTTGCGACAGCAGCCAGGAAACCGGCTTTAACATAGGCGGCTTCATCGACGCCTGGCGGGACTCGGTTAACCAGCAGGTCAACCAGAAACTCTTCTTCACCCGCAGGCGGGCTTTTCAGCAGTTCAACCAGCGCGGCCATCTGGGAAGCATCTAACGGCTTAGGTACAATTCCCTGGGCGGCACGCTCGGCAACGTGCTTACGGTATTCTTCTAGCACGACGTTCTCCTCGCTCTCATTGTATAGCTTTCCGGTACACCTTGATGCTGTTAAACAGTAGGGTGAGGTGCCCGGTTCTGCGTCGGCCAGCATAGCAGGATTTCGCCAGATTGTTAATCCGTTTACAAAAAAGCAACATCAATACAGCAGTTAACCCGTTTTTTTGTTTAACGCAGAAAGAGTAAAAAACCAGGCACAGGGCTGCATAAATTTATCTCGCTATGCCTCCGTCTGCGCTGCAGCATAACTTTCCGGCTTACATCGCTGGCTTTGAATAACTCAGGGTTATCATTATCCTGAGCATCAGCACAATAATATGCGGGATTTACAGATAAAAAAAAACGGCTCCTGCAGGAGCCGTTCGTTAAGCGAGGCGAAAATTATTTCTTTTTCGCTTTTGCGTTTGGCAGGTCGGTGATGCTGCCTTCAAAGACTTCAGCCGCCAGGCCTACTGACTCATGCAGCGTCGGGTGTGCATGGATGGTGAGCGCGATATCTTCCGCATCACAACCCATTTCAATCGCCAGACCGATCTCACCCAGCAGCTCGCCACCGTTGGTGCCAACTACAGCGCCACCAATCACACGGTGCGTCTCTTTATCGAAGATCAGTTTTGTCATGCCATCTGCGCAGTCAGAAGCGATAGCACGGCCTGAAGCAGCCCACGGGAAAGTGGAGACTTCATAGCTGATGCCCTGCTCTTTCGCTTCTTTCTCAGTCAGACCAACCCATGCAACTTCTGGCTCAGTATAGGCAATCGATGGGATCACTTTCGGATCGAAGTAGTGCTTCAGACCAGAGATGACTTCGGCAGCCACGTGACCTTCGTGCACGCCTTTGTGCGCCAGCATTGGCTGACCCACGATATCACCGATAGCAAAGATATGTGGCACGTTGGTACGCATCTGCTTATCAACACGGATAAAGCCGCGATCGTCTACCTCTACGCCCGCTTTGCCAGCATCCAGCCCTTTGCCATTGGGTACGCGACCAATTGCAACCAGTACAGCATCATAACGCTGTGCTTCAGCTGGCGCTTTTGTGCCTTCCATTGACACATAGATACCGTCATCTTTCGCATCTACTGCGGTGACTTTGGTTTCCAGCATCAGATTGAATTTTTTGCTAATACGCTTGGTAAAGACTTTGACCACATCTTTGTCAGCTGCCGGGATCACCTGGTCAAACATTTCAACCACGTCGATCTCCGAACCCAGCGCGTTATAAACGGTAGCCATCTCCAGACCGATAATACCACCGCCCATAACCAGCATACGTTTTGGTACTTCTTTCAGTTCCAGCGCAGCAGTAGAATCCCAGACGCGTGGATCGTGATGCGGAATAAACGGCAGTTCAATAGGACGTGAACCTGCAGCGATAATCGCATTGTCGAAATTGATGGTGGTTGCACCACCCTCACCTTCTACCACCAGCGTGTTAGCACCAGTGAATTTGCCAAGACCGTTCACCACTTTGACCTTACGGCCTTTTGCCATACCAGCCAGACCACCGGTCAGCTGATTAACAACTTTCTCTTTCCAGGTGCGGATCTTATCGATATCTGTCTGCGGCTGGCCAAACACGATGCCGTGCTCTTCCAGCGCTTTCGCTTCTTCAATCACTTTTGCGACGTGCAGCAGCGCCTTTGACGGGATACAGCCTACGTTCAGACAAACACCACCCAGGGTGTTATAGCGCTCAACCAGTACGGTTTCCAGACCTAAGTCAGCGCAACGAAAGGCTGCAGAGTAACCTGCAGGACCTGCCCCAAGTACCACGACTTGAGTTTTAATCTCTGTACTCATCATGACCTCTTGTTAGATTGCCGGCGGTCAGAGCGACCCTTTTCCCAGGCTCATGCTACCCTGTCGCCACCGGAACGTTTCACCGCGAGAGTTTACAGAATTGTTAATAAACTGCCAACCGCGGTAACAACTGAATGCTTACAACAAGGCCGGCATTTGCCGGCCTTGATTAACTTCACATCACCAGACGACGAATATCAGACAGCATATTGTTGATGATGGTAATGAAACGCGCACCATCTGCACCGTCGATAACGCGATGGTCAAACGATAGTGAGATTGGCATCATCAGACGCG
Source organism: uncultured Pantoea sp. (assembly GCA_913775175.1). Lineage (GTDB taxonomy): Bacteria > Pseudomonadota > Gammaproteobacteria > Enterobacterales > Enterobacteriaceae > Pantoea. Next base: position 54,280 of record CAJYKU010000013.1, read on the forward strand.
GCGCAAACTCTTTACCATTCCACACTGGCTCCATCGCTGATTTAGAGACGCCAAGAATGGCGACTTCTGGCGCATTAACGATAGGGGCAAAGTGCGTGGTACCCAGTCCGCCAAGACTGGAGATAGTAAAGCAGCCACCCTGCATATCGCTGGCGGTCAGCTTGCCATCACGCGCTTTTTTCGACGTTGCCATCAGCTCGCGCGACAGTTCGGTAATCCCTTTTTTGTTCACATCTTTGAACACCGGAACCACCAGACCGTTTGGCGTATCGACTGCCACACCGATATTGATATATTTCTTCAGCGTCAGCTTCTGTCCATCTTCAGAGAGCGAACTGTTGAAACGAGGCATCTGCTCCAGTGCCGCCGCGACCGCTTTCATAATAAATACCACCGGCGTGAACTTCACATCCAGTTTGCGCTTCTCCGCTTCAGCATTCTGCTGTTTGCGGAACGCTTCCAGATCGGTGATATCGGTTTTATCAAAGTGCGTCACGTGCGGGATCATGACCCAGTTACGGCTCAGGTTAGCGCCTGAGATTTTCTGGATACGACCCAGCTCGACTTCCTCAACTTCACCAAACTTGCTGAAGTCAACTTTTGGCCATGGCAGCATACCTGGCAGGCCGCCACCGCTGGCAGTTGCCGGCGCCGCTTCTGCGCGCTTCACTGCCTCTTTCACGTAAGTCTGCACATCCTCTTTCAGGATACGGCCTTTACGCCCGGTGCCTTTGACTTTCGCCAGGTTAACGCCAAATTCACGTGCCAGACGGCGAATCACCGGCGTGGCGTGCACGTAAGCATCATTTTCAGCGAACTCATTTTTCGCTTCAGCTTTGGCCGGGGCAGAGGCTGCTGCAGGTTTAGACTCCGCTTTGGCCGGTGCTGCTTCCTGTTTCGCTTCCTGCTTCGCTGCCGGAGCCGGAGATGGCGCGCCACCTTCAACGTCAAAGATCATGATCAGCGAGCCAGTGTTGACTTTGTCACCCGCTGCTACTTTCAACTCTTTAACTGTACCGGCAAATGGCGCAGGGACTTCCATAGAAGCCTTGTCACCCTCAACCACAATCAGTGACTGCTCAGCAGTGATCTTATCGCCAACCTTAACCAGGACTTCCGTGACTTCAACTTCATCACCGCCAATATCCGGTACATTGACCTCTTTCGCACCCGCTGCTGCAGGTGCTGAGGTCGCAGTTTCTTTCATTTCAGGTTTGGCGTCGGCTGCTGGTGCATCACCTTCTGCGTCAAAGATCATTATGAGTGAACCGGTGTTCACTTTGTCACCCGTGGTGATTTTGATCTCTTTGACCACACCGGCAAAAGGCGCAGGCACTTCCATTGACGCTTTATCGCCTTCAACGGTGATCAGTGACTGCTCTGCATCGACCTTATCGCCCACTTTGACCAGAATTTCAGTGACTTCAACTTCGTCACCACCAATATCCGGTACATTGACCTCTTTGCTGGCGGTAGCCGCCGCAGCAGGCTGTGGCGCTGCTTCAGCTTTTTTCTCTGCCGGCGCTGGTGCCGCTTCTGCGGCACCCTCTGCGTCAAAGATCATAATCAGTGAGCCGGTGTTAACTTTGTCACCCACCGCAATTTTGATCTCTTTCACTACGCCAGCCTGCGGCGAAGGGACTTCCATCGAAGCCTTATCGCCTTCAACAGAGATCAGCGACTGTTCAGCCTCAACTTTATCGCCTACTTTGACCAGAATTTCAGTGACTTCAACTTCGTCTGACCCGATATCTGGTACGTTAATTTCGATAGCCATTACTCTTTACCCCTTAAGCCAGACGTGGGTTAACTTTGTCAGCGTCGATATCGAATTTAGCGATAGCGTCAGCTACCACCTGCTTCTCGATTTCGCCGCGCTTAGCCAGCTCACCCAGTGCAGCCACTACTACATATGATGCATCGACTTCGAAGTGATGACGCAGGTTCTCACGGCTGTCGGAACGACCAAAGCCATCAGTACCCAGCACGCGATAGTCGCTGGCTGGAACATAGCTGCGAACCTGTTCAGCAAACAGTTTCATATAGTCGGTTGACGCAACAGCTGGCGCATCGTTCATGACCTGAGCGATATAAGGAACGCGTGGCGTCTCGGTTGGATGCAGCATATTCCAGCGTTCACAATCCTGACCATCGCGTGCCAGTTCGGTGAACGAGGTCACGCTGTAGACATCAGAACCAATGCCATACTCTTTCGCCAGAATCTGTGCCGCTTCGCGCACGTGACGCAGGATGGAGCCTGAGCCCAGCAGCTGTACTTTGCCTTTCTTACCTTCGACTTCTTCCAGCTTGTAGATACCCTTACGGATACCCTCTTCCGCACCCTGCGGCATCGCCGGCATGTGGTAGTTTTCATTCAGCGTGGTGATGTAGTAGTAGATATTTTCCTGTGCTTCGCCATACATCCGCACCAGACCATCCTGCATGATCACCGCGACTTCATACGCGTAAGACGGATCATAGGAGATACAGTTCGGAATAGTCAGCGACTGAATATGGCTATGACCATCTTCATGCTGCAGACCTTCGCCGTTCAGCGTGGTACGACCGGAAGTACCGCCTACCAGGAAGCCGCGTGCCTGCTGGTCGCCCGCCAGCCACATCAGATCGCCGATGCGCTGGAAGCCAAACATCGAATAGTAGATGTAGAACGGAATCATCGGCAGATTGTTGGTGCTGTAAGATGTGGCCGCAGCCAGCCAGGATGAACCTGCACCCAGCTCATTGATCCCTTCCTGCAGGATCTGACCTTTTTCATCTTCTTTATAGTAAGCAACCTGCTCACGGTCCTGTGGCGTATACTGCTGGCCATTCGGGCTGTAGATACCGATCTGACGGAACAGACCTTCCATACCAAAGGTACGGGCTTCGTCAGCAAGAATTGGCACCAGACGATCTTTGATCGACTTGTTCTTCAGCATAACGTTCAGTGCACGTACAAAGGCGATGGTGGTAGAGATCTCTTTGCTCTGCTCTTCCAGCAGCGGCCTGAACTCTTCCAGAGTTGGCATCTCCAGCTTGTCAGTGAACTCAGCCTGACGGGTTGGCAGATAGCCACCCAGCTTCTCACGCTGACCGTGCAGATAGTTATACTCTTCTGACCCTTTTTCGAAGGTGACGTAAGGCAGCTCTTCGATTTTGTCATCTGCTACTGGTACGTTGAAGCGATCGCGGATGTAGCGTACGCCATCCATGTTCATCTTCTTGACCTGGTGAGCGATGTTTTTACCTTCCGCTGTATCACCCATACCATAACCTTTAATGGTATGCGCCAGGATCAGCGTTGGCTGACCTTTGGTATCCTGCGCTTTTTTCAGTGCAGCATAGATTTTCTTCGGATCGTGACCACCACGATTCAGGGCAAAAATCTCTTCGTCAGACCAGTCTTTCACCAGTGCCGCAGTCTCCGGATATTTACCGAAGAAGTGCTCACGCACATAAGCACCATCGCGTGATTTAAAGGTCTGATAGTCACCATCAACGGTTTCATTCATCAGCTGGATCAGCTTGCCGCTGGTATCTTTCTTCAGCAGCTCATCCCAGCGTCCGCCCCAGATCACTTTGATAACGTTCCAGCCAGCACCAGCAAAAATGCCTTCCAGCTCGTTGATGATCTTGCCGTTACCGGTGACCGGGCCATCCAGACGCTGCAGGTTACAGTTGATGATAAACACCAGGTTATCCAGCTTCTCGCGGGTCGCAATGGTAATTGCACCTTTGGATTCCGGCTCATCCATCTCGCCATCGCCGAGGAAAGCATAAACTGTCTGACCAGATGTATCTTTCAGGCCACGATGCTCAAGATATTTCAGGAATTTAGCCTGATAAATCGCATTTAGTGGCCCCAGTCCCATTGAAACGGTTGGGAACTGCCAGAAGTCAGGCATCAGTTTTGGATGCGGGTAAGATGAGAGGCCGTTGCCATGCACTTCCTGACGGAAGTTATTCATCTGCTCTTCGGTCAGACGCCCTTCAAGGAACGCACGTGAGTAGATACCTGGAGAAATATGACCCTGGAAGTAGACCAGATCGCCGCCATCCTTCTCACTGCGTGCGCGGAAGAAGTGGTTGAAGCACACTTCATAGATCGTCGCGGAGCTCTGGAAAGATGAGAGGTGACCACCCAGCTCCAGATCTTTCTTCGATGCACGCAGAACTGAAACGATAGCATTCCAGCGAATTGCGGAACGGATACGACGTTCAAGAGAGGTGTTGCCCGGATACTCCGGCTCATCTTCAGTTGCAATGGTGTTGATATAGTTGCTGATAGCAGCCGCTGCACCGCCGCCACCTGCTACTTTCACACCACCTTTGCGGGCAGCGCTGAGTACCTGATCAATCAGATACTGCGCACGCTCAACACCTTCTTCACGGATGACCGATTCGATCGCCTGTAGCCAGTCACGAGTTTCGATCGGATCCACGTCATTCTGTAAACGTTCTGACATGGGGTGTATTCCTTATCTGTGTCTAATACGTTGAATTATCAGGAGCCTGTCTGCTTGTGCTGTGTTTCTGTTTCACAACACAAGAAGACAGGCCCGTCGTTGAGTTCGCACGTTCGTTGCCGTGCGTTATTCCTTGCGTTGCTGTAAACGACGCAGGGAGCGTTCACGACGGCTCTGCTCCCGACTTCTGTCCAGCAAGATTTCCTCTATAAACGCCAGATGACGATGTGAGGCTTCGCGTGCCTGTTCCGGCTCCCGAGCCACAATCGCCGCAAAAATACTGGCGCGGTGTTCACTTACTTTCGCCAGCATCTCGCGGCGAGCGTAAAGCAATTCAAAATTCTGACGTACGTTCTGCTCCAGCATTGGCCCCATTGAGCGCAGCAGATGCAGCAGCACCACATTATGTGCCGCTTCTGTGACTGCAATTTGATACTGCATAACAGCATCTGCCTCTGCATCAAGGTCACCACTCTCCTGCGCCTGCTGGATATGCAGATGGCAGTCGCGGATCCGCTGCAAATCTTCATCCGTACCCCGCAGTGCTGCATAGTATGCAGCCACACCTTCCAGTGCATGACGGGTTTCCAGCAGATCGAACTGAGATTCCGGATGCTGCGCCAGCAAGCCTGCCAGCGGGTCACTGAGGCTTTGCCAGAGGTTCTGCTGCACAAATGTGCCGCCCCCCTGGCGACGTAATAGCAACCCTTTGGCTTCCAGACTCTGGATCGCCTCGCGCAGTGATGGGCGTGAGACATCAAACTGTTTGGCCAGTTCGCGCTCGGGAAGCAATTTCTCACCTGGCCGCAGGGTCCCTTCCATAATCAGGGATTCCAGCTGCTGTTCTATTGCATCAGAGAGCTTGGGCTGGCGAATTTTACTGTAAGCCATCTTCCCTTCTTATAAGCCAAACATCTGGAGTAAATTGGTAATACCAATTGAAAAACGGTGCCCGTAAAGTAACAAAGTATTCACCTTGTGTCTATATGGCCAGATGCGCACTTCCTCACCGCCTCAGCCTGCGCCACGCGTAGCTTGCCTCAAGCCACGGTCCCGGCAGGAAAAAGCACCGACAGCGCGAAGTTGTTAACAGATTTTATTTTTACCAAACCTTACACTGGCAGCGGTTATCTGATGTGACTTGTCATAAGCGAAAGCTATTCGTCTTTAAGCGTGACTCATGGCAGAAATAGCGCAAGAGAGATGCAGAGCAAACTGCTGTTTTTTCCACCACCTCTTAGCACAAAAAGCAAAAGCAGGTGCAAAGTGTCGCGCTTATCACTATTCTGGGCGTGTGAACAGCGTCTGGCAGCAGACAGCACTTCTTAATTCGTAAACAAAAGATTACACGTGAACTCACGGCCTTAAGTGCGGGTATTGCAGACGCACAATAACAATATAATGAGGTTTGTATGGAACAACAGCATGGCGAAGCGCTGCATCGTGGCCTGAAAAATCGCCATATTCAGCTGATTGCACTGGGCGGTGCGGTAGGCACAGGCCTGTTTCTGGGAAGCGCTTCAGTGATTAAATCGGCTGGCCCGGCCGTTATCCTCGGCTATGCAATTGCCGGATTTATTGCCTTTTTGATTATGCGTCAGCTCGGGGAAATGGTTGTTGAAGAGCCGGTTGCAGGCAGCTTCAGTCATTTTGCTTATAAATACTGGGGAGACTTCGCTGGCTTTGCCTCAGGCTGGAACTACTGGGTGCTCTATGTACTGGTGGCAATGGCTGAGCTCAGCGCTGTAGGCAAATATATTCAGTTCTGGTATCCCGAGTTTCCTGCCTGGGCCAGCGCCGCAATCTTCTTTATCGCCATCAACGCGATTAACCTGACGAACGTAAAAGTCTTTGGCGAAATGGAGTTCTGGTTCGCGATTATCAAAGTTGTCGCCGTGATCGGCATGATCCTGTTTGGCGGCTGGCTGCTATTTAGCGGCAACGCAGGACCACAAGCCTCAGTCACCAACCTGTGGAATCAGGGCGGGTTTCTGCCGCACGGCATGACGGGTCTGGTCATGATGATGGCGATCATTATGTTCTCTTTTGGCGGTCTGGAGCTGGTGGGGATCACCGCCGCAGAAGCGGACAATCCGCAAGAGAGTATTCCCAAAGCAACAAATCAGGTGCTGTGGCGTATTCTGATCTTCTATATCGGTTCACTGACGATACTGCTTTCGCTGCTGCCCTGGACACGCGTTACTGAGGATACCAGTCCATTTGTACTGATTTTCCACGAGCTGGGTGATGCGCTGGTTGCTAATGCCCTGAATGTGGTGATCCTGACCGCTGCCCTCTCTGTCTATAACAGCTGTGTTTACTGCAATAGCCGTATGTTGTTTGGTCTGGCGCAGCAGGGTAATGCACCAAAAGCACTGCTGAAGGTTGATCGCCGTGGCGTGCCGGTAATTACTATTATGGTTTCCGCAGTCGCTACCGCCGTGTGTGTACTGCTTAACTACCTGATGCCAGGCGAAGCATTCGGCATTCTGATGTCGCTGGTGGTCTCTGCTCTGGTGATAAACTGGGCGATGATCAGCCTGGCGCATATGAAATTCCGCCGCAAAAAAGATCAGCAGGGTGTTACAACCCGCTTCAGAGCGGTGTTCTATCCAGCCGGTAACTGGCTCTGCCTGCTATTTATGGCCGCAGTGCTGGTGATTATGGCAATGACGCCCGGTATGGCTATCTCAGTCTGGCTAATCCCGGTCTGGCTGGTAGTTCTGGGTATCGGCTACATCATTAAGAACAAAACCCAGAAAGCCTGATAGTACCTGGTGCCCGGCAGAGTTAACCGGGCACCTCTGCAACCCTCTGCCACCTATTCTGCCATACGCCCCCTTCCATATCGCCTGCTGCTCCTTCAGAGGATGAGAGAGATACTGTTGTGATGCTGCCCTGATATCGATTACAGCGCTCTGCGCGTTGTCAGGCAGTCAGGCAGTCAGGCAGTATCTAAGACCAGTCAGAACCGCCTCTGTGCACCAGAGTAATTTGTGCAGCGTTGCATGCAGGCAGGGCGTCAGCTGTTCAGTGAACTGTAACACCCTGTTTTGCTGAGTACGGGCCAGCATATGCAGCAAGGCGCGCCCGATTTCAGCGCACCTCTGGTTGCTTATACCAGTGTGCCGTAGATGGTAAGCAGTGCCACAACCACGACCAGAACCAGAGAGGTTCGTTTTGCCAGTGCCACTGCGACACGTGGCGTTGCCACCTTATCAGTGTGTGGATCGCGTGCCAGTGAGAATTGCGCCAGACTGGTCAGCACCTGATACTGCGGACGATGCAGATCGGTTAGTGAGGCAAACCAGGCTGGTAGCGCCCGCTCACCGTGTCCCAGAAGCGCATAGGCGACCCCCGCCAGCCGCACCGGGATCCAGTCCAGTACATGCAGCAGATAGTCAACACCTGATGCGGCACGCGCCTGAGACGAGGCGTGTTTCGCCAGCCAGCTCTGCCAGGCGCGTAAAAAAGCATATCCCACTAATAGTACCGGGCCGCCTACGGCAAACCAGAATAACGGAGCAAGATAAAAGCGAAAGTTAATCCAGATCAGGGCGTTCTGCAGTTCGCGCAGAAACTCACGTTCATTGCAGTTGGCTGGCACACCGTGGATCATCGTTAGCTCTGCGGCCATCGTCTGATGTGCCGCTTCATCATCGCGGCTGGCTGCCTGCAGATAGTTGTGATAATGCTGCCGGGCCGGGCCGGCACCAATACAGAGCAGGCCAGTTACAATCCAGAACATCAGCTGTAGCAGCCCAAACAGCAGACCATGCAGACTCCAGATCACCAGCCAGACCAGTAGCATTACCACGGCAACCATTAGTAGCGTGCGCAGCAGCGAAAAGTGCTGCCGACGGCGAAACAAAGGCTCCAGCCGATGATCCAGCTGCCAGTGATCGCCCATTTTAAACAGACGCTCCCACCCTAAAACCAATAACAAACTAAACAACGTCATAACGACTCCTGCGAGGTCAGGAATTTTCCTGCTTAATACTCTGTTTATAGCGTACCCAGTCAAACGCAGGACCGGGATCGGTTTTGCGCGCCGGGGCGATATCGCTATGCCCGATAATACGATCGGCGGTTAGCGGATAGTGTTGCAGCAGCAGTGCTGTTACCTGCTGCAGAGTGACATATTGCGCATCGGTATAAGGCAGCGTATCTGTGCCCTCCAGCTCAATGCCAATGGAGAAATCGTTGCAGTTTTCCCGATCGCCGAACTGCGAAATCCCGGCATGCCAGGCTCGCTCATCCAGGGAAACATATTGTACCAGCTCGCCATCGCGCCGAATCAGGCAGTGAGCCGCCACGCGCAGTTGCGCAATATCAGCAAAAAAGGGGTGTGCGTCAGCGGGCAGCGTGCCGGTAAAAAGACGGTCGATCCATGGCCCGCCAAATTCCCCCGGTGGTAAGCTGATATTGTGAATAACCAGCAGCGATGGCACTTCACTCTCCGGGCGCGTATTGCAGTGCATTGAGGGCACTTTCCGGGCCGTGCTAATCCAGCCCTGTTCGAGTTTCATCTCACTATTCCTTAACAAAATCTGGCTGAGGATATCATGATTTTCAGCGCGGTTTTGCGACTTCATGCGCCAGCCCTCTCTTGTTTACTATGATAAAAAATGCGCAAAACCTGATATTACCTCTGCCGGGCAGACTGGTGCGTCATTCCTGACTATGGCGTTCAGCATGGTTATGGATATCCACAGCAACTGCTGCTTACCAGATTAAAGAACAGCTCCGGAGATGTTGCCCCTGCGATTGCAGCCTGCATACATCACAGCGGCAAAACCGCAGGTGAGACCAGGTCAGAGTGTGCGTTCGCTCCGCAAAACAGATGATGTATGCAGTAACGCATTACAATTGTTGTGCAATGTTTTCCAGCGATGCGGCAATCTGCTTTTGCGCTTCTGCCACTTTGATTACCGTGACGGCTCTGTGTAAAAGGAGCCCGGCTATGGAAAGACAACACGGTTTTACCCTGATTGAACTTATGATTGTTATCGGCATTGTCGCGATTCTCAGCGCGATTGGCCTGCCAGCTTATCAAAACTATCTGCAACGGGCAGCGCTGACTGACATGTTGCAGACCATGCTTCCCTACAAAACTGCTGTCGAGCTTTGCGCTATTGAGCGAGGCGGCCCCGCGCAGTGTCAGGCCGGCGAACGCGGTATTCCGCCAGCTAAAGGCTCACGCTATGTCGCGACTCTGGATGTCACAAATGGCGTGATTACCATGACTGGCCAGGAGAGCCTGAGTGGTCTGAACGTTGAGATGCAGCCAGTCTGGAGTAACACAGAAGGAACGCTAAGCTGGCAGCGCAGCTGCACCAGTGACAACATCAGCCTGCGTGATAACTGTCTGGAGCAGTTCCGCTTTGCCGATGGAGATAACAGTAATGAGTAAGCACGATCCGGCTCTGGTCACCTTGTGCGATCGTTATCAGGCACAACTGTTACACCACGACGACAGGGTGCTACGCGTTGCGGTTGCAGAATCCCCTCACCCGCAGCTACTGGAAGCGTTGCAGTTTGCCAGTCAGTGTACAGTGGAGATTGAGTGCTGGCCTGCTGCACGCCTGGAGCAGGCGCTGCATCAATCGGAGAACGGTGCGGCTTTATCAGAGCAGCACAGCGCTGAGTCAGCCACGGAAGTCGTTGATTATCTTCTGCGCCAGGCGATACAACGACGCGCTTCAGATATCCATATTGAACCACAGCCGCAGGGGCTGCGTATCCGGTTACGTATTGATGGTGTGCTGCACAATCTGCCCCGCCTGCCAGAGATGCAGCCTGCTGCGGTGCTTGCGCGCCTGAAAGTGCTTGCTGCTCTCGATATCGCAGAACGGCGTCTGCCGCAGGATGGGCAGTTTACGCGCGAGCTCGATGAGTATCAGGCTGCATTTCGCCTTGCGACCCTGCCGGTAAGCTATGGCGAAAAGGCGGTAGTACGCCTGCTACAGAGTGAAAACAGCGCTATCGCACTGGATAAACTGGGTATGCCGCTGGCGCAACTGCGCCTGCTAAAGCAGGCACTGGCAAAACCTCAGGGATTGATTCTGGTCACCGGCCCCACTGGCAGCGGGAAAACCTTTACCCTCTATAGCAGTCTCAGTGCGCTTAACGTGCCGGAAAAAAATATCTGCAGCGTCGAAGATCCGGTAGAGATACCGTTAAACGGAATCAACCAGACTCAGGTACAACCGCGCAGCGGGCTCGATTTTAATCGCATATTGCGCGCACTGCTGCGCCAGGATCCGGATGTGATTATGGTTGGCGAGATCCGCGACAGCGAAACTGCCAGCATTGCGGTGAAAGCAGCACAGACCGGTCATCTGGTGATATCCACGCTTCACACCAATTCAACCGCAGAGACGCTGACGCGATTAAGGCAGATGGAGATCCCGGGTTATCTGCTGGGGCCGGCCCTGCAGCTGGTGATCGCTCAGCGGCTGGTTCGTCGCCTGTGTGTACATTGCCGGCAACCGGCCCAGGCGATTGCACATTTGCCATCGGCGATCTGGCCCGGTACGCTACAAACCTGGCGTGCGCCTGGCTGCGATCACTGCTTTTCTGGCTATTATGGTCGTCTGGCGTTATTCGAGCTCTTACCCGTTAACAATAAGCTGCAAAATGCGATTTCATCGGAGATGCCGCTGGAGCATCTGCTTCAGCTTGCCAGCCAGCAGGGGATGAAAACATTACAGAGCGCCGGACTTGAAGCAGTAAGCCGCGGAGACACCTCTTTCGAGGAGATGCAGCGCATAACGGGAATGGATGATGGCTAAACTCTATCAGTTTAGCTGGCAGGCGCTTGATAGTATGGGCGCACTACAGAGCGGAGAGTCGCTGCTGAAAGATCGGGAAGCCCTGCTGCATCAGCTTTCTGACCGGGGTTTGCTGATAGTCAGCTGGCAACGCGGCCGAGCCTGGCACTGGCGCGACTGGAAGTGGCAGCAGAAGATCGAGTTAATGGAGCAGCTCTCCACCCTGCTTAAAGCTGGATTGCCGCTGGCTGAAAGCCTGACATTGCTGGCTCAGGATCACCCTCACAGCGGATGGCGAATTGTACTGAACGAACTCCAGCAGCAGGTGATGGCAGGCCAGCCCTTCTCACGGGCTTTGCAGAGCTGGCCTCGCCTTTTCCCGCCGCTCTTCTCCGCTCTGGTACAGGTAGGGGAAACCACCGGGCAGCTCGATAGCTGCTGCCTGCGACTGGCCCGACAACAGATAAAACAGCGGCAGCTGCGGCAGAAGACGGCTAAAGCACTGCGCTACCCGCTGTTTATTCTGCTGGTGGCGCTGCTGGTCAGTGCCGGTATGCTGCTGTTTGTGCTTCCTGAATTTGTGGCGGTCTACGCCAGCTTTGAAGCGCCGCTGCCCGCATTTACTGCTGGCGTAGTCGCGCTTTCTGAGCTTCTGCAGCGGATAGCGCTACCGCTGTTAGTGCTGACTACCCTGCTGGCTTTAGCTGTACGGCAGTTCTGGCGGCGTTCAGCTCGCTGTCAACGCTGGGCTGAACAGTTGCTACTGCGTATGCCGCTCATCGCACCACTCTGGCGCGGTGCACAACTTAGCCAGATATATGCCATTTTAGCGCTAACGCAGCAGGCCGGACTCACGCTGCTGCAGAGTTTGCAGGCCGTTGAAATCACACTGACCGCTCGTCTCTGGCGGGAAGCGATAGCTGGCCTGCAGACGCATATAGCTGCTGGTGCTCCGCTACATCAGGCATTACAACAGCACGCGCTTTTTACACCGCTATGCGCACAGCTGATTGGCGTAGGTGAGGAGGCTGGTGCGCTGGATACCATGCTGGCCCGGCTGGCAGAGTGGCACGAGACTGAAACATCGGCACGAGCAGAAGTGCTGGCAGCCGCGCTGGAACCAGCCATGATGCTGGTGGTGGGCGCTATCGTTGGTACGCTGGTAATTGCGATGTATCTGCCGGTATTTAGCCTGGGAGAAGTGATCGGTTAACGGGCGCGGCGTGCGCCCGTTGCTGCGTCTTAACGGGTAAAGACGCGATTTTCCTGCTCCGCTACGCGGATAAACGTAGTGCGCTTGGTGAGCTCTTTCAGACGTTCCGCACCTACATAGGTACAGGCGGAACGCAGCCCACCCATAATATCCCGGATGGTCTCATCAACCGGGCCGCGCAGTGGCAGACGAACAGTTTTGCCCTCTGCGGCACGATATTGCGCTACACCACCGACATGCCGCTTCATGGCAGATTCGGAACTCATGCCGTAGAACAGCATAAATTGTTCGCCCTGCTCTTCAACAATGGTGCCTTCACACTCATCGTGTGCCGCCAGCATTCCGCCAAGCATTACAAAGTCAGCACCGCCGCCAAATGCTTTGGCGACATCACCTGGAACCGCACAGCCGCCGTCACTGACAATCTGTCCGCCCAGTCCGTGTGCTGCATCAGCACATTCGATAACGGCAGAGAGTTGCGGATATCCCACACCGGTTTTTACCCGGGTGGTGCAGACAGAACCCGGGCCGATACCAACTTTCACGATATCCGCGCCTGACAGGATTAGCTCCTCAACCATCTCACCGGTTACAACATTACCTGCACAGATGGTTTTGTCCGGAAAGTGCTCGCGGGCACGCTGCAGAAAAGTAACAAAGTGTTCAGAGTAGCCGTTAGCGACATCGATACAGATAAATTTAAGCTGTGGAGAAAGCGCCAGAATGGCATTAAGTTTACTAAAATCAGCCTCAGAGGTGCCGGTTGAAACCATGATGTAATCAAGCACGGACGCTGGCACACGCTGAATAAATGCCTGCCATGCCCCGACACTGTAGTGTTTATGCACTGCAGTAAGCACGTTAAAATTTGCCAGGGCTTCTGCCATGGTAAAAGTACCAACGGTATCCATATTTGCGGCAATGACAGGTACCCCGCTCCAGCTGAGTCCGGAGTGTTTAAAGGTAAATGTGCGTGCCAGCTCCACATCAGAACGGCTTTTCAGCGTGGAACGTTTCGGGCGGATTAATACATCCTTGAAGCCCAGTTTGATATCTTCTTCTATACGCATAACAGAGGGTCCTGGTTAGTGATAACGAACCGCAGTTCGGGTAGCGCTCACGGCTCCAGTGTCGTTATCATACTCGCTATAACTGCAGTGGCAAGACTGCGAATTTCACTTTATTTACGCTACAATCCCATAAATTTAGCCGATCGTTATGCATGTGACGCTGCTCTCATTTTTGCACTGAGTCAGCAGCACGATCGCTAAACAGGGAGAACACATTTATGCCGTTTACCGTTGCGCTTACCGGGGGCATTGGCAGTGGTAAAAGCACTGTTGCCAATGCCTTTTCCGCCTTCAACATAGAAATTATTGATGCCGATGTCATAGCCCGTGAGGTCGTTAAACCTGGCACATCTGCCTTGCAGGCAATTGTTAAGCGTCACGGTGAATCCATTCTCACCGCAGAGGGCACGCTTTATCGCGCCCGGCTGCGGGAGATTATTTTTCAGCAGCCGCAGGAGAAAAACTGGCTTAACCAGCTACTGCATCCGCTGATAAACGCTCGTACGCAGCAGCTCAAGACACAGGCGTTATCGCCTTATGTTGTCTGGGTAGTGCCGCTGCTGATAGAGAATGGCCTGCAGCATCAGGCCGATCGCGTTCTGGTCGTCGATGTCGATGAAACTATTCAGCTGCAGCGCACACGCCAGCGCGACGGCGTATCTCTCAGTCAGGCGAAAAGTATTCTTGCCGCTCAGGTCAGTCGTGAACAGCGTCTCGCCTGGGCGGATGACATTATCGATAATAGCGGCACGCCGGATCAGGTGCTGCCGCGTGTTGCTGAGCTCCACCAGCGCTATTTAAGCATGGCAGCAACCGGACGGGATTAAGAAAATGAGTACAGTTGTTCTGTTTGAACACCCATTGAATGAGAAAATGCGTACCTGGCTACGCGTCGAGTTTCTGCTGAATCAGCTGCATGAGACTGTGCCGGTAGATAATTCAGTTGCGGCTCTGGGTGTGTTTCGCATTATCAGCGATCTGCTGGATATCTTTGAGCGTGGCGATATGCGTACCGAACTGCTAAAAGAGCTTGAGCGTCAGCAACAGAAACTGCGCGCCTGGCTGGATGTGCCCGGTGTGGATGAGCAGACCGTCACTCAGCTCAGCAGCCGTCTGCGGCAGCTTTCCGCGGAACTCATGAATGCACCGCGCATGGGGCAGCCGCTACGCGAAGATCGCCTGATCGCGCTGGTGCGCCAGCGGCTCAGCATTCCGGGTGGCTGCTGCAGCTTCGATCTGCCTGGTTTACATATCTGGCTGCACCAGGAGCAAGAGCTGCGTGATACGCAGGTCAATGGCTGGCTGGCGTCACTTGATCCGCTGCGCAACAGCCTTGCCATGATCCTTGATCTGATACGCCAGTCAGGGGTGTTCCGGCATCAGACCAGCCTGAACGGTTTTTATCAGGATAACGCCGAGGATGCCGATTTACTGCGGCTAAAGCTGACGCTGGAAGATGCGCTCTACCCGCAAATTTCGGGTCACAAAAGCCGTTATGCTATTCGTTTTTTACCGCTGGATAGTGAGCAGGGTAACGTTCCGGCCCGTCTCAATTTTGATCTGGCCTGCTGTTAGAGGAAGTTATGTCTGAGGAAATGATTACCGTACCCTGCCCGGGCTGCGGCAAAGATGTCATGTGGGATGAACTAAGTCCGTGGCGTCCGTTTTGCAGCAAACGCTGCCAGCTGATTGATCTTGGTGAATGGGCTGCTGAGGAAAAGCGTATCCCCAGCAGTGGCGACCTGACTGATAGTGACGACTGGAGCGAAGAGCAGCACTAATCGTCACGGGGCACGTTGCCCCTCAGCAATTGTTACAGCTCGTCAGCGACCAGGCGTGCGATTAGGGCGTGATTTGCCGCCGGAAATTCATCGGCGACCAAATCACGCTGCGCGACCCAGCGCTGCGGCTGTCCTTCGCGTCCCCATGGCTCGCCCTGCCACTCCTCCACCAGAAAGAAGTGCAGCGTCACGCGCAGATCGTCGTAGCTGTGGTCGGCCTGGCCAATCGCGGTTGCCGCTGTGACATCAATACCGGTCTCTTCCATCAGCTCACGCTTTAGCGCCTGCTCAGCACTCTCATCCTGTTCAATTTTCCCGCCAGGAAACTCCCACTTGTTCGCCATATATGAGCTGGCGGCGCGCTGCGCAAGAAATATCTGACGGCTGGCGTTACGGATAATACCTACTGCAACCTGCAGGTGCTTCATAAACTCAATTCCGCTTTATTATGTAAGAGCGCAAAGTGTAAAACAGACCACAGCAGATGTTAATGATTCACTGCTGTGACGCATTGCCGGAATAAAAAAAGGAGCCCGCAGGCTCCTTTTTACTGTCAGGCCAGACGACCATGACACTGTTTATATTTTTTACCCGATCCGCACGGGCAGGGATCGTTGCGACTGATTTTACGCTCTCCACCCTGAGCAGCCAGCGCTTTCGCGGCGGCGGTATCATCATCCACGTGGCTCAGTTGCTGCTGCTGTGCCAGACGCTCAGCCTCTTCACGACGCTGCTGCTCCATCGCTTCAACCTCTTCCGGCATCCGCACCTGAACCTTGCTCAGCGTACTGATCACTTCATACTTCAGGGATTCCAGCATCGCTGCAAACATGGCAAAAGATTCGCGCTTGTACTCCTGCTTAGGATCTTTCTGCGCATAACCGCGCAGATGAATCCCCTGGCGCAGATAATCCATCGCCGCCAGATGCTCTTTCCACAGGGAGTCAAGCGTCTGGAGCATGACGCCTTTTTCAAAGTTACGCATCATCTCAGCGCCTACAACGTCCTGTTTCGCAGCATAGCTATCGCGGGCATGAGTCATAATGCGTTCGCGCAGCGTCTCTTCGTGCAGATCCGGCTCTTTATCCAGCCATTCAGCAATTGGCAGATCGAGGTCAAAATCATTACGCAGGCGCTCTTCCAGACCCGGAACATCCCACATCTCTTCCAGTGACTGCGGCGGAATATAGCTGTCGATAGTGGCTTTAAACACATCTTCACGGATGCTGTTAATGGTGTCGGAAACATCAGAGACATCCAGTAGCTCATTACGCTGGCTGTAGATCGCACGGCGCTGATCGTTTGCCACATCGTCATATTCCAGCAGCTGCTTACGAATATCGAAGTTGCGGCTTTCTACTTTACGCTGAGCGTTTGCAATTGCTTTAGTCACCCACGGGTGCTCAATTGCCTCACCAGGCTTCATCCCCAGTTTACGCATCATATTAGAGACACGGTCGGAAGCAAAAATACGCATCAGCGCATCTTCCATAGAGAGATAGAAGCGGGATGAACCTGCATCACCCTGACGACCTGCACGGCCGCGCAGCTGATTATCAATACGACGTGATTCATGGCGCTCAGTACCGATAATATGCAGACCGCCTGCTGCCAGCACCGCATCGTGACGCTGTTTCCACGCCTCTTTAATCGCCTGCACCTGCTCATCTGCAGGCGCCTCAAGCGCTGCAACTTCGGCCTGCCAGCTGCCCCCCAGCACGATGTCAGTACCACGACCCGCCATGTTGGTGGCGATGGTCACGGCTCCTGGCTGACCCGCCTGCGCAACAATATCTGCTTCGCTGGCGTGGAACTTGGCGTTCAGCACGCTGTGCTTAATACCAGCACGTGTCAGCTCAGTTGAGACAACTTCCGATTTCTCGATTGAGATAGTACCGACCAGCACCGGCTGTCCTTTGGCAGTACAGGCCCGGATATCTTCGATAATGGCATCGATTTTCTCTTTTTCTGTCATATAGACCAGATCGGCCATATCTTTACGCACCATCGGGCGGTTGGTCGGAACCACAATGGTGTCAAGTTTATAGATAGAGCTGAATTCAAACGCTTCAGTATCAGCAGTACCGGTCATCCCGGCCAGCTTCTCATAGAGGCGGAAATAGTTCTGGAAGGTAATCGAGGCCAGCGTCTGATTCTCATTCTGAATTTCCGCACCCTCTTTGGCTTCAATTGCCTGGTGCAGGCCATCAGACCAGCGGCGACCCTGCATGGTACGTCCGGTGTGTTCATCAACGATGATGACCTCACCCTCTTTGACAATATAGTCCACATCACGCGTAAACAGCGCATGGGCACGCAGCGCCGCAGTAACGTGATGCATCAGCATAATATTGGTTGGTGAATAGAGTGACTCACCCTCTTCCATAATGCCCTGGCTGACCAGCAGCTCTTCAACCTTGACCAGGCCGCGCTCAGTCATATGAGCCTGACGCGCTTTCTCATCAACCCAGAAGTCGCCTTCGCCCTGGAAGTTATCCGAATCCTCTTTCTCCTGACGAACCAGGTGCGGGATGATTTTGTTTACTTTGATATAGAGATCAGAGCTATCTTCCGCCGGGCCGGAGATGATCAGCGGCGTACGCGCCTCATCAATCAGAATGGAGTCCACCTCATCGACCAGCGCATAGTGCAGCTTACGCTGTACACGCTCTTCCGGGCTAAACGCCATATTGTCACGCAGGTAGTCAAACCCATATTCGTTGTTTGTACCGTAGGTGATATCGGCCGCATAGGCTTCGCGCTTGGCAACCGCTGGCATACCCGGCAGGTTAATCCCGATGCTCAGACCAAGAAATTCAAACAGGGCACGGTTATTTTCCGCATCACGCTGTGCCAGATAGTCGTTGACGGTAACGACATGCACACCTTTACCGCTCAGAGCATTCAGATAGGCTGGCAGCGTAGCGGTCAGCGTTTTACCTTCACCGGTACGCATCTCTGCGATGCAGCGTTCGTTCAGCACCATGCCGCCGATAAGCTGTACATCAAAGTGGCGCATGCCAAATACGCGCTTACTCGCTTCACGTACCGTGGCAAAGGCTTCCGGTAGCAGGCTCTCCAGCGCTTCGCCCTTCTCCAGGCGCGCACGAAACTCGTTGGTTTTCGCTTTTAGCTCGTCGTCAGAGAGTTTGACGAACTCAGGTTCCATTTTATTAATTGCATCAACAGCTTTGCGCATACGGCGCAGAGTACGATCGTTGCTGCTGCCGAATACTTTCGTTAACATTTTGATAAACATGATCAATTATTCTCTTTTCAGCCGCATTGTGGCGGCCTGCTAAATCTGTAAAAGGGTAAGAAAACGATATAATCAGGCCACGAAAGGTCCGGCGCGAATGCTATCAATTGCAGCCTGCCAGTCGGCAACTGCTGGGGTAGATGGCGGGGAATAAGCAGCCAGCGACTGCGGCAGATGAGTCAGCTGCGGCTGTATCTGCGATGTCAACAGCGCCTGGAGTGAGTCAATCAGCGCCAGCTTCTGCACCGCAAGCGGCAATGCAGTTTCTGCTTCTGTTTCAGTAACCGGCGACAAGCTGAATGAGAGATGGCGAATAACGGTGCGAATAGCGTGCTGATGCCAGTAATCGACATTCACCCCGGAACGCCGTGCGCTCTCCTGCAGCCGGATCAGATGATCAAAGTGGACAACATTGCCGGTAAACAGGCTGCTGACAGGTGAGTCGTTTGCTGATGGCTCTGAACTTTGCGCGCAGGCAGGCATGCCGAGACTGGCCGCCACCATTCCCAGCAGGAGATGAGGCCAGAAATAGCGTCTGCCTAATTGTCGCCAGCGCGAAAAAATCCCGATCACAACCCGCCCACAATCTTATCCAAGAGTCACCACTAAGGCTGGTAGAGTGCCAGCTTCTGTATGTGCGCCTGATAATAGCACTTATATACGGCTTCTACAGCAGAGATCGAGCAGCGCGCGGCTGATTTCACGCTTTTGCACAGCGATTCAGCAGGTATCAGATAGGATTGCGAGAAAGATCGCAGAAGAAAAGCAGACAATAAAAAACGGCAGATACCGCTGACCGGAGAGAGTGTCAGAGTATCTGCCGTTTTACTGACAGCAGTTACGCCAGTACTAAATTAGGGGCTTTAAACGCCAGTGGCAGTTCAGCTTCATCTTCGAAGGTCGCCCATTCCCAGGCTTCCTGCTTCGCCAGAACCGCCTGCAGCAATTTGTTATTCAGCGCGTGGCCCGATTTGTACGCCGAGAATGCGCCAATCACGTTGTGGCCACACATAAACAGATCGCCGATAGCGTCCAGCATTTTGTGCCGAACAAACTCATCTTCAAAGCGCAGACCATCTTCGTTCAGTACGCGGAAATCGTCGAGACCGATCGCGCAATCTAAACTACCGCCCAGGCACAGGCCTTTAGACTGCAGATACTCGATTTCGCGCATAAAGCCAAAGGTACGCGCACGACTGATCTGGCGTACAAACGCCTCAGCCGAGAAGTTGAGCTGGTAACGCTGCGAGCTTGAATCAATAGCCGGATGTTTGAAATCGATAGTGAAGTCGAGAGAGAAACCGTTGTAAGGTTTGATCTCAGCCCACTTGTCACCATCTTCGACCCGTACCGCCTGCTTAACCCGCACAAATTTTTTCGCGCAGTTCAGCTCTTCAACGCCTGCATCCATCAGCAGATAGATAAAAGGCGCGGCGCTGCCATCCATAATTGGAATTTCTGGCGCATCGACTTCCACAATAATGTTATCGATACCCAGACCAGCCAGCGCGGCGTTCAGGTGTTCAACGGTTGAAATACGTACGCCTTCATCATTCACCAGGCAGGTACTCAGCATGGTGTCGCGCACATATTTTGCATCAGCCGGGAAATCAACCGGTGGATTCAAGTCAGTGCGACGATAGATGACCCCGGTGTTAGCCGACGCAGGGCGTAAGGTCAGTGTGACTTTCTTGCCGGTATGTAAACCGACACCAGTCGCCTGAACAATACGTTTTAATGTCCTTTGTTTGATCATCGCATTATCTCGCAATATTACCCATCCGACCGCTAGTATAAATTACCAGCGGGCGAAGACTTTAGCACAAAAAGCGGAAATTCCCAATTATCGGGTTATTCTTAATCCGCCTGTTTACGCAGGAAAGCCGGGATGTCCAGATAATCTGGCTCTTTACCGGATGCAGCGGGCTGTTCATTCACCACTTTAGCCGCAGGTTTCTGCTCCTGAGGCAGCGGTGCCATCCCATGCTGCTGGTAACGATGATCCATAACCGGTTGTGCAGCAGGTTTGTTGGTCACCAGCGTAATCTCAGGACGCTTATCCATACCGATACCGGTAGCCACCACGGTGACGCGCAGCTCATCGTTCATCTCTGGATCCAGAGAGGTACCAATAACCACGGTCGCATTGTCAGAAGCAAATGCGCGGATGGTATTACCCACGGTCTCAAACTCATCCAGACGCAGATCGAAGCCAGCGGTGATGTTCACCAGCACGCCGCGCGCGCCAGAGAGATCGATATCTTCCAGCAGTGGGCTGGAGATAGCCATTTCTGCCGCTTCTTCTGCGCGATCTTCGCCACATGCCACGCCAGAACCCATCATGGCGTAACCCATCTCTGACATCACAGTACGCACGTCAGCGAAGTCAACGTTCATCAGACCCGGACGGGTGATCAGCTCGGCGATGCCCTGTACCGCGCCTTTCAGCACATCATTCGCTGCACCAAACGCATCCAGCAGCGAGATGCCGCGGCCCAGCACTTTCAGCAGCTTGTCATTTGGGATCGTGATCAGGGAGTCAACGTGCTTGGATAACTCAGCGATACCCTGTTCAGCAAACGCCATACGCTTTTTACCTTCAAAATTGAAGGGCTTGGTCACAACAGCAACCGTCAGGATACCGAGATCTTTTGCAACTTCTGCTACTACCGGCGCAGCACCTGTACCGGTACCGCCGCCCATACCTGCAGCGATAAACACCATGTCTGCCCCATCCAGCGCAGAACGCAGTGCTTCGCGATCTTCCTCTGCTGAGGTACGACCCACTTCCGGGTTAGCCCCGGCACCAAGACCTTTGGTAATATTGGTCCCGATCTGGATCGTCTGGCCAACCGCTGTTTTACGCAACGCCTGCGCGTCGGTATTCACAGCAAAGAATTCCACACCTTCGATACGCTCGCGCACCATGTGCTCTACGGCGTTGCCACCGCCACCGCCGACGCCGATGACTTTAATCACCGCGTCATTGGTTAATTCCATAGGTTCAAACATGATTTCTCTCCGTTATGTGCCTGTTCGCCTGGAGATCATAAACATTGCCAGCATGATCTCCTTTTATCAAAATTAAAACTCTTTTTTCAGCCAGCTATTGATGCGTTTAAACCAATTGCCCACTGATGCTCTTTTTTCTGTTTCGGCATCACCATTCAGGTGAGACTCTTTACCATAATGCAGCAGACCTACCGCCGTGGAGTAGTAAGGCTCCTGCGCATAATCAGTCAGGCCGGTAATATTTAATGGCTGCCCGATACGCACCTGCGTATGGAATACGCGTTGTGCGCACGCAGCCAGACCTTCAATCTGCGCCGCGCCGCCGGTTAATACAATACCTGCGGCCAGATGATGTTTCACGCCCTGCTGACGCAGCTGCTCCTGAAGCTGCAGAATCTCGTCATTTACCAGATTCAGCAGTTCGGTATAGCGCGGTTCAATAACCTCAGCCAGTGTCTGGCGCTGCAGACTCCGCGGCGGTCGTCCGCCTACGCTGGGGACTTCAACATTCTCATCTTTGCCAACAATCGAGCCCAGTGCGCAACCATGCCGCACTTTGATCGCTTCTGCATCTGTAGGCGGCGTGCCAAAAGCATAGGCAATATCGCTGGTTACCACATTCCCGGCATAGGGAATGACTTTGGTGTGACGCAGTGCGCCGCCAGTGTAGACTGCGATATCCATTGTACCGCCACCGATATCGACAACACAGACGCCCAGCTCACGTTCATCTTCTGTCAATACAGAAAAACTGGATGCCAGCCCGGCAAAAATCAGTTGGTCAACTTTGAGGCCGCAACGTTCAACTGCCTTGACGATATTTTTCGCCATATCGTTGTGACAGGTGATTAAATGTACTTTTGCCTGCATACGCACCCCGGAGAGTCCTACCGGGTTTTTGATCCCTTCCTGGTAATCAATCGCATACTCCTGCGGAATAACATGCAGAATACGATGTTCATCACGTACGCGTACTGATTTAGCCGTATGCACGACATTCTCTACATCATCCTGAGTCACTTCCTCTTCGGAAATCGGAACCATCCCGATTTCGTTCTGACAGCTGATGTGTTTTCCCGATAATGCGAGGTAAACCGACGAAATCTGGCAATCCGCCATCAATTCCGCCTGATCGATGGCGCGCTGTACACACTTCACCACCGACTCAAGATCGTTTACGCCACCTTTATCCATACCCCGGGATGGGCAGCTGCCCACACCGATAATATTGACCATGCCATCGGGCAGAATTTCTCCAACCAGAGCGGCAACCTTTGCGGTGCCAATTTCAAGTCCTACTACCAGTTTTCTGTCCGTTGCCTTGATCATTGTGGTTTAGCCTGTGCCTGATTCTGTTGCTGATTACTGTCCTGTAGCTCGATCGGTAGCGGAGCCCAGCCCACTGCTGCGCCAGAGTCGTAGCGTAGATCAACATAATCAACGCGTTTGCTTTCGTTCTGGCCCTGCAACTGCAACTCCGGATAGAGCTCAATAAAACGGTTCAGACGCTTCATGATATCACTGCGCCCCAGCTCAATACGGATATCTTCGCTGGTGACCAGTTGCCATGAGCGACGCGCCGTCATTGACGCGACCTTCAGAGTAAACTTGCTGGCCTGTAATACATCCCGAAAAGAGTGATAGCCAGCCAGCACCTCTTTTTCGCTGCCTTCAGGCCCGTAGAGCATCGGCAGCGTCTCTTTGCCCATATGACTGGCCGGTACGCTGAAAGAAACACCATCAGCATCAACCATATGTGAGTCGTTCCAGCGTGCTACCGGAACATATTCCACCAGGTTTATCTTCAGCTCATCAGGCCACTGCTTGCGCACACTGACCTGTTTAATCCACGGCAGACGTTCAATCTGCTGCTGGATGATATCGACATCCTGCGACATAAAGGTGCCAGGTGCGCCCAGCGATAAAATCGCCTGGCGAATATCATCGTGCGTGGTGTAGTGCGTTTGTCCTGTCACTACCAGCTTCGACAGTGGTAAACGTGAGGCGTCGTTCATCCACTTCAGCACCACCATACCACCCGCTATCATAGTGCCCAGCACCAGCAGCAGAAACATGATGCCAAACAGGCGTGCTCCATTACTGCGTCCGGTACGGGCCCGCTCCTGAGGTTCGCGATTGCGTACGCGTAGCGCTGCCTGAGACATATCAGTCAGCCAGCGCCAGAATACGCGTAACAAGCTGCGGGAAACTATATCCCGCCTGCCGCGCTGCCATCGGTACCAGGCTGTGGCTGGTCATGCCTGGTGAGGTATTCACCTCCAGCAGCTGAAAACGTCCCTCGCTATCCGTCATCACATCCACGCGTCCCCAGCCGCTGCAGCCCAGTGCACGCCACGCCGCCAGCACCAGCGTCTGCAACTCTGCTTCCCGTTCGGCACTCAAACCACTGGGGCAAAAGTACTGAGTATCCTCAGAAATATATTTTGCTTCATAGTCATAGAAGAGACTGGTGGCTTTAATCTTAATGGATGGCAGAATTTCTTCACCGACAATTGCCACGGTATATTCATCACCGCTTAAAAAAGCTTCAATCAGCACATCATTGTCGTGACGAAACGCTTCATCCAGCGCGGCCGGCAGGTTATCGGCACTGTCGACGCGACTGATACCAACGCTGCTGCCTTCACAGCTCGGTTTAACAAACAGCGGCAGCCCCAGCGCGTCAATGGCAGCCATAGCCGATGCATCCAGGCCCTGCTGATATTGCTGGCGTGTCAGCCAGACAAACTTTCCGGATGGCAATCCCCTGCCCTGCCAGAGCAGTTTGGTACGCAGTTTGTCCATGGTGATAGCAGAAGCCATAACACCGCTGCCGGTATAGGGCAGCTGCAGAAATTCCAGCACGCCCTGCAGGGTTCCATCTTCGCCACCACGACCATGCAGCGCAATAAAAGCTTTGGTAAATCCCTGCTGCTTTAGTGTCAGTACAGAACTGTCGCGAGTGTCTACGCCATGCGCATCAACGCCCATCTCCTGCAAGCCAGCCACTACTGCACTGCCTGACATCAGCGAGACATCGCGCTCCGCAGAGGTGCCGCCCATCAATACGGCAACTTTATCAGCCATGACGTTCCTCCCGGGCTGGTGCAGCCTGCAACTGGCTCTCAGCCAGCCGGCGTGCAATTTTTCCTATGTTGCCTGCGCCCTGAACAATCACTAAATCATCGCCTGATAGCAGTGGTGCCAGTGCATCCGGTAGCGCATCATGTTCAGCTACCAGGATAGGGTCGACTTTACCGCGATTGCGAATAGCACGGCAAAGAGAGCGGCTGTCTGCTCCGGGGATAGGTGCTTCACCAGCCGGATAGACCTCCAGCATCAGTAGCACATCGACCTGCGAGAGCACGCTGGCAAAGTCCTCAAACAGATCGCGCGTCCGGGTGTAGCGATGCGGCTGAAAAACCATCATTAGCTTTTTATCTGGCCAGCCAGCGCGAGCAGCTTTGATCGTGACATCAACTTCTGTCGGGTGGTGTCCATAATCATCCACCAGCATGGCACTGCCTGGTTTGCCATTTATCGCTGCAGTATCAAATTCGCCCAGCACATCAAACCGACGACCCGTGCCCTGGAAACTCTCCAGCGCAGCAAGAATGGCATCGTCAGCAATTCCCTCTTCAGTGGCAACAGCGACCGCAGCAGCTGCGTTTAACGCATTATGGCGGCCAGGTGCGTTCAGCGTCACATGAAGCAGGGGCTTGTCGTGTCGGATCAGGGTGAAATGTCCCTGCGCACCGCGCTGTTCGTAATTCTCCACCCGTACATCAGCATCGTCACTGAAGCCATATGTGGTGATCTGCCGGCCTACACGTGGGATCAGTTCGCGGATCACTGCATCATCAACACAGAGCACTGCGCGACCGTAAAACGGCAGGTTGTGCAAAAAGTTGATAAAGGTCTGTTTCAGGTTTTCAAAATCACCCTGATAGGTATCCATGTGATCCGCTTCAATATTGGTCACAATCGCTACCATGGGCTGCAAATGCAGAAACGAGGCGTCGCTCTCATCAGCCTCAGCAATCAGATAGCGGCTGCTGCCAAGCCGGGCATGTGTGCCCGCGGCTTTAACCAGGCCACCATTGACAAACGTCGGGTCCATCCCGCCCTCAGCATAGATACTGGTGACCATCGCCGTGGTCGTGGTTTTGCCATGCGTACCGGCAATGGCAATACCGTGACGAAAGCGCATCAGCTCCGCCAGCATCTCTGCACGACGGATCACCGGGATACGCTGTTCGCGAGCCGCCACCAGCTCCGGGTTATCCTGTGCCACAGCGGTAGAGACCACCACTACGCTTGCATCAGTGACATTTTCCGGGCGATGGTTAAAATAGATAGTTGCTCCCAGCGATGCCAGATGTTGAGTCACCGCATTCGGTGCCAGATCGGAACCGCTGATGTGATAGCCTTCATTCGCCAACACTTCGGCAATACCGCCCATGCCGGCACCACCGATGCCAACAAAGTGGATGTGCCGGACGCGTCGCATCTCGGGCACAATAGAACGCAGTTTTGCCAGTTGTTGTGTATTCATCGCTTTCTGTTACCTGTTTTCCTGTTCGCATCCGTTGATAACGGATGCAGGCCCACTCATCTGGCCTGAAAAGTTACTTTGCAGCACGCGCGACTTCCTGCGCAACACGCTCGGTGGCGTCAGGAATGGCGACCTGCCGGGCCTGCTCTGCCATAGTCAGCAGCGTTGCACGATCCCACTGTCGCAGCGTCTCTGTAACGGCCTCAACAGTGAACTGCGGCTGCTCAAATATTCTGGCGGCACCCGCCTTCTCCAGCGGCAGCGCATTCCAGTACTGCTGACGATCTTTATGCTGAAACGGCACAAAGATCGCCGGCAGACCTGCGGCCGCGATTTCGCTGACCGTTAGTGCACCTGAACGACAGACCACCACATCAGCCCAGGCGTAGGCGGCGGCCATATCATCAATAAATTCTGTTATCTTGTGCTGCGGCTGGCCAGCTGCGTGATACGCCTGCTCTACTACTCTCTGACCGCCTTTGCCGGTCTGATGCCAGATTGTAATGGCATCGCCCAGCTCAGCCGCTACCTGAGGTAGTGTCTGATTGAGGATCCGCGCCCCCTGGCTACCGCCAACTACCAGCACACGCAGCGGACCGTGACGATCGTGCAGTCGCTCAGCCGGTAACGGCAGAGCCAGCACATCGGTACGCACCGGGTTACCAACAATATCCGCCGCCGGAAATGCGCCCGGAAAAGCCTGCAGCACTTTGGTCGCGATCTTCGCCAGCCATTTATTGGTCAGGCCGGCAATGCCATTCTGTTCATGCAGCACCACCGGGATACCGCAGCTCCATGCCGCCAGACCACCAGGCCCTGAGACATAGCCACCCATACCCAGTACGACATCAGGCTGCCACTGCTTCATAATGCGCCGCGCCTGACGCCAGGCGTTGAAAATGCGCACCGGTGCCAGCAATAACGCTTTGAATCCCTTACCGCGTAATCCGCTGATACGGATAAAATCGATATCGATACCATGCTTCGGTACCAGATCGGCTTCCATACGGTCAGCAGTGCCCAGCCAGCGCACCTGCCATCCCTGTTCCATCAGGTGATGTGCCACTGCCAGTCCCGGAAAAACATGTCCACCGGTTCCACCAGCCATGACCATCAGCCGTTTGCTACTCATCGGGCACCTCGGGTAAACGCCTGCGCTTTCGCCAGGCGCGTTTCATAATCGATACGCAGTAAAAATACGATGGCGGTCGACATAATAATCAGACTCGA